>JANRII010000058.1:0-116986 GCA_033765135.1 Pseudanabaenaceae cyanobacterium bins.39
TTCCCTTCTGTTCTTTGGTTAAAACTTCTCAACTTCATCCGAGCTAATGCCGATATTGCTGCGCGTTATGGCTTTGAAATTATCCTCAAACCCATTCCTACTTAACTCTTTCAGGAATGGTGCAAGATCTGAGTTAAGGTTTCCGATCTCAACCACTCTAAACCCCTTTCAGGGATTGAAACGGATAAGCCTGTTTAATCTCAGGCATCGCCGAAAATCTCAACCACTCTAAACCCCTTTCAGGGATTGAAACAATGTGACAAATATCCACCTATGCGTAGGATAAGCATCTCAACCACTCTAAACCCCTTTCAGGGATTGAAACCGCCATCCCTCCGCTTCCGATAGGCTTGCTGTTGCATCTCAACCACTCTAAACCCCTTTCAGGGATTGAAACATAAGTGTTAAAATCCTTAGAGCTTATATTCATGATCTCAACCACTCTAAACCCCTTTCAGGGATTGAAACCGTTGCTTATTCGATTCAGCCCTAGCCCTTAGCCAAATCTCAACCACTCTAAACCCCTTTCAGGGATTGAAACACGATGCCTTGAGATTTTAGGGATAGCTCTTCTTGATCTCAACCACTCTAAACCCCTTTCAGGGATTGAAACTTTTTAAGGTGCGAAAGTACCGCCCCCGTTTATGGATCTCAACCACTCTAAACCCCTTTCAGGGATTGAAACTCATCGTGCTACCAGTCCAATTCGGATCGATTGCATCTCAACCACTCTAAACCCCTTTCAGGGATTGAAACTTTGCAGATAACAGCAAATTTATAATCAATTGTCGTGATCTCAACCACTCTAAACCCCTTTCAGGGATTGAAACAGAACTTCTAATTAAGATATGGGATTCTAAACCAATATCTCAACCACTCTAAACCCCTTTCAGGGATTGAAACGTTTCAGATTTTTGATGGTATGGGCGATCCAGATATATCTCAACCACTCTAAACCCCTTTCAGGGATTGAAACTCAAGCATTTTAAATCACTTTGCACTTACTTTGCAATCTCAACCACTCTAAACCCCTTTCAGGGATTGAAACTCGTCCTCAAATAGTTTGAATGTGCGGTACTGCTCTATCTCAACCACTCTAAACCCCTTTCAGGGATTGAAACTCCTGAGCTTGATGATGAGGAGGTTCTAGGCAGACAATCTCAACCACTCTAAACCCCTTTCAGGGATTGAAACTCCTGAGCTTGATGATGAGGAGGTTCTAGGCAGACAATCTCAACCACTCTAAACCCCTTTCAGGGATTGAAACATTCTGCATCAGTTTGTGGTACTTTCGATTCTCTATCTCAACCACTCTAAACCCCTTTCAGGGATTGAAACAAGCCAAATACTCAAGCTGTCAACGTTTTGATTCTGGAATCTCAACCACTCTAAACCCCTTTCAGGGATTGAAACGGATAACTTTTTGGTATCTGCAACGATCTTGCTTAATCTCAACCACTCTAAACCCCTTTCAGGGATTGAAACACGAAGCGGCGGATTCAGGAGCTTGGCTCGGAGATCTCAACCACTCTAAACCCCTTTCAGGGATTGAAACCACTTGATTGATGAAGCGACTAATACCACTTTGGATATCTCAACCACTCTAAACCCCTTTCAGGGATTGAAACACCAAGGGCGCAAATACCCCTGAAGAAGAAAGCCGCAGATCTCAACCACTCTAAACCCCTTTCAGGGATTGAAACACAATCGTGTATCACTTGCTCACAAGCTAGGCATATCTCAACCACTCTAAACCCCTTTCAGGGATTGAAACTGACCATTTAAGGCTTTAAGCCCCCCCGCTTTGATCTCAACCACTCTAAACCCCTTTCAGGGATTGAAACTTACCCGCAGGCACTTTGATAGAGCCACTGCCAACATCTCAACCACTCTAAACCCCTTTCAGGGATTGAAACTGGGGACGCAATCAATAGGTTTGGAGATATAGAGGATCTCAACCACTCTAAACCCCTTTCAGGGATTGAAACCTTGCCCAGTATTCAATACTTGAGATGCTTTGCAAATCTCAACCACTCTAAACCCCTTTCAGGGATTGAAACATACTTGACGTTTTGCACATCCAGCACAGCATCAATCTCAACCACTCTAAACCCCTTTCAGGGATTGAAACTCCAAGGCTTAAATCAAATTGTGGGGCGCTATGGCAATATCTCAACCACTCTAAACCCCTTTCAGCGATCGCCCCCTTACCACCCATAAAACCCGATCACCTATTCCCTCAAATCAAGCAGCTATTTATATTGACGATTACTTCAGAATGCCTGTAAAATAAGCGCTAGAGAAGTAATGCTATACAAACAAAATAACTTACTACCAAACAGTTATGACTCATTCGATTAGTTGTAATCATTGCGGTAGCAAAGGAAAAGCAATTTTTAAATGCTCCTCAAGAGAACTAGGACATTGCCCTTTTATTAGGCTAGATAAAGTCAAAAAAGTATTTAGTTTCAGAGAACTAAACCCTGAAAATTATGTTTTGAGCCTATTGATATTGTTAGGTGTTATTAGTCTAAACTTTTACTTACTGAGTGTTTGGAATACCTTGCCATGGATATCAATTTGGTCAACTAGTCTAGGGCTTTTGGTAGTTATTGTTGTAATAGCAGTGATACTTACAGAAGAAGTAAGGCTATACAACCCTGAAACAGGGGTAAGGTTAGAAATATCACGTTTTATTGGTATAGATGTGAGTTACAAATGGAGTAGTAGAGGAAAAGCATTACCTATACATTTTAAATTAAACCAAGATTTTTCTTTACCTCCTAGTGTCCTTGGAATTGCTGCAATATCTAGCAATTTTGATACTAAGTTTCAGACAGACTTACGGATTTCGATGAAAAAAGCTGTCACTATTGTACGGTTCGCTCTCATCGCTCTAATTGCAAATGAGAATATTGAAGTCTATCGATATGAGAATAACTACAGTCAAGATAGATACTACTTTGTTGTCGGTCAAAATGACATTCTAGTTCAGGGAAATGTCGAAAAAGAATTATTTAGGATTGTCCAACTTTGGCAAAATAGATCGATTATGGAAAGCTGGTCTTGGACGGATGGATCGACCATTTATGATTTAATTTCTAGTGTATTCCGTCAACCTCACAAATGGCTACAGCCAGACCAAGGCTCTTATAAGAAATGGCTGATAGAAAATGTGTATCTAAATGTAATAACTCTTGAATTAGGCAAGATTGAGGCTCCGTCTTTGTTTGGATTTCAAATTGCTCAAGACTTGATGCGTCTCGAATGGAATAATGTCCAAACAATTCAAATTCAGCGCGAAATCCAAATCATTGATGATTTATCTAAACAACTTGCTATGATAGATCAAGATTTTTACCAAGAGCTTGATAAAAAAATCTTGATAGCTATCAAAGATCGAGAACCTAAAGGTGATAACTAAATATTTTTGAGTTGCGATCACATTCGATTTTCTGAGAATAATATTGAATCGTGAGCGATATATCCTGACGAACCTCCACCAATAAAGCTTTTGGCATTGCATAATTAAGTACGAATAGATGAAATTACAAACCGTCAACCGCGACTCTCTATTTACTAGTCTCGATTTCCGCTCAAAATTAGTGATGGTCATCGCGATTACAGCGATCGCCTTCCTTTGGGAAAGCCCCATTGCCAATTTCGCCCTGTTAGTGAGTGTCGCGATCGCCTGTCTCTGGGCAGGAGTGCGGCTCAATTATTTAGGAAATCTATTAAAGGTGATGATTCCCTTTTATCTTTTTCTAGTGATTAGTATGGGCTTCTTTAATATAGAGCAGGTCAAACTATTAATTAACAAGCCAAATCTGACTCCTCTATTTAGTTTTCCTAGCGCTTGGTGGTGGATTGGTGGCGCAACCATGAGCCTTGAAGGAGTCCTCTATGGTCTCAACATTGTTTGCAAAACCTTAACCATGATCTTAGTAATTCCCTTAGCCATATTTACCACCGATGTTAATGCCATGACGGTGGGCATGGTACGCGCCAAGATTCCTTACAAAGTAGTTTTCATCTTTTCGTCAACCCTGCGATTTGTCCCCTTACTCTTAGAAGAAGTAAATTTGATTATCGAATCACAGCGATTAAGGGGCTTGAATTTTGAAAAAATGGGACTACTCAAAAAGGCTCAAGTCTATGCCAGAGTTGCTATTCCCCTAATCTTAAATTCTTTGGCTAAATCACAAAAATTGGAAATCGTTTTGCAATCTAAGGGATTCTCAGGCAGTTCGCAACGTACCTATCTGCATGAATCCGTACTTACCAAGGTCGACTACGGTTTAATGATTGGCTCTAGCTTCCTGCTAATCATGGCGATCGCCCTCTATATTACGATGGATGTCGGCAAATTTTCATGGTTGCTAGACACAGCTATCCCAATTCTATGAATGGATTAGCTAATTTTAGCTAGAGTTAACCGTTCTTAGACTTGACATCTTGTCTAGCAAACGAGACAACCTCCATTTTTAGGCTTTAATTAACTTGAGCGCCTTCATCAAAAAATATTATGAAACTAGCATTTATTATCGATCCGATCGCTAACCTCAATCCAGCCCATGATACCAGTGTGGCACTAATGGAAGCGGCTTGCCGCCAAGGACATCAAGTATTCATCACGCAAATGCAGACCCTCAGTATTAAAGATGGTCAAGCATGGGCATTTTTGCAACCTGTGCAAATTTATGCCATTTCTTCAGTAGAGGGCAAATGGCAAGTTCCCAATCCTTGGTATGAGGTGACAGAGGGTGAGTTTGCATCCTTAGAAACTATGGATTTTGTGTGGATGCGTCCCGATCCTCCCGTGACGATTGATTATCTTTATGCTACCTATATTCTCGATTACGTCAATCCCAATAAAACCAGAGTTCTCAATGCTCCGCAGGGTATCCGAGCAGCTAATGAGAAGATGTACGCTTTGCAATTTACCAAGGCAATTCCCAAAACCATTGTTTCAGCTAATAAGAATGTAATTCATGAGTTTGTGGCAGATCAAGGGAAAGCCGTAATGAAGCCCCTCGGTGGCAAAGGAGGTGAAGGGATTTTGTTTCTAGAGACTGGCGATCGCAATATTAATTCTCTGATCGAAATTAGTACTAATATCGGCAAAACACCTGTGATGGTACAGGAGTATTTACCTGCTGCCCAAGAAGGCGATAAACGGATTATTCTGCTCGATGGTGAGCCTATTGGTGCAGTCAATCGCATTCCCAAATCTGGCGAATTTCGTGGCAATATGGCGGCGGGAGGCAGTGCGGCAAAGGTGGATATTACCGATCGCGAAAGAGAGATTTGCTCCTATCTTGCGCCAACTCTGAGGCGTGATGGTTTGGTGTTTGTGGGGATTGATGTAATTGGCGGCTACCTGACGGAGGTGAATGTCACTAGTCCAACGGGTGCGCGTGAGATTGATCTGTTTGATGGTATATCCATTGGCGATCGGGTCATGGATTGGCTAAGTGCCAATTTGCCAAGTACCAAATAAATTTATTCTAATACCAATTTTCTCTTCTTTCTTCATCTTCCTTATCCCGAACTCACATTAGATAAGGTGCGTTACATTCCATTAGCGCACCCTAAAAGATTTGGGTTACAAGCCCCGTAACATGTAGGCGGTGAAGCTGTCGGCGACTAGGGCGATCGCAATCAAGCAATCAATAGCATCGCACTATGCTAATTTACTTAATTACCTCCATCAATTTATTAGTTCTGTTAATGAAATCAACTCTTTTAGTTCTGCAACTATTTCTCTTGTCAGCGATGATCTCCGCCTTCATCAAATATATTGCTCCCCAATGGGTTGTAGTAGAAGGAATGTCCGCCGATTTGATCAGCGCGATCGCTCTGTACGCGATCACCATACCCGTTGGTCTATTTGCCTTTATCCTTTGGCTAAATCGTTAGTTTGTAGTTAGAGTGGAAATAACATCACTTCCTGAAACCGTTACCGTCTGTTGCTCAAGATTAGCCACAGCGCGATCGCCTTGGACGCTAAAATTACGCTCAGGTTGTTGATAATTGATATTGCCACTCGCCGTAATTGTCTTGTCTGGAATTACCCATTCCACCATATCAGCCCGTACCAAGCCCTGTGTTGATTGAATACTCGCTGCCACCTGACCCGTTAGCATAATTCTTTCTTCTTTCAAAAGAGCCTCTCCCTTTTGAGCATTGATTTCCACACCTCGACTTTTGCTGGTGGCGGTAAAAGGTTCAGGCAGAGTTACTAAGCCTTTCTCTAAGTTCCATGAAGCTTGTGTTGCCTGCAAATCGATATCAAGCTGTGGATCTTTAGCCTTAATTTCACCAACTAAGGATACCTGTTTTTTATTAATATCCCAACTGCCCTGACTAGCTTGCACTTGCAATTTATTCTTAACCTGAATCACCGATAGCGGCACTTTAGAAGATACTTGACCTTTTTTTGCCTCCCAAGTGATCTTTTCACTTTTTAGCTCTAAGGGAGGATCGATAGTGGTAACTATGACATTTTTCTCCAAGCTATAGATATCAGCACTGGGTTGCGCCGTCATTTGTCTCCCTGTCATTGTGATGTTGTCGGCTGTGCGTTTGATTTCCACATTACCAGTGGCTTGGAGGCGATCTGCTTCCGAGTCCCAGATCATCTGTTCCGCTTTCATATTGATTTTTTCTTGCACAGCCGTTGCCAGAATATTGCCTTCTATGGAAATCTGCCGCGAAACTTGATTGATCGTTCCGCGATCGCCAGTCGCCTCCATCAGCAACTCGCCATTGCGATAAAACTTACCTTGCAGTTGTTGAACATCGGCAATCTTGCGATCTTCCCGATAGTCTGCCTGCTTAGAAGTAATTTCCCAGAGCAGCTTACCCTCCGTATCAAATTCAGTCACCGTAATATTAAGTAAGGAAGATCCCGCTACCTGTGCCGTTTTGTTCAGACTAGTGATGGGTGGGCGCAAAAAAATAAACCAACCCAAGCCCAACACAAAGGCTGTCACCATTGCGACTAGGATAAACAAGCGAATATTACGGCGACTGAAGATGTGCATGATGAATTGTAAGAATTAAGATTTCAGGTCGGGAAATGTCTCAGCTACCGCCGCATAGGTGATCCTACCGCGATGAATATTTAGCCCCTTTGCCAAATGACGATCGCGCTCTAGGGCATCGAGACCAAAATCAGCTAACGCACAGACATAGGGCATGGTGGCATTAACTAGGGCTTGGGTGGCTGTCCAAGGCACTGCCCCCGGCATATTAGGGACACCGTAATGCAGCGCTCCCGCTTCTTCATAAACTGGATGACTGTGGGAGGTGGGGCGTACAGTTTCAATACATCCCCCCTGATCCACTGCCACATCGACAATGACCGATCGCGATCGCATTTGTTGCACTAGCTCCCGTTTAACGAGGGTGGGGGCGCGTTTGCCTGCAACTAATACAGCCCCAATTACCAGATCGGCGGTCTGGACTGCCTCCGCAATATTACTCGCATTGCTACAAAGGGTCTGCACCCTAGAGCCAAACAGGTCTTCTAGCTCGCTAAGACGCTGAAGGTTGACATCTAAGATTGTCACCCTAGCACCTAGACCGATCGCCATGCGAGCCGCCTCCGTCCCCACGACACCCCCGCCTAAAACCACCACATGTCCTGATCTCACCCCTGGGATACCGCCCAACAGCACCCCACTACCTCCCTGCTGCTTAGTGAGATAATGTGCGCCAAACTGCACTGAAAGTCGCCCTGCAATCATACTCATCGGTACTAGCAGAGGCAACTGACCATTATCTAGCTGCACAGTTTCATAGGCAATGCAGGTGGCTCCAGACTTGATTAGGGCTTCAGTCAACTGGCGATCGGCGGCAAGGTGGAGATAGGTAAATAAAATCAAGTTTGGATGTAGTAGCGCATATTCTGGTGGCAGAGGCTCCTTGACCTTTACCACCATCTCCTGAGCATAGACCTCCTGAGCCGTTGTCACAATTTTGGCTCCTGCGGCCACATAGTCAGCATCGCTAAATCCTGAACCATCACCTGCCCCAGCCTGCACATAGACTTGGTGCGATCGCTTAGTCAGGGTCAGCACTGCCGCAGGAGTAAGACCCACTCGATATTCTTGATCTTTAATCTCTTTGGGTACGCCGATATGCACGGTGATTTGCTCCTAATTTTTGGAATGTTACCCATTTAGTTAAATGTGTCTTTGAGGACTGTGCGTGCGGCTAGTTGACTGCGTGTGGAGGAGAGAATCTCCGCTTCGCGGCGTAGTCTTGCGGCTGTATCACAGGTTTCTAAAAGTGACTGCTGCTCTAGGCTGGCTCCTTGGAAGTTGCTGGCAACCCAGTAAGATAGCTCAATGGGACTTCTTGGAATCTTCGGAATTTCAATTTCTTGATCAGTCAGCTTTTGCGATAGCCGAATGACATCATTGAGTAATTCACGGACTTCCGTTGCCAATAAAAAAGGCGCATCACTGCTCGGTTCATCTTCGATCCACTCAACTAGACCGACACGATAGGGAGTTTCACGGATATATTCTAAGACGCGAAATCTTTGTTGTCCCATAGTCAAAAGCTTGAAGCGATCATCTGGTAAGCGATGATATTGCACTATTTGGGCAACACAACCAACATTTGCAGGTTTGCCAGTCTCGGAATCCCACATTAGTACCCCGAAGCAGCGATCGCTTTCTAAGACCGTGTTGATCATCATGCGATAGCGATACTCGAAAATATGCAAAGGTAATGACTGGCCTGGAAACAATACCAATTCTGGTAATGGGAATAGAGGCAGTTCACGAACTGAGATCGATGATGAAGTCATTGTTGCTAAACTTGGCAATAGTGAAGACGTTTTACCTAGTTTATCCGTTAACCGCTAAAGCCTGTTGGTAAATCTGAGCATTTTTAAGGATTTTATTAAGGATTTTCCTTTGGCGATCGCAATGTCTTAGTCTTAATTCGCATCCATACTTTCCAGCAGGCATAGAGCATTAGTAAGGTACTGATGGCGGCATAGGTTCCCCCCGCAGGCATACCCGATACTGCCATCGCAATACTGCCCACCCATAGGGTGAGGGAATAGATAAATAAGACCGTTAATCGTTTGGAAACGCCAGCCTTGACCAAGCGATGATGTAAATGCTGATTACCTGCCGCCATCGGTGACTCCCCCCTACCAATACGCTGCAAGATCACCACAGTCGCATCCACAATCGGCACAGCCAAAATGACATAGGGCAAAATTAGGGCAACGGTTGCTACGGATTTGACCAAACCAATTACACTCACCCCCGCAAGGGTAAACCCTAAGAAATAAGCCCCACCATCGCCCATAAAGATCTCAGCAGAACTCTTGGGCTTGAAGTTATAGCGTAAAAATCCTAAACATCCCCCTGCCAAAGCTGCCGCAATCAGCGCTGCCGCAGGTTGTTTCATAAAAAGGCTCGTAATTAAAATCACTGCCGCCGCGATCGTGGTTACTCCTGCCGCTAGACCATCTAGGCCATCAATCCAATTGATCGCATTAGCCATTCCCGATAACCAAATCATCGTGATCGGTAAGCTCAACCACCCAAACTTAATAATGCCTAAAAAAGGAATAGAAATAAAATCAATTCTGACCCCCACTCGCCAAGCTGCCGCCGAAACTGCTAACTGGGCTAATAGCCTTGGTAGAGGGGGCAAATTAAATAGGTCATCGGCAAAGCCGATTAGAAAAAAGGCAGCACCGCCGATGGTTACTCCCCAAACTTCATACTCCCTTGCTTGCGGTAAGATGCCAAACCAGCCAGCGCTCCAGACCAACAGTAAAGCACTAACACTTCCCAAAAAAATGGCAACTCCACCCACCCTGACTACAGGTGTGATATGCATTTTGCGACTATTAGGGCGATCGACTAGACCCGCTTTTAGTCCAAAATAGCGAATTATCGGTGTGAGAAGCCAAACTGCGATCGCGGAAACTGCAAAGGCGATCAGGTAAGGGGTAGCATTGGGGTGCAGCATTACAAAATTTAGTTACCTTAGATGGGTGGATGATTGGATGGAGGATGGGCAGCAAATAACTAGCACAAAATTTGGACTCGCTAAATTATGCTTGCAAGCATAGCATTGGATTGTTGGAGTTAATAACCAGATTCCGCAAATAAGCTTAGACCAAATCTAAAAATAGTTCTGCTTTTTCAAATTAAAAAATCCTTCATTTTAAAAATCTGTAATGTTTTTTCCATCAAGCAATTTGCGGAGTTTTGCAATTTTTCATGCTATGAGATGTAGGCTTGATCAGAAAAATTGATAAAATTAGGAATGAATGACGGTTTTCCGTCTCACGAATAACCTCAATATTTATAGATATCTAGAGATATCTTTTGTAGAATTTAAACATTTAATTGCAGTAATAGCTATGAGAGACTCAAACCGAAAATCTCGTTACAAGCAACCTCTAATTTATGCCTCAATGCTACTGTTAGGGGTTATTTTAGGCGCTTGGGCAGTTGTATCGGGGGTGCGATCTCCGAGCATGACGACAGTAACCCCTCTGCCCCAAGTCGCCTCAATATCTCCAGTCATTGCCCAGAATGCTGATCGGGAGAAATCCATTGCTGCTCCTCACAACTATGTGGTTGATGCCGTCAATCGCACAGGGCCTGCGGTGGTCAGGATCAATGCTTCACGCACTGTTGCCAACAATCAGCAAATTCCTGAAGTTTTTTTAGAAGATCCGATGTTTCGCCAGTTCTTTGGTGATCAGTTGCGGCGGATGCCCAAGGAACGGGTTGAACGCGGTACTGGATCTGGTTTTATCATCAATAAAGATGGCGATATTATTACCAATGCCCATGTGGTGAGTGGTGCTGATAAGGTAACTGTCATCCTCAAGGATGGCCGCCAAATAGAAGGTAAGGTGTTGGGTAGTGATGAGTTGACTGATATTGCCGTAATTCAGGTCAAGTCTGATAATTTGCCAACGGTTAGTATTGGTAGCTCTCAAAATTTACAGCCTGGGGACTGGGCGATCGCGATCGGTAATCCCCTCGGTTTAGATAACACCGTTACCTCAGGTATTATCAGTGCGATCGGACGTAATAGTGGTCAAATTGGGGTTGATAAGCGAGTTAGCTTTATTCAAACCGATGCGGCGATTAATCCTGGTAACTCTGGTGGCCCTCTACTAAACCAAAATGGTGAAGTTATCGGTGTGAATACGGCCATTATTCAAGGCGCTCAAGGTCTGGGCTTTTCCATTCCTATTGAAACTGCCCAACGCATTGCCAAGCAATTAATTGAAAATGGCAAAGTTAGCCGCGCCTATGTAGGTATTCAAATGGTTACACTTAACCCCAGTATCAAGCAGCAAGCCAATGAAGATCCTAATCTTGGTATTCAAGTTACTGAGGAGAAGGGTGTACTGGTAACGAGGGTGGTTACAGACGCACCTGCGGCTAAGGCAGGCTTAAAGCGAGGTGATGTAATTACTAAGTTTGACAACCAAGAAGTTTTGTCGGCGGAGCAAGTAACTCAACTGGTTGAAGCTCGCAAGGTGGGCGATCGCATTCCTGTTGAAGTAAAGCGTGACGGTCAAAAGATTAGCCTTAATATTGAGGCGACACAATTTCCGCAGCGATTCCCTGAATAAATTCAAATTATTTGATGACAGAAAATCCTGAAAGTCGCGATGCGATTTTTAGGATTTTCTGTTATTTTTCTGGATTTTATTGGGCAGCAGCGCTATGCTATAGCGGTCTTAAATTATGTGTAAGTGTCGTTGACTTCACTATGAGTAATTCATCCAATTCCGATGATCTACAACAGTACGATCTGACTGCTCCTAAGTTAACTTTTTTAGAGAAACTTGCCTATGGAGCAGGTGATCTAGGGACGGCAATTACTACTAATTTGCTGTCTTTTTTTCTGCTGTTTTTCTTTACTAATGTGGCAGGACTAGATCCAGCGCTTGCGGGGATGGTGTTGTTAATTGGTAAGGTGTGGGATGCGGTGAATGATCCCATTGTTGGTATTCTGAGCGATCGCACTCATTCTAAGCTCGGTCGCCGATTACCTTGGATGTTATACGGTGCATTACCTTTGGGACTTTCATTCTTTGGCCAGTGGTTAGTGCCGAGTACCGATAAGACTGTGCTGTTTTGGTATTATGTGGCGATCGGTGTCCTGTTTAATACTTTCTACACGGCTGTTAATCTGCCCTATACGGCTCTCACTCCTGAAATTACTCAAGACTATAACGAACGGACAACTTTAAATGGTTTTCGGTTTAGTTTTTCGATTGGTGGTAGCATTCTGTCTTTGTTGATCGCGCAAGTAATTTTTGCTTTTTTTAAAAATCCTAATCCTCAAGCGAATAGTTGTGATACGGGTGGTACGCAATATATTGTGTTAGGTGCAATTTGTGCGGTGATTACCGTTGTGGCTACTTACTGGTGTGTTTGGGGGATCAAGCGCAGGGCGATCGCCAGTCATCGGCAAATGCAAATAGCCAGCCAGCCAGAATCAAGCGATCGCATCAGTATTTTTGAGCAAATCAAAATTGTCTTTAGGAACCGTCCTTTTCTTTATGTAATCGGTATTTACTTTAGTTCTTGGCTGTCGTTGCAGATCACCGCATCGATCATTCCTTACTTTGTGGTGAATTGGATGCAAATGCAGGAAAATGACTTTATTTTGGTCACGATCGCTGTCCAAGGTACTGCTCTTTTGATGCTATCGGTATGGAGTGCCATCAGCAGACGATTTGGCAAAAAAGCAACGTACTTTATGGGCGGTGGATTATGGATTATTGCTCAAGCAGGGTTATTCTTTTTGCAACCAGGACAAGTGACCTTACTTTACATACTAGCGGTGATGGCTGGCTGTGGCGTATCTACTGCTTACTTAATCCCTTGGTCGATGATTCCTGATGTCACTGACCTCGATGAGCTAGAGACAGGTAAACGCCGCGAAGGGATTTTCTATGCCTTTATGGTGCTGTTACAAAAATTTGGACTCGCCGCAGGCTTATTTATGCTTGGTCAAGGACTTGCATGGGCTAAGTTTCAAGAAAAGGTCGCCTGCCAACCAGCACCGATTCAGCCTGAATCAGCCCTCTTTGCCATTCGTGTCGCGATCGGCCCTCTACCCACGATCGCCTTGATTATTGGTCTTGTTCTTGCCTATTTTTATCCGATTACGCAGGAAGTTCATACCGAAATTTTAATGCGTTTGGCGGAACGCAAGCGACAAAATCAAGGTGAATCCTAATGTGGGGTTTGGGCAAAGCCTTCCTATAGATAAACTACTCTCCTTTTTTTAAAAAAGATTCCGCCTCCCTAACGTTTTCCACACTGCCAATCACTAAGGGAGTACGCATGTGCAAATAATTGGGAACCACATCAAGGATTTCCATATCTCCTGTACTGGCTCTACCCCCAGCCTGCTCCATCAGGAATGCTAAGGGAGCAGACTCGTACAACAAACGCAACTTCCCTTCAGGATGGCCGATCGCCCCTGGATAAAGGAAAATGCCACCCTGAAAGAGGATGCGATGGATATCTGCCACCAAAGCTCCCGAATAGCGAGCGCTATTTCCCTTTTGGCGATGGATATGACGGATATATTCTCGCATTGGCTCTTCCCATTGCCAAAAGTTCCCTTCATTAATACTGTAGATGGAACCTTTGGCTGGCACTGTGATATTTTCTTGAAATAGAATAAACTCACCAATACTAGGATCGAGGGTAAAGGCATGGACTCCTTTGCCAAGGGAATAGACAAGCATAGTACTTGTACCGTAGAGAATATAGCCTGCACCAACCTGTTTGTGTCCAGATTGCAATAGATCTAGTGCTTCGCCAGATTCATCATTGCCCTCTTGCTGACGAATGGCAAATATCGAGCCGATCGCTAAATTGACATCAATATTACTAGAGCCATCGATCGGGTCGTACAACAGCGTATATCTACCGATGGGACAGTTTTCGGGAATGTAATAGGGCTTTTCCATTTCTTCGGAAGCAAGGCGACAGACTAATCCGCTTTGCTCAAAGGCTCGCAAAAATACGCGGTTAGCGTAGTGATCCATTTTTTTTACAGCTTCACCCTGCACATTGGTTTCGCCAGTGACTCCCAACACATTTTCCGCGAGTCCTGCTAGGCTGAGGTGACGAGCGATCGTTTTGCCAGCGAGTCCAATTCTGCCCATTAAGGCGCTAAGATCGAAGGCTTCGCCAGAAAATGTACCAAATTGTGATAGAACATGCTGCGAAAGGGTCATAAAATCTCGACCCAGAGCAACCTCTTCGGCGGGCTTGAGTTTGGTAGAATCGATCATAACTGCTTAGACCTTGAGTATTGCCGATTTCAGTTTAGTCGATCAATCCTGTTTAACTGCTTAGTATTCAAGAATTATTAATGTTCTCCCAATTTTCATTCAATTCAGTTTATCCATGAATATTTGCACAAATTGCCAAGCTTCAAATCCTGCTGATTACTCATTTTGTCAGTTTTGTGGTTCGCCAATCGTTGGTTTTCCTAATTCGCCGAAGGTTGAACTAATGGCAGTGGATAAAACTGAAGTTGTAATGTCTGAACAGTCAGCCGTTGGTGAAAATGTAGAATCGGCAAAGCCAGCTATGTTAGTTGATTCTGCATTGGCTAATTATGCTTCTACGCCTTTTGAGGAGAAACTCTCAAATGAAGTTGAACCTGAATTTCCTGAATTTGTGGAATTAGATCCTTTAAATATAGATGGAAATATTGATGACTTAGCAATCTCAACCTTGTCCAATAGTGATGGCAATAGTGACGGGAATGTGACTTCGCAAGTACTGATGGAATATCCAGAATATTCTCCTAGTTATTTGCAAGAAATTATCTATGCCGCTAAGACTGATGTGGGGGAGCAACGCGATCTCAATGAGGATGATTTTATTGCAATTTTCCAAACTATGGAACTTGATGGAAAGAGTCAAATTCGCGATCGCAGCTTTCGAGGACTGTTTATAGTTTGTGATGGCATGGGAGGGCATGAGGGCGGAGAAGTTGCCAGTAAGATGGCGGTAAATTCTATTGTTGACCAGTTTAAGCCCTTTTGGATTGATACTTTACCTGGCAGGAAGAAGTTAAAAGAAATTATTTTAAATGCCCATCAAGCAATCTATGAACAGAATGAAGCCCATAACAAATCTGCTTTGGAACGGATGGGAACAACCCTAGCGATGATGATTGTGCATAATCGTCGAGTGGCGATCGCCCATGTGGGAGATAGTCGTATTTATCAAGTTACGAGTGGAGGCGTAGAACCAAAATTAGAGCAGTTGACTAGAGACCATGAAGTTCTTAATCAACTCTTGGATTTGGGAATGTCAATGGAGGAGGTGAGGGCTAGACCTGATATTCATCAACTCACTCAAGCCTTAGGCCCTAATGAGGTTAGTAGCATCGATCCTGAGATGAAGTTCTTAGAGATTAAAGCTTCCACTTTGTTTCTGATCTGTTCGGATGGATTGAGTGATCACGATTTAATTGAACAAAATTGGCGATCGCATTTGTTGCCGATCCTCAATCAAGACATGGACTTGCAAACAGGGCTAGAAAATTTAATGCGTCTTGGCAACACCGCTAATGGTCATGACAACCTGACGGCCGTATTAGTTTTATGTCTATTTAATTAGCTAGGTATATGCCTTATTTAAAAGCCAGAAATATTGCTAGGAGCCTACGGATCACAACGAATTTCAAGGAGGAATCCATCGGGGTCATAGAAGTAAATGCCCCTGCCCGTTGGGCGAGTTACAGGCTCTCCTTCAATCTGAACTTGGTGCGATCGCAAGACATCAACAGCATGATCAAATAATTCAGGAGCAATATCAAAGGCGAGATGATTGGCACGGGTGAACTGTTTTTGTGGATCGCGATCGGGCGGAGTCAGGTCAGGTTCCCAAAATAGATCAATGACAGTTCCATCGGGCGTAATAAAGTTCGCAACTTTGCCAGCAGCCACTAATTCCTTGAGAGTACTAGGAACCTCATCACCCACCAACTGATGCAGACCAAGTATATTTCCATAAAAGTCGCAAGAAGTCTGCATATCATTGACATTAAAAGCGATATGATGCACCTTTCGCAAAGTTCCTGACGACAGGGATAGAGCATTAGCATAGTTTGTAGATGATGTCATAGATGGCAAATACCTCTTTAAATTAATACTAAATCTAAAATTCTTTTATTGCCTTTGCATTTTAATGCCTCCCGCAGGGGCTAGGGTAACTCCACGTCGTTTGGGGATAACTGGCTTTGTTTCTAATAATTGCAATGGGAAATGATTGAGAATAGTGGCAAGGACGATGCGTAGTTCAAATTGAGCAAGGGCTTCTCCCATACAACGTCTTGATCCGCCGCCAAAGGGCATAAACTCATAGGGTGAGTATTGCTTTTCAAGGAAGCGTTCGGGGCGAAATTGCTGAGGTGCGGGATAGAGATCTTCACGTTGGTGTAAGAGATAGATGCAACCTAAGATCACATTGGCGGCCTTGACTTGGTATTCGCCAAGTTGCGTGGCAGTTTCTGCAAAACGAGGGAAGGTCAGCATCGCCACAGGATGGAGTCGTAAAGTTTCGTTACAGACGGCTGTGAGATAGGGCAGTTTATAGATTTCCATCCAGTCCTTGGTGTCACGATGGGGAGTAAGTTCCTGTTGAAGCTGCTCATAGACCTCTGGATGTCGATGCACTAGATATAATGCCCAAGAAATGGCTGTGGCTGTGGTTTCATGTCCTGCCAGTAATAGTGCCATGAGTTCATCGCGCAGTTCGAGATCGCTGAGATGGTTGCCTTCTTCATCGATCGCCATGAGCAGCATATGCAAAATATCGGTACGTTCTGGATCGAGATGGGCGCGACGATCGTGAATTTCCGCATAGATAATCTCATCAATTTGGCGTTTCCTATCCAAAAAGACATTCCAAGGGCTGGATTTACCGAGATTCCAGCGTAAAGCAGGAAAGAATAATAGGGCAGAGGTGAGGGGTGTATTGAATTGGTGGGTCATTTCCGTGACCAGTTTTTGCAATCTTGTCAGGCGATCGCCTTCATACAGACCAAATACTGCCTGCAAAATAATTTGTAAAGAAATTTCTTGCACCACATCCCTTGTGATAAATGTTTGTTGAGGTGCAATTTGACTAAACCGCTTCAGCGTTAGATCCGCGATCAGTTGACCGTAGTTTTGCATCCTTGCGCCATGAAAAGCGGGCATGACCATTTGGCGGCGTTTTTTGTGGCGATCGCCACTCAGAGTAATGACCGAAAAATCACCGATTAAGGGACTCAAAATGCCATTTAATTCACCGGGGGTACTAAATTGCTTGCGATCGCTAGTGAGTAATTCTTGGATAGCCTTCGGTTCGTGGACAAAAATCACTGGTTGTCCAGAATTAAAAATATCGGCAGCAAAAATATCAGGATATTGGCGTACTGCTGATTGCATATAGCTTACAGGATCAAGTACCCATTGAATCTGCTGCCAGAAGGCGAAATTTTCGATCTGATGAATGGATTTGAGCATATATATTAGTAAGCTACATTATGGCTATACCAAAATCAGGTAATTACTAACCATGTTACAAAAATTTGCGATCGCTATGGTTTCTAGCCTCTGTGTTTCTGCTATAGCGGATATTGCCTATGCTAGACCTGAGCAAAAATCGCCAGAGGATTTGGAAATAGATCGTCAAATCATTAATAGTAGTCCTGTATTACGCCGTTGGTTAAATAATCCGCCCGATCTCCTAGAAGATATTTACCATACCCCTAGCTTTGAGCCAAAATTACAGATTGGTATGACCTCTCGCAATCATTCCCTTGGTTTAGAAGTAGGGGTTGAAGATGTATTTGTGGGACGCTCACCATTGACCCTCAATGCTAATCTCCAAACGGAATTTAGTGGTCGAGAAAGTGAAGTTCAAGCAGGTATCCGTTATTATCTGTTGCCCTTGGGTTCCTATTGGAATATTGCCCCCATTGCAGGTTATCGGCAATTCAATCAATATGAACGTCCACAGATATCGGGCTTAGATGTGGGTTTGCAAGGTATTTTAATTTTATCGCCACGCAGTTCTGATTTGCGCCTGAGCCATACGTTTACCTCACCCTACAGCAATCTGGAACTGAGCAAAACTGTTCTCTCGACAAGCTATGCGGTTACAAGGCAAATGCGTCTCGGTACTAAAATCGAGTGGCGGCGATCGCCATTAATTTATGATAGTCGGGTTGGTTTTTTGGTGGAAATTAGTTTTTAAAAGTAGTTTTTAAAGGCGGCGACGTAGGAATGTCAGGAATTTGGTAAATCCTGCGGCAAGGGGAGCCGTATTCGTAATTGTTTCACCAGAGAGAGGATGGGTAAAGGTGAGTCGCCATGCATGGAGAGCCTGACCTGTGAGATATTGTGATACTTCTTTATTAGGGGAGCCGTACATCGGATCACCTGCGATCGCCCATCCCATATGGGCGGCATGGACGCGAATTTGATGGGTGCGCCCCGTTTCGAGGTCAAATTTAACAAGGGTGTAGTTGCCAAGACGTTCTTGGATTTGCCAATGGGTGACGGCACGGCGACCGTCAGCGATGACGGCCATCTTTTTGCGATCGCTAGGGTGACGGGCGATCGCTAGATCAATCGTTCCTGATTCCTGTTTAGGCACACCGCGCACTATGCCCAGATATTCGCGCCGTGCCGTTTTAGCTTGAATTTGTGCCTGTAGGTGCTGGTGAGCGAGATCATTTTTGGCTACCACCATCACCCCACTGGTATCTTTATCAAGGCGATGCACGATCCCCGGACGCTGAGTGCCATTGATGCCCGATAGCTCCTTGCAATGGGCTAATAGTGCATTTACCAAGGTTCCATCACGATGACCTGCCGCAGGATGTACCACTAGCCCCGCAGGTTTGTTAATCACAATCAGGTAGGCATCTTCATAGAGAATATCAAGGGGAATATCCTGTGGAACCAGATCGAGGGGAACCGCTTCAGGGGTGATCACACAAAGGCGATCGCCAGATTTCACTAGATTCTTTTTGTTGTTACATGGCACATCATTTACGGACACATGACCTAAATCAATGAGTTGCTGGATGCGCGATCGCGATATATCTTGCAGACGACTAGCCAAAAAGCGATCGATCCGTTCAGGTGTTGTTAACTCCTGATCAACTTCAATTAGGATCTGACGAGCATTTTCTTGATCAAAATCCTCTAGATCTATGTCCGTAATCGCATTACCCATTTACTTCTTCAACACCAGATAGTAGAGCGCCCCTTCTCCCTTGATCAAACCAGCCCTTGCCTTGGGCAAACCGCCAGTTCCCATAAAAATATCGACCCTGCCTGCCCCACGAATTGCGCCACCTGTATCTTGATCAAGGACAAAGCGCTGAATGGGGCGCATCTCTAGCTGTCCTGTTTGCGGATTAAGAAAGGGAATCTCGGTACGGATGAGGGCAATGCCTCCAGAGGGGAAAATACTTTTATCGGTGGCGATCGATCTTTCAGCAGTCACAGGCACACCAATGCTACCCGTTGCCGCCTGTCCATTGGTTTCTCGGAAAAAGACAAAACTGGGATTGCGGTTGAGATACATGACCAAATCCTGTGGATTGCGCTGGAAGTAATCAATCATGGCAGGTAAATTCACATCCTCAAGGCGCATTTTGCCATCTCGTACCAACTCCGCCCCCACGGAGCGATAGGGCTGATCGGTTTTGCCAGCATAGCCCACCGTTAACATCCTCCCGTCCGTAAGCTGCAAGCGAGCTGAACCTTGCACATGGACTAAGAAAGCCTGAAAGCGATCGCGCAACCAAGCAATTTCTAGACCCGCCATCCTCTGGCTTCCTTCCAACATGGCGCGGGTGGGATGGGGCGATTTCCATTGGGCAAAATCAGGTGGCAAGCGATATAGGGGATATTGAAATTCGGCATTACGAGTTAGGCTGGCGGCATACACGGCTTCATAGTAGCCAGTGAATAGCACCGTCCCTTTGCCATCTCTGCCAGTGGACTGATACACATCAAATTCACGATTGACAGCCTGTTGCAAATCCTTAGCTGTCCGTGATACCTGCACTAATCGGCGAAATCTGATCAAACTGCGTTCCATCAAATCACGACTAATGCCCGCGATCGGATAGCGTCTGGCGGCGGTGGGGGTGCGGATATATTGAATACTAAGGTCGATCGCGGTGAGCAACTTAGCGCGATCTCGTTCTAACAAATCATCGGTAATGTCGAGACTAAGGGGATTAATGGCACGGGAAGTAATGGGCAATAGCGATGGTTGTGTCTGTAGCTCTGCGGCCTCCACAGGGTTTTGAAAATGCATCTGCACATAGCAAGGTGGGACAGCACAAATTAAGCCCAACCAAGTCGCAAATAATATATCTGCACCACGCTGTAAATGAGAACCAAGCACTCTAAAACACTCCTACCAAATAATCTATTTAGCGCTCATAGTTGACGTTAATGCTCACTTTTTGTTCATAGAGGCGATTTAGCGATCGCGGATCGATATGTAAGTGATAACAAACCTTGAGCCACTGATTGAGCATAGCATGACGATAGATGCCCCGTTGTTGAAAGCGTCTGGCGGAGGTGATCACCTTGCGATCTGCCAAAACTGGCTTGGCAATACGACAAAGGCGATCGCTAAATACCGTATCTTCAAAAATATCCAGATCAGGCACATATCCCGCCTGCTCTATGATCTCGCGCCGCAAAAATGGACAATGATCAAAATAAACAATTCCCTTTTGTTGCACCCTCACATAGTTGGAATACCAAGATGTAAAGCGCAATAACCAATGATCGAGATCAAAGCTATGTTGCAATGCTCCCCATCCATGACTCTCTCCCAAGGTCTGGCGCACTATTTCGAGAATATTGCCTTCAGGTAAAAGTGTGGCAGGATGATGCAGCAAAACATATTTGCTATCACTATGCATCACGCCCTCATTAAACCTTTGGGCGCGATTGGTGGCATTAGATCTGAGCAAACGGATATGGGGAAAGCGATCGCTATAGCTGGCAATCAGAGCATCCGTCCCATCATGGCATTCACTCACTACCGCCACAATTTCCAGATCCCCTGTTTGGCGCGTCAAATTATCGAGAATATGCTCAATATATCCGTGCCTAATTTCATTCAGACAGGGCAGAATAATCGCTAATTCCATATTTGCTCAATATCCAAATTAGAAGCCGCCTTTGCTAACTGCGAGATATCCTCTAGGTTGTCAATGTGGGGCAGGATACCCATGACAGGCAGACAGGTCAGGCGAGAAATCATCTCAGGTGGCGCAAGCTCACTGATGTCTTGGTCACTCATGGGCTGTGAGCAGCTTAAAACAATGCCCTTGATTTTGACTTTCTGCTCTCTTGCCAGAGCAACATTGGCGATCGCCTGAGAGATTGCCCCAAGGCGCACAGGTACAACTAAAATCGTTGCCAAAGCCCAATCCCTAGCCAAATCCGCCACAATATATTCATCGGTAATCGGTGAACCTAGGCCGCCCATTGCTTCTACTAGGAGGCACTTTTTCTGGGAGGTCAAGTGCTGAAACTGTCGCCAGATTAAGCCTAAATCAATGGGTTTATCTTCTTTGACTGCCGCGATCGCAGGGGCGATCGGCGTTTCAAAATAGAGGGGCGTAATCTCGCTTAGGCTTTGTGAAAGGGGCAATACTTGGGCATAGTATTCGCGATCTCCTAGTCCCGATTGCAAGGGCTTATAGATGCCCAGTTCTTCCCTTGGGCGATCGCTATAGGTAAGCCAATAGGCAGCCAGAGATGCCGTCAAAATTGTTTTCCCCACTCCCGTATCACTGCCAACAATCAGTAATGGAGTTAAGGAAGTTTGATACAGAGGAAAACTTGTCATAGCCACAGATTAAATCAAATAATTAAAAAATCTACTCAGAAATCTACTCAAAAAATTAACTAAATAAAACGGTTCAAAAAATAGCTCAAAAAAGCACTCGCTAACGGCACTGACAGATTATCCGTTCCTCCTGGGGAATAGGCTTCCAAAAGAGAGGCGATCGCCGCCACAGGCAAAGCAATCATCATACCAACAGACCATTCCACCTGCGAAGCCCCTAGCACACCCATGACCACCAGCGCACTGGTCACAAACATGGCCAACGATCCCTCAATGCTGCGTTGATTTCCCAAATGCATAAATATATGCTTCCCAAATCGCTTCCCAATTAAAGCCGCCATCCCATCACCCCAAGACATCACCATCACCCCAATCACGGCATACTGGGGATGTTCTTGCCAAAATAGCGCCACTAACAAAGTAATACTCAAAGAATAATAAAATACGCCATAGGTTTTGCGCCCCACATCATTGAGCATCGGCAGAATATTAATAAAATGAGAAACCAAAGCGATCGCGCTAAATATCACACCTGCGGACAAACATAGCCAAGTGGGAATATGCAACCACCAAGCAATTACCAACACATTGCCCGTACCAATATGCACCACCTTCCGCACCAGTTCAGGATCTTGCCGCAAACGATGCAAAAATTCAGAGGCTGCAAATACCAAACCCAACCATAGACAGACAGCCATAGTTTGGCTGAATAAATTTTGATTGAGCAAAGGCAACAAATTGCCTAATAAGCCAAGGGATGATTGATCTATGCTAAAGGTAGTAAACATAAAATATTAAAACAGCTATAGCCATCCTACAGAAAATCATCCAAAAGTCACACCCCCCTATGCAAGAAACCTTTGAACTAACGGGAGAATATATTACTCTTTGCAACCTGCTGAAGGTTTGTGGAGTAGCCGATACGGGCGGATATGCCAAACTCATGATCATTGATGGACTGGTCAGGGTTGATGGCAGCATCGAGTTAAAAAAAGGTTGCAAAATCAGATCTGGACAGGTCGTTAGTGGTGCAGACTTTACAATTAGAGTAGTTTAGGTGGGGCAGACTCCATTGGACAAATCAACGGCATAAATTCCGCAATTCCGCTAATATCTGAAAGCTATTTCTTAAGTTTAGGATAGATTGATTAATATAAACTTAGCAATGTTGAAACTAGTTAGACTGTTTGTCCAAAACCATCAAATACTCTGCGCCCAACTTTCTTAATAACCTATCACTAAGGTTTGTCTTGACCACTCCCTTTGTGATCCTCACTTGTCTAGCAGTACTAACTGTTGGGCATATATCTTTACGGATTCATGAAAAATCAATTACTGAATTTGCGAATCATTTAAGTACAGAAGTTGGCGAACATGTTAGCAAAGAGTTAGATAACTATCTACGGATACCCAAACAAATCAATCAGATCAACGCCGATGCTTTCAAATTAGGTATTCTCAAGTTAAATGATTTTGAAGTAACAGGAAAATTTTTCTGGAAACAACTAGTTCTCTATCCCGTTGGCTACATTAACTTTGCTTTCACAAATCAAGAGTTTATTGGAGCCGAACGTCAAGATAATGGTCAAATCTTGATTAATGAGACAACTCAACTCAAGGGACTAGATAAAACTGTCTCCTTCATGACTGATGCCAATGGCGATCGCCAGCAGATCAAAGAAGAAATTATTAATAACGAAGATGTCCGTCAAGAAGGATGGTATGCCGATGCAGTCAAAGCTGGCAAACCCACTTGGAGCAGTGTTTATCAATGGATTGATCGTCCCCATATTTTATCAATTTCCCATAGCTACCCTCTCTACGATCGCGATCAAAATTTAATTGGAGTGTTAGGAGTTGATTATATTCTCTCGCAGTTTAATTCCTTCTTGCAAAAAATTGCGCCCAAACCATCTAGCCATCTATTTATTATTGAAAGCTCTGGATTAGTGGTTGCGACTTCTGATCAAACATCAACTTTTAATGTAAGCAATGGTAATTCCCAACGTTTAAATATCTTGAATAGCAATAATTTTGTATCTAGGGAAGTGGCTAGATATATCGTGAACCAATTTGGAGGCTTTACATCTATTAATGATCAACAGCTATTTCAAGTTTATATTGCAGGCGAGAAGCAATTTGTTTTGGCTAGACGTTGGATGGATGTTGACGGATTAGACTGGCTAATCGTGGTCATTTTACCTGAGTCGGCTTTTGTGGGAGAGATCCATGAATACATCAAAATTAGCTCTTTGGTCGGCTTAGTGGCGTTAATCATTTTGATGTGGTTAGGAATCGTGGTTTCGCGTTCTATTTCAAAGCCTCTTTTAAATATGAGTACAGCATCACAGGAACTTGCCAATGGTCAGTTAGATTCAAGGGTATCTATTCAAGGAACTAAGGAGATTCAGATCTTAGCAAAATCCTTTAACCAGATGGCGGACATGCTGACGGATTCCTTTAAGCAATATGAAAAAATTAACTTAGACTTGGAAGTGCGCGTACATCAGCGCACCAGTGAGTTAGCAGATTCACAGCTATCATTACAACGCAATAACTTTATGCTCTTACAAAGAGAGCAGAAGCTACGGAAGCAGCAAAAGACCTTAGTGGAACTAACTAAGAATAAATTTTTGAACCTTGGGGATTTTATGTCGGCTGTGCAGAGTGTGACTCAGGCCGCAAGTATTACCCTTGATGTTGAGCGTGTGGGAGTGTGGCTGTTTGGGAATGACAAGTCTAGTTTGCAATGTCTTGATTTGTATATTAAGAGTCAAGATTTGCACACTGAGGCAAATCTTTTAGAATCAGCATCTATGCCCGATTTTTTTGAGGCAATTCGAGAAAATCGCGATATTGCGGTAGAAGATGTGGAAAGTGAGCCATATCTATTCAATATATATGAGCAGTATCTCCATCCTCATGGGGTGGTATCTATTTTGCTATCAACCTTTGATGTGAAGAATGATTTAACAGGGGTTTTGATGATTGAGCAAATTGATATTGAACGTCTGTGGATTATTGAAGAAATTAGTTTTGTGAGTTCGTTGGCGGATTTATTATCTTTGGGGCTAGAGGCGCAGGAGCGTCGCCGTGCGGAGGAGAAGTTACGGATTGAGCAGGTGCGCTCCGAACGTTTGTTGCTCAATGTTTTGCCGAAAGCGATCGCAGAACGCTTGAAGTCTTCGCCACTCCATCTGTCGGAAGAAAGAGTAATTTCCCAAATGGCGGCTAGTGCTCGATTAAAAACGAATGGCTCAATTGTGGCGGATAGTTTTGAGTCAGTATCTGTGCTGTTTGCGGATATCGTTGGTTTTACCGAATTTGCAACGGTGGTTTCGGCTACAGAACTAGTGGATATGCTCAATGATATTTTCTCGGAGTTCGATCGCCTAGCGGATGAATATAATCTGGAGAAGATTAAAACTATTGGTGATTCCTATATGGTGGTGGGCGGATTGCCCATTCCTAGAGCTAACCATGTGCAGTCTGTAGCTGATATGGCATTGGCTATGCAAAGTCAGATCGATCAATTTAGTCGTCCTAATGGTGAATCTTTCCAATTACGGATTGGTATCCATACGGGGCAGGCTGTGGCAGGTGTTATTGGGAAGAAGAAGTTTATTTATGATCTATGGGGAGATACGGTGAATATTGCCAGTCGGATGGAGTCCTATGGTCTTCCTAACCATATTCAAGTTACGGAGGAGACTTATCAAATCTTGAAGAATCAATATATGTTTGAGCAACGTGGCACGATCCAGATTAAGGGCAAGGGCGCAATGAATACTTATTGGCTAAAGGGCAAGCTGCCTATGGATAATAGCTAAACCAATTTAAAAAAGTGTGATCACACTTTTTTAAATTAAAAACCAAACCCAGTAAGGTTTTTTAATTAAGAAATTGAAACTATGCTACTTGATAGCTGAAGTTAAAGGCTGCCCAGTGTGAGACATCTAACATCCATAGATTGTTGTTAATTGCACCGTTAGCTCCTAGCTGATCGCTAAGAGTGGCTGTACAATCGAGGTCAGCAAGTAGAGACTGAATGACTTGTAATGGATTAGGAATGGAAATGAGACCATTGATAGTTGAGACTTGGCGCTGTGATTCTTCGAGGGTTTTGGCAACTTGAGAGAGGGGAAAATGACTAATAATGACTTGAATTTCTACTAGCCCCTTTGGAGCCGCCACTGACCAATTCATCGGTACTTTGGGGTAAGGGATAGTTAAGGTTTCCGCAGGAGCAACGATGCCATCGTTGGCGTAGGGAGTGGTGATAAAGTTGGGAGTGAGTAGTTTGCCGCGTGAGTCTACGCAAAAAATGCGGACATATAGGGGTTGCTCACTAAAGTTATCGATTTTGCATTCTAGGCGATCGCCAATGACTAGGGGCTTAGTCCAAATTGAGTTGCTAACTTGCAGATTTTGAGGGAATTTTTCGGAACGGTTGCGCTCCCGACTGGCAATAATTACAGATCGATGATCGCTACCAATTTGAGCTTTAAGGGTTGCCCTAACCTGTACTTTGGTGGAATTATAGTTTTCCAACAGACGTAATAGTTTGGCCGCCAAAAGTCCTTCAAAAAATGGTTTGAGCCGCTTGATAGCCACTCCCACTGACTCTCCAACTGCCCCAAAGGAACCAAGGATCGGTAATCGACTAACAGTGAATAATCCATAACTAGCAGATTGGGAACCAAACAAACAATCGGCTTGCTGCTCATTGAGATTAATGCCAAACATATTCGGTAAGGTTGACAGAATACTCGTAGCATCGATGCGTTCAATTTTACTCAGTCCGCTATCGAGGGCGATCGCTAATTTCACATTCCGTGATACTGCGCGAATATTTTCCTGCAATGCCTGTCCCACTTCTATTTTGCCATTGCTCTTAGAGGCACGATTGCTCACAGGTTCAGCTTTACCCCAAGAGCCATTGCGTGATTTTAGTTGAATGAGTGATGGTTCTGTTTGCGGTGAATTAGGATTTAAGACATGGAAAATGGAACCAGCCATGTAGTTATTGAGGACAGTGATCGGTAAGCCCGTTAGCGCTACATCCACAATACGGCGATCGCTACTCAATCCCACAATTACGCCATCACCACTAAAACTAGGAATTGTCAGTAATTGCGAAAGTTGATCATTGGCGATCGCCTTTTGTTTGGCATCTACTGCCAGCATCGCATCCACCTGATGCTCAATTGATAAATCACTATTTAATAAAGTGAGACGATTGAGATTTGTTGCTAATTCACCCATTAACACATAAATAGTTGTCGGTGGAGTCAGTTGCCATAGTCGTTGTACTAGGGCATAGGTAAATACTCCATTGTTTAATCCATTCCACTCCGCACACAACATATTTCCTGAAGCGGCTCGCAACGATATCCCCTGAGATGTTGTCATCGTTGCTATTGTTGATGGATCTGTTAGGGATTGTGTTAATAGTGGCGGTTGCCATTCCTCCAAACCCACTCGCGATCGCAAACGAAAAGCACCAATTTCAGACATACGCGGATAGTAAAATCCCGCATCAATGACATTAATAATTCGCTCAGTCGCGATCGCCCTCATCCACGATTGCCAGTCAATCTGCGTAATATCGCGGAGCGTCCCCACATTTTGAGGCAGTCCGCTATCCACAGGAACCAAACTATCGTATTTTCCCAAACGCGAACCATAGCCACTAAAATGCACAACCACCAGATCATCGGGCAAAGTTTGCGCCGCTAGGTGTTCAGTCATGGCCTCCGCAATACGATCGCGGGTGGCATCCGCATCCGTCAAGCAAATCACATCCTGCGGCGCAAACCCAAAACGATAGATCAATAGCTCCCTTTGCAACTCCACATCATCCACGCACCCCCGCAGAGGCAACCATCCACCTAGTTCATCCCTAGCATTGTATTGATTGATGCCGATTAGTAAAGCTTTGCGGCGTTGAGGAGCATTCAAAAGACTCAAATAAGTATTAGCGGCATAGGCAACGCGATCGCAACCCCCAAGATGCCATCCAGCCAAACTAGATAGACCTGTTAGCAAAAATTGTCGCCGTGCAATCCCCATATATATGCCTTTTGTATGTCTTTAGATGCTGTTTGAATATCGTGAGCTTCCTGACTAGATAGGCGATCGCTAATGCTCGCCACATAATATCAATTCCCCAAACGGACAAAAACTGCCAGTTACAATCTGCTAACTATTAATTAAAGCCGATCAGTTACCCATCCCTATAACTTTTTTGGCACTTAGTTATTACTGAGCTATTGCTTGCATTCGTTGCTTTCACTTACATCAGCTTGCATTGGCAACAGTAAATCAATGCTACTGAACTAAAAGTTAGATTTTTAAGTTTTATTAATGAAATTTAACAAATATTTAACAATTCTTTACAATATCCACGACAAACTTACCTTGTCAAGCCATCAAACTTGCAGTCATAACACCAGCCGAGAAGGTCATAGGGATTGATTAGTAAAGGTTCTAAGTTATCCATATTTTCTCAATCACTAATCACAGGGATCAAAAAAACACATAAACATTATCTATATTCTAATTTTTTTCATTAATTAAGCTTTTAAAATTTATATATCGGCAACAATCTTCAAAATAATCCTCGGTTTATTTATTTCTAAAGGATGATTTGTGATCCCCACTAATAACGTACCTTAAAAAATGCCTGTTAGCTTTAACAGCATCTAAACTAAAAATACAACTCAATAAAAACTTTAGTAACCAGTAGTAAATCTACTAAGAGAAATGAATAGGTTAATTTTATTACTTACACTTAGCTATCGAAAAACAATGTAGAAAATAATCAAAAATAAGAAAAACAATAATCAAACTAATGAGCAAACAACAATAATTACAAAATACTTTTAAGTGATTCCTTAAGCTGCTTTGTGGTTAGCTACTTTGAAATTTTAAATAAATCTTTTCAAGAAATACATCGATTAATCATCTTAGTTATCTCTCTAAAATTGCTCAACTGAGAAAGATCGCAGCGATGTAGAAAATGCTAAAGGATGATTTAAGTAATCGCTAAAGTGACAACCAAGTTAGAACTTATAAATTGAAATATACATTAAAAACACTTATAAAATACCTGTAATTATTCTATAAATACTTACTAATATTTATTAATCCTATGGATAAATATATCAAGTATTTCGATAAAGACTAATTTACCGAACATAAATCGTAAGTAACTAAATAGCAAACTAAAAACTGTAATTAAATGTAATTAAATATGTAATCAAATAAATAGCTGCTTACCCTATTTATTTCAACTTATGATTTGAACCAAGTTTATTGAGTTGATTTGAAGTTTAGCAAATTTTTCCATCTATGTTGCTAAATCTTAAAACAATATGTCTTCACTATCAAAATTTACCACCCTTGCGCTGAGTTCCCTTATGTTGGGTGGCGTAATACCTATAATTGTTGCTGATTCTGTAACCGCTAATATTGCTGATGTCAATGAAATTAATCCATCCTTTAAGCTAGTTGATCCTTCTCTATATCCAGTCACTATGGACAAGGAAGTTAATGGTGTTAATGGTATTGGTCATCCCCTCTACAAAGTTGAATTTCGCCTCAATGGTGAAAATACTGATCAAGGCACTAGCGAAAATGTCAACGCGAGTCGAGAATGGACAATCTTTGTCAATCAGCGACCAGTCATGCAGGTAAATGATCTATCTAAAGCGGCACTGACATCAGCTAAATTAGCCATCCTAATGAACAAGCCCGATTTTGATCCTGAGCAAATTCTGCCTAGAGTCATCAATGATCATTACGTTGTGAAATACCGAGATGTGGATCTCATTACTCTGCATCGTGAAGATGTTGAAAATCCCTCATTACAATTGACGGAGTGGGTCAATAATCTGCGGGTGGTGGCACAGGTACAGCCCCTAAGCTTGGTGGATGCCCAAACCCAGATGTATCAATTGGTGGAGACGGGTGAACATCTCAATGCGATCGCTTCTTGGTATGGCCCCTATTTTCACGGCAGGCAAACCGCTTCGGGAGAATATTTCGAGCAAAATGACTTTACGGCGGCGCATCCTAGTCTGCCCTTCGATACCTATCTCAAGGTGACAAACGATCGCAATGGTAAGTCAGTGATTGTGCGAATTAATGATCGGGGTCCCTATTTTGGCGATCGCAGTTTGGACTTGTCCCATGCGGCGGCGATCGCCCTGAGTAGCGATGATGCGGGAGTGGTTCCTGTGACAGCGACTATTTTGGCAAAGCTATAGCTGTCTAATTTCTGTAGAACTTCTGTAGAATTTAGATAGCTAACGATAACGATTGGTACAGCATGGCACTTTTTACATTGCGATCGCTCCGCAAAGACTTTGGCATCAAGGAAATTCTCAAGGATGCCAGTTTTAGCCTCAATGAAGGCGATAAGGTGGGGCTGATCGGCACTAATGGTTCAGGCAAATCTACTTTGCTCAAGATGATTGCAGGACTAGAGCCGAGCGATGGGGGAGAGCTATGGATTAACTCCAGTGCCAAGATTATCTATTTGCCACAGCAACCAGATCTGAATGAAGATCTCACGGTTTTAGAGCAGGTGTTTGCCGACAGTGGCGAGCAGATGGCACTGGTGAAGGAGTATGAGGAAATATCTGACAAACTTTCTCATGGTCATGGCGATCAGCAAACCCTTTTGGCTCAACTGTCCAGCATTTCGGAACGGATGGATCAAATCGGTGCGTGGGATCTCGAAACTAATGCCAAGATTGTGCTGACTAAGTTGGGCATTAATGATCTAGAGGCAAAGGTGGGCAGCCTGTCGGGGGGATACCGCAAGCGCATTGCGATCGCCTCAGCCCTGTTGTCTGCGCCCGATGTCCTCTTGATGGATGAACCCACCAACCACCTTGATGCCCTATCGGTGGAATGGTTGCAGAGCTATCTCAATCGCTATCGGGGAGCCTTGTTATTAATTACCCACGATCGCTATTTTCTCGATAAAGTCACCAATCGGATTATTGAAATCGATCGCGGCGATCTATTCGCCTACTCTGGCAACTATGCCTATTATCTAGAAAAAAAAGCTGAGGCTGAGGAGTCTGCCGTCAGTACACAGCGCAAACATGCGGGACTGTTGCGCCGTGAGTTGGAATGGCTCAAAAAAGGCCCCAAGGCAAGAAGTACCAAACAAAAGGCAAGGATTGATCGCGCCCATGCTCTGCAAGCTCAAGAGTTTAAGCAAGTAAATGCCAAGGTGGATATCACCACCGCAGGACGGCGCATCGGTAAAAAAGTGGTGGAACTAGATCGGGTCTCCAAATCCTTTGGCGATCGCCTGTTGATTAAGGATTTTTCCTACAACTTTACGCCCGAAGACCGCATCGGCATCATCGGCAGTAATGGCGCAGGCAAGTCCACCCTCATGAATATCATTACGGGACGCTTACAGCCCGATAGTGGCACTGTGGAAATTGGGACAACTATTCACTTTGGTTACTTTGATCAACATTCCGATGATCTTGCTGAACATGGCGATCAGCGAGTCATCGAATATCTCAAGGATGTCTCTGAGCTAGTCAAAACCAATGATGGCAGTGTGATTACTGCCTCGCAAATGTTGGAGCGATTTTTATTTTCCCCTAATCAGCAGTATGCGCCAATCCATAAGCTTTCGGGAGGAGAAAAGCGGCGCTTGTTTCTCTTAAAGGTATTGATGGAAGCTCCTAATGTACTGATTCTCGATGAACCGACTAATGATCTGGATGTGCAGACCTTGAGTGTGTTAGAGGAGTATCTCGAAGAATTTAACGGTTGTGTCATTGTGGTTTCCCACGATCGCTATTTCCTAGATCGCACGGTGGATATGGTTTTTGCCTTTGAGCCAGAGGGAGAGGTGCGTTTGTATCCTGGCAACTATTCTGTCTATTTAGATTACAAAAAAGATGAAGAAGAATCAGTAACTAATCCATATAAACTGAGTAAAGATTCAAGCAATAAGGATCAATCAGCATCGCAAACTGTAACCAATACAAAGCAATCTTCCCAAGCATCTCCAGAATCGCCTAGCCCCAAAGCTGCCAAACTTTCCTATAAGGAAAAACGTGAATATGAAGAATTAGAATTAAAAATTCCACAAATGGAACAGGAAAAAGCGGAAGTGGAGAAGCAACTCTATCACAATCCGCCCACAGGTCATATCGAGATTCAAAAACTAGCCAATCGTCTGGCGGAACTCACTGAGGCGATTGATCGATCAACTGAGCGTTGGCTAGAATTAGCAGAAAGAGCCTAACTACTAATTCGCATACTAATATCTAGCCAAGCCGATCGCGTAATGGTTGCCGATGTGGAAATATAATCCACTCCTAATTCGGCGATCGCGGCGATCGTCTGGAGAGTGACATTGCCAGAGGCTTCGATTTTGGTGTGGGGACTGGCATCACGGATAATCGCGATCGCTTCGCGCATCATCTCTAGGGGCATATTGTCCAGCATGATTACATCTAAGTTAAGTAATACGGCTTCCTGAACTTGAGCGATCGATTCAGTTTCCACCTCAATTACCGTAGTAAAGGGAATGCGATCGCGTACCCTTGTAACGGCAGAGGTCAGTCCCCCTGCGGCCGCAATATGATTATCCTTGAGCATTACTGCATCATCTAAACCATAGCGATGATTTGTCGCTCCCCCCACTGCCGAGGCATATTTTTCTAAAATTCGCATCCCCGGAATTGTCTTCCTTGTATCCACCAATCGAGTCGAGGTATGGGCGATCGCTGCCACATACTGCGCCGTACTGCTCGCAATGCCCGACAAGCGCATTACCAGATTTAGCGCCACCCTTTCTCCCATCAGTAGCACTGCCAAACTTCCTTGAACTTTGAGCAGCAGATCCCCCGATCGCACTGCCTGTCCGTCCTGCACAACCATTTCCACCGTCACCCCCTGATCCAAAAGCTGAAACACTCTTGCCGCCAAGGGTAAACCCGCCACCACTCCATCAGCTTTGGCAATCCATTGTGCTTCGCCAAGGGGAGCCGAACCATCAGCAAACAGTCCCATCGTTGAGCGATCGCCGCGACCAATATCTTCGCGCAACCATGACTGTAAAAGCGGATCGAGAATAATTAAGGGAGGCAACATGGGATATCAACTTACATCAAATATTAGTAGGACTTACGCAAATTATTTAGGTTGAATATGGCGTATTTGAGAAGTTTTAATTCCCCTAAATCCCCCTTGAGAAGGGGGACTTTTTTAATCTTTTCCCCCCTTTTGTAAGGGGGGCAGGGGGGATCACACAGTATTTTTAGTTAATGCCCACACTTCTCAAATAGGCTCTCAAGAGAAAAATTTAAAACAGAAAATAGCGCTGCGCCATTGGCAAAACCGTCGCAGGTTCACAGGTCAACAACTCACCATTGGCTCTCACCTCATAGGTTTCAGGATCAACTTCAATCTGGGGTAAGGTATCGTTGAGTTTTAAATCACGTTTGCTGATATTGCGGTTGCCCTTAGTTGCTAGTACCTGCTTTTGTAATTTCAGTTGTTGCGGAATCTCTCTCTCGATCGCTATTTGCGACATGAAGGTAAAGGAAGTCTTCGCGATCGCATTGCCATAGCTGCCAAACATCGGCCGCATATGCACAGGTTGGGGCGTAGGAATACTAGCATTAGCATCGCCCATCTGTGACCAAGCGATCATGCCTCCCTTTAGCACCATTTCAGGCTTGACCCCAAAGAAGGCGGGACTCCAGAGACAAAGGTCAGCGATTTTGCCAACTTCAATGGAGCCGACATATTCGGAAATGCCATGGGCGATCGCGGGATTGATGGTGTATTTAGCAATATATCGTTGAGCGCGAAGATTATCGGCTGGCTTAGGTTCACTACCCGACAGCACACCACGTTGCACCTTCATTTTGTGAGCAGTCTGCCATGTGCGAATAATCACCTCTCCCACACGCCCCATTGCCTGTGAGTCGGAGGAAATCATACTAAATGCGCCGATGTCATGGAGAATATCTTCGGCGGCGATCGTTTCGCGGCGAATACGGGACTCAGCAAAGGAAATATCTTCAGGAATACTCGGATCGAGATGGTGGCAAACCATCAACATATCGAGATGTTCATCTAGGGTGTTGAGGGTATAGGGACGGGTGGGATTGGTGGAAGATGGCAAAACATTGAGTTCGCTGCAAAGCTTGATGATGTCGGGAGCGTGACCGCCTCCAGCACCTTCGGTATGGTAAGTATGAATCACCCGATTCTTAAAGGCGCGAATCGTATCTTCCACAAAGCCTGCTTCGTTGAGGGTATCCGTATGGATTGCCACTTGGACATCATACTCATCGGCCACCCCTAAGCAGGTATCAATAGTGGCGGGATTCGTTCCCCAATCTTCATGGAGTTTGAGTCCCATACCTCCTGCTTCTAGTTGTTCCACTAGTCCCTCTGGTTTAGCACTGTTGCCTTTACCCAAAAATCCCAAATTCATCGGGAACGCATCGGCAGATTCCAGCATTCTTGCCATATTCCATGCGCCGGGGGTGCAAGTGGTGGCATTTGTACCTGTGGCAGGGCCAGTGCCGCCACCGATCATGGTGGTTACGCCAGAGGCGATCGCCACATCAATTTGCTGTGGTGAAATAAAGTGAATATGGCTATCGATCCCCCCTGCGGTGAGAATCTTGCCTTCCCCTGCAATGACTTCGGTACTAGCGCCAATAATAATATCGATATTATTTTGAATGTAAGGATTACCCGCCTTGCCGATCGCGATAATTTTGCCATCCTTGATGCCCACATCTGCCTTGACCACTCCCCACCAATCTAAAATCAGTGCATTGGTAATCACCACATCCACCGCACCATCGGCGCGAGTAATTGGCGATTGTCCCATGCCATCACGGATCACCTTACCACCACCAAATTTCACCTCGTCACCGTAGGTGGTATAGTCACGTTCTACTTCAATAAATAATTCGGTATCCGCTAGACGTACGCGATCGCCCACGGTGGGGCCATAGGTATCGGCATAGGCACGGCGGGACATTCTGTAACTCATTGGCGTTTCTCCTCAGATGTTTGGGCAATTTCACAAAGACAGTCAGCAAACTTTTTTAGGGAATCATTACGTTTAAGCGTTTCGGTATTGATGTTAATGAATTCTGCAACGCGATCGGCAATATTTTCAGCATATTCATTTTTATCTATATCCTTAGGTTTGAGTTTAGGATTTATTTTTGTAATAATTTTACGGGAAAAATTGACTAGATATTCTTTCGCATTCTTTCCTCCTCTCTCTACTTCTACAATTAAATCAGTTTTACCCAATTGATATTTTTGTGCGAACTTAATCCAATTTGAATCTTGTCTTATAGTTTCATCATGATCCTTTTTAAAATAACAGCAAATACCCAAGCAATCAATCAATAGCCAAGCTTCAAGTTCTTGACACATATACAACAGCATTGCATTTGGTATTTGCCGAACCACTTCGCTAATTTTATTAATATGAGAATTTACTTCATTTTTTCTTTGAGATTGAGATTGAATGCCATCGTGATCAAGTAAAAAAATTACTAAGTCATCTTGTTTTAAGTAAGCTGTAACAGCTTTATGCAAACCACCATCTACACGGGCGGCTGTATTATAAGCACTTTTAGTAGCTGTACTAATTGAAATGTCTATGTTGTGGAATCTTAATATTTTATTTGCAAGGGTTTGGACAACTTTGCTATCTGTGTCTGATTCAGGAGTCCAGATGCGAACTTTTGCCATATCAGTTTGCCAACACCTCTTGAATAAGATTGCTATGGTATATAGCGCTCCCAATTCCAAAATCTTGCATCCAATCCCGAAGTCCATCACAATCTTGACTTAGCTTATCTAATCCAATCGCTTCTGTACCTAATTTGAGATTTTTTTTAACTAAAATCACTGAGACATCGCTTGATATTTCATTAATATCGAAGCAATCAAGTAATTGAGAACTATGAGTTGTAATAACTACTTGAGTTTTTTGAGACAATCTTTTTAGGATAGATGCAAGATCTTTAAGAATTCCGGGATGCAAATTTCTTTCTGGTTCCTCGATTGCGATTAGGCTAGGTATATCTGGAGAATACAACAATGAGCAGTATCCAATCATTCGCAAAGTTCCGTCAGATAGATTACTGAAAGGTATTTCTAAACCATTTTTTTCTTTTATCTTGATAACTTGTTTACCTTTATGATGACCAGAGATTAGATCTATATTCAAGCATTGCTGTATTTCATCAGAAACATCTTTAAATAATTGATCATTAGAATCTGATGCCCAATGTTGAAGCAGTCCTTGAAGTTGATGACCGAAGCTATCAAGACGTATTAGGTTATCTCTAGTTTCATTTTTAAAGCCTCTAGTTTCATAGCTCTTAATAACATCAGGATCTAGATCATAAAATTCCCATTGTTTTATAAAATTAGAAACATTTTTAGTGACTGGTTTAACTCCAAAGCTACCTGTTGACGAAAGAGCTACAGTATCTGGAGTGGATTGATATGGTTGTCTTCCCTTATTATTTTCGTCTCGGACTTCACCTTTGCCTTTAGATATATTAATAACCTTTGTTTTACTGATTGTTAGATTCTCGGACGCAATAATAAAGTTTTCTTCTAAGTTCCCCCTTAATGCAAGATTCACTGAATAGTCAGCGTCTTTTACGTCACTTATAAACACTTGCAAAGTGATGCCAGAAGATTCCTCTCCGATTCTAATATCGTCTTCCAAATACCAAGAAGGCGGAGCCTTGCCAACTTTAACAATAGTTTTCAATAGATTCAGTGATTCTAAACAACAAGACTTACCGCTAGAGTTAGCGCCTACAATGATAGTTAAGCTCTTAAAATTTAAGTTAACATCACCTAAACTTTTAAAATTCTTGATGTGGGCGCTTTTGAGAACGGGGGACATTTTTTTAATTTTTGTATAAGTTGTAATGCTGTTTTAGGGCTTTGTTGTACAAATATCCCATAATCTTTATTTAGCAATGATTTCGCTATTAGAAGTCTTATTGGGAAAATCTTATGCAGTAAGGGTTTCAGTCGAATCATGCAGCAAACCCCTATTTTAGTATAAATCAGAGATTACTTTTCCGAATATCAAATAATGGCTTTGCCAATAGCTTTTAATATTTGCAAGATCTTGTATAGATCGTTCTCATGACGCATTAAGGTGTATTCATCGGAAATTCCATAGATAGGTTTATTTTGATCTTGCCTTGCTAGTTTGAGAAATATAAAATTACTTCCGTTTGTAACCATTCCATACAGATCTTTGTCCGAACGGGGATTAGCAAGCATATAGGCAAGAGCTTGAGGAATTCCTTTTTGGATGGAGACTCCGATTTGCTTCGACTCAATTACTAAAATCCAAAAACGATCTTGTAGTACCAGTACATCAATTTTGCCGCGAATGGTGAGATTTTCATCTTTGACAGAAAGCTGGACTGATTTTTCGGCAACCGCATAAAATGGGGGTTGATAAAATCCTGCTATGTCTAGAAGTGGCGATAAAACAACCATCTTCACCATTTCTTCAAGCATGGGACGCTTAGACAAATGGATGTAGTTAGTTTTAATACGGTCTAGCTGCTCTTTTTCTTTTGCTGATACAGATCTTGAAATTAGCAAGGGATCAATATGCCACTCTGGGAAAAAGTCAGGGCGATCGCACAAAGTCAGATTAAAAGACTTTTCCAAATCATAGAGTGTCAATTTTTCCGCAGCTAGAGTTGCGTTCATAGGCTAATCCTCCAATTTACCTTCCACCAAAGCATTAAATCCATACACCTCACGGCTCCCCACATAGGGAACTAGATTTACTTCCTTTTCATCCCCCGGCTCAAAGCGGATAGAAGTTCCCGCAGGGATATCTAGATGGGTTCCTTTGGCGCGATCGCGATCAAAAATTAGGGCGGCATTAGCTTCGTAGAAATGATAGTGGGAACCAACTTGAATCGGGCGATCGCCAGAATTACCAACAGTGAGCGTAATTACTTCGCGCCCAGCATTCAATTCAATATCACCTTCTGGCGTAATAATTTCACCGACAATCATAGATTCATCTCCATTGTTGTTTAATCAGGCTCTTTGTATTTATTTGATTCTCAAATGAGTTCGCACTCATTGGCAAACCGCAAGACATTCTAGATGTTCACAATTTGAGCAGCAGTTAAGTCCAGTTCGGGAAAAGTCCGCGAAATGATTTTATCTTCTCCTGTAAATTTAGAGGTTTGGTATTTGCCATTTTCATCTAGCAAATTCACAAATACAGTGGGGATTTTAGGATTTCCCAAATATTCGCGACTAGCGATCGCCCAATAATCCACAATCCAATATTCAGAGATACCTAAACGCTGATATTCGTCAAATTTATCAATATAGTCATCATCCCAATTGTTAGAAGCAACTTCTACAGCTAACTGAATCGGTTCGCGTAATGCCGAATAATCTTTACGATTGGAACGCCAAACCTGTCTATCAACTACACACACATCAGGAATACGACCCTGTTCATTGCCATCAGCATTAATGGTCTGAATTGCAATCCCTCTCTTAATCACATAGTCAAGAGATAGTTTCTCAACCTGACGATAAAAGCTTCTATCAATAAATTCAGCAACATCATCATGATTGCGAGTAAATATCATGTCTAAATGTCTAAATATTTTCCCATGGACTAGCTCGTAATGCCCATCATTGGGACATAGTTCTAGAAACTGCTCGAAAGTTAACTTCTGGCTTGTTTCTGTTGCATTTTGTGGGTTTTGGGATGTGGCGATCGCGATCATCTCAGACCTCCATAAAGTATTGGGATTGCTAGTTAGCGAATAGGATTATGTACTGTCACAAGTTTAGTTCCATCGGGAAAAGTGGCTTCCACTTGGACATCATGGATCATTTCGGGAATCCCTTCCATGACATCATCGCGAGTGAGCAGAGTCGCACCGTAGGACATGAGATCCGCCACTGTGCGTCCTTCCCTTGCTCCTTCCATAATTTCGGCAGTAATGAAAGCGATCGCTTCAGGATAGTTGAGTTTCAATCCCTTCGCTTTGCGCCGTTCCGCAACCCTTGCGGCTGTAAAAATCAGCAACTTGTCTTTTTCTTGAGGCGTTAACTGCATGAGTATTTACCAAATCTTGAATATACTTAATTTTTTTAGGTCAAAGTGCCAAACGCAAAGCCCAAAAAATATCACCAAACTCTAGGTACGCATATCTTGCGATTCCTATAGAATACACGCAAAAGCTGCCAAACTGATTGAAACCATTGGCGGGCATCACTAGATGAATTGCCACAGTAACGGCAGACTAACCCCGATCGCGATCGCGTGACTCCCGCCAAACCCTCATAATTACCATGATCCCAAGTGGCACGGATTTCGGTGATTAGCTCTGGCTCCACGATCGCCCCCACAAAAATAAAACTCGCAGCGATCGCCCATCCATGCAAACCGTTAGGACTCTCTAACATTTCCGAAGTACCTTGTAAATATTGCCGATCAATCCATAGAGGCATTTGATCTTGCCATACCTCCGTATGCGATCGCCAGCTACCACCAATAAACTTTTCGCCCCTTGCGGTGCGCCCAAATCGCACAATTTCCCAAAAGGTACAGGTGGCAGATGGGGCAAGTTCGATACGAGTAGTTTGGCGATATCGAGACTCGGCAAAGGCGATCGTCTCCTGCGGAAACCATTCCAAATTCGCCCCTTCATCCACCCGAATCACCATCTCCTGTGTTGCTTCTTCCCCATTACTGCGATAGACCTTACTGGCGGTAGCAGTAGTTAGCAAAGCCTGTGTATGGGGTTGGAGATGGATCTGTGCCGAGAGGCGATCGCCACCCACAAAGCCACCAGCCGTATGCAGTAGTACACAATGGCAAACCTCTTGACCCTCAGGATATAGCGATCGCTGAATTTTCCAAGGCGCAACGGTATAGCTTCGCGCCAGAGTCGTTTGCTGCGCTCTTTTCGCAAATTCTAATTCTAATTCTCCTTTCCAAGAGTTAGTCATTGATTAAGTAATGAACCTTGCTAGGTTTGTTTTTTAACTTCACAGAAGTGTAGTTACACTTCTGTGAAGAGATGATTCTTATTAAGAGCCTGTTTGAGAAGTGTGGGCATTCGCTAAAAATACCGATTGATCCCCCCCTACCCCCCCTTATGGAAGGGGGGAAAGATTAAAAAAGTCCCCCTTTTTAAGGGGGATTTAGGGGGATCAAAACTTCTCAAACACTCTCTAACCTTCAGCCATATATTTCAAGACCACCACCGCCAAAGGTGGAGCAGTTACATCAACAGAATAGGGCTTGCCATGACTTCCATAATCATCGGCATACTTACCACCGAGATTACCAATGCCACTGCCGCCATACATGGGCGCATCACTATTCAGAATCTCCTTATAGAAACCCTTAGCAGGTACACCCACCCGATAGTTATGATGTGGTACAGGTGTAAAGTTACATACAACTAACACAAAATTATCATCGTCTGCCTTTCGCAAGAAAGAGATCACTGAATTTTGCGTATCATTACACTCAATCCATTCAAAACCATCCTCCGTAAAATCGTAAACATAGAGTTCGGGGTAAGACCGCAACAGCTTATTCAAATCACTGATGTATAACTGGAGAGTCTTGTGGGGTTGATACTGCAACAGATGCCATTCCAAATCGCCCCAAACATTCCACTCCGACCACTGACCGATCTCCATCCCCATAAACATGGTCTTCTTCCCAGGGTGGGTAAACATATAACCATAGAGGCAGCGCAAATTAGCAAATTTTTGCCATTCATCCCCTGGCATCTTGCCAATCATCGGACTCTTGCCATGCACCACTTCGTCATGGGATAGCGCCAGCATAAAGTTTTCGCTGAAGGCATACCAAATACTAAAGGTGACGTAATTGTTATTGTGACCACGGAAATAGGGGTCGAGCTTGAAATAATTGAGCATGTCGTGCATCCAACCCATGTTCCATTTCAGGTTAAACCCTAAGCCACCCGAATAGGCAGGCCATGTCACCATCGGCCAAGATGTGGATTCTTCCGCGATCGACAATGCCCCAGGATAATAGGTAAACAAAATGCTATGCAGATGGCGGAATAACTCGATCGCTTCTAGGCTCTCACGCCCACCATACTCATTGGGCAGCCAGTTGCCAGCTTCGCGGTTGTAGTCACGATAGATCATCGAGGCCACCGCATCGACCCGAATGCCATCAATATGGTACTTATCAAACCAAAAAAGGACATTGGCAATCAGGAAGTTTTTGACTTCACTGCGCTTGTAGTTAAAAATTTTGGTTCCCCATTCCTTATGTTCACCAATGCGCTCATCGGCAGGTTCATAGAGAAATGTGCCATCAAAAAAGGATAGACCATGCCCATCTTTGGGGAAGTGGGCAGGAACCCAGTCGACAATAATCCCAATATTATTTTGGTGGCATTGATCGATGAAGTACATCAAATCCTGTGGTGTGCCGTAGCGAGAGGTGGCGGCATAGTAGCCCGTCACCTGATAGCCCCAAGACCCGTCAAAGGGATGCTCGGCGATCGGCATCACCTCAATGTGGGTATAGCCCATCTCCTTGACGTAGGGAATGAGATCTTCCGCCAGTTCACGATAGGTGAGAAACCTTGCCCCAGGTTTTAGGTCTGCGGCTGATACGGCAGGGTAGCCACTGCTGGGCGGATTGTCCACAGAGGCGTGCATCCAAGAGCCAAGGTGCAACTCATAGACAGAGATCGGTTGTTTGAGTGGGTCAGTACTGCGGCGCTTGTCTAGCCAATTTTGGTCATGCCAAGTATATTCATTAAGATTAGTAACGATGGAAGCGGTTTTGGGGCGCACTTCTTGGAAAAAGCCATAGGGATCGGATTTTTCATAAATATGTCCCTCTGGGCTTTTAATTTCATATTTATAGGCTGTACCAACGGTAATATCAGGGATAAACAAATCCCAAATACCTGTATTACCCTTCCGCATTTGGTGTTTGCGCCCATCCCAACTGTTGAAATCGCCAATTACTGAAACATTTCTGGCGTTAGGAGCCCACACAGCGAAATATACCCCACTTACACCTTCAATTTCGGTGGGGTGTGCGCCCATTTTTTCATAAATTTGATAATGCGTTCCTTCCCCAAACAAATAGGCATCAAACTCGGTGAGCAGTGGGGACTTAAAAAAGTAAGGATCACGAATTAGGCGATCGCTATCTCCAGATTTTACCCGTAGCTCATAGCTAAATAGGTGTGGTGCATCCGTAATTAGGCACTCAAAGAAGTGGGGATGATGCACGGAATGCATCGGATACTCTTTGTGGGAATCGGGCGTAACAACATATACCGACTCTGCGTCGGGTAGATACGCTCTAACCACCCATACCGACTTACCATCTTGCTCTATTTCATGGGGACCAAGGACTGTAAAAGGGTCGTGGTGTTGATTCCACACAATGCGATCGATCTGCTCGGTGGGTATGGTTGGGATCATATCTCTTTAAATAAACACACTTAACTAAATTACTGCATATTAATACTTAAATGACGATACATAACCTAAACTAAAGATCGATTTAGATGACTGTGGTAATTACTCAATATTTTGCTAAAGAGTGTCCACTCCTTTAAAAAACGTAATAATAATGTGGTCTCTTGAGAGTTTTATGTCATTGCTAAGAGCTATACTTTTTTTCTAAAAGCAACGGTATCTCAAAAAGCCTTGGCTCTTTGACTGCTTTTGGTACACTAAGAAGACAAGTTTATTAAATTATTTTTTTATTTTAATTATGAGTGTAGTTAGTCAAGTTTTAGAAAGAGCAGATGAAGAGCTGCGTTATCCTAGTATTGCTGAGTTGCAAAGTGTGCAGAGTTTCTTAGCCACTGGTACTCAGAGGATTAGGATCGCCACAATCTTGGCAGAAAGTGAAGATAAGATTGTCAAGAAGGCAACGGAAGAGCTATTTAAAATTCATCCTGAGTATGTTTCTCCTGGTGGTAATGCCTATGGCCAGAGGCAGCGTAATCAGTGTGTGCGTGATTTTACTTGGTATGTGCGTCTTACCACCTATGGTGTATTAGCTGGCGACAAAGATCCTATTGAAAAAATTGGGATCATTGGTGTTCGCGAGATGTATAACTCTCTGGGTGTGCCTTTGGTGGGTATGGCCGATGGGATTCGTTGTTTAAAGAATGCGGCTTTGGCTTTGTTGAGTAAAGATGATGCGGCTACCACTGAGCCTTATTTTGATTACATCATTCAGGCGATGTCGTAGTTAGGTATTCTAAAAGCAAAAAAAGACTGCTTTGCAGTCTTTTTTTGTTAATGCTGTAAGAAAGTGTGGACAATATCAAGGATTTGTTGGCTGGCGGTTCCGTTGCCAAAGGGATTGGCGACATTTGCCATAGCTGCGTAGGCTTGGCGATCGCTCAGTAATGTGGTGGCGGCAGCAACGATGTCATCGGCAACAGTGCCAACTAGTTTACTTGTACCTGCGGCGATCGCCTCTGGACGTTCAGTGGTAGAGCGCAATACCAAGACGGGTTTGGCAAGACTCGGTGCTTCCTCTTGCAAGCCTCCCGAATCACTCATAATTAGGTGACAGCGTTGCATTGCGCCCACTAGCTGCTCATAGTCGAGGGGTTCGATTAAAAATATACGCGGATGGTTGCCGAGTTTAGCGATTAATGGCTCCCGTACTACTGGATTAAGGTGCATCGGCAAAACCAGAGCTACGTCAGGGAATTTATCTAAAATCGTGAGCCATGCTTGGATAATTTGTCCGAGGGGTTCACCCCAGTTTTCGCGACGATGGACGGTGGCGAGGATAACTCGTTGCGCTGACCAGTCGAGGTTGGGGATTTCACATTTTGGCGATCGCGCTGATACATGGAGCAGAGCATCAATGACTGTATTACCTGTTTGGTAGATACCAGATTTTACGCCCGATGCTTGGAGATTATGGACAGAAGCAAGGGTGGGCGCGAAATGTAGTTGAGCAAATTGAGAGATCAGGCGACGATTAGCTTCTTCGGGAAAGGGGTTAAAAAGGTTGTCGGTGCGAAGTCCAGCTTCAACATGTCCAACGGGAATTTTTTGATAAAAAGCTGCTAGAGCCGCCGCAAAAGCTGTGGTGGTATCGCCTTGGACAATCACAAAATTGGGCTTGATGTCTTGATATAACTTTTCGAGACCAATAAGACTATTGCAGGTGATTTCGGTGAGGGTTTGCTTAGGACGCATGATCTCCAAGTCATAATCTGCCTTGATTGCAAACAGTTGCATCACTTGCTCAACCATTTCACGATGCTGTCCTGTGAGGATCACGGAGGTCTGAAATCGTGGATCATTTTGGAAGCAGGTGATCACTGGCGCTAGTTTAATTGCCTCTGGTCTTGTACCAAGGGTAATGCAAACATGAAATTGATTGGACAAGTCAAAACTCCCTAGTCAGTGGTTGCGTTGATGCAATAAGGTTAACATGGGGGGCGATCGCCTTAGTCTTGTGAGCATTGCTGCCCAATGCGGTATGGATACCGCGCAATCCCACCAAAATAATCGCACAGGTGACACCATATTGAATGAATTGCATTGGGAGGCTAGGGGTAGTTAGTAGCGATCGCCATGAGAATCCCTGCGATGGGGAAATGTCCTGAGTATTTTCCTGATTTGAGGAGGAGGGAGCAGGCAGATCAGGTATGACTGGAACATCAGACAAAAAGAGGTCAACCGAATTTGCGGGAGTCTTTACTGGCTCAACTTCAGAACGTAAGCTGGCTGAGGGAGTATCATCACTCTCTTCTAAACCGCCAAACATTTCGTCTAGATCTGGTGTGGGAGCAATAGCCTGTGGAGGCTCAGGGTTTGGATACTCTGCCATAGGTTTCGGAGAAAATACTGGTAAAGGAGGTATCTTACGAGATTCTTGTGGCTCCTCAAATCCGCTATTTTGATTAACTTCCTGATTTAGCTCTCGTAGCACCACAGTCTCAGTCCATGCAGGTTCAATTGCTCCTGCTTGCTGCCAAGAGACATTAACACTAGATACATTTTGAATGCCTATGGTAAGAAACCACTTTCTCAACATCCCGATCAAGACTTGACGCTTCGGAATACGCATTTCATCATCTAGGGAGCGCAGATCCGATTCTATTAATACTTCTAAGTGATCGCCATCCCTTTCAACATTTGCCAACATGCCTTGAGATTTTAATAATCGATTCATGAGGGAAGCGATCGCGCTCACATTACCATCTTTTGCTTGTTCAACAAGTGGATTTTCTGCCATGTCGACGACCTCAAATAATTCTTTGATATTTTAAATAAAATAAAGGTAATAGCATCTGATAACAAATCTAAAAATGGCGTAACCATTTCTAGGATAAGTAACTATTGCTGGATTTGGGTTGGAATTTAGCCTGTAATTCAATGCATAGGAGTGTAGGCACAATTTTGTGAATTGTCTATAAACTGATATTACTAAGCCAAATATATTAGCGCCAAAATCTTAGCATGAGTTAAGACTCTAACTATTTATTTGCCATTTATTTGCTATTTATTTCGCTGTGTATTTGCTGTGGGATTCACTTGATTACGACAATACTTAATTTCATGGTCATTACTTTGAGGATTTATCTCTCATCCTTGCGGCTAAAAATCGTAAGCCCGCGATCGCGCCCAGAGCGATAATCCCGCCTGTTGGAGCAAAATCAAATGGAATTGGCGTAAAGTCTACGTCTCCAAGCGTGAATACTCCTTTAGCTTCTCCTGTGTTGTCTCCAAAAAATATAAAACTGCCTGTGGCATAGGGATCGAAAGGTAAAGGAGGATTGCTGGTAAATCGGTTAAAGGAATAGGTTACGAGAGAACCATTGAGAATTGGAGCAAAAGTTGCAGGGGCTGTTACCTCTTCCAATGCATAGTTACTTCCTAAAACTGTTAGCTTATATTCCTTAAGAGATGTGGTTGTAAAGGCAGCAGAATTGGCTTCTGAAGTAAAGCCAGAAGACTGCACAAAAATTTCGCCTAGCCTAAACCCAATTTCTACTCCCATCAAATCGCTACTGATGGCGATCGCGCTAAATACTGCTCGCGGATTAGTGTTATCCACTTCATTAGTAACTGTATCTAGGCGCAGTTTGAAGGTGATGGAATAGCCAGTAATTCTATTTAATGTATTGGTATTAAAAATACTGGGTTTATGGAAACTGCTAGATACAGGATCGTAATTAGAATAACCAGAATATTCAGCATTATTGGAAGCTGTATTTAATAAAACTCCCACTCCCAACACTACGGTTTCATCGGGGAGAACAGGAATGGAGGTAGAAGTTATCGCTTCAGAACGAATTGCCGCAGCTTGTTCGTTAGGAGTTTGATTAGCAGTTCCATCATAAAGACTAATCGCCTCTACATCTTGGCTAAACCCATTAGATATCGCCATTGTAATTGCGATCGCTGGCAACCAGAATCTTTTCATAATAAGAAAAGCTAATTATAATTTTGCCTAACTTAGCTTAAAACTTAAATATATTCAATGTTTATCCAAGTTCCTATACATTAAGAAGGCTTCTTAGAAACGGGACTGATCGGGATCGAACCGATGACCTAGCGCTTAGGAGGCGCTTGCTCTATCCAACTGAGCCACAGCCCCAGATATTTTACGTTTTTCTCAAATTATATCTAAAATCATAATTTACAATCCCCAATAATTCAAGTTATTGCCGATTGCAAATAAGTGTAGACACGCCATGTGCAACTTACCGATCTGCCCTCACCCTAAATCCCTGTCCTGCTTTGGGAGATACTTTGAGATGTTACGACTCCCCTTCTCCCAAGTGGGGAGAAAAGGTTGGGAGATGAGGGTTATATTTTTGAGAAATGGAAAGGTTAATTTCAGGAATCTCCATGAGGTTAAGCATAGCGCGACCAAGTAAACCGTAAGGATTGGCAAGGGTTTCAGGCATCTCAAAATGATTATAGCCATGACCAACTAACAACTGCACCGACTTACCCAAACTGGCTAAGTTCTGAGCAAAGTCTTTCGCTTGACGCTGAAATTCAGGAGTTTCAAGACTGCCATAGGCAACGATCACAGGTGCATGGAGGTGGTGCAGATGTCGTTGTGAACTGAGTGCCTCTTCGATTTCATATGTAAAGTTGATGTAGGAACTTCGTGCCGATAGTCTAACAGGCTTCAGATCAAACATACCACTGCACAACAAGCCCCCTTTTAGGGTGTCCATCGGTAAACCAAAGGTGCTTTGCCAGTCGGTGGTGAGGGCAACTCCCGCAAGATGCGCTCCCGATGAGTGTCCAGAAATATAAATGCGATCGCGATCGCCGCCAAATAGATGAGCATTACGCCTTAGCCATGCCACAGCTTGGCGCACCTGCATCGCCATCGGCATCAAATCCCCCTGCGCATCCACCACATTAATAAAATCTGGCACAACAAAATGAACGCCTGCCCGTACAAATAACTCCGCAGCATAGGCAAAATCCCTCGCCACACCTTCACGCCATGCGCCCCCATGAATAAAAATATGGATCGGTGCATTAGTTTGGCGAGTAAGATAGATATCCATTTCTTCAATGGAAGTTGAGCCGTAGCGAAATCGCTGTGGTTCTCCTATTTGCGATCGCACCTGTTCACTGTTGGTGGCATATCGCTGAAGAATCTGCTGCATATTCGGTGCATAGAGGCTTTGATTGTAGGCAGCATCTAGCTCTGTCTGTTCCATATCTAGCCAAACTAGCTTCCTTTCCATACCACCAAAAATTCACTTGCAAACTACAAACTTTGACTTTTCAGGTTTTGCTCAATTTGAGTTAGGAGACCAAAGGGAAATGTGGCTTTACGATATAAATGGCTGGGGATTTGGGATTGAATGGATTGATGAAACTGTGGTAACTCACTCCAATGCCGTCCGCATTGTAGATGATGGGCTGTATGGTAGCCAAGGTTGCAGGTGAAAAAGTTGTACCAGCGATCGGTGATATTGTAGGTGGCGGCGTAGGCATTTTTTTCGTCTAGACCTGAGTGATGATCAAAGGTTTCGTGAACAGTCATAAATAAGAGAATGATCATGGGAATTAGAAAAATAATGACAGTTCTCGCCCAATCGATCCAAGCAAGACCACTCAGGACAAGCGCAGTTAACAAAATATTCATGATCAGCTTATTGCGGGATTTTTGGTGATGTTTCCCCACCTTGAAAGCCTTGGGATATGCCATTATGCCTACTTTGAAGGTATATTCCCATCTTGACATTAATCTTCCACTAGGGGTTTTCCATGCGGATTCATCTTTAGTTTGGTCTAGATAGTTGATGTGATGACCGAGCGTATGATGCAAACTCCACGCTTCACCAACAACTCCTGTATGCAAACCCATAATTAGTTCGATTAAATTATTTGCCCATGAGACTGTAAAGAATTTGCAATGTTGATGATGATGATTCCAACAACAGATTAATCCTTTAATACTGAGGCTGAAGACTGCCCAAGCGATAGGGATGACGAGGGAAGGACTGAAGAGAAAAACTACCAAATCAATTCCGAAAACTAAGATAATAGTGAAGATAAGGTAGTAATCAATTCTTTTTCTGATGAGCATGTTTTAGGTGATTAGCTAGTTGGTGTAGCGTGAGGTTGGTAAACTTATTTCAAATCTTCTCAATCTATCATGTTATGAACATTTCACCTATGCTAAGGACAATATTTTGCATAGAGCGATCGCACTTTTTCAATGAATTTTTCGCGTACATCAAGGGGTTCAATAATTTCACAGCTTTCGGCATAGGGCAGAATATCGCGATAGAACCAAAAGGTATTGCTGATTTTGCGGATAATCTGGCGGGTGGGTAAGGCTGTGTCTAGCCATGTGTGATCGATGTCTTCTTTCCTCGGTTGGTAAGCAAAGGCGAGATTGCCTGTGAGATGAAAGGTGACTTGAATATGGTCAAGTTGCGATCGCCATTTTCCTGCAATAGTGGTTACGGCAGCTTCCGCAGGGATGCGATCGAGTCTGAGACATCGATTGTGTTGGAGGGCTGACACTGTATCGGCTCTAGCAATATCCTTGCACCAGCAATCTAGGTAGATGCGCTTGTCGTAGGGGGTGAATTTGGCGTAATAAATCAAAAATTCGTGAGGTTGATCAGCAGCATCAAGGTATTTGAGGCTAAAGGGTTGGTGTTGTTTGATGTAGCGCTCGATGGTGTGTCGCCAGATTTCGGGAGGTTTGTCGATAAATTTTTCGATCTCTTTTCGCAATGGTGGATTGATTTCACCACGTTCGAGTAGGAGTTGGGCGATCGCCTGTGCCTTATCTAGTTCCCCATAGTCGATCAGCAGTCGAAAGGTACGCACAAGGGATTCAATGCGATCGCTTGCCCAGTCGTTGTTTTTAGAAATTTGGATTTGCCGCTTGGCGATCGCTTCGACCAATTTGGAAATATTGGGGCGATCGCCCCATGTCATGCCCAGTTCGATCGCGAGCATCTCCAATTGAGCTTTGTCGCGTTCTTTGATGGATAGGGTAATCGATTCGCCTTTGCGAGACATGGGCTGAGAGACTGAGTAAGCAGTAATTGAGGAATATGGTTTTAGGAGTGATCTCTAGGTTGTGAGATATCGGCCTGAGGGGGATTGCTGACAGTAGAAGCGCGATCGCCACTAATACTGTTGTAGGGCAAAGCTTGATCCGCGATCGCCGCCTCAAGGTTGGCAGCAAGAATTTGACGCGGAATCTCCCCAACCGTGTCACCGATTGTTTGATTTTGGCGATCTAAAAAGATGAAACGCGGAATACCATCAACGCGATATTTGGTGAGTTCGGGCAACCACTTAGTATTATCAACATTCAGCATCACAAAATTAACGCGATCGCCATACTCCTGCTCTAGGGACAGCGCATCTGCTGCCATAGACTGGCAGACTTGACACCAATCAGCATAGAACTCAATGAGGGTAGGTCGATCATTGGCGATCGCCTCATCAATTGGCATAGCCGCCGCCGCCACTGCACCTAGAGATGTGGTGTGGCGCTGAGTTTGCAAGCCTATAAAGAGCGCACTTGTTAAAATTATGGCGGCGATCGCCACAATCAGATTGCGGAGCCGATGCACTGACGGTTGCGTAGTAACTGATGCTTCAGTATCCGTGTTTTGAGAATTCATAAATATCAAAAATAGCTAAATTAGGGAGTAGTAAATTGATCAAACTTACTTAAGAATTGCTTTGAGAAGTTTTGATCCCCCTAAATCCCCCTTAAAAAGGGGGACTTTTTTGATCTTTTCCCCCCTTTCGTAAGGGGGGTAGGGGGGATCATCCAGTATTTTTAGCAAATGCCTACACTTCTCAAACAGGCGCTAAATTGATCAAATTATTGAATTGATGTTTTTTATTTGTAACACGCTGAATAGCTTACTAACAGTATAACTAGCTGTAACTACTTGCCTCCAAGGGCAATTAATGCCAAGAAACTACCACTATTCCAAAGGCAATGCAGCAACATCGATGACAGTAGATTTCCCGATCGCCAATAGACAAAACCCATAACTATCCCTAACACACTCAAAGGGATAATATCCGCCACATTGAGATGGGCTAAGGCAAACAGAAACCCACTAATCGCGATCGCTCCCCAAATTGGCATCAATTTTGTGAGAGAAGGTAGGAGAAAGCCGCGAAATAGATATTCCTCAAAAAAGGGAGCCGCGATCGCCAGAGTTACCCATAATAAAAACTTAGGAATATTATCTTGGCTATCCACCAGAATCGGTAACAGAGGATTGCCTCCCCCTTGACCTTGCAGTAATTTTTGGCTGACAAGGGAAACAATCACCACCAATGGCACTGATGCAAAGTAACCACCAACTCCCCACAGTAACCATTGGGGAGGCAATAGCTTAAATTGGAACCAACCCACTGGCAATGGACGATATGCTTCTAAGCTAAGGTGCAAAATGGGTAACATTGGCATCACTGATAACACATAGGGAATCAGGACTAGTAAGGATTGCAACAGATAACTCTCTTGAACATTGCGAGTTAGTCCAAGGAAATCGAAAATCAGAGGCAAGATAAATTGGGTCATCAAGCAAAAAGCCGTAAACCAAAGCACCATCACTTCCCAAATCTTATCTAGACCCCAAGGCACTTGCCAAAGACGATTTGAAGATTCTTTGCTGACAGTTAGAGGAGAGGACTGACGGAAGAAAATCCATTGTCCTAATAGAAATAACCACAGTAAAAGACCGACTCCACCACCGACCAAAGGAATCAAATTAACAATGAGTAATCGATTAATCGCTGAAGTAATATCAACCTGTTGGCTCTGAGCTAATTCAGGTAACTTATCGCTCCTTTGCTGGACTTCATAGAGCTTAGTTAAGGCGGCGTATTGATACCAACCATCAAGGGAACGGCGAATTTGGGCTTCGGCATCAGGAAAGAGCATGGCAGGTTCTGACCACAGACCGATCAAAATCTTGGCAGTTAGTCCATATTTGGTCATCTCTTGTCCTTCAATCTGACCAACATTTTGCCAAGTAGCGATCGCCTCAGATCGTTGTCCAGTCTGAATCTGTAATAGACCTGTCCGTATTCCCAATTCACTCACAATATGCAAACGCTTCTTTAATGGGATATCTAAAGAAGCCAGCGAAGAATCCGTTAGTTCGCGCTCTAAAACGGCTTGATTTGATTTTAGAACTTCCTGATAGCTCTTGAGGGCTTGGGCGTAGATGTCCTGCGAACCACCGTCACTCAACAATAATTGTGCTATTTGCGAAGAATTATTATCCTGAACTGCACGATCATAGGCTGGTTGGGATGCTTGGAGGATCAGATCAGTTTGCAGTAAATCTAGTTTGGTTTGTTCTTGAGGATGATGCCAACTCGCTTGCAGAGTTAGGACAATAAAAAGAATAGAGAACAAACTGAGAATACTTAATAACCATGATTTTAGTGACCAAGACTTTGCATCCGCAGGCTTATTGTGAGGTGGTTGAGATTCCATAATGTATCAAGCTAAATCTCGGCGATCCTATCATCTAGCCTCTAAAAATCGCAAACCAATAATACCCATCACAATTAAGCTGATGCAGAATCCTCTGACAAAGCTGTGAGGTTCCCCAAAAAATAATGTACCAACGATCGCTGTGCCAACTACCCCAATCCCCGTCCAAATGCTATAGGCAATGCCAACAGGTATAGTTTTAACGGATTCAGCTAACAGGACAAAGCTGGCGCTCAGGGAAGCAAGGGTGATCAGGCTTGGTACTAATTTGGTAAAACCTTCCGTATATTTCAGACTATTCGCCCACACTGCCTCTAGCAGTCCTGCAATAACTAAGTTAATCCAGTCCAAAATTTTACCTCTAGTATTAGCTAAACTATCGGAAAGTCCCGCACTGTATGCATGGCATCAGTAGCGGGAACTACCCCTAAGAAAATGTTTGAGAAGTTTTGATCCCCCTAAATCCCCCTTAAAAAGGGGGACTTTTTTAACCTAACCCCCCTTTTTGTAAGGGGGGTTAGGGGGGATCAATCAGTATTTTTAGAGAATGCCCACACCTCTCAAACAGGCTCTTACAATAAAGTAATGATCTGCATTTTTTGCAGCGATCGCACTTCATCTAGGTTTATATTCACCGATGCCAAAATTTGCGCCACGGTATGAGCAGCACTGGGGTTATTGGCGGCAGCTAAGAGAAATTGCCACTGTTGATCCGTAATTTTCGCGATTTGATAGTTGTAATCAAAAAAACTAGGACTCTCTTGCCATCCATAGATACAGGGGCTAGGCTCAGGAATTGCGGCAAGTAGATCGCGATCGCTTTGCCAGTTTTGCCGTACCAAGGGAGGACGACCTAAGAAGAATTCATAGTGGGATATGGTATGGGGATCTAGTACTTCGATCAGCCGATATAGCTCCCGTTCACTTAAATTTTGCGATCGCGCCATCAGGTCTGGCACTTTCCCTAACAGTCTTTCTAAATCCCATACCTGCGGATTAGAAAAACCCAGAAACTCCAATCCTGAAGCATCAATTAGCTCAAAAAGACTGTATATGTTGTAATCAATTTCTTGGGGATGCACATACATATCCGCAAAACAAGCATCTTGCTGATTTTCCATCGCCCAACGTTCCATCTCCCGACGACGCAAACAGTTGGTATCAGGCAAGGTGGCAAAAATTTCGCGTCCCACTCGCACCCCATCCCTATAGTCGCCGCGCCGATCGCCTTGCAACAAAGCGATCGCCTCCTGCATCAACCGAATTTCCCATCTGCCCAATTCACTATAGACAAAAATATGTAATAGTCCCCCTGGGGATAATTTCTTGGCTAGGGCTTGGATACCTCGAATCGGATCGGCGGTGTGGTGTAACACACCAACTGAGTTAATTAAATCAAATTCTCCTTCTAGGCGATCGGCATCAAATAAGCTCAGGTGATGAAACTCCACCCGTGACGCTCCCGAACGCTGACAACGCTCCTTTGCTACAGCCAGAGTGCCTTCACTAATATCAATACCTACTACCGAAGCATGGGGATTGAGATGCACCAAATATTCAGTACTTACGCCCGATCCACAACCTGCATCAAGAATCCGAATATCTTGTTTAGATGGCCTGAAGCCTGTGCAAAAATTATGGGCGGCCTGCCAATTCCAGCGCCAGTTATACCCCGGAGGTGGCTCGTCTAAGATTGGCTCAGGTGGAAATGGATAAGCATTATACAGAGTCGCAACGGACTCGCGGACTTTTTCGTTATCAGTATTGAAACTCATTGAAGACAGACATCTAGTTAAGTTTATTTATCCTATAGCAATGATCTAGGACTGCTTGCTATATGCAATGATAATGCTATGACTAAATAAAAAAACCCACCGTTTCCAGTGGGTTGATTATTTTTTGTGTTGAGTGCGGATATCTTAAATCATTTTTTGACCAATGATATTAAGATTTTCGCAAATTGTATGATTTTATCCTAAAAAACAGTGATCTTATAGATTACGCTCTTCTAGGAATAGCAAATCTAAAAATTGCTACGCCATTTTTAGATTTAACAAGCCTTGCTGAGTCCGATTTTTAATTCACAGAGGTGTCGTCATGCTTTTGTGAATTGGTATAACCTAATCCCAATCCTCGAAAGTGCGGACATGCCCTAGAGAATTGGGATTAGTCTTAATTTGTGAGCCGTAACGAGATTTTTTATGTCCGAAGAAGTAAAGCTTTCTCCACCTTCTCCCCTCAAAAACTTAACAGGAGCATTACTGGCCGCCACCCTTGCCACTGGCTTATATGCCTTTACAAATATGGTTGCCCAAAAGTTAGCAGCAACTCCCCTTCAAGTTTCCAATACCCTTGCGACAAGGCTATCTCTACTCGTGAGGACATTACTGCTTTCCCTTGGTACGGGGGCAACTATGATTTTCGGTATCATTGCCCTAGGCTTGGTACTGCTTACCTGCAAACAACTTGTGATGGCTGTTTGGCAAAAGCAACCTTGATTTACCAGTTTAAAACAATGCCCTGCGATCGCATTACTTCCTGTAGTTCACCTAACTTCCCGCGCTCCAAAATGGCCTGAGGTGTAAGTGATGGATCATTGCTAAGGGCAATCCATGCGGCTGTAATGCCTGCTGCCGAACCTGCTGACCACTCACCCACATGGATACGGGTGGCTCCATTGACAATATGGCTAACAGCCATAACCTTGCTACCCATGAGTAAGTTATCGATACGCTGGGGAATGAGGCTCTCAAAGGGCAAGATGATGGGTAGCACCTTATCTTCATTGGCAGGAGCCGCACTGGGAGATTTAGATGGTTCCCAATTGCGATAGCGGCAACCATGCATATCGATCGCGTAATGGGTTAAGCCAATGGAAGTTGCCCGAAAATCGCGCCCACCATCCATATCATTACGGATATCCTGCTCACGCATCATAAACTCAGACTGCCCATAGGCTGACCTGCCCAAAATCCTGCGTCCCTCACGAATATATGGATACATGCTGAGTCCAGATTCTGTGGGCATGGGGCTGTCAGGGCCAGACATCATTCGGAGAGGAAACTTTGATGATGCATACTTTTCTATGAGCCATTCGGCAAATAGCAGGGCATGGTTTTCACCATCCTTGAGGGCAACCGTATTTAAGCCACCCATCCAGTTTTGATGCTGTCCCGAAGCATTAATTTGCTGTTCGGTCAAAATGAGGGGAGGGTTCATCACGCCCCAATCATTGCCCCGATTCCAATTAACTACGGTCATATCGCCTTCTGCGGGCGTAGCTGTGAAGGGGTCATCCCGTTTCATGCTGACAATACGGCGATAATTAAATACGCTGTTACCTTCAAACATGGGAAATCTGCCTAGGTCGTAGTCTCGCCGATGTTCTTCGCGAGAGTAGCCAGGTTCGACCTTGTTTAATTCTTTGAGCGATCGCCCTCCATCATCGGCAATTTTTAAGACAAAGGGAAAGGTAAAGGCTTGGGTACAGTCGGGATTGTCTGCCACCGCATGAACTTCGCCAGTTGTACTAAAGCCCTCCGCGCCCACACGATGGGGCAGATTTGCCCAGCCAATCAGTTCGCCTGTATCAGTGGCATCGATAACCTGTAGCTGTTTGCCTGAGGGAGCTTGTAGGCGAATGGGCTTTTTGATAAAGGTTTCGTCTGAGTTCCAGTTATACCAACTCTTGAGTTCGCGCGAGAGGCGACCCTTAGCAATATAGTTAGGATCGCGGGGAATCCTTTTGACAGCATGGATGGCGGTAATGCGATCGCCCATATCATTAAAACTTGCCCCTTTAAAAGCAATTTGGGTATCCCAGCGACTCTTGGGCGCAGATTTTTGGGCTTCGCGGAGAAATTCTTCTGAGGCAAGCTCCCCTGAATAGGGCGTGAAGCAGAGGTTGCCCACCCAGCAGCTATTAGTATCAGCAACCACTGCCCCCGGTTTGAGGTAGGAATATTTTTGGGGTAAGGCGGGTTGGCTGGCAATAATATTTTTGAAATGTGTCCAACTGAGGGGAAATTGTTGACGATAGCGCATAAGCAGAGATTCATCGATCGCGCTGACCCCTTGGGAGCTAACTTGACCGCCGAGCATTGGTGTTAACTCGATCAAGCAGGTGGTTGCTCCTGTTTTCATGGAATGATAAGCTGCTGCCACTCCCCCTAAGGAACCGCCCACAATTGCTACATCGCATTCCCAGACTTCGGCATCGGCTGGGGGTTGGGGGTTCAGTACTGGTAGTCCATTGCGATCAAAGAGGGGTAAGTTGGCATTACTGACTGTAATAGTTTGAGGTTGGGGATTAGGGGTAATTGCTTCCCGATTGATACTGCTGATCTGCCATGTTCTTGCGGCGGCTCCACTGATCGTTGTTCCTAAAAATATCAGAAATAAGAAATGGTGCAGTCTGGGTCGAAACATAGGTTTCATGGCTTCATCGTCGCTATTTTCGCGATCGCTAAGGGGTGCTGGTTGATCTGGAGAATCTTGATCGCTCATAGAATTTCAACAACTTGTAGAGTCGAATAACACTTGTTAAGTTACATGTCAATTATATATATCGAGTACAAATACTCATGCAAATACTTATACCAATTTAGCAAGGTATAATTTCGCGTTTCTCTGAAAGTTGATCTAAACTTGATCTAAACTCGATTGATATCTATGCTAATTCAACAACTCTCCAAACCCATAGAGCCTCCTAACTTGTGGAATTGCGATCGCCAAGATATTCTCGATTATTTCCAGAGGGCTTGGGAAATTGAAGAATGCTTAATGAAATGTGTTGTCGATCCAGATATCTTTTATGTCAATCCAGACCCTTTACGCAATCTATTAATATTTTATTTGGGACACTCGGCGGTATTTTATATCAATAAATTGGTACAGGTTAATCTCATTACCCAAAGGATCAATCCTCATTTTGAGATGATTTTTGAAATTGGTGTTGATCCAGAGCGTCCCGATGACATTGTGGAAATCTTTAAGGACTTGCGCCAAGTTAATGTGGAGTCTGTATGGGAATATCGAGAGCAGGTTTATCAAAGAGTTTGTCAATTAATTTCTAGTTTTGGTTCTTTGGATTTGCCGATTACGCCTAGCCATCCACTCTGGGCATTGATGATGGCGATCGAGCATCAGTATATTCATATTGAAACTTCATCCATGCTGTTTCGACAGTTGCCCCTTGAGCAATTGCAATGTCCAAGCTGCTGGCAGTATGAGGTTAATTATCACCAGCGATCGCCAGTTTCCATTTCGCAGTCAATGGTTAAGATTAATGGCGGTTTAGTGCATCTAGGGAAACCCCAAGACGACTATACCTATGGTTGGGATATTGAGTATGGCGATCGCCTAGTGCAAGTACCAACATTTTGGGCAAGCAAGTATTTAATCACCAACCATGATTTTTTAGAGTTTGTGAGGGCAGGTGGCTATGAAAATCAAGACTATTGGAGTGATGCAGCTTGGCAGTGGAAAGTAAATCATGGGGTGCATCATCCTAAATTTTGGATTCCACAAGAACCCCATCGCGATGGCTCTGAGTCAATGGCTTATCAATATCGATCCCTATTTGCTCAAGTGGAAATGCCTTGGTATTTTCCTGTGGAAGTTAACTATTATGAGGCGATCGCCTATTGCCAATGGAAAGGAAACCTGCGCCTTATGAGCGAAGCAGAATGGAATCTCGCCACCTATGGCTCCATTACTGAACCTAAAGATGCCGATATCAGTCAATACAATCTCAATTTGCGCTATGGCTCTCCCCATGTGGTTGGCTCCTGCTCTAGGGATGAGTCAGAATTGGCAGACCTGCGCGGTAATGTGTGGGAATGGTTGAGTGACCACCTTACTCCCTTGACTGGCTATCAGCCCCATCCCCTCTACGCCAATTATTCGGCTCCCTATTTTGATGAATGTCATCATATGATGGTGGGTGGCTCATGGATTACTGGCGGTACTCAGGCAGGAAGATATTATCGCAATTGGTTTCGTCCCCATTTCTATCAACATAGCGGATTTAGGGTTGCGGCAACTTCTCTCCAAACTGAGTGAGGTCAAGGGCATGGCCTCCAGTGACTAGGTAAACGTGATTGGCGATCGCGCCGATTTTGCGGCTAATTGCACCAAGGCGATCGCGAAATTTGCGACCTGATGCATAGGCAGGGACTATTCCCCAGCCCACTTCTTCGCTTACAAATGTCAATTTGAAATTGTTTCGAGAAATGATGGATTCCAGAGATTGCAGTAACTCCTGTTCTTGCTTCAACCAATCTGGATCATCGACTTCTAATAAATTAGCAACCCAAGTACCAAGGGAATCTACAAGTATATGGGTGGGTTCGTGATGAGAATCTTTTTCAGGATATCCTTCTGAATTTAGCGAACTCTGAAATAGATCGATAATAGTGCCAGTTAGGTCAATGGGAACTTCTAAAGTTTGCCAACTATCTGGACGGCGATCACGATGTTTGAGAATACGAGCGTCCCATTCATGGTCGGCGGCGTAGCGTTGCGCTGTAGCAATATAGATAACTTTACAGGCATTCTGTTGAACTGATCGCATGGCTAGATGTTCTGCCCATTCACTTTTACCTGATCGGGTTGCACCTGTAACTAGGGTAAGCATTTTTGTTGAATTTTATTTTAATAATTATAGAAATAATCACAAATTTCTTGCCAGAACAAGCAGATTTAGCTTTCTTAAAGTTAGGAGGAGCAGCAGGTAAGACTTGTTGAAATACTCGGATGAAATGGAATTTAGTAGTTGCGCTCCTGTGCAGTATAGTAATCTATTAGACCATGAACACAATAGGGTACGGCATACCCAAATTGATGCCTAGTGTCAAATAATGTGATCGCAACTCAAACAAACCCTATATGTTTACCTTTGCTTTGCCTAAAGGCTCCTTACTCAAAGATTCCATTCACCTATTACAGAAGGCGGGACTAGATTTTAGTGCCTTTCTTGATGCGTCTAACCGCCAACTGCAAATTACCGATCCAACGGGTAGCGCTAAGGCTCTGTTAGTCAGAGCGCAAGATGTCCCAGTCTATGTGGAATATGGACAGGCACAGCTAGGTATTGTCGGCGAAGATGTGTTGCGCGAAAAACAACCTAAAGTTGCGAAACTATTAGACTTAGGCTTTGGAGGATGTCGCATGTCGATCGCCGTTTCAGGGGAAAGCCGCTATCGTTCACCCCTTGACCTGCTACCCCATAGCCGCATTGCTTCTAAGTATGTAGGTTGCGCCCGTGCCTATTTTGATAGCATCGATTTGCCTGTCGAAATTATTCCTCTGTACGGCTCCGTTGAGCTAGGTCCAATTACAGGAATGGCAGAAGCGATCGTTGATCTAGTCTCCACAGGCAAAACTCTCAAAGACAACGGCTTAATCGAAATTGCCGTACTCTATCACAGTACAGCGAGGCTGATCGCCCATCCCCTAAGCTATCGATTGCAGAGCGATCGCTTTAGTCATCTCATCAGCCAGTTCTAATTTCCAAAAATGGCTATGCCATTTTTGGGGTTGCTTTATTATTAGGCAAGCATCAAGATTTACCGAGATTCATAACACTGCTGGGCTAAGACATCGGCGTAGGGAGTTTCGTGTAAATGTGCCTTACCAACGGAACCAAAAAGACTAAGCTTCTCCATGATCACATCTTGCATTGCGGCGATCGCTTCTCCCGCAATCTCTAGCAAATCCTTAGGACTTTCCCCACAAATTTCTTGCTTGAGAGCCTGCATATAGGCTTGGCGTACTTCAGTATTCACATTAAACTTGCAAACCCCCAACTGCATAGAACGAACAATCATTTCCTTGGGCAGTCCAGAGGCTCCATGCAAAACCAGAGGAATATCAACTAAATTACGAATTTTTTCTAGTCTCGCAAAGTCTAAACGAGGAGGACTCTTATATTCACCATGCACATTGCCAATGGTGACAGCGATCGCATCTACCTTAGTTTGATTCACAAATTCATAGGCCTGCAAAGGATCAGTCATCTTCGCCTCCTTCTCAGCGATCGTTAACCCATCCTCAGTGCCGCTAATTCTACCAATTTCAGCCTCCACAACCGCATGAAACTCATGGGCAAGAGCCGTCATCTCCCGCGTAAACTCTAAGTTTTTTTCATAGGTCATAGGGGAACCGTCAGCCATAATTGATCGTATCCCTGCCGCCAATGCTAATCGAATATCACTGGTAGAGGTACTGTGATCAAGATGCACCGAAATCGGTACTGTTGCCGATCTGGCCGCCTCCATACACATCTTGACCAAAGGCAACTTGCCGTAGGTAAGCGCACTAGGGTGTAATTGCAACATTGCAGGACTAGAGCTAACTTCAGCCGCACTGATCACAGCCTTAACACCTTCCAAGTTATATACATTAAATGCCCCGATCGCATAGGCATTACGTCTCGCAGTCTCTAACAACTCCCTAGTCGAACTTAGCATAATAATTGGAGAATGATGGCGGATTGATTACACAGAGTGAAGTAATCATATACTTTTTCGGGATTCACAGGCAGACTTCATGGCAGGTTGTAGCCCACCTTGGCAAAGATTTGGCAAAGATAAAGAAATTTAGTAAAGACAGGGATAACAAAATATAAGTTATTATTATTCTTAATATAAATAAATATTTCTTTAAATCTTTAAAATGCAAGTAATCAATTCAGAATGGACTAAAACAGAAGAAGAAATTGCCCGTCAAGCCTTTGATATTGCCTATAAAAGAGAAATTGCCGCCATAATTGACACTGTTCGCCAGAGGGTCAACAACCTATCGGAAATCGATGAAATGTGGCGTTTACATGATTTTTTGAGCGTCAAGCGCCATGAAATTGATGGACGATATGATTACCGTCTGCCCATGTTGGTCTTTGTTTTTGCTGGATTGGTGAAGGATGGCTGGCTCAGTATTAGTGAGCTTGAAGGATTAAATGCAGACAAAATCGCTAAAATCATGGCTCTTTCACGAATGTAAATACGATGCATCATGCAAATGATTGAATAATTTATCCTAGAAATTAGCCTTAATGTATAGGTAAATATCTATCCTTTGAGGCTTTGTGATTGTAAACACACTAGGATTTAATTAATAGTGGCAGTAATTTTTGAGCAAGCAAAGTTTAAGTCTTATCATCTTAAACCTCGCTTTCATATTGCTGTCACAAACTGGAAATTCACTAATTTGCTGCACCATAATACTGACTCCCATGACATATACAATTGATTCAGCCAGAAGCATCTTCCCAAGTACTCTCGCGGCTGATGTTGTACCAGCTACAATCGCTCGTTTTAATCAACTTAGCCCTGAAGATCAATTAGCTTGGATTTGGTTTACATATCTTGAAATGGGTAAAACTGTAACGATCGCGGCTCCAGGGGCTGCCAGTATGCAGTTAGCGGAACTCACTCTCAATGAGATCAAAAAAATGAGTTTCCAACAACAAACGCAGGTTATGTGTGATTTAGCTAACCGTGCTGATACACCCATTTGTCGAACCTATGCTATTTGGTCGCAAAATATTAAGCTTGGTTTCTGGTATCAGCTTGGACAATGGATGGAACAAGGTATTGTGGCTCCAATCCCTGAAGGATATCAACTCTCAGCCAATGCTAAGGCAGTTCTCGAAACCTTAAAGTCCCTTGAGCCAGGTCAACAAATCACCATTCTGCGAAATTCCGTTGTAGATATGGGCTATGACCCAAATAAACTAGGTAACTACACCCGCGTATCTGAGCCAGTTGTACCACCTAAGGAAGTATCGAAGCGTACATCCGTCACCATTGAGGGCATCGACAACCCCACCGTATTGGCATATATGAATAATCTCAATGCCAATGACTTTAAGGCTTTGATTGAGTTGTTTTTACCAGATGGCGCTTTGCAGCCTCCTTTCCAACGCCCAATTGTTGGCAAAGAAGCAGTACTGAGATTCTTTAATGAAGAGTGCCAAAACTTGGTACTTGTGCCAGAAAGAGGTGTTGCAGAGCCAGCCGAAGGTGGTTATACACAAATTAAGGTGACAGGTAAAGTCCAAACTCCTTGGTTTGGTTCAGGAGTTGGTATGAATATTGCTTGGCGCTTCTTGCTTGATCCTAGTAACAAGATCTTCTTTGTGGCGATCGATCTTTTAGCATCTCCCAAGGAGTTGCTCAATCTAGCTCGCTAAACTAAACCCAGTAAGGTTCTTTTAATTAAGAAATGGCTACGCCATTTCTTAATTTGGTATTAGAAGAGCGTCTCCGCACGGGGACGCTCTTCTAGTGATATTATGCTTAACATATCTTCATATTTTGCCTGCACATTCATTTTACAAACTTAAACCATTGCCTTTTGAAAATATGCAAATGTATAAACTGCCGCAAAGGGCATTTCAGGTTAATGATTGGGTGGGGCTATCTGTAGTAATAATTATTGTTAGTCTTTGGATAGCCAGTCTGGAACAGTTAATTGTTATTTCTGCGGTTGATGTTGCCCCTATATGGGTAATTTTGGGTGTTTTAGGTCGAACTTATTTGCATACGGGGCTGTTTATTGTTGCCCATGATGCAATGCATCAGAATTTAATCCCTAGCGATCGCTACTTAAATGATTGGTTAGGCAAGCTGGCTGTGACACTGTACGGCTTTCTGCCCTATGAGCATTGCCACAAAAATCATACTGCTCATCATCGGTTTACGTCACAACATAGAGATCCTGATTTTCACGGTAAAGTTGCCCATCCATTTTTTTGGTATTGCAAATTCATTAGCGAATATTTCCCTTGGCGATCGCTGATTGTATTTTTAACCAATATGAGCATCATTTTTTGGAGCTTACATTTGTTGTGGCATGTGCCATTCACAAATTTGATCTTATTTTGGATTTTGCCTTTGATATTAAGCTCACTCCAACTCTTTATTTTTGGTACATATCTGCCCCATCGCCAAGTTCCCCACAACCCCAACTTTTTGCCACGTTTGCAGGGAAATTTATATACGTTGATTTGGTCTTTTTGTAGTTGTTATAACTTTGGTCACTATCATTGGGAGCATCACGAATATCCCCATGTCCCTTGGTATCAGTTGCCCTATTGCCCTTCTTGGAGAACTCCTAAAGATTAAGATCAAGGTGAGTAAAGGTCACAGCACAGGTATTTGTTCCTTCTCCCATGCCTTTGTGATAGAAAGTTAGCTTGTAATTTGGAAATTCCTGTGATTTTTGTACCACATCACAGGCGACAAAGAGCGCATGGCGATCGCGATCGGGCAGATGCAGCAATCCACCCCTAATATTATTTTTGATGCCATCGGCCAGAGCTTCTTTGAGTCTTGCCATAACCCGATCAAAATCACGACGATCAATAATAATTTCTTCCTCAACTTCTGTTTGTGGAGAGTCAAAATTTTCCAAATTTTCCGAATTGTTCACTGTTGTCATAGTCTATGCTGTTTGTAAAGTTTATTGAATTGTATTTTATTGAATTGTAGTATCAATCTTTGAAGAATTAAAAACCAAACCTAGCAAGGTTTTTATACCAATAAAAAAGACAGAAATTAAAAGTCAAAGTAAATAAATGGCAACTTCTTGTCTGGACTAAGGATACTGACTAAGAACAGACTCACAGGTACTAAAAATAGTTTGATTTGCCAGTTCAGTTGCCATTTTGCGCGATCGCAACTGTAGGCAATCCAAGACATCAGTACCAAAATACCCATCAATAATAAAATTTGCCCCGATGAAATACCAAGGGAATTGACATATACCTTCACTCCAAACTGAGGATCGCTTTCATATCCCCACATCCTCTGGAAAAACCGATCCATATCCATAGGGTTGGGTAAACGGAAAGGAATCCACCCTAAGAAAACCACCAACTGAGTGAGCAAAATAGCTAACAACTGCATCGGTACTGGCTTCCACATATTATGCAGCATCGAAAATCTGGTACTCAGTTCCATCCAAAGTCGATGTACAACGAGAGCCATACCATGCCAAACTCCCCAAATAATAAAGCCCCAGTTGGCTCCATGCCATACACCCACCACCACCATCACCACCATCAGGTTAAAGCAAGTCAACCATAGACCTCCTCGCGAACCACCTAAAGGAATATATAGATAGTTTCGCATCCATGCCCCTAAGGTCATGTGCCAACGTCGCCAAAATTCAGAAATACTAGTAGAAAAATAGGGAAAATCAAAATTTTGCGGCAACCGCAACCCAAATAATAAGGCACTTCCCCTTGCCATATCGATATATCCACTAAAGTCGCAATATATTTGAATTCCATAGGCAACTAAAGCTAACCATAGATCGAAACTGCCTGCCCTTTCAGTATTCAAAAAGCAAATGTCAACTAGTCTTGCCATATTATCGGCAACAATCCCCTTTTTGACAGCACCACAAGCAAAGAGCCACACACCTTCAGCCAGATCAGGTAAGACAGGTCGCGATCGCGTTAAAAGCTGAGGTGCAAATTCTTGATAACGTGTAATTGGTCCTGATAGGAGTTTGGCAAAAAATAGCTTGTATGCAGCAAAATTCAGGAAATTAGAGGCAGGGCTATTACCTCGATAAGTATCAATTAAATAAGCAATTAACTCAAATACAAAAAAACTGAGAGTAATTGGCGGCACAATATTTGACTTAGCCCAAATTGCCAAAGCGCTACCCACAGGCAAGCCTGTCATATTGCCGATCACCGTTGCCACAAAGGGAATATATTTGAAGCCAAATAGCAATAGGACATCGATGAATATGCCCACAAACAATAACCACTGCTTAAGAAACTGATCGCCCTTACGGATTTCCTTGCCCAACCAGTAGTTGAGGGCAATCATGACAATCAATAACCATACATACTGTCTTTGAATAAAGGAGTAAAACAGCAAACTAGCGGTCAAAATTACCAGCAGGCGCATCTGCAAATTTGGTAATAGCCAGTAAATAGCTGCCACGCCAATCAGAAATTGACCATACTTTAATGAGATAAAATCCATGGGCTGGACATTGGCAAATGGTAAAGTGCAGTTGTTAAGATAGCACTGCTAAGATACCACTTCTGGAAATGGAGAGATTGCCTCTGGTAAATCTTCTATTGCCTTTAAGCTATCTAGATCACTATCATTGATTATGATTTGCGGATCGTCATTTTCTTCCAAGTCTTTAGCTGCTTTAATGGGAACCCAGTTAGGCAGTATAGAATCCACTTCTTCAACTTGTAATTGGATGCAGGGAATCGTATCAGACAAAATAGAGCTTGCCATCATGCCAGTATGAATTTCCACATGGGCTGAGGAGATTGCTTCAAATATCAGATTCTGTCCGGGAAATACCACCCTTTCAAAGTACCACTGTGGCACATCGGTGATACGAGCAATTTGAATTTTGCTAGTGGCATTTACATAGGAGCAAACTATGGTTTTATCGCGCAAATCAGCAGGTAATGGATCTAGTAAAGACATAGTGTTTGGTTAATTTAAGGTTAGAAAGGTTAAATATGAAAATATTTATGTAGTAGAGATATGCTTAGGATAGCTATATATCTAAAACTATACTCAGACCATCCTAATAAAACCTGCCGATATGATTAGGATTATCTAGGTTAATAGTATCGAAATTTTATCTATAACTATAGCTAACACCTAAGCAGAGTTAGCGATTGTAAATACTACTACCAACTTGCAATTATTGCTGTTTTGCTGTTTATTTGCGTACAGCACGAAACATCCCAAAACGGCAAATGCCTGTGCCGAAGGCAATTCGCATCAATATCAGAGTGGGGACTTCCCTTAAAGATTTAATAAAACCAGTTATACCAAACTTGATTAGCCCATCTGGGCGAATAATGCCTTGCCAAATTGAATCAAGCCATGAAGGTAAGGTTTCTTGAGTCCAATCAGCAGTAACCACTTGACCTGATACTAGTTTGGTTGCTTCTAGGGCTTCAGCAAAGCCCTCAATGCTGGCAAAGGCGGGATGTGACCATTGATCCAGTAATTGCCGCATAATAATACGCTCTATCAGATTAAGGGGCTTTTGGCGATCGTCTCTTTGGTTCCAGTCCGCCACGACCAATATGCCATTTGGTTTTAATACCCTAAGTAATTCCTTAGCAAAAATCGCTTTGTCTGGCATGTGGGGGCCTGCTTCGATACACCAAACCACGTCAAAGCTGGCATCTGGGAAGGACATGGCCATTGCATCATCGACCTGAAATTTTGCATTTAAATCTTTGGGGGTGAGGGCTTGGGCGCGTTGCACCTGTTGCGGACTGATGGTGATACCTGTTACGTCAAAACCATAGTCTTTGGCTAGGATGCGACTGCTGCCACCGATTCCGCAGCCCACATCTAGCACTGTACTACCCTTGGGCAGTTGGTCGAGTTTTCCCCATTTGACCATTTCGCCTACAAAATCTATTTTGGCGGCGCGAAAGTCTTTGGACTTGGTGGGATTGCCATAATGTCCTAGATGTATGTGATCGCCCCAATAAAATTCAAGGATGCCATCTTGAGTCCATTCGTCATAGGAACGGGCAACGGAGTCGGCGGATTGGTAAGTGCGGGCAGCGATCGCGTAGATTACTGTACTGATTAGGAGGAAAGCGATCGCTATTTCTAGGGCTAGGGTTGAGTTCATGATTTGAGAGGCGCTAAAATGAGTTTAGCTATAGCTTGGGATAAGTTAAAAGTTTTAAAGTTAATTTACATAAGTTTACATTGAATATGGATTCCCTAGATGCATTGCTGACGGAGTTGCACAGTAAGTATGCCAATGTTGGCGATAAACCTGCTCAGGATTTGCCTTCCTGTCAACCGTTAGGGGAAAAGGTAGAAGTTTCTAATGAAATTGCTAACGGTTCCAATTCCCAAGATTTAATGCAGGAACTGATGGGGGAGTTACCTCATCGCCAATCAAATCCCCTTGATCGGCTATTGGATGATTTGCAAAAAAGGGGGCAAAGTGTGACACCAGTGGGAGATGCGCCTGTGGCCATGCCTATTCTTGGAACGGAGGCGGCTGATCCGATCGCGATCGCGATTGTTCAAGATTTGCGAGAAGTGGCTGTTCAGCAAAGGCAACAGGAACGACAGGAGTTAGTGAATCGGGCAACGGTTTGGTTAGATCAGGTTGATCCTTTGTCTGGAGATGGTTTGTGGTTTGAGGAATTTGCCAAAAGCTATCCATCTAGGCTAGAAGCGGCGATCGCGATGCTCAGTCAAGATTAAAATGCTAACCTAGTAACAGTTTTACATTTGTTAATATTTATTTAGGATGATAGAGTAATTGGCTATTAACAAATAAACTTCAAAATATTGAATGAATGGAATGCCCACTGATAGTCAGTTAGGTAGCTTGTATCGTATCTGCTATCAGCTAACTTATACAATGCTCCAACCTATACACCTTATTTGTATTGATGAGAGAACCCAAAACATATATATCTTGGCTGGATATGAAGAAGAGCTAGAGTTTCAAGTTTTACCTAATGGAGAGTTTGTAGATGAAAGTTGATTATGATTCTATGTCTAAGGCTGAACTGAAGCAATATTTTTTGAAACATCGCGGCGATCGAGCTGCTTTTCAGGCTTATCTAGATCGTCTCAATCAGCGTTCTCTCAGGGTTATTGCTAGTCCTAGCGATCCTAATTTCGATCAAAAAGTGCAACTTGCTATTCGAGAAAAATTGGAGTCACGAACTAAAAATTCTTTAGAACTGAAAGATCAGACTTAGTAGATTTGGCACTAATGATAACTAGCGATATCGCCTAAATCATCAGTATTTAATAGTCCTACCAAAGGGGCTTTACTTCCTTCACGCTTTAACTGACTAGTACCTAAGTACAGGACAAAAAGTTGCAAAAGTAGGCAGGAAGGGGTTTTATAAAAGATAACCACATCGCAAATAAAACCCCCATGAAAGAGATTAACCTATTCCGCGAAAAATTGCATGAACATCTGCCGCATTGGTTTTGATTTCCTTCGCCATATCATCTTTGACCTTCATCTCAATTATCATGCCTTTTTTAACTCTATTAAATTCTTGTCCTGTACTTAGACTAACTCCTCGAAGTTATCGCTCAACCCAAGCTAAACATCCATGACGTAGGCACACGCAGAGACATAACTTTATCTTGATGAATCATAGGAAATCATCTCGGCAATCGCTATAAATTCACTACGCAACCATTGCTGTGGTCTGTCATTATCCATGCGACTCTGCCATGCCATCGCAATATCAAACCCATCGAGGGCAATGGGAGGTGGAAAGGTTTGCAGAGAATATTCCACCGCAAAGCGATCGCTACTGACAAGAGTAGTTTTGATGTTAGTAAATTCGGCATTACACAAAAAGGAATTCAGCCGATAGCCTTGCAATTATATTGCTAAAACGTTATAGCTCTGTGGAAGGAGTATCTTTAGATAAAAACTAGAGCCAAATAACTAAAAAACATGAAAGTTTTGCTAGTTGAAGACGAAATTGACTTAGGAACAGCTATTCGCCGCAGCCTCAAACAGGAGAAATATATTGTAGATTGGGCAAGGGATGGCAAAGAAGCATGGGATTATCTCGATCGCCAGCCCACAGATTATAGTGTGGCGATTTTGGATTGGATGTTGCCACAGATATCGGGATTAGAACTATGTAAACGACTACGCAAACAACAAAATCCACTGCCTGTGATTATTCTGACAGCGAAGGATCAGATTGCAGATCGAGTACAGGGCTTAGATGCAGGGGCTGATGATTATTTGATCAAGCCCTTTGGCATGTTGGAATTGTTAGCAAGATTAAGAGCATTGCAAAGGCGATCGCCCCAAGTTCAATCCACTCAGTTAAAAGTAGCCAATCTTGTGCTTGACTACAATACTTGCACTATTTCCATAGAAGATATTAAGGGAAAACACCAAAGCATCCAGTTAACTGCGAAGGAGTTTCAACTTCTAGAATATTTTATGCAGCACCCCCATCAAATCTTAACCCGTGATCAAATTCTCAGTCGGCTCTGGGAAATGCAAGCGGAACCAGAAAGCAACGTGGTTGCCGCGCAAATTCGATTATTGCGGCGACGATTGGCAGAATATGGGCAGGAAAAACTGATCGAGACAGTCTATGGGCTAGGTTATCGGTTTAATGTCAATTAACGTAAGTTTGAGCAGTCATTGGCATAAAACTTGGCACTAATATTCCATTCTGGCTAAATAACCATGCATCAAGATCATCATGAATCACGATCATATCTTTCTCAAAGCAAAAGTATCCTTAGCCCTCTGGTATGCGGGAGTGATGGGAGTAATTTTGGGAATGTCTGGATTTGCGGCTTATCAGGTAATGGCTCATGCCCATTGGCAGGGCGTTGATCAAGAACTAGTAGCAGTTTCGGGCAATCTCCATGATGTTTTGGAACCAAATTTGGAACAAGCTGGCAAGATTAGCGACAATGTGCGGCGCGTATTACCGAAACTCTGCATTATTGGGGAATCCTGCGAACCCGATCGCGATCGCCATGTTTTAGGCATTACCCAACAGGATCGTTACTATATCCGATTGCTCAATCTTTCGGGGCGACTTCTGGCTAAGGTCGGACAACCAATAGAAGTAATTGCATTTAGCAAAGAAGCGATAAGTTGGCGTAAGTTAGAAGATTCCCAAGGTAATCGCTACTATCAAGTTGGATTATTGCTCAAAAATAATGCTGGTAAGCCTTGGGGCTATTTACAAATCGGGCGATCGCTACAGGACTACGATCAACATCTCAATGAATCTAAGTTTGCTCTGTTCACAGGATTACCGATCGCTTTTTTATTGGTCAGCATTGCTAGTTGGTACTTATCAGCCAAGGCAATGCGTCCCGTCTATGCTTCCTATCTGCAAATCCAGCAATTTACCGCCGATGCTGCCCATGAGATCCGCACGCCTTTGGCTTCGATTCGGGCAACTGTCGAATCAGTATTAATCAGCGAAACAGTTTCCGAACAAGAATCAAGGGAAGTTTTGCAAACCATTGATCAGCAAACAATTCGCCTTTCCCAATTAGTACAGGATTTGCTAATGCTCTCGCGGATGGAAGGAGATATTTCTAGGCAATTACTGATAGAATCTTGCTGTCTCAATGATATCGTGAGCGACTTAATCGAAGAAGTAGCAGCGATCGCGATCCAATCACAAATCGCACTACACCTAAAACTCGTCAACCAAGTTCCCATTTATGTTGTGGGCAATGAAGCCCAAATCTATCGCCTAATTTTTAATATTCTCATCAACGCGATCCAATACACTCCAGAGGGTGGCAAGGTTCAGATATGTTTGGAACAAATCGATCACATGGCAATAATTCGTATTGAAGATAATGGCATCGGTATTGCGGAGGCTGATTTACCCCATATTTTTGATCGCTTCTATCGCGCCCACAGCGATCGCTCTCGACAGACGGGCGGAACTGGTTTGGGGTTGGCGATTGCCTTAGCGATCGCTAAATCTAATCAGGGCAGTATCCAAGTCAAAAGTCAACTCGGCAAAGGCAGCATATTCACAATTCGATTATATCTTAAGTAAAATTATGCTTTTTCATGCTCATTTCATTTTCTTATGGAATACTACAAGCTAATACTCCTATGTGATGATCGAGGTATAGCTATGTTATTGCAGTTAAAGCGTCAATTAGCCTCATCCCTATTGATTGTGGCGGCGGCAAGTGGCGGTATAACCGCTTGCACAGACAGTAATACTCAAACATTAGCAGAAACAGCAAAGACTGAAAAAGCATCTGTAACGACATCTGCCAAAGTTGATACGCGAGTAAGTGAAGCGTTACCAATGCATCATCATTCAGGAGGCATGATGTCCCATGACTCCATGGATTTGGGAGTGGCGGATGCAGAATATGACTTACGGTTTATTGATGGCATGACTCCCCATCATCAAGGCGCGATCGCGATGGCTCAGGATGTATTAAAAAATTCGCAGCGTCCTGAATTACGGAAGTTGGCTAATGAAATTATTGCTGCCCAAGACAAAGAGATCGCACAGATGGCGGAATGGCGCAAAGCTTGGTATCCCAAGGCGGGAGACAAGTTAGTGATGTGGCACGCGAGCATGAATCACTCAATGGAGATGAGTCCAGAGTTTCGCAAAAACATGATGATGACAATGGATTTAGGTGCGGCTGACGATCAGTTTGATTTACGCTTTATTGAGGCGATGATTCCACACCATGAGGGAGCTTTGGTGATGGCTAAGGATGCGATCGCTAAGTCAAAACGTCCTGAAATCAAGAAACTTGCCCAAGACATTCTCAATTCGCAAAAGGCTGAAATCGAACAGATGCAAGCATGGCGCAAAGCTTGGTACGGAAAGTAGGAACCCTATTAGAAACAATTTGCAGATGATTTGTAGATATGAAAAGAATTTATAGCGCTTGTCTAAGCTTAGTTTTACTATTCAATCCTTTACTAAATCCTCTGCAAGTTCTTGCCCATGCAGGACATGGCGATGAGTTTGGACATGGTGACGCGATCGCCAATCCATCGGCAATTGAGATTGATCAAAACATGGCGCAAAAGGTGGGTATAAAAGTTGAATCTGTCGGCAAAAGAACTATGTCGATCGCCATTAAAGCGACAGGGCAGATTGAACCTCTTCCCGATGGCAAAGTCAATGTGACATCACCAATTAAAGGAACGGTGATTGCTTTGCTCGTTGAGCCGGGTGCAAAAGTAGAGGCAGGTCAGGCTGTGGCGATCATGTCTAGCCCTGAACTCACGGATCTGCGGGTAAATGCCCTCGAAAAACAAGTGGATGCGGTGGCAAGCGTGCAGGAAGCGATGGCAAATTTGCAGTTTGCCAAACAGAACTATCGCAATCAACAGCAAATTGTGGAAGCGGACCTGCGACAAGCGGAAGCGGAATTGAAGATTGATCAAGAACGTTATGAACGCGATCGCGATTTATTGGCAAGTGGTGCGATCGCCAAACGGCAATTTCAAGAATCAGAAAGTAAGTTTCTTGAGGCTAAGTCTAATTTATCTAAGGCTTCAGGTCGGTTGCCATTGCTAGAGGCTGCCGCCGAAGTCACAAAGGCAGAAGCCATGTTAGAGGCGGCGCAATCGAAGGTTGAATTGAGTGGGTCAGCCTATGCTGCTCGGTTACGACAGTTAGATACCAATGCGGATGCCGATGGTAAGTTGACAATTGTTGCGCCAATTTCAGGTGTGGTTAGCGATCGTGAAGCCACCATTGGTGAAGGCTTTGAAGAAGCAGGTAAACCCATCATGACAATTGTGAACGATCAACGGGTCTTTGCTACCGCCAATATTTTTGAAAAGGATATCAATCGCATCAAGATCGGACAAAAGATTAATGTTACTGTGGCAGGAATTAATACAAAACTGCAAGGGAAAATTACCACCATTGGCTCAGTGATCGCAGGCGAACAGCGCGTAATTCCTGTCAAAGCAGAAATCAATAATGCTAATGGACAGTTAAAAACGGGCATGTTTGCGGAGTTGGAACTGCTCACAGGTCAATCTGTAAATCCTGTCATCGCTATCCCTGCGATCGCTATTGTGGATGTGAATGGCAAAAAGTTAGTGTATGTGCAGAATGGCAAATCCTTTGAGCCAACGGAAGTGACTCTTGGGCAAGCCGCCGATGGTTTTGTGGAAGTAAAAAGTGGTTTATTTGAAGGCGATCGCATTGCCACTGAGGGCGCTCCTCTGCTCTATGCCCAATCTCTACGCGGCAATCCTAATAAAGCCGCAGCTAAAGACGAGAATACTGATGCTAACAAAGATATGAATAGGGCGATCGCTCTGCCTTGGTGGAGTTTTCTCATCGCCACGGGTGCATTGGGTGGAGCCATTTATGGTGGCTATTGGCTAGGCAAGCGCAAAAACTTAGCGACTAGTTTAGAGCCTAATCTGGCAACTAATGATGTCTTTAGAGCAGGTTCTATAGAAACAATCTATCTCCCTAGCATCCCCACTTCCACGACAAAAGCCGAAGGAGAGCAAGAATAAGCTTATGCTTAACTCCATTCTGAAATGGTCAATTATGCAGCGTTGGCTAGTAGTCATCGGCGCAATTGTCATCACGATCTTAGGTAGTTACAATCTTACGCGGATGCCTCTAGATGTATTCCCTAGCTTTGCGCCGCCGCAGGTAGAAATCCAAACGGAAGCAGAGGGTTTAGCGCCAGAGGAAGTAGAATCTCTAATGACTTTGCCCATCGAAAGTGCGGTCAATGGTACGCCCGATGTTGTCACCGTGCGATCAGCTTCTGCGGTGGGAATTTCTACGGTCAAAATTATTTTTGATAACGATACAGATATTTATAAAGCAAGGCAGCTAGTAGCTGAACGCTTGCAGCAAGTTCGATCTAAGTTGCCTGAAAATGCCAAGGAACCAGAAATATCACCAGTATCTTCACCGATTGGCACGATTTTGATGTATGCCTTTACGGTAGAAGAGAATCAGAAACAAAATCAGAATAATCTAGAGCCAAAAACCGACTTAATGGAAGTACGGCGACTAGTGGATCGCAATGTTTCCAATCGTCTCCTCGCCGTAGCAGGAGTATCACAGGTAATTGCCTATGGTGGTGATGTCAGACAATATCAAGTTCTAGTTGATCCTGCTAAGTTAGTTGCTTTTAATGTTTCTTTGGAACAGGTGACTGAAGCGGCAAAAGGGGCAAATCTCAATGCCGCAGGGGGATTTTTGATTACTGCCGATCGCGAAGAAATCATTCGTGGTGTCGGTCGAGTGGAGACCGTTGAACAGTTGGCAGAAGCAGTGGTAACGGCTCGTGATGGCAAACCCGTAAAGCTCAGTGATGTTGCAGAAGTAAAATTAGGAGCCGCCCTATCACGGGGTGATGGAAGCGTGAATGGCAAGCGGGCAGTAGTCTTGGTTGTGAATAAACAACCCCAAGCGGATACTCCCACTGTAACTCGCGCTGTCGAAAAAGCGATCGCCGAAGTGCAAGCGGCATTGCCTAAAGATGTAAAAGTACAAGTTACATTTCGGCAAGAGAGCTTTATTGAATCAGCGATCGATAATGTGCGCGACTCCCTTCGTGATGGGATCATCATTGTGGCAATCATCATGATCATGTTTTTGATGAATTGGCGCACCGCTATCATTACCCTCAGTGCGATTCCTCTATCCATTTTGATGGGAATGTTGATTTTGTCATGGTTGGGGCAAGGTATTAATACAATGACATTGGGTGGTCTTGCGGTAGCGATCGGCTCAGTGGTCGATGACTCCATCGTTGATATGGAAAACTGCTATCGCGGAATGCGGCAAAATCAAGCGATCGGCAATCCCAAACATCCCTTTACCGTAGTTTATGATACCTCCGTAGAAGTGCGTGTCAGCGTGATTTTCTCCACCGTGATCATTGCTGTAGTTTTCGCACCAATTTTTACGCTAACGGGAGTAGAAGGAAATATTTTTGCACCGATGGGAGTGGCTTACCTCGTATCTATTTTTGCTTCAACCCTAGTCGCCATGACCCTATCCCCAGCGCTTTGTGCAATTTTATTAGCTTCCTGCCAACTGCCCAGTGATGAAACGTGGGTAAGTAACTTCGCGCAGAATCTCTACCGTCCTTTATTAAATCTATCCATTCACCGTCCTAAATTAATTCTATTTCCTGCGATCGCTGCTTTAGTTGCCTCTTTGATTATCTTGCCAGCCCTCGGTCGCGTTTTTCTGCCCGAATTTCAAGAGCGATCGCTAGTCAATACAATCCTGCTCTATCCTGGCACTTCCCTCGAACGCACTAACCGCATGGGCTTGGCATTGCAAGAGACCCTCAAAGATGATCCCCACTTCGCAACTATTCAGTTACGCTCTGGTCGCGCCCCAGGGGATGCTGATGCAGGAGGCGTTAACCTTGGTCATGTGGATGTAGAACTCAGCGATCGCGGTATCCAAGATCGGGCGGGTAGCATTGCTAAACTACGCCAAGAATTTAATAAATTACCTGGAGTAGCTTCTAATATCGGCGGCTTTATTTCCCATCGGATGGATGAAGTCTTATCTGGAGTCCGCAGTGCGATCGCGGTTAAAGTGTTCGGACAAGATTTAGAAGAGCTAAGAGCGATCGGTAAAGAAGTAGAAACTGCAATGAAGGGAATTGAAGGAATCGTTGATTTGCAACTGGAGCCGCAAGTTCCTGTAAGGCAATTGCAAATCAAATTTGATCGCCCGATGGCAGCAAGATATGGTCTCACTATCGGACAGCTTGCCGAAATCATCGAAACTTCCCTCAATGGCAAAACTGTATCTCAAGTACTACAAGGACAGCAATTATTTGATCTGATCGTATGGCTGAAGCCTGAGGCTAGAAATAATCTTGATGTAATTCAAAATCTATTAATCGATACCCCCACAGGTCAAAAAATTCCCCTATCGCAAGTTGCTCAAATTGAATATGGGACAGGAGCAAATACCATCAATCGCGAAAATGTATCCCGTCTCCTCGTAGTTTCTGCTAATTTATCAGGACGCGATTTGCGATCGCTAGTCAACGAAATTCAGGAAAAAGTCAAACAGCAGGTGACTCTACCATCAGGTTACTTCATCCAATACGGCGGTCAGTTTGAATCCGAAGAACGCGCCACCCAAAACCTCATTGTCTTTGGCGGCCTCGCTACCCTAATTATTGCGGTGTTGATGTATTTTGCAGTCAAATCTATCCCCGCAATGTTGATGATTATGGTAAATTTACCCCTTGCTTTAGTTGGTGGTATTTTCGCCATCTCCATCAGTGGTGGCGTAATTTCTGTTGCTTCCCTAGTTGGTTTTATCACTTTATTTGGAGTCGCAGTCAGAAATGGATTATTGCTAGTCGATAATTACAATCAGAAATTTGCGAAGGGAATTGCCTTCCAGCAGGTAATCCATGAAGGTTCGATGGAGCGTCTAGCCGCTATTCTCATGACGGCTCTTACATCAGCCCTTGGTATGGTTCCCTTAGTAGTTGGTACTGGTGCTGGCAAAGAGATCCTCCAACCTCTTGCAGTTGTGGTCTTAGGGGGTTTAGTTACCTCTACAGCCCTAACTTTATTGGTACTTCCTGCCTTATATTCTCAATTTGGGAAGTATATTGTCCCAAAGCTAGAGTTTGTGTCTCCTGCTACGTCATAAATCCAAGTTTCACACCAGTTTCTAAATACATCTGAAAATATCTAAAAACAATTTTGTCATAGCAACTCTTTAAAAGGAATTATACTCATATGCGTTATATGCGATCGTCCATACTTCTGCTCATTAGCATTATCTTTGTGAATAATTTGGCGGCTTGCAGTAATAGCCAGACTAGCTCCACCCCCACAACAAGCCCTACAATAGCTAACACCACAGAAAACACCTCTCCACCTGCCCCCAAAATAGACTCATCAGCCCCTAAAAAGCCAGAAAATCATGGCAATCCCAATCAGGGAGGGCAAGTTATTGAGGTTGATGCTTATCACTTGGAACTGCTAATGGTCAAGGAAGAAAGCAATATTCATCTCGATTTCTTCTTGCAAACAGGAGACACTCACGAAGCAATTCCTGATGCCAAGGTGACAGCTCAAGTTCAGTTTCCCGATGGTTCTCAAAAATCCTATAACCTTACCTATGACGCATCCAATAAACATTACGCCACCAACTTGCCAACCAATGCTTCAGGAGAATATAAAATCGTAGTCCTCTCCGATATTGAAGGCAAAAAGGTGAATGGGCGCTTTAACTTCAAATTGTAAACCTCGCAGGGATAATCTTCCACAACCCATTTAGGATTGGGATAAGTTCTGTAAATGTCTTTGTAAATTTGGCAAGATGGGACAAACTTGGGCATTGTCAACACGATTTTCTATAGTATTCCAGCTTAAGGGAGCAGATTGGGCAGCCGAAAGACAAAGTAATTTCTTAGCACGGGTCATCCCAACGTAAAGCAATCGAAACTCCTCCGCTTGTTTAGCGTGAGAATGTTCTTGCCATGCTGTAATTGCATTGGGAATGCGGTGGTGTTCATCACGAATGATGGCGCGGATCTGTGTCCTGACCACATCTGCTAAATCAAAATCTCCTAGAAACTTAACTGAGTCCATGACAAACTGCTCCCCTGGGCAAATTTTTTTATGTAAAAACGGCATAAAAACCACATCCCAATCTAATCCCTTCGCTTTGTGGATATTGATCAAGGTAATTTGTTTGGTTGCGGTATAGCGTTCTTCAGGATTCTCATCATCGATCGCGATAAAACTAGCGGATTCCACCAGTTCTTTGAGAGTGGCGATTACCGTTTCCATGCAGTAATTGCCGATTAAGGATTGGTTGAGATAATCACCTAACTTATCGGCAGTGGCTAACAAGCTCGATTGATCATCGTCGTAGAGAGTAAAGGCGATAAAGGGAATGAGATTATAAAGTGGTAATTCAATTTTGGCGCGGAGCAGTCCCACACATTTTGCCTGTGTTTCCAGAGCAAAGCCTGTTAGGGGTGGATCAATGATGGTGGGATAGAGAAAGCGTTCTGGATTACTGGCTAAGGCGTTGAGATCCTGCTGGGCAGAGATTTTTTGATGGAATTTGAGAACTTCTAAAGCGGCTTTGAGATTATCTGGTGAATGGGGACGCTCTAAGAATTGGAGGATCGCTAACATATCCATTGGTACTTGCGATCGCCGATCGTTCTGTTCCACATCATAGAATTTAATTTGCTGTTCCTTAAGCAATTCGCCAATCTGGGCATTAATCTGCTCGGCCACAAATTTGCCTTGCTTATGCTGTCTCACAAGGATTGCCATACTAGTTTGGGGTTCCTGTTGCACAATTTGGACGATCTTTGAGGCAATTAAAGCAACTTCCTGTTCAATACTCTCAAGGTTGATATAGATTTCTACACCTTGACCGATAGGTTCTGGATTGGCATTGGCTTGAGGATCGTCCTTAGGGACAGGTTTGATGTCTTGCGGATAGAAAGGCTTGGCAAATTTTCCGTATTCCGAACTATTCACCCAAGAAATGACAAAATTGGCGGCTTGCATAATTTTAGCGGTGCTGCGTCCTGCCTCTGAGAGGGTGGACATATGGGCGTTGCGCCTACAGCGATCGCAAAATTCTGTAAAAAAAACAGGATCGGCGGTGGTGAAAGTGGAATTAATCGCTTGGTTGGGATCGCCCACCCGAATCAGATTTTTAGCGCTGTGATCAGGAGCTTGGGCAAGAATTTCAATTAATCTGGCCTGCAAAGGTGAGGAATCTTGCGCTTCATCTTCAAAGACCGCAAAAATACGTTCTTGCCAATATTGCCGCACGCGATCATCTTCCAAAATTCGTAAAGCACTGAGAATCATGTCCTCATAATCGATCGCCTGCTCCTGTTGCAATAGACGTTCGTAAATTTCATAGATGCCTGCGGCAATTTCTAGAATCTGTTCACCATTGGGAGCTACTGCTTGGCGGAGATCCCTTGGCTTTAGTCCTGCGCTTTTGGCAGTGGCGATCGCCTGCTGTCCTAGCCTTGGCAAGATATCCGTCTTCAAAACCGTCTGTCGGCGTAAACGTTCGGTATCATCACCATCAAAGTTACGCTCCTCTAATAGCAATTTGTAAAGTTGAGGATTTTCCCTAATCCACAGATTCGCAGCACTTTTGATCAGTCTAGTTTTGTGAGCGTCCGAAACAATGGTGGCTTCACCGATGCCTGAGAGATGACGATGGTTATTGGCGATCGCGTAGGCAAAGCTGTGCAGGGTGCTAACACTAAAGGCACTGGGCGATAGCCGTAACGTCTTAAGGTTACTCAGAATCTTTTGGCGAATATTACTCACCGCTGATCGCGTCAGGGTGACAATTACTAATTGCTTTTGGCGATGGAGTTGAAATCTAGAGATGGCGATCACGGCAGCCACCGCCATTCCCGTTGATTTACCTGCCCCCGGCACGGCTGACACCGCCAATTCGCCTCCCTGCCAATCCGCCATCGCTTGCTGTCCTACTCGGAGTTGGTTACGCAATTGAGCAAGGACTTCGGAGGGAATCATGGGCTGACTGCTATAATGTTACGCAAATGTTACAAAAAGTTTGTCTGCAACGATTATAAATCTAAATACAGCGCTTTGCGCTGACTGAAAACCTAGAATAGTTTTTGAAAGTGGCGCACTGTAACGCTTTTAAAGATTATTCCATATCTAAATTAATTAAGCCTAAATTATCTAATCGTAAATCTATGCTGGAACCTTCTCTCGCTATGAATAATCATCCTGCGGCGATCGCCGACTCCCAGACAGACAACTTAACTGAAGAATTGAGGGTTCCATCTGCTCATAATTTCCTTGATACCGAACAGCCCAACTATCCAGATTACTTAGAGGATTGCTTAGTTGCTGCTGATGCTGAAACCAAAGATCCCTTCATGCCAACGGATAGCTTTGTGCATCGCCATATTGGTTCGAGTTCGGCAGAAATCCAGCAAATGCTCCGCGCGATCGGCTGTGACTCCATGACCGAAATGATTGATAAAACTGTACCTGCGGCAATTCGGATCAAGCGGCCTTTGCAGTTGGGGGGGGCTAGGGGTGAGTATGAACTGTTGCAGGAACTCAAGGCGATCGCCTCTCAAAATCAGGTATGGCGCTCCTATATTGGTACTGGCTATTACAACTGCATCACCCCACCCGTCATTCAGCGCAATATTTTAGAAAACCCTGGTTGGTACACCCAATACACGCCCTACCAAGCCGAAATTGCCCAAGGTCGCCTCGAAGCCTTGCTCAACTTCCAAACGATGATCATGGATCTCACGGGTTTAGAAATTGCTAACGCCTCACTCCTTGATGAAGGTACTGCCGCCGCCGAAGCCATGAGCATGGCAGCAGGCATTGCCAAAAATAAGGGAAACAAATTTTTTGTATCTCAAGATTGCCATCCGCAAACTATTGCCGTAATCAAAACCCGTGCGATTCCCTTGGGCTTAGAAGTGGTGGTGGCGGATCATCGTCAGTTTGATTTTGATAACAGCTACTTTGCAGGACTGTGGCAATATCCCGCCAGTGATGGGGCGATCTATGACTATGCGGAGGCGATCGCCAAAATCCATGATCAAGGAGGTATCGCCATCGTTGCTGCTGACCTACTGGCGCTCACCTTGCTGAAGTCCCCTGGGGAAATGGGTGCAGACATTGCGATCGGTTCAGCCCAACGCTTTGGGGTTCCCTTTGGCTATGGTGGTCCCCATGCTGCCTATATGGCAACCAAAGAAGCCTACAAACGCCAAATGCCTGGGAGAATGATCGGCGTTTCTAAGGATGTGCATGGTCGTCCCGCTTTGCGTCTAGCTCTACAAACCCGTGAGCAACACATTCGCCGCGACAAAGCCACCAGCAACATCTGTACGGCTCAAGTACTGTTGGCAATTATGGCAAGTATGTATGCGGTCTATCATGGAGCATCAGGTTTGCAGAGGATTGCCCAAAGGGTACATCGTCTATCGAGCGAACTTGCCTCATTTTTGGCGGATCAGGGGCATCAAGTTCTGCATGATCATTTTTTTGATACGGTCTGTGTGCAGCCCCAAGGATTAGCGATCGCAGAAATCCAACAACGTGCTGCGGCTAAACAAATTAATCTGCGCTACCTCGATACGCCAACTGGACAGGCGATCGCCATTAGCCTCGATGAGACCGTCTCCAAACAAGATCTCCAAGACCTCAAAGATATCTTCCAATTCCCAATCTCCAATCCCCAATCCCCAAATTCCAATCTCCCAATTCCCGATTCCCTGCAACGCCAAACTCCCTACCTCACCCACCCTGTTTTCAACTCCTATCATTCCGAATCTGAGCTATTGCGATATATTCATCGCCTGCAATCCAAGGATCTATCATTAACCACATCGATGATTCCCCTTGGCTCCTGCACTATGAAACTCAACGCCACCTCAGAAATGTTGCCCGTCACTTGGCCAGAGTTTGCCAACATTCATCCCTTTGCCCCCCTTGAGCAAACCCAAGGCTATCAAATTCTATTTAAACAATTAGCTGACTGGTTAGCGGAAATTACAGGATTTGCAGGTGTATCTCTGCAACCCAATGCAGGCTCCCAAGGTGAATACGCAGGACTGCTCACCATTCGCGCCTATCATCAACATCGTGGTCAGGGACATCGGCATATTTGCCTCATTCCCACCTCTGCTCATGGTACTAACCCTGCCAGTGCGGTGATGGCGGGGATGAAGGTGGTAACGGTCAATTGCGATCGCGAAGGCAATATTGACATGGCAGATCTCAAAGCCAAGGCTGAGACACACCAACATGAGCTATCTGCCCTTATGGTGACTTATCCCTCCACCCACGGCGTATTTGAAGAATCGATCAAAGATATTTGCGATATCATCCATTACTACGGTGGTCAGGTCTATATGGATGGAGCCAATATGAATGCTCAGGTGGGGCTATGTCGTCCGGGGGACTTTGGAGCCGATGTTTGCCACTTAAACCTGCACAAGACCTTTTGCATTCCCCATGGTGGCGGCGGTCCTGGGATGGGGCCGATTTGCGTTGCCCCTCAGTTAGTGCCATTTCTGCCCAATCATCCCTTTACGGAATCTCACAGTTCTCTTCCCAATACCATCTCGGCGGCTCCTTGGGGTAGCTCCAGCATTTTGACGATTTCTTGGGTATATATTGCGCTGATGGGAGCAAAGGGTTTGAGATTGGCAACGGAAGTCGCTATTCTCAATGCCAACTACATGGCGCATCGCCTTGCGCCCCATTACCCTATCCTCTATACGGGTAAAAATGGACTAGTTGCCCATGAGTGCATTATTGATCTGCACGATTGCAAAGCGATCGCAGGTATAGAGGTGGATGATATTGCTAAACGGCTGATGGACTACGGATTCCACGCGCCCACCATGTCTTGGCCAGTGGCAGGAACCATGATGATTGAGCCAACTGAGAGTGAGTCCAAAGCTGAACTAGATCGCTTTTGTGATGCCATGATTGCCATTAAGCAGGAGGTCAATGCGATCGCGGCAGGAACGATGGACAAAATCGACAATCCTCTCAAAAATGCACCCCACACCGCCGAAACCTTACTTGTCGATGATTGGCAACATCCCTATAGCCGCCATCAAGCTGCATACCCAGCCCCTTGGCTGAAGGAGCATAAGTTTTGGACAAGTGTGGGCAGAATTGACAATGCCTTTGGCGATCGCAACTTTGTTTGTTCCTGCCTCCCCCTAGATGCCTATAATGACTAGTCAAAAAAGCCAAAAGCTCAAAGTCATACCAATTTAAAAAAGTGTGGTAACACTTTTTTAATTAAAAACCAACCCCAGTAAGGTTTTTTAATTAAGAAATGGCTACGCCATTTCTTAATTTGGTATTAAAAACCAACCCCAGTAAGAGCGTGTTTGAGAAGTTTTGATCCCCCTAAATCCCCCTTAAAAAGGGGGACTTTTTTAATCTTTTCCCCTCTTTCATAAGGAGGGGTAGGGGGGATCATCCAGTATTTTTACTTTTTGCAATGTCGCTAGTACTTGCATAAAAAAGCAGAAACTCGTTACCAAGTCGCTGCTCTAAATACTATAAAAATAAAAAACTTCTAAATTCAGTTGTTTAACTTAGTACAAAGATTCTTCTTGGTGAGTTTCGATCACACAATCAGACTTAGGATAGGCAACACAGGTCAAAACAAAACCTGCACTCATTTGATCATCATCTAGGAAAGATTGATCGTCTTGGCTTACTTCTCCAGAGGTAACCTTGCCAGCACAGCTAGAACAAGCACCAGCACGGCAGGAGTAAGGCAAATCTAGACCTGCTTCCTCAGCAGCATCGAGGATGTAGACATTATCAGCAATTTCTAGAGTCTTGGTGCTTTTACCTGCTTCAGGATCGTTGATGTTAAAAGTAACTTTGTAAGTTGCCATTTTTAGTTCTGCTTCTTAAATAGAATTGTGTTTGTTTTTACGATCAACTCAGGCGTTGATCATAACCTGTGCTTCTGATAGTAAGTGAAAATGCTCACCGCAAGCTTAATTATTAGCAATAAGATTGCTTAGGAATTACCAAATAAGTTTTGCTTATGATATTCAATAGCTTAATCGAGCTTGAATTTAGAGATTATTCAAAATTGACAAAAAAATATTTTGTATAGCAGTGCAAGTTTTGCTTATACCAACATTAAGAAATGGCGTAGCCATTTCTTATTAAAAAAAAACTTACTGAGTTTGGTTCTTAAATTTGTATTAGGACATAAAGCAAGGAGATGCAGTGAAAAATGGAAAGAATGAGAAAACGGTTTTAACGGAGGCAGAGGAAGCGCAAATTATTTTGACATTTTAAGAGAGTGTTTGAGAAGTTTTGATCCCCCTAAATCCCCCTTAAAAAGGGGGACTTTTTTAATCTTTCCCCCCTTTCATAAGGGGGGGTAGGGGGGATCAATCGGTATTTTTAGCGAATGCCTACACTTCTCAAACAGGCTCTAATGAGAAGGAAGCAATTGATAATCTCTAGCTGCAATAAATACTAGTTGCACATGGTTTCACTATTCCACAGTTACGGACTTAGCAAGATTGCGAGGTTGATCGACATCGAGACCCCGATGGGCGGCAACGTGATAAGACAGCAGTTGCAAAGGTATAACTGTAAGGATTGGCGAGAAAATTTCATCGACAACGGGAATCGGCAAAATGTGATCGAAGACCTCATGGGCGGCTGGATCGTCTAGGGGGGCAACACCAATGAGTTTGGCATCCCTTGCTTTTGCTTCTTGAGAATTGGATAAAACTTTTTCATAGACAGAGCCAGGGGTGGCGATCGCGACAACAGGTACATCCTCATCTAGTAAGGCGATCGGCCCGTGTTTCATCTCACCTGCGGGATAGCCTTCAGCATGGATATAGCTGATTTCCTTGAGTTTGAGCGCACCTTCAAGGGCGATCGGAAAATTAATCCCACGACCCAAAAAGATAAAGTCCTTAGTATGGGTAAATTGACGTGATAGATCTTCAATATAACGCTCTTGACTCTCTAAAATTCTTTCCATATAGGCAGGTAATTGTCTTAGACCTTCAATAAATTCTTCAGTTCTCTCCGCCGATAGTTTCTTTCTGGAAATTCCCAACTCTAGAGCAATCAAGTAAAACACCAATAACTGCGCCACAAAGGTTTTCGTGGCAGCAACACCAATTTCGATACCTGCTTGGGTATCAATTACGGCATCCGCAATACGTCCGATGGAGCTTTCGGTGCGATTGGTAATTCCAAGACAGCGATCGCCCCTTGATTTAGCCAATTCGAGAGCAGCCAGAGTATCGGCAGTCTCTCCCGATTGGGTTACGCCAATAACTAAGGTATTAGGCAAGAAGGGCGGTGGCGCATAGCGATACTCGGATGCATACTGGACACTGGTGGGAATCCCTGCGATCTGCTCTAACAGGTACTTACCAATGAGAGAAGCGTGCCAACTTGTACCACAGGCAATGATTTCTAAGCGTTCCACTGGTTCTAGAAACTGGTCAGGCAAGCCCAACTGCACATGATTTGCTTCACTGATATAGGTGGCAAGCCCTGAACGCAATACCCCTGGTTGCTCATAAATTTCTTTGAGCATATAGTGTTTGAAGCCCTGCTTTTCCACCATCGTGGGATTCCAGTTGAGGGTTTGTGGAGAACGGCGGAGGCGATCGCCGTGAGCATTATAGACCTGCACTGTATCCTTAGTTAGCCTCGCAATTTCACCATTTTCGAGGGGAATGACCGTGCGGGTATAGGCAACGAGGGCAGGGGTATCAGAGGCGCAGAAGTTTTCATCTTTACCAATACCCACCACCAAGGGAGCCTGTTGTCGTACCACAATTAATTCATTGGGGAAATCAGCATGGACTACGGCGATCGCATAGGCTCCTTGCAATTTTTCGACACTGAGGCGCACCGCTTCAAAGAGGAGCGAAGGTGAGCCTTCAGGAATAATGTTATCTGCTGCGGCTAATTGGGTCAGAAACTCAGCAATTAAATGGGGAATTACTTCTGTATCAGTTTCGCTCACAAAGACATGCCCCAAGGCCTTTAGCTCAGTCCGCAATAGATGATAGTTTTCCACAATGCCATTTTGGACAACAGCCAAATTTCCTGTGGTATTCGTGTGGGGATGGGCATTATGTTCTTCGGGCTTGCCGTGAGTTGCCCAGCGTGTGTGACCGATGCCAATGGGGGAGAGGGGGGCAGTATCGGCGTGCAGTTTTTCTTCTAGGTTGAGTAGCTTGCCCTTAGCACGCACCCGATGCAAACTATTGGAACCTTGCGGGATGGTGGCAACGCCAGCAGAATCATAGCCGCGATATTCGAGTTTGCGTAACCCTGATAGCAAGACTTCATTTGCCGAGCGATGTCCGATGTAGCCAACAATTCCACACATATATGTTTAGTTGCCTTACTAAGAGCTTGTTGATGAGTTTGTTTATTTTAACGTGAGTTTGATACCACCATTTGCTAACTCTATGACTGTGGCTCTAGCCTAATTAACTGTCCATTCTGCTCATCGGTTAGTACATAAATCAAACCATCTTGTCCTTCTCGCACATCACGCACCCTTTGACCAATGGGAATCGCTTCTTGGATTGGTTGGTTTTGAGCATTAAAGGAAATGCGGATCACGTTGCGAGAGACTAGCCCCCCCGCAAAAAGATGACCTTGCCATTGGGGAAAGCGATCGCCTTGGTAAATCATCAAACCCGATGGAGCGATCGCAGGAGTCCAGACAATTTGCGGATCGAGCATCCCTGAGCGCGATCTTTCCGATGAGATTTCTCCACCTGCATACTCTTGACTGTGGGTAACAATAGGCCAACCATAGTTTTGACCTGCGGTAACAAGGTTTAGCTCATCACCTCCCCTTGCACCATGTTCCGTTGACCAGATTTTACCTGTCGAGCGATCGGTGACTAAACCTTGAATATTGCGATGACCATAGCTCCAGACCGCAGGATTAGCATTGGGAATTTGGGCAAAGGGATTATCTGCGGGTATTGAGCCATCATCCTTGAGGCGCAAAATCTTACCAAGGTGACTATCCATTTTTTGGGCTTGGTTACGGATTAATTCTCCATTTAATTGCAAAGGTGGATTGCCGCCATCTCCGATCGCCAGCAGCATTGTCCCATCGGTTAGCCAAGTGATCCGCGATCCAAAGTGCTGACTGCCAGATTTTGACGGACTCACTTCAAAGATGACCTCAGGATTAACCAAGGTCTTACCATCAAATTTTGCCCTTAACAGTCTGGTGCGATTGGACTGGGCATTACCTGCGGCAAAGGTAAGATAGACAAATTTGTTCTCGGCAAACTGAGGATGAAGCGCAATATCCATTAATCCCCCCTGCCCTGAGACAAATAGATCGGGTAAGTTAACTGGTACTTGTGCCATTTTGCCGTCACGCCATAGCTGCACCCTGCCTACCCGTTCAGTAATTAAAATACTTCCATCAGGCAACCAAGCCATGCCCCAAGGTCGTTCGAGATTGTCAATTAGAGTTACTTTTTGCAGTGCAATGGGTTTCGTGGGGGCAGATATCGCCTGAGCAGGACTGGTTGCTTGACTTGCTGTTGGGGTAGTAACAAGGCGATCGCTACTTGCTTCTGAAAAGTTACAACTGCTCAGGGAGCCAGAAATGACAAAGGCGATCGTACAGGCAGTAATCCCCGTTATAGTTTTAAAAATATTCATAATATGTGTCACACAGTAGACAAGAGCGACAGTCTTTACTTGCATTATTAATCGCTATTGTAACGATTCTTAAACCTGCATCGCTGATATAGCGATCGGCTATACCCCCAAAGTTTCCACATTGTTGATGCCATAATCATATCTAGAGTAATATACTCATTCAAATCATAACAATCCCCAGAAATGTGGCTACAACTGACGATTCCACCAAAATTAAGTCTAGCAAACAAGCTGAAAAATTTGTGCATAAAGCAACATAAAAGGATCTAAAACCATGAGCAACTGTCGAAACGTGCTAGAAGAATTGGTTATTGCAGAAGCAGAATCCCAGTACAAAAGACTCGGTGCGGAAATCAAGAATCGAGTCGATCTCAGTGAAGTTATTGCCTATACCCTCAATAGACTTCCCCCTATGTATGCCACCACTCAACGGGGGTGGAACCAACAACGCAAAAAAGCGGAACAGGAGCTAGGTACTGCTATTACCAAAACCGTACGCAATGGTTTTTTGAGTACCCAAAGCGATATGTTGCGCCAACAAGATCCCATCCCTGCCCACGAACTCATCAGCCAAGCGCGATCGCTCGCCAAATTACGCAAACTCTTTAACAAAGAATACTTAACTTGGAAAGATATCCCCGAATTAGTCCGAGATGCCCTTGAATCAGGCTTTTTTAAAAGCTTATCAGGCGGTACATACGTCAGCATGGATCATCGTAACTCCTTACTCGCTCGGAGCTATGTCCTGCGGCGGCGTAGTAAACCTGTCGTTACCACCTCTAGCGCTGATACGACCCATAAAAATGATAGTGATATTTCCACAGAGCTCAAAAATCTTGAATCCTACATGTCAGGCACTACTTACCGTTACAGTAATATTCTTGAGAGCCTAGTCTCGGCGATCGTGCTAAGAAGAATCCAAAGACTAGATGCACAATACCAGCAAAAAGTTAATGTCGATGAGGTGGCAGCCTATGCCCTCAATCGACTCCCTCCTATGTATGCCACAACGCGGCGAGGACTCCAAAATTTGCGGCAAAGGGTCAAATCAGAAATGACCAATCAAATTATTGGCTTTGTGAAAGAGGCACTCAATAAAGTAATTCAGTCCCCTGAACGGGCGCTATCTCCCCTTCCCTTTGAGAAGTTTAACTTAGATTTAGAAGATACATTAGTGCAGCTTCGCGAAATGCTTGGTCGAGAGGATATAACTTGGCAAAACGTGCCAGAGGTTATAGAGGAATGTTTACGAAATCATAAGAAATAGGCTAACTAAACAACAATAACACCCTTGCTAAATGAAGTTTTAGTGGTTTGATCCGCCTCATTTTAGACCCAGAAAAACGCTATAGTGAAATCAGAAAATGTTACTCAATTTACTCAATATCAACTCAATACTTTTATGATTAGTCCCATTCTGCAAACTAAAATCGAAAGCCAAATCAATAGCAATAAAATTATGCTATACATCAAAGGTACGCCTCAACAGCCTCAGTGTGGATTTTCGGCCGCAGTTGTGCAAGTCTTTAACCATCTCGGACATCCTTACGAGTCTGCAAATATCCTAGAAGATATGGATCTTAGACAGGGTATGAAGGAGTTTTCGGAATGGCCTACTTTCCCTCAAATCTATATTAATGGTGAATTTGTGGGGGGCTGCGATATTGTACTGGAACTACATAATCGAGGGGAACTTGCTCAAATGGTGCAGTCATAGTCATGCTGTAGCAATTTAGAAGAGTGGCAGCGCGAAGCGCTGCCACTCTTCCTTTTACAGAAATGTAGTCATGTTTCTGTGAATAAGTATTTGTAAATTGGAATTAAAGAACTTTTTGTAAAGCTTTTTTGGTGCGGTTCCATGCCCAAGAGCCAACACCAAAGACAAGCAGACTAAATACAATAAGAACAATTTGAAAACCTATTTGTTGTTTGCCTCCGTCATGGCTGCCAAAAATATTAGTTAAGGTATCTAAGCAGACGGCAATCAGGGCAAGGGGTAAACTTGCCGCAATATTTTCGCCATTATTTAATAGACCAAATACTTTGCCACGCATATTTTCTGGAGTATGCTCTTGGATCGCTGTACGCATTGGGATCACGATCAATGCTCCATGTATGCCGATCGCTGCCCCAATGAGCCAAGCCACCCATTCATTAGTGACAAAGGCAAACATCAGTAAACCAGTGGCGATCCCAATAAAGCCAATAAATGGCAGGGGGCGGTGAGTAAAGCGCTTACCAAACTTACCCAATAAAAAAGCACCGATCGCCAAGCCAACGCCGACAGAAGCCACAAAGGAGCCAAATTCTTCACGATTGCCAGTTACTACCTCCGCTAAGTTAATCGATAGCTTTTGCATTGCTCCTAAAACGGCATAGAGGATGACTAGCTGTAGCATGGCTCCACCGATGAGATGATTTTGGCGTACATACTGCAAGCCATCACGCAAATCTGTCCATAGTCCTGTCCCTACGGGTTTAGGATGCAAGACCTCATCCTGCGGCAATCCTAGTAAAACCAGTCCTGATAGTAAATAGAGTCCGCCCAGAAGAAACTCGCGGCTATAAGCGGTGGCATTAGGGAATAGAGATAGGGTAAAAGATAGAAGTGGCGCACCGATCGCAAATCCCACAATCAGAGATCCCACCTCCGTAATTGTAAATAGAGCATTGGCCGCGAGTAGATCTTTTTTGGGAACGACTAACGCGATCGCAGACTGCTCGGCGGGTGCAAATACATTGGTGAGGGTAGAAACAATAAAGGTAATCAGCAGTAGCACAGGTATGGACTGCGGGGCAAAGGGCAACGCAAATATGCAAGATGCTCTCAGGAAATTGCATAGAATCATCACTTCCCGTTTGGGATTCCAATCCACAAAAATCCCCGCGATCGAGCCTAAAAATACTGCTGGTAGAGTCATTGCAATCATAATTGCTGATTCTCTAGTATTGACATCCTTTCCTGCATCTGCAACCGCTAGAGCAATCAACAAAATTAGCACCACCTTATCAACTAGTTGGGCTAATATTTGCGCCAACCATAGTGCTGAAAAATGTCGATTTCGCAAGAGATTGAGATAACTTACGGGAGAGTTGAGATCGGGTTCAGACATCAGTTAAGTTATTTTTTCTTTGTTATTAGGAGTTACGCAAATCGAACGAGTTTATTGAAGATTGGAGTAAATGTGGTGTGGGTTTCGTCCTCATCACATTGATCCACTGCGTAAGTTCTAATTATATTTAAGAATTGCCCCCAACAAATTTTTAGGGGAAGCGATACCCGTCGATGAGATAGGGACAAAGATGAAGCCAACTATAAATTTATGTGGATTGCGATCGCTTCAAATACGCAAGAAATTCGTGATTTTGAGCCATAGGCGATCGAGCTTTTGCAAAATTAGCCTCCTGATGCCTCGAGATACCTTACCCATTTTGTAATAAAACAGAATATCAATTAGCTCCGTTATGGATAGATATTTGAGATAAGACACCCCTTGATCGATTCTGGCATCGCTATATTCTAAATACACCTTTTTGCCAATCTGCTCAGACAGATTCCATTGGGGCGCGAAAAAGTCTAACATCTCCTTTTGGTAGGCGGTAAACTGTGCCTCGAAAGCAAGATTCCAGTCATGATTAGCATCAGCAGGATTGCTGCTTAGGAAATTATGGATGTGCTTAACAGCAATCTCTGCCCCCCGCATACCATGCCGAATACCCTCGCCTCCTAAGAAGTTCACTGTCGAAACCGCATCACCGATCGCCACAACACGATGACGAAAATATTGATCCTGTAAGCCACTGGCATATTCCAGAACTGAACCATGAATTTCAATTAGTCGGTAAGATGACAGCCCCATATAGTCTTGCAAAATTCGCTCTGTATATTCCCGCAAAGGTTTTAGTTCTTGGATGATTTTGTGAGGAGCATTAATAATCGCGGAACCAACTTTAAGTTGATTTTGATCCATCGGAAAAATCCAAGAATAGCCCTGCGGACTCCATTTGTAACCGAGGAAAAATACGAGGGAATCAGCATATTTTTGGTATTGCTCAGGTGTAACTTCGATCAAGTATTCTATGCCCGTTGCTTTGTAAAAACTAGGGCGATCGCTTTTGCGCGGATACATCACAGCCCGACTATAGCCCGTTGCATCCACAATCATTTGGGCTTTGACAGCAAATGCTTCTCCCTGTTTTGGCTTGAGATAAACTAGCCCTGTATCTGCATCGCAACTTACATAACGATGTCCGAGCCATACCTCACCACCATATTTGACGGTATCATCGGCCAGAAACTGCCGCAGTTTTTTAAAATCGAATACCACCCCTAAGTTATTTGGCGATCGCCACTGACGCTGCACATGACTAGCAATAATCTCGATATTGCGCCAGTAACGCGCTACCACCGTATCAGGCAAAGCAAACTGCTCTAAAATTTCTAATGGGCTGCCCGCACTAGAATAATTGTTAACATCAAAGGAAGCATGTTGCTCCACCAATAAAATCCGATGCCCCAGCTTGGCTAACTGTCTCGCGCAATGACCACCTGCTGGCCCTGCGCCAATTACCACAACTTCAAATTCTTTCATCCTGTTTATAGATTTCACCAGTTACAAATGCATGGCAAATTAGCCAACTGTGGGGGTGCGCCGATGGGATAGGCTGGACGGCTTCGGTGAACTGCTAGAACCAGAGCGATCGCCTGTATTCGCCACCTTAGCAAAAGGAATCACGTCTGCTGCTGACATTTCCCTTGCCGCCCGAATCAACAAACCAGCGATCACCAAACAAGAAAGGGTAGAACTGCCACCATAGCTAAAAAAGGGAAAGGGTAAACCTGTCGTGGGCAGAATGCCTGTCGCCACCCCAACATTTAAAAAGGATTGCACCACAATCAAAGACGTACAACCAAGGGCAATTAGCCGAATAATTGGTTCTTTGCATTTATAAGTAACCGCAAGCCCAATCGTGCCGTAAATCATGACCAACATCATCAAACAAATGCCGCCAATCAAGCCAAATTCTTCTGCAAAAATCGCAAAAATAAAATCAGTATATTGAATTGGCAAAAATAGCTTTTGCTGCGATAGTCCAAATCCAGTACCCCACACACCTCCTGAACCGATCGCCATGAGACTTTGGACTAACTGATAGCCATCCCCTGCTTGATCTTGCCAAGGATCGAGGAATGACATAATCCGTCTTCGTTGATATTCGCGAAAGGAAACACTGGCAACAGCAACGCCGACACCCATAGCGGCTGTTCCTAAAAGCTGATAGTTGGGTAAGCCTGCACCAAGGGCAATGATCCACAGCGTAATGCCACAGAGCGCCGTCACACTGAGGCTAGGCTGCATCAAGATCCCACCGAGTGCCACCAAAAATATGGTTAACCAGAAAATCCGCATTTTGATAGGAGTCCGTTTCCAGTTACCAAAAAGCTGGGCTGCCTGCAAAATCAAAAAGGGCTTGATTAGTTCTGAAGGTTGCAACAAGAAAGAACTAGAGCCGATGGAGAGCCAACGGGTGGCAGCATTGCGAGTCGTGCCGAGGCCTGGGATATGGGTGGCGTATAGTAAGGCTAGAATCACAAATAGACAGATGGGCGTAATCTTGAGCATCACCCGTAGGGGCAAATGCACGACAGCATTGAATAGTAATAGCCCGATCGCGATCCATACCAACTGATATTTAAAGTATAAAGTGCCATCCTTGAAAGCAATATCAGCCACGGCATAGGAAGCGGAAAATAGTACGGCCAGTCCTGCGAATAGCCAAAGAAAAGTAAGCCAGCGCAGCAGTCTTGCCTCGGTTGCCCATTTGTCAACGGTACGGTCAAAAAATGGAAATACCTGAAATATCTGTAGAAGTTTCACGGTGGGATGGGGTGCTATTTTCGTGATGCTATTTTAACCACGATTTGCTCAATAATGGCTAGTTTTTGCTATGGGTTTGTGTAATAACTACGCGTACCCTGTGCCTCGATCGCGTCACTGAGTCGGGTTAAGGCATGGACATAGGCAGCCGTTCGCATAGAAATTTGTTTTTGTTCAGCAATTTGCCAAATAGATAAAGTTTCTGCCACCATGCTCTGCTGGAGTCGCGAATTGACTTCTTCAAGCGTCCAATATAGACCGCTACGATTTTGCACCCATTCAAAATAACTGACGGTCACGCCCCCTGCATTGATTAAAATATCGGGAAATATCCGAATACCTTTGGCTTCTAAAATGCGATCGGCCGCAGGCGTAACAGGGCCATTAGCCACCTCAAAGATATACTTGGCGCGAATTTGTTGGGCATTGTGTTCTGTAATTTGATTTTCGAGAGCCGCAGGAATCAAAATATCGACATCTAGCTGAAGTAATTCTTCATTACTAATGGTCTGATGCTCAACAATGCTGCATACAGAATCTTGGCAATATACGGCTTGGAAATGGCGAGTTGAATTTTTATAGCGAATAATACTTGGTATATCTAGTCCCTGTTTGGCATAGATGCCCCCCTTAGAATCACTCACGGCAATCACTTTATATCCTGCCTTGCTGAGTAGATCGGCGATCGCTGATCCCACATTGCCAAAGCCCTGCACTGCCACCGTAGTCTGTTTACGGTCTAGCTTTAATAATGGCAATAGAGTTTCGATCGCAAAAAATGCGCCTAAACCAGTGGCAGTTTCTCTGCCAACGCTGCCGCCCATGGCTAGGGGCTTACCCGTAATTGCCGCAGGACAAAGCTGCCGCTTGATATGGCTATATTCATCAACCATCCATCCCATAATCGTTTGATTGGTTTGCACATCGGGGGCAGGTATATCGATATCGGCTCCCATGAAGTCCGCGATCGCATTGATATAGCCGCGACTCAAACGCTCTAGCTCAAATTTGGATAATTGCTTCGGATCGACTGCCACACCACCCTTAGCCCCTCCAAAGGGCAGATTAAGGGCTGCACATTTAAAAGTCATCCAAAATGCTAAGGACTTGACCTCATCCATCGTTACTTGAGGATGAAAGCGAATTCCTCCTTTGGTGGGGCCGCGCAAATCGTTGTAACGGACTCGATAGCCTTGAAATACTTTTAAAGTTCCATCATCCATCCGTAGAGGAATTGCTACCTGTAAGCTTGCCTTGGGGGATTTGAGTCGCTCGATCGCATCTTCAGAAATGGCAACATGGGCGATCGCATCCGCCAGCCTTTCGCTCACCTGATCAAATAGAGATTCCACCACCAATTGCTCCTGATTTGCACGAAAACCTGATAAGAAAAACTAATAAAATTTTATAGCAAATGGTATCTTAATTTACAAATTCCATAGGATGATCTCCCCTAACCATCTTTAAGAAATGGGGGAAAGATTAAAAAAGTCCCCCTTTTTAAGGGGGATTTAGGGGGATCAAAACTTATCAAACACGCGCTAAAAACCAATAAGCTAAAAGCCAATAAACTTTTACGATCAGTCGATCATTGGGCGTATTGCGTAAGTCCCCCATTGGCAAATTGAATTTCCAGAAATTCGCGAATCTTTCTAATTTGAAATTCTCTGGCATAGTCCAGAATTTGGTCAGTAAATTGCAGCATTTGGGGATCTTCTGTTTTGATTTTGGTGACTTCATCCTCGATCGCAATGATATCTCCCATTTTAGCTAGGTGTAGGAGCCGAGCTAAGGTTTCACTGCAAGGAACTATACAGGTGGACTGATGTGGCTCTAAATTTAGCAATCCTCCAGAAGAAGCACTGCTAAGACCTGTGAAGGGGGTATCGGCGTAATGCCAATCTAATTGCAATAGCGATCGCATCACTTGGAATAATTCTTCAGGGTTGATGGGTTTGGCAATAAAGGCATCACAACCCACATCGAGACTCAGTTGGCGATCTTGGCTAAAGGCACTAGCGGAAACCATGACGATCGCGGTTTGACGAAATAGCTCCAATTGGCGTAACTGTTTTGCCGTCTCTCGACCATCAAGATTTGGCATGATCATATCCAAGAGAATTAAATCGGGAAAGAACTGTTGCGCCTTTGCTAGGCAATCATCACCATCGCTTGCCTCCGCAACCACAAAACCAAGGGGAAGGAGCAGGTCGCGCAGTACCATACGATTTTCAGTTTTGTCATCGACTATTAAAATCCTACGGCGATCGCCTGTATAGCCAATCATCGTACGCGGATCAGCCACACTCACCACCTGATCGGGCAAGGCCGTTAACTCAAGCTCAAACCAAAACGTACTGCCCACATGACGAGTACTAGTAACCTGCAACTTACCTCCCATCAGTTCAACGATTTTTTGACAGATGGGCAGTCCTAAGCCAGTCCCTGAGACTTGCCGCACGCGATCGCCCACCTGCTGAAAGGGCATAAAAATCTCCTCCAACTTGTCAGCATCAATGCCCACCCCTGTATCCATAATCTCAAAGCGCAGTTTGTATCGAGATTCGTTGGTTGGCGACAGGGGTTCCGCACCGACCCTGAGGCACACTTGTCCACAATCAGTAAATTTGACGGCATTGCCTAGCAGATTAATCAAAATTTGGCGCAGACGTTTCTCATCGCCATAGAGGGTCTGGGGTAAATCTGTTAATTGTTGATAATGCAATTCCACATCCTTAGCATGGAGTTGCAATTGGAACATATCGGTAATACTCTGCAACAGTCTCGATAAATCGAAGGCGATGGGATTCAGATCAAGCTTTTTCGCTTCAATTTTGGAGAGATCGAGAATATCATTTAAAAGCGTTAGGAGATGCTCGCCACTGCGATGAATGATATCCAATCCTTCCATATATTTATCGGGATTTTGATTGCGTTTCAAAATCTGAGCATAGCCTAGGATGCCATTGAGGGGAGTGCGTAATTCGTGGCTCATATTGGCAAGAAATTCGCTCTTAGCACGGTTTGCCATGTCTGCCATTTCTTTGGCCTTCTGCAACTCTTCTTCTGCCCGTTTACGATCGGTGATATCTGTACCAACTGAGAGAATTTCAATTAGTTCATTTTGCTCGTTGTAGATTGGCTTGTTTGACCATGTAACCCAGACGCGCCGACCATCTTTACAGATATTCTCATTTTCATTGAGTTGGTATTTGTCTGGAGCATGGCAAATCTCGGCAATCATCGCCTTGAGGTCTTCACCAGTAATATCTTTAGCAGATACGATCGTATCTAGGACATACTTGCCCATGACTTCTTCTAGCTGATATCCAAAGAAGTTGAGTCCGTAATCATTGAGAAAACAGATGTTCCCATCAGTATTCCATCGCAAAATGATACAGTTAGCAGATTCAACTAGGTCGCGATATTTCTTTTCATTTTCCCTAATTGTTTCTTCAATCAGTTTGCGATCGCTAATATCTTTAATGGCATAAATTGCGAAGGTCTGATCACCAATTTCTAGGGTTTCTGAGGAGACAAGACCCGTGACAATTTTGCCTGATTTGGTCATAAATTCGGCTTCAAAATTGGCAACCCTGCCCTCGGTTTCGAGAATCTGCAACATGCGATCGCGAGATTCTAAATCCACCCATAGATTCAAATCGGAAGGATTAGCGCCGATCGCTTCTTCCCGACTATAGCCCGTAATTTCTACCCACTTATCATTGACATCAATATGCTTACGAGTATCGGTAGATAGCAAAGCCATACTATCTGGACTAGAACGAAATGCCTTAGCAAACTTTTCTTCGGACTTGCGTAAAGCTGCTTCTGTCAATTCATGCTCTAGGATTTCCTGCTGCAATGCCTTAGTTCGCTCATCGACTTTTTCCATTAATAGCTGCGAGTATTCTTCCAATCGACCATGGGATTTTTTCATCTCCCGACTCATTTGATTAAAAGAAGTAGCTAAAATTGCCAGTTCCTTCACAAAGCAAGAATATTCCACCTTTTGATCTAAATTACCTTCCGCGATCGCTTGGCTGGCGAGGCTCAACTCGCGAATGGGGCGACTAAGCCACCTTGCCGCCACAATGCCCAGAGTCGCCGTCACAGCTAAGGCAACGATGCATAGCCAGAGGGTGGTCATTGTGTTTGCCTGAATTTGTGACATGAAGTCGGCTTCAGGGACAATGATCACGATTTGCCAATCTAGACCATAACTATCATTAAGTTGTCCTAGTTGTAGGAAATATCGCTCGCCTTGAAAATCGATGGTGGTTTGCTCAATGGTTTGATTTTTGAGGAGGGCGAAGAGACCGCGTTTTTGCATCAAGAGGGCGGCTTTACGAGTTAAAGGATCTTCACTCTCAACGGCAAGAACTCTGGTTTTGAGTTTGTCATTACTGGTGATATCAATATGGGGATTGGAAGTGGCGATCAATCGTCCTGACGGGTCCATGATGAAGGTTTGACCGCGATCGCTAACTTTATTTTGTTGCAAAAACAGATTAATCTGCCCCAACAAAATAGAAACGCCAAAAACGCCTCTGAGTTCATCTTCCCTATATATAGGTTTGATTGCTGTAATTGCGGGTTCACCAGTAATAATATCCGTATAGACTTCACTCCATGTATCTCGTCTAGCTCTTTGCATAGATTGATACCAAGAGCGATCGCTCAATTGAAAATTACTTTTGGGTAATTTAAGCGATTGCTGTCTGCCATAATGATCGGTAAAGGTCATACTATTGGTATCTTCAATCGCTAAACTATTCTGAACTCGCCTTGCCCCTAAATATTTGCCCGAAGTCGTTGCCACATAAATATTACTCAACTGTGGGAATCGATTTAATTGCTTCCAAAGGTGGATCTGAATCTTTGATTCAAAGATTTCATCGTTAAAGGTCTGGAGTCTTTCTACATCAATGCTATCAGCATTTAAATTATTCAAAGTATAGGGAAAGTCTAAATAGGAATTAAGGCGCACCTTCACCTGTTCTGTTACCTTATTACGCAGTTCTCCCGATAACTGATTGACGGCTTGATGTCCATTCCGAAAAGATAGCCAACCAATTAAACCGACAATGCCGAAGGTACTCACCAAAAAAGGTGTAACGATGAGAAGGTTTAGGGGGATTTTGGAACCTTTGGCAATCAAGCAGGGTTTGAGGTGGCTAGGTCGAGAATTGTTGAGGGGCTGGGGTGAAGGAACCATAATTTAGCTGTTTTTGAGGCTGGAATTACGCTTACAAAACTAAAAATAGCAACGCCATTTTTAGTTTTAAAAACCCTTACTGGGTTTGGTTTTAGGTTTTAATATGCTCATCTACCTAAGCCGATCTTACTCTGACATAATACTCTGACATAAAAAGATCTCATTCAGTAAAACCTAATCTGCGTAGGGCTAGGCGGCGACTGTGTAATATCTCTGTATCTTGGGGTGAGATGAGGATGGCGCGATCGTAGGAGTCGATCGCTTCTTCGATGCGTCCCAATCCACTGAGGGCATTACCACGGCTATACCAAGCAAAATGATCATTGGCATTAATTTCTAAGGCGTGATCATGACTAGCGATCGCTTCTTCATACATTTCCAGTTTACTCAACACTAAACCACGATTGTTCCACGCATAGTAATCATCGGGACGTAAGGCGATCGCCTGATCGTAACTTGCGATCGCCTCAGTATAGTTGCCCCAATTTTCTAATGCCTTAGCCCGTCCATACCAAATCTGATGATCATTGGGTTTATATTCTAGGGCGCGATCGTAGCTGGCCACCGCCTCCTCATATCTGCCGATGCTCTCAAGGGCATAGGCGCGACTAAACCACCCCTGCACATAGTCCGATCGCAAAGCTAACGCCTTTTCGCAATACTCGATCGCTTCTTCATGTTTGCCCATCACACTATATACCAAAGCCTTGCTGCCATAGGAACAATGATGATCAGGCTTGTATTTGAGCGCCATATTATAGCTGTCAATTGCTTCCTCATAGCGCCCCAGCATACTTAGGGAAGTGCCGAGGTTGTGCCAAGCCATATAAAAATCTGGTTTATAGGCGATCGCTTGGCGATAGTTCTCGACCGCTTCGCCATGACGCTCGATTAGATCAAGGGCAACTGCACGGTTATACCAAGCCAAATGATTATCAAGGCGAATATTTAAAGCCAGATCACAATTAGCGATCGCCTCCTTACATCGATTACCTGCCACCAACAAGCCCCCTTGCTCTAGCAACAGTTCCACCCGTCTCTCTGAGATCAAAGGTTGCGCCGCAATCAACTTTTGTAAGTCTTCATACTTATGATTACGCTCCGCCTCCGACATATTGGCATACTGGACATAGCGATCGCCCCCCTCCCACTGAAACGCCTCCTGCCTCAGCAATTCCATATCTGTGGGAAACTCAAAAACCCGTACCTCTTCGCCAAACAGAGCAGGATAGCTATCCAGAAAAAACTTCAGAGCAAATAAAGGCATCAAAAACACAAAACAAATTCCATAATGCGTTTTCAAATTCCTTTGCGCCAAGCTCAAATGGGCAAGAGGGCGAGGAATATGCTCACTAATTTCCGCATCAAGTCCCCCCACAATACGGCTATCCAAAAACTCCTCAACCCCCATCACAAACAAAATGTCCGCATTGTGGAGATCGTTGCGTTCTGCCAGCATCTCCGCAAAATTTGTAACTGTTCTATCTATTTTTAACAGCTTAATTTCTTTGGGAATATTGCTAATATTTCTATCACTTAAACTGCAACTACTATCATTTCCATTAATATCATTAATAACCCTTTTAATAATCTGCTCTCCTTCAGGAGGTGAACAGCGTACAAAAATAATTTGGGAACCAGCCTGAGCAGAGGGTTCAGAATCTATATCCTTTTCTTCATTTAGAACTTGGGCTTTGGCTTGTTCTAGGACTAGCTGCTTACTTGCCAATACAGCCTTAATCTCACCAAGTAAAGCTTGATATTCTACGTCTGGGTTCTTTAGAGCATCTTTATCCCAATTGTTTACGATATGATTCATGGCTCTCCAAAGTTAATTGCATAGAACTAGTTGTATAGAATGTTGCATAGAAGTTACATAGAATATTTATATCAATTCCTAGACCATAGTCGTCATAGTCATCGCCATAGTCACCTTAGTATAGCAAGAGTGACTCGCAGTTGCAGTTTGTAATTTTGGTTTCAGCTTCGCTCAGTCAACTATGAGGTATATGTTTTATGTTTATTTAGTTTTTATTTAAGCTTGATTTGAGATTGCCATATAGCGCCCCTAGTCAACCGTAACTTGATGAAAACGTTATAAAATAGACTTTAGATGTATAGCTGCTGCCATGCTTGTTAGGACACAAAATCAGAATACGAGTTACCGCAACTCGCTGCTTGGGTTTTGATTTGCCCTAATACAAGTGTCTACAGCCATATAAACTAGCGTCAGTTCGAGATTAAACTGACGTTAAACTAAGCTCAATCAGGTTAGAGGACAGGAAGTTTTTATGCAGGATCGCTTAATTCGGTCTATTGCTGCCGATGCTAGGGTAAGAATTGTAGGCGTTAGTCTTACGGAAGCTCTTAATGAAGCCTATCGCCGCCATCGCCTTTCAGCAGTTGCTATGGCTGCCCTTGGGCGAACTATGGGCGCTAGTTTGTTGTTGGCATCCAATATGAAACAGGCTCAAGCAAGGGTGAATGTGCGAGTTGCAGGCGATGGCGAATTGGGGCTAGTGTATGCCGATGCTGGCTTTGATGGAACTGTGCGCGGTTTTGTGTCCAATCCTCATCTTGATTTGCCTGCCAATGCCAATGGCACTCAGAATGTGGAACAGGCAGTTGGGGCTTCTGGTTTGCTTAAGGTGCTGCGAGATGTGGGCTATGGAGAGCCGTACAGCAGTGTTGTGGAGTTAACTGCGGGTAATGTTTCCGATGATGTGGCTTGGTTCTTGGCTTCCTCTGAGCAAACCTATTCACAAATGATTTTGGTTGAAGATATTGATCTGGAACTAGTATCACGCGATCGCGATTATCAGACAGCCCCCGTTAATTTTGCCGCAGGTGTCCTGTTACAGGTCATGCCTAAGGCGGCGATGCGGGCAGCGAGAACAGCCAATCTATCTCAAGAAGTTCTCATTAGTCAGTTAGAGACGAAAGGAGATATGGTTCTATTTAAGGAATTACTAAGGCAGGGTAAAAATATTGAGCAAGTCATGCTAGAAATGTTTGCCGATATAAATATTGAAATCTTACCAATGTCTAAGGATGTGCATTTTCATTGTCCTTGCTCCCTAGATCGCATGTTGGGCGCTATTAAGATTTTGGGAGAATCAGAATTGCGATCGATGATTGAGGAAGACCAAGGCGCGGAGGCGACTTGTCACTTCTGTGGTGAAGTCTATCAAGCCACTACTGAACAACTGCATGGTTTACTAGCAGAACTACAAATAGAAGCGGCTGTCTAGTCTCCCCAGATATTTTCCAGCGTTTCTCATACCAATTTAAAAAAATGTGATCACACTTTTTTAAATTAGAAACCAAACTCAGTAAGTTTTTTTAATTAAGAAATGGCGTAGCCATTTCTTAATTTGGTAGGGAGCATCTCACTTTGGCGCAGTCTAAATCTTACTAAGCCTATAACAAGGGGCTTAAGCTCCTTGTCTTTATCAAATGTTCCAAAGTGAGATACTCTCATTTGGTATCAATTCGATCCATATTTACTCTATCTCTTAAAATCTATCTCTTAAAAAACCTTAAAAACTATGACAGTGAATGCTCAAATTGGCATTATTGGCGGCAGTGGACTCTACAAAATGTCGGCGCTAACTGATATCCAAGAAATAACCGTGGAAACTCCCTTTGGTTCAACTTCCGATACCTTTGTGTATGGCAAGCTGTCGGGAGTGCCTGTGGTGTTTGTGCCTAGACATGGTAGGCGGCATCACCTGTTACCATCGGAGGTTCCCTATCGCGCAAATATCTACGCCTTAAAGTCGATGGGAGTGGAGTATATTATTTCCGCTTCGGCAGTGGGTTCTTTGCAGGAATATGCCAAGCCTCTGGACATTGTATTGCCTGATCAGTTTATCGATCGCACCACGAATCGAACAGCGACTTTTTTTGGTGAAGGTATCGTTGCCCATGTTGCCTTTGGCGAGCCAATTTGTAAATCTTTGCTGTCGGTTGTGGCGGCGGCGGCGGAGACTGTGGATCTAGGACGCAGCAAGGTGCATAAGGGTGGAACCTATGTGTGTATGGAGGGGCCTGCCTTTTCTACTAAGGCGGAGTCATTGCTCTATCGGAGTTGGGGCGCTAAGGTGATTGGGATGACTAATTTGACGGAAGCGAAGCTGGCTCGTGAAGCTGAGATTGCCTATGCCACGATCGCTCTGGTGACAGATTACGATTGCTGGCATGAGGATCATGAAAGCGTGACGGTGGAGATGGTGATTCAAAATTTGCAAAAGAATGCGCTGAATGCTCAACAGGTAATTCAAAGGGCAGTGGCAAAGATTGCGGCTAATCCGCCCAAGTCGGAGGCTCATCATGCTCTCAAGACCGCCATCTTGACTGATTTAAGTCAAGTTTCGGGAGCAAGTCGCGATCGCCTGAATATGATCTTGAAAAAATACCTGTAAAGTCTGAGCAGGAAACCCAAAAGTTGATCCCTCTAGCCTTACGGGGGGAAAGATTAACTTAAGTCCCCCTACGTTGAGGTGAAAATTTTATGAGCTTTTTTCATAATGCCTATTTTCTAAAAACCCAGCAACCGATCGCCACAGTCCGCAAAAGATTTGCCCAAGCTGAGGCGATTCCCAATTCAGACTGGATTATCTGTGATTTTGGCGATCGCTACCAAGATGGCATATTTGAAGGTGAAGAATATCTTACTCAAGAACTTTCAGAAGAATTTGGCGAAGTAATTGTTGTGGCGATCGATACGAGCAATGATCAATTAGATTATGAACATTCCCTAAACGGATCGATTTTGCGGAAGTTGGCTTGGCTCTCCGATGGTTGTCAATCCACATGGATGTGTGTTGAAGGTGAAGTGGAAGAGTGGGAAAAAACTTCGATCTTCTCCTTAGACAACCTCAATCGCACTAGGGAAATGGTTCGATACGATCAAAATCTGCAATTGTTACCTGCTGCGGAAATGGAAGTTAAAGAGCAGGAGTTACAGACCCTTTGGCAAAATTATCAGTATGTGCTTAACGGTCAGTTGCCTTTAGGCGATGCCACCTTTGGTATGGTGATTCAGGATTATCTTTTCCCGTCTTTAAACCAAAAACCAGAAAACGAGTAACAGTATTACGCATTTTCTGGTTTATAGGGTTAGAGAGTGTTTGAGAAGTTTTGATCCCCCTAAATCCCCCTTAAAAAGGGGGACTTTTTTAATCTTTCCCCCCTTTCGTAAGGGGGGTAGGGGGGATCAATTAGTATTTTTAGCGCACGCCCACACTTCTCAAACAGGCTCTTATAAATTGAGTTATCAACTTATGAACTAAGGAGCAAGAGCATTGCCTCTCAACAGACTGCCGATGGTTTTTGCCGTGATTTTCAACTGGGTGAATGGGTTGGCAGGAACCACAGTTTTGTATAGGTAACTGTCGAAGGTCAACTTCTGGACATCACGATCGGCGCACATTTCCACAAAGGCTTCACGAGTGGCGTTGGTGGCGTAGAAGACATTTTGGAGAATATCCAAAACTTTGTAGGTCAAGCCATACTTCTTGTCCCAACGCTTGAGATATACCTTCAGATCAGCCTCGGTGGGAATCCGTTTGCCACCTTCGGCAAATTCCACGATCGCTTCAGCGCACATCCGACCAGACTTAGCGGCAAAATAGATGCCTTCGCCGCTGGACTTAGTAACATAGCCTGCGGCATCACCCACAAGGGCAGCCCGACCGACCACACGGCGAGGGCGTGGGTGTTCGGGGATGGGGTGAGCTTCGATTTTGATCACCTGACCGCCTTCGATCCGAGGCAAGGCACGGGCGCGAATCCCTGCTTGCAGTTGCTTGATCATGCGTTGGTTTTTGTGCATTGTGCCAGTACCAACGGCAACGTGATCATATTTAGGAAATACCCATGCATAGAAGTCGGGAGAAACATCATCACCCACATACATCTCAGCGAGGTCTTTATAATATTCCATTTTATCGGGGGAGATTTTAATGCGCTCTTGGAAAGCGATCGCATAGTTATAATCACCCGCATCAATTGCCTTAGCCACAACGGAATTAGCTCCATCAGCACCAACAATCAAGTCGATCTCAAGGGTACGCATCACGCCCTCACTACCACCTTCACTGAAGTCAGAATAGGTAATGACATAGGGTTGTTTGCCATTTTCGGTAATCTTGATGTCTAGGACACGACCATTAATGAGCTTGGCTCCTAAGCTGGCAGCTCGATTGCGTAAAAATGCATCTAAAATTTCACGACGGCACATCCCAATGTATTCATCGGGATTATCTAGTTTAATGTCGACCTCCACATTACTAGGGGAGATCATTTTCATTTTGCGAACTCGGCGATCAATAATTTCAGGAGGCAACTCAAACTCAGAAACCATACATAGAGGAATTGCTCCACCGCAAGGCTTGGCGTTGTCTAACTTCCGCTCAAATATATAGGTTTCGATTCCTGCCTTGGCTAATGTTTCCGCAGCACAGGAACCCGCAGGCCCGCCTCCTACAACAGCAACTCGTAATGTCAAAATGCGCTCCTAAAGCTTTTTATAATGCAAGTTTTAACTTTTAGGATGTTAACATTTTGATCAGGAGATCGCGGCAAAATTGATGAATATTAACATTTGTATTGTTTTATGAATGCCATATCTACTGAAGATTCCCAACAACCTACCCAACAACTTAGCGCCAATCCTCAGTCCCATAATACCTATGAGCGTATTTACGATATGGTACGCCTGATTCCTTGGGGTAAGGTGGCTACCTATGGGCAGATCGGTGAATTATGCCATTTGGCACGCAAGGCAAGGTTGGTCGGTTATGCGCTGTATCGTGTAGATATGTCAAATACGGATATTCCTTGGCAACGAGTTGTCAATGCTAGGGGAGAAATTTCTCTGTCTCCTCTGCGCTATGGTACTGACTATTTACAGCGATCGCTCCTCGAAAGAGAGGGTATTATTTTTAGTGACAAAGGCAAGATTGATTTGCGGAAATATCTGTGGCGACCTGATCTCAAGCTTCTAACTGATGATTAGTTGCTCTCTGTGATTTGCAGCCAATTACCACCTATCTTTTGCCGATCTTGAGTTAATAAGTTCATGAATTTTTACCTTTCTGCAATTACTTTACCAACTTGGGTTACGCTGTCACGCCTGATTGCTGTGCCAATTATATTTGGCTTATTTATATGGCAGGATAGTGAGCTAACCCGTTGGATTGCCCTCACGGTATTTGCGATCGCGGCGGTAACGGATTGGTTAGATGGATATCTCGCGAGAAAGTTAAATCAAATTACCGAATTAGGAAAGTTCTTAGATCCCTTGGTGGATAAGGTTTTAACCATTGCCCTGTTTTTACTGTTTATAGAATTAGGTCAAGTACCTGCTTGGGCTGTGTTTGTAATTATTACCCGTGAGTTATTGATTACGGCATGGCGTGGCGCACCTAGTGCCAGCAAGGATAGTGCCGCAGGTGCGACCGTTGTGGGGGCAAATATTTGGGGCAAGGCAAAAACGGTGGTGCAGATCCTCGCGATCGCGGCTCTGATGATCAAATTACCCTACGCGATCGCCATATTTTGGTTGGCTGTGCTTCTTACGCTAATTTCAGGCATTCTCTATATTGTGCCATCATCAAGAACTTAGTTATAATTTGATGGCAATTTTATATGGCAATCCTATGGCGACAATACCAGCAATAGGTAACAGGTTTGATAATTTACTTGGCGGTCGTTTCCGAGTTTTGCAAACCCTTGAGCAAGATACTCATGGTCAAACCTATCTAGTGGAAGATACGATCGCTGCGGAGATGCCGCGCTGGATTGCCAAGAGTTTTTGTCTCATCAATAAAACTAATCTGCAAATGGACTGGGCGCGATCGCTATTTTGGCGAGAAGTTCCCAAACTCCAACAACTAAGCGATCGCAGTGAGGACTTCCCCAAGATCACCACCTATTTTGAAGAAGAGGAGGAATTTTATATCGTTGAAGAAGCGATTAATGGCACTCGTCTGAGTGATGATATTGCCAGAGGCAAACTATACAGCGAAGCAGAAACGATTCGATTTCTCCAACAGCTTTTGGCGAGTCTCCATACGGCTCATCTCGATAATATGGTGCATGGAGATATTAATCCGCGTAATCTGATTCGCCGCCGTTCTGCTGATCATAATTCCCATCATTTTGTACTCACCAACTTCGCAGTTTTGAAGGGAGTTTACGCCACTGCCGCCCAAAATGGAGTGATTTTGGGAACACCTAGCTATATGCCCTTTGAACAGGCCTTAGGAACCTTTAATCCTAGTTGTGATATCTATTCTCTGGGCTTGACAGCGATTCAACTGCTCACAGGGCTTCATCCTAGCCAATTGGTACGGAGAGAAGATTTGAATCTGTTAAATTGGCAAATCGGCTCTAGCATTAATCCAGACTTTGCGGCAATTCTCAATCGCATGGTCAAGCATCGTCCTGAAGAACGCTATCAGACGGCTCAAGAAGTACTTTACGATTTGGATAATTTACCAAGAATTGAGAGTGTAGAAGAATTTTTATTGCCTCAATTGACTCGCGATCGCCAAATAAATCCTTGGATGATTGCCATACTGGGCATCGTGGGAATAGGTTGGATAGGCAGCCAATTGTTACCATCCCTGACTAATAGAATCAATTTACCAGTATCACCATCTGTCACTCAAACTGCAACTCCTGCCAATACCCAAGGCGAAACTAAGGGATCAACTCAGCTATATAAACTCCGACTCACATTAACAGGTCATAATGGCTGGGTGCGATCGGTCGCCTTTTTCCCGAATGGATTTAGCTTTGCTAGTGGCAGTTACGATCGCACCATTAGACTGTGGAATGTGCAAGATAACCAATCCTTCGGTACACTTTCTAACCATTTAGGTTCCGTTTCAGGAATTAATGAAATTGCGGTGCATCCCAATGGCAATACCTTTGCTACCGCCTGTATTGATAAATCAATTAAATTATGGAACTTCCGCAGTGGTCGCCCCATCCGCAATATCGAAGGCCATGATGGTCAAGTGTATAGTACCGCTTACAGTCCCGATGGCAAAACCCTGATTAGTGGCAGTGCTGACAAAACTGTCAAACTGTGGGATTGGAACCAAGGTGTCATGATTAGAAATTTTGAAGGGCATCAGGATAAGGTGGTGTCAGTGGCATTTCATCCCGATGGTAAGCGGATTGCTAGTGCTAGTTTTGATAAAACCATTAGAATTTGGGATATTAATACTGGGGCAGAACTGGTAAATATTTCTGGACATGGTGCGATCGTCAATGCGATCGCCTTTAGCCCTGACGGTAAGTTTTTGGTCAGTGGTAGTCAAGATCAATCTGTAAAAATCTGGGATGTGGCAACAGGTAAGCTTTTACGAACCATGAAGGGGCATACTGGTAATGTGCTGACGATCGCTATTAATCGCGATGGTACAGCGATCGCTTCTGGCAGCTCCGATACAACCATTCGGATCTGGGACTTGAAAACAGGGGAGTCCAGACAGGTACTCAGTGAACACACGGCTCCTATTTTGTCCCTGAGTTTTAGTTCGACTGACAATACTTTAGTAAGTGGCAGTGCTGATCGAACGGTTAAAGTATGGCAATTAGCATCGCCAAATTCACGTTAAATATCCTAGTACTAATTTTAGTAATTAGTAATAAGATAAGCTACAGATTCGCATTTTAGCAAAAACTTTAGGACTAAAACCTATGGCGTTTGAGTCTAGCTTATCGACTCGAATTTTTAGATATTTGATTGCTATTACCGCCCTAACAGTCATTATTATTAGTACGGGTAGTTTTAATAGTGTAGATACGTTACATCGCTTACAGGTGACTCGCTGGCTTTGGAGAAATGAACCACAGGTAATTGAGTCAAGTCAAGAGCTTCAGTACGAACACCTGAATGAGGTACAAAAATTTGCAGGTGTCAATACTTTTTCGGCGATCGGGCGTGACCGAAAACGATATGTTACTTGGGGAATTGGTCAGAGCTTAGTCATGCTGCCTGCCGATATTATTGCCAACAAATTAATAGAGTCATTTAGTCAACTAAATATTCTGCAAACTAATCCAGTAGATCGTTTAGAAATTAATCAAAATAGTTCTGTAAAACCACAAACTAGAAATTTAAATGACAGAAAAATTGTTAGCCTAGTTTCTTATTTAACATTTCCTTTGATTAATATATTGGCAGTATTTGCTTGTTTTTATTTGCTAAAAAATCTAGATTTTAATGTTGTGGAATCTGCCTATGGTTGCCTAGGGTTAATATTTTGTTCCTCATTTTTACCCTATGCCCAAACTCATCAAGAAAATAGTTTAGATTTTTTGATGACTGCTAGTGGTTATTTGTTTCATTTATTATGGCTGATTACTAGCTCCTATCGATATTTATGGGTTGGCATGTTGGCTTTAGGATTTAATTTGTTAGTGAGAATGACATTACTAGTCAATTTGATTTCTGTAAATATCTTTACAGGTATATCATTTTATTTCTTTTATTTACGGCATAGAGATAGGATTAATCTAAATACTTTAAAGCTAACTAATTCTCCAGACACTGAAGACTTAACAGAAAATCCTCAACCTAGTCATTTTAATAGGTTTAGCGGAGTATTAAACACAGTCTTTAAATACTTGGCGATCGCTCTATTCATCTATGGTATTGCCTTTGGTATTGATAGATTTTATCAATGGCTAAGATTTGATGATTTAACAAGCAACTATACTGTTATTTGGGCAAAACAGGTCAAAGAAATTTATCCACATCTTCCTAAAAACTTCCCCTTTTCTAATGACTTCAAAACAGGATTTTTCGGATTTTTGTTTTCAGCCGATCGCTCACTATTTTTATTTAATCCCCTAATTATTGTAACTGCATATATATCGATCAAAAATTGGCATAAAATTTCCTATCAAATTCGAGGGTTAATATTATCGCTAATATTTTTACTTCTAGCTACAATTTGTATTTATTCTAGTTGGTTTTTGTGGGGAGGGGCTGGTGCATGGGGATCACGATATACCACTACATCTTCTCAGTTACTTAGTTTGTTAGCTATTCCCCTAGCAATGAAATTTCCTTTGAAATCTAAATTTGAACAGCTAGGATTTAATGTATTAGTGTTGATAAGTGGATTAATTCAAGCTTCGGCAGTAATACTTGATGCCAACCTAGAACTAGCACAAAATTTATTTAGAAATAGTGAATTAATTGAAAACAATTACCCAGCTTCACAAGTTTCATTTACAATTGGTCAAAGATTTATCAATATATGGGCTTTGATGATTGGTAAGTTTGATCAGTGGAATTTGCGTCCTCCCAACCTTTCACCCCAAGAATCTCAAGATTTTACCACTATTGCCTTTTTTCCTTGGCGCAATGCCTCTAATCTCTTGTCACCAAATATAGTTTTAGTGCTGCAATTAATTTGGATATTCTTATTAATTATTCTGATATTTTTGATCTATAGATTAACCAGAATTTGTAAATATAGCAGTCCTCAATGAAGTATGGGTGGCAGCTAACTTGCTCAGTTGGTGGTAACTGGTGATTGGGCGCGATGCTCTAAGTGATTGAGAGTATCTCACTTTGGAACATTTGATAAAGACAAGGGGCTTAAGCCCCTTGTTAGCTTAAGCCCCTTGTTATAGGCTTAGTAAGATTTAGACTGCGCCAAAGTGAGATGCTCCCCAAGTGATTTCTATCATCCATTTGGGATTCCTATATTGTCACTGAGGGAGATTTCATGCCAAAATTTGGGGACATTTTGTGAAGAGGATCATAAATTATGCGTCTAGGACTGTTACTTGCATCTGCGGGCTATCGTAATTTGCCATCAGAACTAGAGATGCTAGAGGTAAAGCGTATAATTACAGATTCGCGAGTTTGCCAGTCTGGTGATTTATTTATTGGAATGACGGGGACTCAGGTGGATGGTGGCAAGTTTGCTCAAGTGGCGATCGCTCAGGGGGCGATCGCTGTGGTCATTTCCCGCAATGCCTATCAAGATCTGGTATCTGCCTATCCTGAGTACCAACCACAGGCGATCGCTGTGGATGATGTCATAGTTGCCTGCGCCCAGATTGCGGCTGCATTTTATGACTACCCAGCCCAAAAGATGAAACTGGTGGGTGTTACAGGAACCAATGGTAAAACCACAACCACCCATCTCATCGAATATCTTTTACAAACTCAATACGCCTCAGCCCTATTTGGCACACTCTATACACGCTGGGCAGGTTATTCTCATACAGCGAGCCACACAACCCCCTTTGCGGTGGACTTGCACGAACGCCTAGCCGCCGCTAGTGCCGCAGGTTGTGATGTGGCTTTGATGGAAGTTAGCTCCCATGCCCTTGCTCAAAAACGGGTGCTTGGTTGTGGCTTCGAGGTGGCGGTCTTTACAAACTTGACTCAAGATCACCTAGATTATCACAGGGATCTAGAAGACTATTTCCAAGCTAAGGCTCTGCTGTTTAGCGATCAGTATTTGCAGGGACGGGCAATTATCAACCTAGATGATCCCTTTGGCAAGAGGCTGTTAGACATGGCTGGCGATCGCTTGGTCTGGACATACAGTATCAGTAATTCTGAAGCAGACTTTTATACCGAAAACTTAACCTATCTGCCCAATGGAGTATCGGGAATACTGCACACACCACAGGGTCATATTGAATTTAAATCAATTCTGGTGGGCAAGTTTAATGTAGAGAATGTGTTGGCCGCGATCGCCACTGCTCTGCACATGGGTATGAGTCTCAAGGATGTAGTTAATCGTTTACCTGATTTTCATAATGTGCCAGGACGGGTAGAGAGGGTACAAGTTAGCGATCGTCAAGACATCACCGTAATTGTGGACTACGCCCATACCCCCGATAGTCTAGAAAATCTCCTCAAGGCAGTGCGTCCCTTTGTGCAACATCAACTAGTTTGCGTATTTGGCTGTGGGGGGGATCGCGATCGCACCAAACGGCCGATGATGGGAGGCATTGCGGCTCGCCTTGCCGACTGCGTGTATGTAACGTCTGACAACCCCCGCACCGAAGATCCCCAAAGAATTCTCAATGATGTGGTGGTAGGGTTGAATACAGATATCGGTGATAAGTTCTCTATGATAGAAGGAGATCGTCGCAAATGTATTCACATGGCGATCGCCAATGCTCATGCTGGGGATACGGTAGTGATTGCAGGTAAAGGTCATGAAGATTATCAAATTATCGGGCGTGAAAAAATCCATTTTGATGATCGAGAGGAGGCAGCGATGGCCTTGCAAGCTAGATTAGATTCACAGGTCTAAGAGCATACTTGAGAAGTGCAGGTCTTCGCTAAGAAACGATTAATCCCCCTAAATCCCCCAATTCTGGGGGACTTTGAAAGAATTTTATTTTCTTGTTCCCCCAGAGTTGGGGGCTAGGGGACGATTAATTGTTATCTTGACTGGATTTTATGACTTGTGGGTACATAGTAGCTATTACGAAAGGGAGAAAAGATTAAAAAAGTCTTCCTTTTTAAAGGATTTTTAAGGGGTTCAAAACTTCTCAAATAGACCCTAATACAATTAGCGCATTAGGTAAATGTAGTACTGTTAAAGACAAATTAGGGGGATTTAGCACAGGTGCTATCAGCAAAAACACGCAAAGAGTATCGGTTATGATGCAAAAGAAAGTATATTCAAAATTAAACTAGGAAATCTGGGAAAATTAGATACATGGGTTCGCAAATCACCCTAAAACCGAAGTTGCTAGTTATCGATGATGAACCCGATAACCTAGATTTGCTTTTTCGTACTTTTTATCGAGAGTATCAAGTTCTGCGAGCCAATAGTGGAATTGAAGCCTTAGAGTTACTAGAAGAGCATGGGGAAGTGGCGGTGATTATCTCGGATCAGCGAATGCCGATCATGAGTGGAACCGAGTTTTTAAGCCAGATGGCGGTCAAGTATCCCGACACAATGCGGATCATTTTGACGGGATATACCGATGTCGAAGACTTAGTGGAGGCAATTAATACATGCAAAGTATTTAAGTATGTCACTAAGCCTTGGGATGAGGCGGAATTAAAAAATGTGGTCAGTCAAGCGATCAATACTCACAATGTATTACGCAACCGTACTGCTGAACTGCGGCGCACTCTCCGCCAACAGTCTTTGCTCAATGCTATTACTTCTTCGGTAGATAGTGTGGCTCCTTATCGAGAGAGTTTGGCCGCGATCGCTGAATCCATTGCGCGTAACTTTGAAGTATCGGGCAGTATTTTAAGGCTTGTAGAAAATGGCAACCTTGTGAATGAGTATGTTGCCTACGGCAATTTGCCTGAGATTGGCAAGGCAAAACTGGCCAATACGCTAATTTTACGGTCACAGATTTTAGCGATCAACGATACCGATACTGACATGCAAATCACAGAATTTGCTAGAGCGATTTACCAACGCATTGGGATCAAATCAATATTGTTTGTTCCATTAGAGGTGCAACAGGAATATCTCGCAATGTTGGCTCTATATTGTCAAAATACGCATATTTGGAGCAATGATGAACTAGACTTAGTAGAATTGGCGGCCGATCAAGCGGCGATCGTTAGCTCAAGAACTAGAGCCTATGCGCGAGTGCAGGAGTTGGCTAGACGAGAGTCATTACTCAACACCATCACTAGTACAATTCGTTCTAGTCTTGATCCCCAGAAAATATTTGCTTCAATTACCCAACAGTTGGGACAGGCTCTTAATTCTGACAGTTGCGCCCTTTCCCTATGGACTGAAGAAGACCAATATTTACGTTGTGTGGGTTTGCATCTATCAAATTCGGGGGATGAACCAGAACACTATCCGCAGGAGCAAGATCCAGAGAAGATTCCGTTACCGCAGTCGGTGGCAAGTATTGCGGTTAATCCTGTCTTCCAAGCTCTCATTGAAACTAAACAGCCTGTGGCGATCGATGATCTCTATAAAAATCCTGAATGGAACTTAATCGATCTTCCCTTAAAATCTATTGCCCGATCGCTATTGATTGTACCTTTAATTGCGGAAGGTAAGATTATTGGTAGTATTTCGATGCGTCAAAATCGACAACCCCGTCAATGGTTGCCCGAAGATATTTCCTTGGTGCAGGCAGTGGCAGAGCAGGCAGCGATCGCGGTGCAACAGGCTCATCTATACCAAAAAACTCGCCAACAGGCACAACAACTTTTAGAACTAGACCGCCAAAAAACAGAATTTTTTCAAAATCTATCCCATGAGTTCCGCACACCTCTTACCCTCACCATAGGCCCCCTCGAATCAGCCATTGAGCAAAATCAGTCTCTCCCTTATGAGCAGTCAGTGATCGCCTTAAGAAACTGTCGTCGCCTCTTGCGACTAGTCAACCAACTCCTAGATATTCAACGACTAGACGCAGGTAAAATGCAAGCTTGTTTCTATCGCTGTAATATTTTAGAAATTACGCACCAAACCATCGATTCTTTCCGTCCCTATTGCGATCGCAAAAATATTCAACTATTCACAGACTTTAGTGAATTTGACAATAGCCATGAATGTCCAGAGATGTATTTAGATCTGGAAAAATTTGATAAGGTGCTATACAACCTGTTGTCTAACGCAATGAAGTTCACCCCTAGTCATGGCAATATTACAGTCAAGATTAGTACTGCCAACCAAGGGCAGCAATGTGTTCTTTCAGTTAAGGATACAGGCATCGGCATTCGCGAAGATCAGATTCCCTTTCTATTTGAAAGATTCCGTCAAGCTGAGGGTTCAGTTAATCGCAGCTATGAAGGCAGTGGTCTAGGACTCGCTCTAGTCAAAGAACTGGTGAAATTACATGGCGGTGAAGTTACTGTTACTTCAAAATATGGACAGGGAACTACATTTACCATTACTCTTCCCACAGGCAAATTCCATTTACCCAGTGATCAGATTATCAGTACTCCAGCAGAAATCACTGTGTCAAGGGCAGCCGTTGAGCTTGCTGATCTCGAAACAGATTTAAGTAATGAAGAAGAATTAATAAATCAAAGCGAACTGAATCAACCAGAAGATGATAGGGACTTGGGCAATAAAATTCTGATCGTTGATGATAACTCTGATCTGCGTAGTTATTTGCGCCGTGTCCTCAACCAAGCAGGTTATAGGGTCTTCTCTGCTCACAATGGTTCCCACGGTTTTACCCAAGCACAGGCACATCATCCTGATCTAATCATCACAGATTTAATGATGCCCCATGTGTCGGGTCTAGATTTAATTGCGATGTTGCGCCAAGATCAACAGCTATCAGGTACACCAATTATTTTGCTTACTGCTAAGGCTAATGAGGAAACTCGCATCGAAGGTACTGAAATAGGGGCTGATGCTTATCTTGCTAAACCCTTTAACGATCGCGAACTCCTAGCAGAAGTCCGTAATTTGATTGCCCTCAAAGCTAATGAAAGGAGAGTTGCTCAACTCAACCTATATCTAACGGAATCAGTATTACGCCGATTTTTGCCTGCCAGTCTTGTTTCCAAAGCTGCTACGGGTAAACTGAGTCTCGATTTGCGTCCTGAACCTAAGATGATCACAGTTCTCTTTACTGATATTGTTGGTTTTACATCCCTTGCTAATACTTTGCGATCGCGACGGGTAGCGGAATTGCTGAATGAGTATTTGCGAACTATGACCGATGCCATCTTTGCCAATGGTGGCACAATCGATAAATTTATGGGAGATGGAATCATGGCACTTTTTGGAGCGCCCGAAGATTGTAGTCCTAACGAACAGGTGCGTCGTGCGGTCAAAACCGCTAAAGATATGCAAAAAGCTCTTGCTCTACTCAACCAAAAGTGGCAATCCCAAGGAATTCCCACAGTCAGATTTCGCTGTGGCATCCATCAGGGTACGGCTGTGGTGGGCATGTTTGGTAGCCTTGAGCGATCGGACTACACAGCGATCGGCCCAACCGTAAATATTGCTGCCCGCATTCAAGCTGCTGCCGAACCAGATTGCATTCTTGTTTCTGCGGCAGTGGCAGATTATTTAGAAGATGAAGAATTGCGTAAGCGAGAACCTCTTAAATTAAAGGGAGTTGATGAAACCGTACTGACTTTTTTTGTGGAAAATCACTTTTGAGTATAGGGGAATATCGGGAGCATCTCACTTTGGCGCAGACTAAATCTTACTAAGCCTATAACAAGGGGCTTAAGCCCCTTGTCTTTATCAAATGTTCCAAAGTGAGATACTCTCGGGAATATCCCTATCCAGTAAGGTTTTTGTAATTAAGAAATGGCGTAGCCATTTCTTAATTTGGTATAAATTCGTTCGACTTGAATTATGTCAAAATGAAAGTCATTATATCGGCGATACTACTGCACTTGTCCGCGTTGGGCTTCTGCATCAATGGGCTTGATGAAATACACCAGTAATAATTGCCAAAAAATTGCTAAATAGAATGGAATCTTCTGTAGATTTTTGATCAATTCAGGAGCATGACGGTGATCAATTTCGATTAGTTTAGAGTTGTAATCTGAGCATTTTTCGAGTCTGGGGAAAAACTCTGGATGCGTGGTGTCAAGGATGTTAGGAAAAGCACTCAAGGCAGTGTGATTGGTTTTGATGATGACCTGTCGGTTATAGTCACGGGCATCCAGATTGATCGATTGATAGAAGTCAGAACGCTCAAATACTGTGAGGGTATGGGTGGCAAAGACCGTTAATAAAAAGAATCTTGCCCATAGTTTGGCTTGCCATGTGTTCCATAATTGCGGTTGCGATCGCAGCAATACTTTAAAGAAATCTCCATGTCGGTTTTCATCTTGACACCAATTCTCAAAATATTTAAAGAGTGGATAGAAGCGATTTTCAGGATGATTTTGCATATGGTAATGCACAAGGATATAGCGCCAGTAACCAATCTTTTCTGATAAGTAAACAGAATAAATTACCCATTCTGGTCGAAAAAATGTATAGCTCCGTTTTTTAGTCATGTTGACTAAATCTAAAGAAAGATGGAAATCCTTCATAGCCTTGTTTAGAAATCCCGCATGACGAGCTTCATCTCTGGCGAGTAATTGAAATGCCTCAGCTAATAGAGGATTGCGATCGCGCAGTTGTCGTGATAGCTCCTTAAAGAGCAAAAAGCCCGAAAATTCTGAGGTGCAAGACCTCTCAAGGAATTCAATAAAAGCCGTACGGGTATCAATATCAATATGATCCCAAGATTGGGTAAATTCATGATCGCGCTTGAAGTGATCACGATTATAGTCAGTCCGCAATTCAGCAATTACGGCTTCTAATTCTGCCTGTTGTGAAGATAAATCCATCTTTGCGACAGCATCATAGTCGGTAGTGTAAAAACGTGGCGTAAGCAGAGTCTCTTTAACAGGGATTTTAATGCCATCTTTGACTGAGGATAGGTCAGATTGAGGAATTGTAACCATGTTATTCACCTTTATATATTGTTTCTTGGCAAACTGAGCGAGTTGATTGGATGATGCCAAAATTTATTTAAAAATTTCAGAAACTGAGGAGGCGGCATCAGAATATTGAAAGAACATGATCATTTTTTGATCTTCTCCCTTAATGTGGTGTGCTAACCATTCATAGAGAAAGTGGGTAATTTCTGTTGTGGCTTCTGAGTTAGCTTGGATAGAACTTAAATTAGCAAGGCGATTGTTACATTTGCGTAAAATATTATGAACTTTAGCAAGTAGCAAATCGTGAGTTTGCTTGTGTTGTGGATATTCTGGATAGTTGACTGCCATCATCAATGATTCCTCTGTTTGAAAATGCTCAATTGTATGATCGGCAAGATATTCGAGGAGTTCAGTAATGCGATAGTTGGGTTGGCGATCGCAAATGGCTCGATGGAGGCAGTTCACGATCGCAAAGATCATGTGATGTTGCGAGTCAATCTGAGCATTTCCTGTTAGATATTCTTCTTTCCAAAGAGCAATAGATTCAGTTACAGAGAGATTCATTGGTAATAACTAATTGTATTGATAGAAGTTTGCTGGGGTAATAGTTACAAACTGATGTTACGTGGAAGGAATTCCTGCTATGTTGGATGATTGGGGCTGGCACGGGGGCACAGCCCCTACGCCAAATTTAAATTATTCAGGTAGGGGCAATCCCTCCGTGGTTGCCCTGCTTTGCTAGCAGCAGGAGAT
>JANRII010000059.1:0-20498 GCA_033765135.1 Pseudanabaenaceae cyanobacterium bins.39
ATCTCCTGCTGCTAGCAAAGCAGGGCAACCACGGAGGGATTGCCCCTACCTGAATAATTTAAATTTGGCGTAGGGGCTGTGCCCCCGTGCCAGCCCCAATCATCCAACATAGCAGGAATTCCTTCCACGTAACATCAGTTAATAAAAGAGAGTTGTTATACAACTCTCTTTTGTTTGTTAAGACATCCGACAAAACTGTCCTGAATGTAACTTAATTTCTCCAAAATCTGGAATCCATGCAGCCCAATGCCCATCCTCGTATTGACACATCAGCCAAGCTTCATCATGACAATTGGGTGTGGGTGGTTCTAAAACATTTACCCAAGTTGAAGGCATCGGAGTTAAACATACAGGGGATTGCCCAATATTGCGCTGCATGTTGCGATCGCTGGCTTTATTAACAGAATTTTGACTGATTCGAGTAAAGGATTGCATGATTTCCTCGGTGTTTGTATATAGATTTGCCTGTGATAAATTGCGTAGCCGTTTCTTAATTGGCAGTAACTTGGGTTAATAATAGATTTTTATACTGTCATGGAATTACTACATATTAAAAATTTGGTATTAAAATATACAGAAATAAACAAAAATACAACAATGCTAAGTTGGCTAGACACGCTGTATGGTTACAGATGACCAAGTGTTGCAACTCAGTAATGGGTGAGGCGAGCAAAAAGACGAAATGGGGCGCAATGATCAATTGGGAGCCATCTTTTTTGTCTAATCGGGAGTAGTTGGTTTGGGGGGGAACTTACATTTGACTTCGATCTCAAAATTGCTTTCGGCTGAGGCTTTGGTGAGAATGGGAATACCTGCTTCGCCGCTAATTTTTAAACCGAATTTGAGGTTGACTTCTTCGACTTGGGCATCACCGAGATTTTTGAATGCCCCGATCGCATATTTGGTATAGAAGCGAATGGTTTCATGAATCTCTTGCAAACTTTTGATTGCATCTTCTTTGATGCCATAGGATTCGCGATCGCTATCTGGCTCTACTGGCTGATCATCTTCGGATTCAGAGATTGCAATCTCAAGAATTTCGCCGTCTTCCTGTTCGATATAAATTTTGTGAGCCATAGCGATTGTTACTACTATTTTGTGAGATTTGCCTGTATTCTAGTTGCACAAGGTCGCGATCGCAATAAATTGGTAAGTTATGGCTAGATATGGGTTGGTGGTGGGTGTAGCTTCATATAAAAAGCCACTTGGTAATCTCAGCAAGACTGAGGGTGATGCTAAGGCGGTGAGCGATCTGCTGAAACAGCATGGTGATTTTGAAGATATTCAGGTGCTGACGGGTGAGGTGACTGCGAAACAGCTTGAAGATGCGTTGGGACGCTTGCTGCTGGAAAGGGCGGATCGCAATGAGGCTCTGATTTATTTTTCGGGTCATGCGGTGGTGGTGAAGGGGAACTTTGGCAAAAAACGCGGCTATTTTGCGCTGTCGAATACGGGGCTGAAAACTAGTAGTGGTGAAATTACAGGTATTGAGAATGGGATTGCTTTAGACGATCTGAGTGGGCTGATCGGTGAGTCGAAGTTGAGTAATTTGGTGGTGTTGCTGGATTGTTGTCATAGTGAGACTTTGCTGGAAGAGAGTCAGGGATTTTTGCAACGGGCGATCGTTAGTCAAGCTTTTGCAGAATTGAAGCAGGATTATTTTTTGGTGTCGGCTTGTCGGAAGTTTGAAGAAGCCTATGCGATGAAAAGTGAGAGCTATAGCATTTTTACGGGGGCGATGCTGCGTGGGTTGGCGAGGGAACGCGCTAATGAGCGAGGGGTGGTGGATACGAATACGATGTTTGGCTATGTGGCGGAGCAGTTGCGCGGGACGGGTCAGGAAGCGGTGAGTTTTAACTATGGTCGAGCGTTACGAATTGTCGATTATCGGGCAGTGGTTGCAAAATCAGAGGTTGATGAAACTTGTCCCTATGTGGGTTTGAATGCTTTTGATGAAAAGACGGCGAAATGGTTCTTTGGAAGAGATGAAGCTTTGAATCGGTTAAGGGAAAAACTGGGACAGAGAGCGTTTGTGTTTGTGGTGGGGGTTTCTGGTAGCGGCAAGTCGTCTTTGGTACGTGCGAAGTTAATGCCTGAGTTGGCAGATCGGGGCTATCAAATTTTTGTGATGAAGCCTCGTACTAGTCCTTTGGGGCAGTTAAAAAAGGTTTTGACGGAAAATCTCAATGATGCCGATCAAGATCAGATTGAGGAGATCGAAGATTTGCTGGATGGTGGCGATCTGCTTGCTGCGGTTGAGCTAATGCCACAAAAGCCGATTTTGTTGGTGATCGATCAGTTTGAGGAGGTATTTACCCTTTGTCGGCAAAGATCGGAACAGCGTACATTTTTGAAAATGTTGGCGAAGGTGGCGCAAACTGGCGATTTGGTGAATTTGGTGATCGTGGCGACGATGCGGGCGGATTTTTTGGGGGAATGTACGGATGCGAATTTGGACAAAATCATTAATGAGCAGATGGTTTGGCTCTCGCCGATGAATGAGGACGAGTTTAAAGAGGCGATCGCTAAACCTGCTCAGGTTCAGGGTTATGAGTTAGGCGAAGGTTTGCTAGATGCGATTTTGGTGGATATTGAGAATGAGCCGAATTGTTTGCCTTTATTGGAGTTTGCGCTTCAGGAGTTGTGGACACATCGAGACCAACAGACTCGCAAGCTGACCTATGATGCTTATCGCAATGTGCTGAAGGGGATTAAGGGGGCACTAAATCTCCATGCTGATAGGCTTTATGGTGCTAGTCAGTCGGAGTCAAAACAGAAGTGGATGCGGCGGATTTTGTTGAATTTGTTGCAGATTGGACAGGATGTGAAGGATACGCGCCAGCCCAAAAAACGAGAGGATCTAGTGGCATATGGGCAGGACGATACCGAAAGGAAGGAAATGCGGGTAGGTTGTTGATTGCCTATGAGGAAGATGGTGTGGCAATGGTGGATCTGGCGCATGAGGCGTTAATGGATGGATGGGCAAAATTTAAAGAGTGGCGGATGGAAAACCGTGTGATACGGCGGCTGGCGGATCGGGTGGTGAAGGCTTTTGAGGAATGGATCGGCAAGGGCAAAAATGAGGATTATTTTTTGCCGAATGGGTTGATGTTGGAGGTGCGCGAACAGTGGGAGAAAGTTGCGCCTGAGTTAACGCCAATGGTGCAGGAATATTATCAACTTAGTGAACAGCATTCTACGGATAGAATTGCCTTGATTGAGCGGAACTTGACGGAAATTAAGCTGCGGGAAGAGGCGATGCGAGTGTTGAATCTGATTCCAATGCGACGTACAAAGGAAATGCTCACGGCGATTCAGAATGCAGGGGAAAGTCAAGAAAAACTCAAAATTATTCTCAATCCTGTACAAGCAAATCTGCAAAAAGCAATGTTACAGATACCTCTAGCCAATATTTTCCAAGGGCATGAGGATATTGTCAATTCAGTTGCCTTTAGCCCCGATGGCAAATCCATCGTTTCGGGTAGTGATGACAAGACGCTGCGCTTGTGGGATTTGCAGGGCAACCAAATTGGGCAACCTTTCCAAGGGCATGAGGATAGTGTCTGGTCAGTTGCCTTTAGCCCCGATGGCAAATCCATCGTTTCGGGTAGTTCTGACAATACGCTGCGCTTGTGGCATGGCGGCTGGGAGGCGTGGCTAGAGGTCTGCTGTAACCGTTTGCGCTACCATCCCGTTTTCAAAAATCCCCCCGATGATGTGGCGCGAGCCGCCTGTGAGGTCTGCCGCAAGTACGTCTGGGATAAGGAAAAAGTAGAAAGGTAAAAGGAAAAATTGCGTTTACCTTTCAAACCAAAAATCGGTAGGGGCGATGCCCCCGTGCTCGCCCCGTTGTCGCCAATCACCAACCATTTTTTATACGGCGATGGATTTGCAATGTGGGGAAGATTTGCGATCAATTTTGACCAATGATGATTATGCGATCGCCAAATCTACCTATGACAATCAAAAATTACGCGGTCAAAGATTTTCGTTGATTCGCATAGGAGGGGCGAGCACGGGGGCATCGCCCCTACGGGTGAAATCATAAAATTTATCGCCATCCCATTCCATTTACCTTTCAAAACAAAAATCGGTAGGGGCGATGCCCCCGTGCTCGCCCGATTTTCGCCAATCACCGACAAATTTTTTATACGGCGAAAATTTTCAAATATAACGATAAAATTGCGATCGCCACGAAAAAAATCGCCATGCCATACAATCCAGACATCCATCATCGTCGTTCCATTCGTCTCAAAGGATACGACTATTCACAAGCAGGCGCATATTTCATCACCATTTGCATCAACCATCGCCAACCCCTATTAGGCGCGATCGCAGATGGCATCATGCATCCAAATCCTGCGGGAACAATGGTACAAACAATTTGGGAAGAACAGCCATTCCATTATCCCAACCTAGAATTAGATGCATTTGTGCTAATGCCCAATCACATTCACGGCATTATCGTTCTCAAATTAGCGCAAACAGAACCTGTGATGACATTAGGAGAAATCATTCATCGATTCAAATCCTTTTCAACCGCAAAATATCGTCACGGAGTCAATCAGGAACAATGGCAACCATTTATGGGCAGACTATGGCAACGGAACTATTACGAACATATTATCCGCAACCAAGAAAGCTGCGATCGCCTACGCCAATACATAGTCAACAATCCCTCATCATGGGAATCAGATCTTCTGCATCCCAATAGCGATCGCCGCTAAGACGAGGATAAAACATAATCTTGGCAAACCTAAATTGCTTGCCATGCTGCCACAGGATCGACTGCTGCCGTAATGGGTCTCCCAATTACTAAATAATTTGCACCTGCGGCGATCGCTTCTTGCGGAGTCATTACTCGCCTCTGATCACCCTGTACTGAGCCAACGGGTCGCACCCCCGGCGTAACAAAGCAAAAATCACGACTTACCGCCTCACCATAGACGGACTGTAGATGCGATCGCAAACCACCCACCTCATGGGGTGAGCAAACAGCCCCAGTCAAGCCACTTTGATAAGCCATTGATACCATCTGCTCCACATATTCAGAAACCTCCAAACCAATGAGCAAATCACTACGCAACTCCTCAGCACTAATACTCGTCAACAATGACACCGCCAAAAGCTGTGTTGCTGATCCCTGTACTTCTGCTTGAGCCGCCTGCATCATCGCCTTACCCCCCGCAGCATGAATCGTCAAAAAGTCTGCGCCATACTTAGTCGCCATGCGACAAGCCGCCGCCACTGTATTCGGAATATCATGGAGCTTCAGATCGAGAAAAATCTTTTTATTGCGATCCTTGAGTTCCTTTAAGACGGTCTGACCATCAGCGATAAACAGTTCCAGTCCCACCTTCCAAAAAGTAACATCGGGCAAGCGATCGCACAGTTCTATGGCAGCCTGTGCCGTTGGTAAATCCAGCGCCACGATAATTTTCTCTTTAAAATCTGATGTGGTCAGATGAGATTGAGCAGGAGTAATGTTGCTCACTGATATCGATGGCGAATTCATGGTTATTTCCTTAACAAACTAAGCGATCGGCCTAACCGATTAAACCAGAAAATCATCCAAGTTGATTAAGTAGGTGAGCATATTAAAACCTAAAACCACAGACTGTTCCGCCTGCTAACAATCTTTTTGGTTTTCAGTGTATTAACGTTTTCGTTGTTCACTAATCTCAGGAATAGCATAGATTGGCGATTACCTAATAAATACACCCTTAAAAATTCTGTGCATTATCCTTTGCTTCAACTAAACTAGTGTAAATTTCTAACAATCCGCACCCAATTACAATAGCTTGTCGCTTGGAGGATCAATGAGAGCAGTATTAATGGCAGGCGGATCAGGAACTAGGCTAAGACCGCTTACCTGCGACTTACCTAAGCCAATGGTATCAGTACTCAATCGACCAATCACTGAGCATATCCTTAACCTGCTAAAGCGTCACGGCATCCGTGAAGTTATCGCCACTCTCCACTACTTACCAGATGTTTTACGCGATCATTTCGGTGACGGATCAGACTTTGGCGTAAACATGATGTATGTGGTCGAAGAAGATCAACCCCTTGGTACAGCAGGATGTGTCAAAAATGTAGCCAGCCTCCTTGATAGTACTTTCATCGTTATTAGTGGCGATAGCATTACTGACTTTGACCTCACAGCCGCCATCAAATTTCATCAAGACAAAAAATCTAAGGCGACATTGATCCTGCGACAAGTTGCCGATCCCATGGCTTTTGGTGTAGTAATCACCAACTCAGAAGATCGCATTGAACGCTTTTTGGAAAAGCCATCGACCAGCGAAGTTTTTTCGGACACCGTAAATACGGGGATTTATATCCTAGAACCAGAGGTTTTAGACTTTTTGCCACCCAATGCCCCCAGCGACTTCTCCAACGATTTATTTCCTTTACTTTTAGCCAAACAAATCCCCATGTTTGGTTATGTGGCTAATGGCTATTGGTGTGATATTGGCTCCCTCGATGCCTATCGCCAAGCGCAGTACGATGCAATTAGAGGAAGAATCCACCTTGATTTAGACTATGTGCAGTTGCGAACAGGTCTATGGATTGGTAAGCATACCAGCATTTCACCCACTGTGCAGATCGAGCCACCTGTACTAATTGGTAGTAATTGCTCCATCGGTGAACATACAAAAATTTCGGCAGGAACGATTATCGGCGATCGCGTTACCATCGGCAGTCACTGCGACCTGCAAAGACCCATCATCGGCAATAGTGTCACCATTAGCGAAGAATGTCACCTTTGGGCATGTACTCTCGGACGCAGTGTCAGAGTCAATCGCCGCGCCCACATTATGGAAGGGGCAGTAGTTGGCTCCAATTCTATAATTGGTGAAGAATCCAAAATCTTTCCTAATGTCCGCATTTGGCCTAGCAAGCATGTCGAATCAGGAGCCACCCTGACCACTAACCTGATTTGGGGAGCGATGGCATCGCGCAACCTGTTTGGGCAAAATGGTGTATCTGGGCTTGCTAATGTGGATATTACGCCCGAATTTGCCGTCAAGCTAGGGGCTGCCTATGGTGCAACCCTGCGTCCAAATTCCCATGTTATGGTATCGCGCGATCAACGCACAATCTGCCGAATGCTAACGCGATCGCTAATTTCGGGATTGATGTCGGTCGGTGTAAATGTCCAGAACCTAGAAGCTACTGCCATTCCCATTGCCCGTTTTATCGCGCCCAGTCTCAGCGTAGTCGGAGGTATCCATGTGAGGGTACATCCCGATCGCAATGACTGCGTAATCATTGAATTTCTCGATGCCGACGGGATCAATATCAATAAAGCCACCGAAAAAAAGATTGAAGGAACCTTTTTTAAGGAAGATTTCCGCCGTGCGCGGATCGAAGAAATTGGCGAAATCAGCTACCCCACCAGAGTCCTTGACTATTACAACAGTGGCTTTGCCCAAAACCTTGATGTTGATGCAATTAGATATAGTGATTGCAAAAAAATTGTGATTGACTATGTTTATGCCGTCTCAGGAGCAGTGCTACCCAGAATCTTAGGCAAATTTAGTACCGATGTGGTGGTTCTGAATGCCAGTCTCAATGAAGTTGCCCCTGCGCCAGTCGATCGCGAAAAAATGTTAAACCAGCTTACCGATGTGGTCAAGGCAGTACGCGCGAACTTTGGGGTACAGGTTTATGCTAATGGCGAAAAATTTATTCTTATTGATGAAACAGGCAAACCAATCCGCGATGAACAACTCACAGGCTTAATGATCGAAATGGCATTAACAGCCAAACCTGAAGGCATAATTGTTGCGCCTGTATCCTCATCGGGTATGGTGGAGCTTATCGCTGAAAAACATGGCGGTAAGGTAATTCGCACCCGTGCCAACCCAACCGCACTCATGGCAGCCTGTCACAAAAACGATGGCGTAGTGCTAGGCGGCTCGGCAGATATGGGCTTCATCTTTCCACAGTTGCACCCCGGATTTGATGCCATGTTTAGCATTGCCAAAATCATGGAGTGGATTACTTTACAAAAGCGAACGCTATCCCAGATGCGAACCCAGTTACCAAGATGTCATTTCCGCAAAAAAACTGTGCGTTGTCCTTGGAGTATTAAGGGAACCCTGATGCGTCACTTGGTCGAGTCCTATGGACGCGAAAAGGTGGAGTTGATCGATGGTGTCAAGGTATTTTATAGCGATCGCGATTGGGCGTTGGTCATGCCCGATGCCAGTGATCCCCTCGTGCATGTCTTTGCCAATGGCTATGATACCCCCCTTAGCAATGGTCAAGCATGGGCTGAAAAAAGCCTATTAGATTTTTGCAATCATATTGAAGGTTTCTGTAAATTACAAATTGCCCTGTCAAAAGACTCTATATTACTTGATAACTAATTGGCAGCTAGTTTAAACTCATTGCGGCTTGACATTTCAACTTGTAGTTTAGGCAGTAGTTCGTTATTTTTGAGAAACTGCCTTGGATCTGCAAAGATATACGCCATCAGCCAGTGTCAATTACAGTTACAATAATCCGCTATAGTGCATCGTCTTGAGCAATCACAACATGGCACAATCATCTACAGCTAAACCGTCCCATTCCACTACAGGCAATATACCTGATGTTGAGCTTCAAAGAGTCTTTAAGATGTTTGGAGCCAATACGGTTGTGCAGGGTGTCGATCTGCAAGTTCAGAGAGGCGAGCTTTTTAGTATTCTGGGGCCTTCGGGTTGTGGTAAGACCACTTTGTTACGCCTTGTGGCAGGCTTTGAGGAACCATCGGCAGGTGAAGTCCTCATTCAAGGTAAGCCGATGACCTATATTCCAGCCTATCAGCGCCCTGTAAATACGGTATTTCAAAGCTATGCACTCTTTGGGCATATGACGATCTTTGATAATGTTGCCTTTGGGCTGTCGGTCAAGGGGATCGCCAAGCCAGAGATCCAGCAAAGGGTTAAGGATGCACTTAAACAGGTACGCCTTGATCATTTGAGCGATCGCTATCCCAGCCAAATTTCGGGCGGTCAACAGCAGAGGGTTGCCCTTGCGCGCGCCCTTGTGAATCGACCAAAGGTAATCTTGTTAGATGAACCCCTTGCGGCACTAGACTTTAAGCTAAGGAAAGAAATGCAGGTGGAGCTGTCCAATCTCCAGTATGAATTGGGCATTTCCTTTATTATGGTTACGCACGACCAAGGCGAAGCATTAGCAATTTCCTCACGGATTGCGGTCATGAATCAGGGCAAAATTGAGCAGGTCGGTACACCTGCCGAGGTCTATGATCGTCCAGCTTCCGCATTTGTGGCGGATTTTGTGGGTGAAACTAATTTATTTGAATGTCGGGTGATTGAGCAGGATGGAGCATTTGTAGAACTGCGCTCCTCAACGGGACTAGCGATCGTTGCCGCCAAGCCTAATCATTGGATTCCGATCCCAGAGGCGGTGGTGAGTGTACGTCCCGAAAAAATTAGGCTATCGACCGAATATCCCAACCAACCCTACAACACCTATCGTGGGGTTCTTAATAATGTGTTGTATTTGGGCGATCATTCACAGTTTGTGGTGGATATTCATGCCAGCGAAAATGTACCGCCTGTAAGGGTCATGCTGGTGCGCTCCAATCATCAAGGCGATCGCAACCCACCCTTTGACAGTCAGGTCTATGTATCATGGATGCCCGAAGACTGCATAGCATTACCCAAAACAACCCTTGCTTCCTAATCCTATTCAGATATCGTTGCTATGAGTATTTCTCGCCGCAAATTTCTTACAAATACTGCTTATGGAGCTTCCACGCTGATAGGGGCTGCCGCCTTAAGCGGTTGTGGTCTGTTTGAAAATGGGCAATCAACGGAGCAGACAGAAGAGCCTGAACCTCGTCCTGCCAATCCAGACAAACGCACGCTCTATATCTATGGATGGGCAACCTATGTCAATAATCAGGAAGTATTTGAAGGCTTTACCAAGGAAACAGGAATCAAGGTGGAGGGTGATGCCTATGATTCTAATGAGGTGATGTTAGCTAAGTTGCAGGCATCGGGAGGGCGATCGGGCTATAGCTTGATCTATCCTAGTGACTACATGGTGTCACAAATGATTGAGCTAAATCTGTTGCAAACTCTCAACAAAAAGCTGTTACCCAATATTAAAAATATTGAGCCAAGTTATTTAGATTTACCTCACGATCGCGGTGCTGCCTTTAGTATTCCCGTTAGTCTTGGTACAACAGGCATCGCCTACAACGTCAAAGCGATTCAATCAATTATTGGCGAGGAGCCAACGGATTGGGATTATTTTTGGAGATACAAAGACAAGTTAAGTATTACTTTGCTTAATGATCCGCGTGAAGTGTTGGGCATGGCATTGCATACCCTTGGGCAGTCCTATAACAATAAAGAGCCTGACAAGATCGAATCTGCTTTTTTAAAGTTGCGAGAACTCATGCCCGCGATCGCAAACTTCACTACTGATGCATGGCGCGATCCTCTTGCTTCTGGAGATCTGATGATGTGTATGGCATTTTCGGGGGATGGCATTAGTTTAGCAAGGCAAGATCCGAATATTCGGTATATTTTGCCAAGTAGCGGTACATCGATTTGGACAGACACGATGGCGATTCCCAAGGGTGCGCCCAATTTGGAGGGAGCCCATGCTTGGATTAATTATGTGATGCAACCTGAAGTTGCATCTAAGATCAGTGATGCTAATAGTTTTGGTACGACCAATCAGTTAGCTAAAGCGATGCTGCCTGAAGATTTGCGAGCAATTAAGGCGCTAGAACCAGAGGAAGCGATCGTGGCAAAAAGTGGACGCATTAAAAAACTTGATCCCGAAGTTATACAAATTTATGAAGGTTTTTGGACAAGGTTAATTACTGGTTTAGGATAGTAAGGCAACTCACTAGTTTATGGTTTTTAAAAGCTAAACTATGAATCCTCAACCATCCGATCGCGCTGATCAACTTGCTGACAAATCAGTTCATCCAACCAAGGCAACTAATAATCTATTCCTATGGGCGAATATTGCTCTATTGGCGGGTGTACCTTGGCTATTGAGTCAAACTATGGCTGGCTTGTCAGTTGGTGATCCTCTGTTGCCTGCTTGGTTAGAAATTGCATTGCTTGGTGTACCCGCGATCGCAACGGTGGCTTGGTGGCAGTGGCAGCAGCCTTTTTATCCCTTTGGGCTATGGGCGATCGCGCAGTCAATTAGTAGTCTGAGCGATCGCGATCGGCAAGGACTAACTCTGCTCAAACAGAAGCGCAATGGTTGGTATATTACGGGATGGACGGCATCGGCGATCGCCTTGGTGATGTTGGTTGTATTTACAAAAATGTATCTGTCGGCTCCCCTTGCAGGTTCCCTAACTCCATTGCCTCCAAGTTTGCGGATATTAGGCATTATTTGGGCAGAGTTGTGTTTTGGGATCAGCAATCTGGTCTTGCAATCAGGAATTGCCGCTTTGCGCGTAAGATTTACGGATATATCAGAAATTATTTCTTTGCCCCCCATAGAATCCGATAAGATTCGGCGCAGTTTTACGATTGTCGGTAAGCCAATTACGATCATTTTTGAACCTGATTTTGCACCTGAAACTAGTGATTCGCGATCGGCTGCTCCCCTAAATTTACCTCCTAGTGAAGCAGCTATAGTTGCTGAATTTCCTGATAAGAATGAGGCAGAATTTGAACCAATTGGAGAAGTTTCTTCTGAATCACTGACCGATATTGCTGCTGAGATTGATGAAGTTGTTGCCACAATTTCTAATGAAGTTGATTTAGATATTACTGAAGAAATTACAGAGGCGATCGACGATAGCATTGATTCAGAAATTGATCTTGATCCATCTGAGGAGATTTTCGAGGAGATCGATAATATTGAGAATGCAACATCTCAAGAATATTTTGAAATTTTTGAAGATGAAATTGTTACTGATGCTGAACTTGAAGATCTGTCAGAAGAAATAACTGATATCCCTGAAATTATTATCGAATCTGAACTTGAAGATCTAGCAGAAGAAGTAACTGATGTTCCTGAAATCGTTGCCGAACCTGACTTTGAGGATCTGGCAGAAGAAGTAACTGATATTCCTGAAATCGTTGCCAAATCTGATCTTGAGGATCTTGCGGAAGAAGTAACTGATATTCCTGAAATCGTTGCTGAATCTGAACTTGAAGATCTGGCGGAAGAAATAACCAACATTCCTGAAATTGTTGCCGAATCTGACCTTGAGGATCTGTCAGAAGAAGTATCTGATATTCCTGAAATCGTTGCCGAATCCGAACTTGAGGATCTGGCAGAAGAAGTAACTGATGTTCCTGAAATTGTTGCCGAATCTGAACTTGAGGATCTTGCAGAAGAAGTAAATGATATTCCTGAAATCGTTACTGAATCTGAACTTGAAGATCTGTCAGAAGAAGTAACCGACATTCCTGAAATCGTTACCGAATCTGAACATGAGGGTTTTGCGGAAGAAGCAACTGATATTCCTGAAATTGTTGCCGAATCTGAACTTGAGGATCTGGTAGAAGAAACAACTGACATTCCTAAAATCGTTACCGAATCTGAACTTGAGGATCTGGCAGAAGAAACAACTGATATCCCTGAAATCTTTGCCGAATCGGACATTGATGATCTGGCAGAAGAAGTAACTGATGTTCCTGAAATCGTTGCCGAATCTGAACTTGAGGATTTGGTGGAAGAAATAACTGATATCCCTGAAATTGTTGCCGAATCTGACTTTGAGAATCTGTCAGAAGAAGTATCTGATATTCCTGAAATCGTTACCGAATCCGAACTTGATGATCTGTCAGAAGAAGTATCTGATATTCCTGAAATCGTTGCCGAATCCGAACTTGAGGATCTTGCAGAAGAAATAGCTGATATTCCTGAAATCGTTATCAAATCTGAACTTGAAGATCTGGTAGAAGAAGTAACTGATGTTCCTGAAATTGTTGCCGAATCTGACCTTGATGATCTGTCAGAAGAAGTATCTGATATTCCTGAAATCGTTGCCGAATCTGAACTTGAAGATCTGGTAGAAGAAACAACTGATATTCCTGAAATCGTTGCCGAATCTGAATTCGAGGATTTTGCGGAAGAAGTATCTGATATCCCTGAAATCGTTGCCGAATCCGACCTTGAGGATCTGGTAGAAGAAGTAACTGATGTTCCTGAAATTGTTGCCGAATCAGAATTTGAGGATCTGGCAGAAGAAGTAACTGATGTTCCTGAAATCGTTACCGAGTCTGACCTTGAGGATCTTGCAGAAGAAGTAACTGATATTCCTGAAATTGTTGCCGAATCCGAACTTGATGATCTGGCAGAAGAAGCAACTGATGTTCCTGAAATTGTTGCCGAATCAGAACTTGAGGATCTAGCAGAAGAAATAACTGCTGATACTCCTGAAATCGTTGCTGATTCTGAACTTGAAGCCAACGAAACACCCAAGACCTTATCTGAAGCTGAATTTGACTACTTAGAATCTTTACTGAGTAATATTCCTAAAATCAGCAAAGAAATTAATCCTGAAACTAGCGATCGCGAAATTACAACATCAGCAGAACCAGCAGAACTAGCAGAACCAGAAATCCAACCTGTTGCAGAGAAATCCCCCCAAAAGGAAACACCACAAATCTTGGGCTTCGGCAAGAAAAAGCTCAAAACCACTAACCGCAAAAAACAAGGATTTGGTAGCTTGCGAACTGGATCTAGCACCAGTCAGGTGAGCAAGATCGAAGATTCACCTAGTCCAGAAATTACACCTGAGCCTAACGACATAGACGAAGAAAGTGAGGAGGAAGCATTTAGTCTATATGTAGAAACGATCCTGCAAGAATATCTAAACGACGACGTGGGTAATGAAATAGACAACATACCAAAATCAGAATACCAATTACCAGAACCTGAAAATTCTCCAGAACCATACACAGTAGATAAAAATTTGGTGGATCAATACATAGATCAATACTTTGCCAAACTAGAGGAGCGCAACCTATACAAAACGGACAAAATTGATGAAATTGATGAATAAGTGACTATTAGCCAAAAATTGATATTTTGCTATTTGCTATAGTTATTGCTATATAATTTTGAAAACGATTATCATTTTTTGGCATTAGCATCTATGCTTGAAGTGCAAAATCTATCGGCGCATTATCGCAATGTCATCGCCTTGTCAGATGTTTCCTTTAGTATTAGCTCTGGCAACCTAGTTGGACTCATTGGACCAAATGGGGCAGGTAAAAGCACATTACTTAAGGCAATGCTAGAGCTAATTCCTTTACAAAAAGGTCAGGTTTTTTATCAACAGCAACCCCTCAAGCGTCAAAGACAACTTGTAGCTTATTTGCCACAGCGATCGCTAATTGATTGGGATTATCCCATCACGGTTTGGAATGTAGTCATGATGGCGAGAACATTGCACCAAGGTTGGTGGAATATAGCAGGCACTAGCCGCAGATCACGGGAAATTGTGCGCGAAGCTCTAGAACGGGTTGAGCTTTATGAACTTCGCGATCGCCCTATTAAGCAGCTTTCAGGCGGACAACAACAACGGGTATTTCTCGCCAGAGCCTTGGCACAGCAAGCCGATATTTTGTTATTGGATGAGCCACTGGCTGCTGTTGATAAAAAAACAGAATTACTCATGTGGCAAATCTACAATGAGCTGAAGCAGGAAGGAAAAACCCTATTAATTAGTTGCCACGAATGGGGAGATAGCCTTGAGCGTTATGATCAATTACTTTTACTCAATCGCCATCTCATCGCCTCAGGTACACCCAGACAAGTACTCACCTCTGAGCATATTTTCAATGCTTATGGGACATCTATGCATCAGATCCATCACCCTGAGTCTCCAATAGAATCTGAGGAAGATTTACTGTTTTGCTAAAATCTACAGCTATTTAAGAAGTGTGGGCATTTGCTAAGAATACTGATTGATCCCCCCTGCCCCCCCTTACGAAAGGGGGAGAGATTAAAAAAGTCCCCCTTTCGTAAGGGGGATTTAGGGGGATCAAAACTTCTCAAACACGCTCTTAAATAGTTAATCGAACTGATACTTACTTAGCTTCAGGCTTTTTGGTGACACTGTTAAAATATTCCTTAGCCTTGGTGAATGCGTATTTCACCTTGTCGCCAAGGGTAAGCTCTGGCAAGACTGCCACTGTAATTTCTTCGTCAGGAAACTCCTTCAGGCGATATCCGTATTCCAAATCATCCTTATACTTTCGCAAGATCGGATAGAGACGAACTGCTCCCTTCAGTAAAGCATCTTCCTGTTGAAAAATGGCTTGGCTGATTTGGTTACTTCTTTCTACGGCCATCGATCCCGCAGGAACCCATTCTTTACCCTTAATCCGAATATAGACGTTAAATTCGGGCAGTCCCTTCGCCTTCATCTCATCGTATTTACTAGCGGCGACTTGATGTTTGTTGGGTTCCTTTTTTTTCTTTTTAGATTGTCCCGAACCCTGAGCAAATCCAGTTGGTTTAGTTGCAGGCATTTTTATATTTTAGTTATATTTTGCTTTTTATAGGTTTGTGTTTGAAATCACACCGTAATAAAAGTTTACTTGAGTAGCGATAATCCAGACAATCCTTCTTTAGTTCAGCTATTATGGCGCTACGCGCAAGTAATATGAAATAGGCTAGAATCGCTATGCTATTGCATTATTTGTAATAGCGATCGCCAATTTATTGCACAAATATCGTATAAATTAATTTAATCTATCAAGCTCAAACATCCCGACTATGCCATTTTCTTCTGTGATTCGCTCATTGATTCGATCGCCACTTACGGATGAATTAGAGAGCAAATTATTGCGATCGCAGCAGTTAACGCTTTCTGGTTTGTCGCGGGTGAGTAAAGGGATTGTTAGCTCGGTACTGAGTCAGAAGCAAGAGCGACTGATGTTGGTAATTGCTGCGACAATTGAGGAGGCTGGGCGTTGGTCAGTGCAGCTAGAAACAATGGGCTGGCAGACAGTGCATTTTTATCCCACTGCCGATAGTTTGCCCTATGATCCCTATGCTCCAGACTCAGAGATTATTTGGGGACAAATGCAAGTATTGGTTGATTTAATCAATTGTCAAGGCAATACAACCCAGAATATGGCGATCGTGGCAACCGATCGCGCTCTTCAGCCCCACTTACCTAGCCCAGATGCTTTTCGAGACTACTGCATCAGTTTGGATGTGGGCGCAACCATATCTCTAGGAAATATGGCCAGTAATCTAACTCAGATGGGATATGAGTATGCAAATACGGTCGAAGCAGAGGGGCAGTGGGCAAGGCGTGGCGATATTATTGATATTTTTCCTGTATCCAGTGAAATGCCTGTTCGCATTGATTGGTTTGGGGATGAAATTGAACGGATTCGTGAGTTTGAGCCATCGACACAGCGACCCCTTGATGCTTTGAGTACGGTTTTATTGACCCCAATTACCTATGGACATGTTTTGGGAGATGGCGATCGGGGGCAGGACTTGGGTAATCATGGTCACGATCAGAACCATGACGAGACCGATGATGAATTTAGTTTAAAAGGTTTGGCGGTACATCCTCTATCAACGGCATCTCTGTTAGATTATTTGCCTGCACCTGAGCATTGTTTGGTGGTAATTGATGAGCCTGATCAATGCCGATCGCATAGCGATCGCTGGTATGAGGCGGCGGAATTACTAAAGCCCTTTGCTGGTCAGCATGAATCTAATGGTGTAAGACGGCTGCACTATACTTTTGCGGAATGTTTGGAACGGATTAGGGAATTTGAACGTTTAGATCTATTTGAGTTGGCAGAAGAGAATCGGGGTATTAATATGGCAAGTCGATCTGTGCCAGTAATTCCCCATCAATTTGGTAAAATCGCTCAAACTATTCGCGAATATCGTGAACAGAAGTATAAAATCATTCTCATTTCGGCGCAACCTTCTCGCACCGTTGCCCTGTTGCAAGAGCATGATTGTCCTGCTCAGTTTATTCCCAATGTCCGCGATTATCCCGCGATCGATAAGACCCATAACCTGCGGATTGCCGTTGCTCTAAAGTATTCAGGTATTGCCGAGATTCAAGGATTTGTACTGCCCACCTATCGGCTTTTAGTAATTAGCGATCGCGAATTTTTTGGACAACATGCCCTTGGTACTCCAAACTATGTCCGCAAACGTCGCCGCGCGATCTCCAAGCAGGTAGATCTCAATAAACTCTCCCCAGGTGATTATGTGGTGCATAAAAATCACGGGGTCGGTAAATTTTTGCGCCTAGAGAAATTAACGGTTAATCACGAAACCCGCGAATATTTGGTGCTGCAATATGCCGATGGTATTTTGCGGGTGGTGGTGGATCAGATGTCGATTTTATCGCGCTATCGGGGCTTAAATGAAACGGCTCCCGAACTGCATAAAATGACGGGTAAGGCATGGATTTCTGCCACTAATAAAGCGAAGAAAGCTGTTAAAAAGATTGCCTTCGATCTATTGGAACTCTACGCCAAGCGATCGCAACAGGTGGGTTACGCATTCCCTGCTGATAATCCTTGGCAACAGGAAATGGAAGATTCTTTTCCCTATCAAGCGACTCCCGATCAACTTAAGGCGACTCAGGATGTGAAGCAAGATATGGAAAGCTCCCGACCTATGGATCGCCTAGTTTGTGGGGATGTGGGCTTTGGGAAAACGGAGGTTGCGATTCGTTCCATTTTTAAAGCTGTCACATCAGGAAAACAAGCGGCTCTGCTCGTTCCCACGACTATTTTGGCGCAGCAACATTACCATAGCTTACAAGAACGTTATGCTGCTTATCCCGTTAATATTGCTCTGCTCAATCGCTTTAAAAGTAATGCCGAAAAGAAGGAAATCATCCGCAAATTAAGAACTGGAGAGTTAGATATTGTGGTGGGAACCCATCAGCTTTTGGCTAAGGATGTGGAATTTAAGGATCTGGGGCTATTGGTCATTGATGAAGAACAACGTTTTGGTGTGGCACAAAAGGAAAAGATTAAATCTATGAAGACGGAAGTGGATGTCTTGACCCTATCAGCAACGCCAATTCCACGTACTCTCTATATGGCAATGTCTGGGGTAAGAGAAATGAGTCTGATCACTACGCCTCCTCCTTCGCGGCGATCGATTATGACCCATCTTTCGCGTTACAATTCCGAACTGGTAAAAGCAGCAATCCGTCAAGAACTCGATCGCGGTGGGCAAATATTTTATGTTGTATCCCGTATCGATGATATTGAGAAGGTAGCGGAACGAGTGCATGAAATGCTGCCCTCTGTGCGGATCGCGATCGCTCATGGACAAATGCCCGAATCAGAGTTAGAAACCACGATGCTCAATTTCAATAGTGGTGAAGCGGATATGATGATCTGCACCACGATTATTGAGTCAGGTCTAGATATCCCTCGCGTCAATACCATTATTATCGAAGATGCTCAAAGATTTGGACTTTCGCAACTCTATCAGTTGCGCGGTCGGGTGGGAAGGGCAGGCATTCAAGCCCATGCTTGGCTGATTTATCAAGAGACAGGCGAACTCACCGATGTGGCAAGGCGAAGACTGAAGGCGATTCAAGAGTTTACTTCCCTTGGTTCTGGTTATCAGTTGGCAATGCGTGATATGGAAATCCGTGGGGTGGGCAATATTCTGGGTTCGGAGCAGTCTGGACAGATTAATACGATTGGGTTTGATCTGTATATGGAAATGCTGCAAGAAGCGATCGCGGAAATACGCGGTTCCGAAATTCCTGAAGTGGATGATACTCAGGTGGATTTGCCTCTGACTGCCTTTATCCCTGCGGAGTATATTCCCGATAGCGATCGCAAAATGAGTGCATACCGTACTATTGCTTCTGTTAACTCTCGCCGTGAACTGACTCAAATCATTGAGGAATGGAATGATTGTTATGGCAAAGTGCCAACTCCTGCAATGCAATTAATCAAGGTAATGGAACTAAAACTAATTGCCAAGCGAATTGGCTTTTCTCGAATCAAGCCCGATGGCAAGCAGCATGTGATCTTAGAGTCAAAAATGGAGGAGCCAGCATGGAAACTGCTGCATCAACATCTGCCAAGTCATCTGCAATCTAGGTTTGTCTATAGTAAGGGTAGTGTAACTGTGAGGGGGTTAGGTTCTCTTCCCCATGACAAGCAACTGAGTAGTTTGATTGAATGGTTAGATATTATGCAAGCTGCAAAGTCTGCCTAATCCGATTTGAGTTTGGGATAATTGGAAACTGGATTTGAGAGATTATTTGCGTAATTTTCCTATGACCACCATTGTTGTGTAATTATAGGCGGATCGTCACATATAAAAATTAACTGTTGATTTTGTGATCGCTGATGCTAAATGTTGGTGAATATGGTTTAAGCTTAGATGATTCAGTTGGGCTTAAATTTGGGAGTTTTGGGCAATGGCGACAGATGAGGAGCTACGGGAGCAGCCGATTTGGGTGCAAGATTTGGTGGCTTGGCTGGAGAAGATTAAGGGGGATAAGGAAAATTTTGAAGAACGGGTGAAGGAGGTTTTGGCGGAGTTGCCAATGCAGGGTTTACCAGAGAAGTATTGGGTTAACGCTAAGGAAGTTGATGGGGCGAGAGAATTGCAGGAGTACAGTGAAAAAAATAAGCTTCTGCAAGAGTGGGAAAAAGCTAAGGAAATTGAAGATGATTTTGAAAAGCTCATAGCATTAAAAGCTGTTATTGATAAAACTTCTTCAGATGAGAAAGATCTATTAGAAGATTTTCTGAAGAAAGTTCGGGAAGAAGATGACATAACTAGGGGTTTATTATTACCTTCTATAGCAAGAAAAGAAACTAATGATGAGAAACGGAAAGAGATAGTAGACGAAGCCTTAGGAAGTTTAGAATCTGGCTTGGATGATAACCAAAAGCACCTAACTGAAACCATATTTAACTGCATCTTATCTACTACGTTAGAATCACTTCATGAACTTTTTGATTTAGCAAAGGCAAATAAATATGAACTAACTTCCATTATTGCAATTGTATTATTACCTAGCTTGGATTCAGTACCTAACAAGGAACTACTACAAGCCGCCCTTGATGCTGCCAACGCGATTGAGGCTGAGAATTACCGATCGCCAGCCCTAGCTGCCGTCGCCTCCCAAATCCCTGCATCTGAACCACAACTGCTAAAAGCCGCCCTTGATGCTGTCAAGGCGATTGGGAATGAGTATTACCGATCGCTAGCTCTAGCCGCCGTCGCCGCCCAACTCCCTGCGTCTGAACCACAACTGCTAAAAGCCGCTCTTGATGCTGCCAAGGCTATTCAGGAGGAGAGCTGCGGATGGCAAGCCCTAGTCGCCGTCGCCTCCCAAATCCCTGCATCTGAACGACAATCTGTGCTAAAAGCCGCCCTTGATGCTGCCAATGCGATTGAGAATGAGCAATACCGATCGCCAGCCCTAGCCGCCGTCGCCTCCCAAATCCCTGCATCTGAATGTCAACTGCTAAAAGCCGCCCTTGATGCTGCCAAGGCGATTGAGTATGGGA
>JANRII010000073.1:0-32738 GCA_033765135.1 Pseudanabaenaceae cyanobacterium bins.39
GACAAATTAGGCTATACACTAAACCTTGGGCGTGCTTAACGATGCTTTCCATAATCGTTATTTAATTTACTACTACGCCCTTTTTTTCACATCTTTACTCTCTTTGCAACCCCTTTCCAGAATGGTGCAAGATCTCAGATAGCCTTCTTGAACTGCTCTAATAAGTCTAACTGGCGAACCAAACCATTCCTTACTTGTACTTTCATTATCCTTATATATTCCGCCGCCACAAAAGCCATCTACAAATGTAAAGGTATCAACTCCACGCCTTCCTTTTCCATATAGCGTAATAATCAAATCTTCAACATACTTTTCTATGATTAAATGTTTGGCCTTAGTATGTGGATCGATTGTAGGGATAGTTCTACCATCAGCAGACCAACGTAAATCACTCATAACCTAAGGATTAGTAAAATATTATGATTTAGAATTACTTAGACAAGGCTAACAACTTTAGATTTTGTTGAAATATGCTGTTTATTTGCAGGCAGACTAGCACTTGTGACTGTTGAAGACAAACTTGCTAGATGCCTATGCCAATGTACTGGCATTTGTTGCCATACTTCTCCATTAAGTAGTTTACCTCCTGATTTTGGAGTAATACCACCCCATTGCTTAAAGAAAAAAGCAACTTCTTCATACTGACATTGCTGCAAAATATCTTCGACCCATTCTTTCTCAATAGGTCTGTGATTTTTACCTGACTCGCCACCTACAATTACCCAATCAATATTTTTTAAATCTAGTTTTAGAGAACCTAACAATGGTTCACAAGACAAAAACTTTACGGCAGCAGGGATATTCCGCAAAGCATCTATACGATTAACATATTTTTGATTTTCAACCGATACGCCCATCCAAATATTAGGCGACCATTTTAGGCTATCTGCTAATTCTGCAAGTCTTTTATGTCGTTTAGTCAAGATTTGATAAATATGATGTGGTGTTTCGTTCATGACCTGAAAGACTTTATGCAAAAAATCTAGAGGAACTTCATCGTGAAACAGATCGCTCATTGAGTTAACAAAAATTCGACTGGGCTTTCTCCAATGTCTAGGCTGATTGACACGATCTTCGTGCAAAGTCAGCTTAAACCCGTTTGGAAAATTATGAGTAAATCGTTCAGTAATAGCCTCAGCATAGCAATTCTTGCAACCAGCACTGACCTTATCGCAGCCAGTAGTTGGATTCCAAGTCTTATCTGTCCACTCAATTCCAGTATTTGTGCTTGACATAGACTTTATTCTAGCCTAATTTAGCCTAAAAGCATAGATTTGCGTACAAATATTCATTTAAATTGCTGAGAAGGTAGGGCTTGAGTTAATTAAGGCGTAAATAATGAAAATAAGATATTGTTCTAAGGGCTTAATACCCACTTAAAGTCATAGAGAAATAGTGTTAGTCCATAGCCAACAAACTCAATTAGCATCATGCGCTACACATTGTACGATCGCCATGACGATATAAAATGTATTGCGATTTAACTATGAAAAACAAGATTTTATGCCCCGCCGTAACGACATCCAAAAGATTTTGCTGATTGGCGCTGGTCCGATCGTTATTGGACAAGCCTGCGAATTTGACTACTCGGGAACCCAAGCCTGTAAAGTGTTACGGGACGAGGGCTATTACGTCATCTTAGTTAACTCCAATCCTGCAACGATCATGACTGATCCCGCCACTGCCGATCGCACATACATCGAGCCGATCACGCCCGAAGTGGTGGCGCAAATTATTGAAAAAGAGCGCCCTGATGCGATCTTGCCCACGATGGGGGGGCAGACGGCGCTAAATACGGCGGTATCCCTAGCCAAAATGGGGGTATTAGAAAAATATGGCGTTGAACTAATTGGGGCAAAGCTAGACGCGATCGAGATGGCGGAGGATCGCAAACTGTTTAAGGAGGCGATGGAACGGATCGGTGTGGCGATGTGTCCATCGGGACTAGCGACAACGATGGAAGAATCCCGCGCGATCGCCCACGAAATTGGTTCCTATCCTCTGATCATTCGACCTGCTTTTACGATGGGTGGTACTGGAGGCGGTATCGCCTACAACCAAGAAGAATTTGAAGAAATCTGTGCATCGGGTCTAGAGGCTAGTCCAGTATCACAAATTTTGATTGAGCGATCGCTAATTGGCTGGAAAGAGTACGAGCTAGAGGTAATGCGCGATCTTGCCGATAATGTGGTGATCATCTGTAGCATTGAAAATATTGATCCGATGGGTATCCATACGGGTGACTCAATTACGGTTGCTCCTGCTCAGACCTTGACTGATAAGGAATATCAGCGTCTGCGCGACTATGCCATTAAGATCATTCGGGAAATTGGTGTAGAAACTGGTGGATCGAATATTCAGTTTTCGATCAATCCTGAAAATGGCGAAGTTGTTGTTATTGAAATGAATCCTCGCGTATCGCGTAGTTCAGCGCTTGCGTCCAAAGCTACAGGTTTCCCGATCGCTAAGTTTGCCGCAAAGTTAGCCGTAGGCTATACCCTTGATGAAATTTCCAATGACATCACCAAGAAAACTCCCGCCAGTTTTGAGCCGACCATTGATTATGTGGTGACCAAAATTCCTCGGTTTGCCTTTGAGAAGTTCCCTGGTTCAGAACCTGTCCTAACTACGCAGATGAAGTCTGTCGGTGAAGCAATGGCGATCGGTCGGACATTCCAAGAGTCATTCCAAAAGGCATTGCGATCGCTCGAAGTTGGTCGTTTTGGCTTTGGTGGCGATCACGAAGAAAAGTTACCCGACCTTGAAAAGATCAAGTACAGTTTGCGCGTACCAAATCCCGATCGCATTTTCTCTATTCGCGATGGATTTTTGTCTGGTTTATCAGTACAGGCAATCTTTGAATTGACCAATATTGATCCTTGGTTTTTGCAAAAGATGCGTGAGATTACCGATATGGAGTTATCGATCAAGGGCAGGAAACTTGATACGATCCTAAAGCCAGAAATGCTCGAAATTAAGCGGATGGGCTTTAGCGATCGCCAAATTGCCTATCTCACAGGGACAAATGAAGATGCCGTGCGTACCTATCGCAAGTCCCTTGGTGTAATTCCCTCCTACAAAACCGTTGATACCTGCGCGGCGGAGTTTGAAGCGCTCACACCCTATCACTACTCCACCTATGAGGAGGAGTCGGAAATTATGCCTTCTTCTAAGCGCAAGGTAATGATTCTTGGTGGGGGACCTAACCGTATTGGACAGGGGATCGAGTTTGACTATTGCTGCTGTCATGCCAGCTATGCGCTACGGGCAGCAGGCTTTGAGACAATCATGGTCAACTCCAACCCTGAAACCGTATCCACCGACTATGACACCAGCGATCGCCTCTACTTTGAGCCACTAACTCGCGAAGATGTTCTCAATATCATCGAAGCAGAAAACCCTGAAGGTGTGATCATTCAGTTTGGTGGACAGACTCCGCTTAAGCTCTCAGTGCCACTCCTGCGTTATTTGGAAGAAACTAATTCCTCAACTAAGATTTGGGGAACTTCTCCCGATTCCATCGATACGGCGGAAGATCGGGAACGCTTTGAGGCAATTTGCCAGAAGTTAGGCATTTTGCAACCCAATAACGGTTTGGCACGTTCTGAGGAAGAAGCGATCGCTGTTGCCCAAAGGGTGAGCTATCCTGTGGTTGTGCGTCCTAGCTATGTACTAGGTGGTCGTGGTATGGAAGTTGTCTATTCCGATGCCGAACTAGAAGACTATATGCGCCGCGCCATCATTATTGAGCCAGAACATCCTGTTTTGATCGATCAGTTCCTTGAGGGAGCGATCGAGGTGGATGTCGATGCGATCGCTGATCAGCAAGGTAATGTCACCATTGGCGGCATCATGGAGCATATCGAAGAAGCAGGTATTCACTCTGGGGACTCCGCCTGTTCCATTCCTACCTTCTCCTTACCTCCCGAAGTTCTCACCACAATTCGCACTTGGACAATTAGTCTTGCCAAGGCGCTGAATGTGATTGGCTTGATGAATATTCAGTATGCAGTCCAACTCAATAACAATAACCTCAAGGAAAGTAAGGTATTCATTCTCGAAGCTAATCCCCGTGCTTCGCGTACTGTTCCCTATGTGAGCAAGGCGATTAATGTTCCTCTCGTTAACTATGCTTCGCGAATCATGTCGGGGGCCACTCTTGCGGAACTGGGTCTAACGGAAGAAGTAATTCCTAAGCATATTTCCATTAAGGAAGCCGTACTTCCCTTTGCCAAGTTCGCAGGAACGGATACAATCTTAGGCCCTGAAATGCGATCGACTGGTGAGGTAATGGGTATCGATACGGAATTTGGACGCGCCTTTGCTAAGGCTCAGTTGGCAGCTAGTACCCATATCCCCTTAGAAGGTACTGTGTTTCTCTCGGTAAATGATCGCGATAAGAGTGGTATCCCTGCGATCGCAGAGGCATTTATTGAGCTTGGGTTTACAATTGTGGCAACTGAAGGAACTTACAAAATCCTCCGCCGCAATAATATTTCATCCAAGCAGGTTCTCAAAGTCCATGAGGGTCGTCCTCACATTGGTGATTCCATGAAGAATGGTCAAATTCAATTGATTATTAACTCACCTAGTGGTGAGGAAGCAAAGGCAGATGGCATCATGATTCGGCGTACGGCTCTCGCCTACAAGATTCCTGTAATTACCACTCTCGCAGGAGCGAAGGCAACGATCGCCGCGATTCGTTCTTTGCAAAGTGGTTCTATTTCTGTAACCGCCTTGCAGGACTATGCTTAAAAGTGCTTGAGAAGTTTTGATTCCCCCTACCCCCCCTTATCAAGGGGGGATTTTTTAATCTTTTTCAAGCAAAGGGAAAAAATGGCCGACTGGTCCCTGTCCTTGTCCGATCGCAAGGCTATGCTTTAGAGCCGTAGTTACATAGGTTTTGGCTTCCTGTACGGATTGCCAATGGGGTTTACCTAGAGCCAAATTAGCCGCGATCGCCGCCGATAGGGTGCAGCCAGTGCCATGGGTATGGGGTGTATCAATAAACTCTGTTTGCAAAGTCTCAAGGCGATCGCCATCAAACCACACATCTACACCCCTCAGATCTCCAGCCATTGCTCCACCCTTGACCAATACCGATCTTGCTCCCAATTTATAAATCCGTTGAGCAGCTTCCTGCATATGCTCAAGGCTATGAATTTCCATATTTGCCAATATCTGCGCCTCATAGCGATTGGGAGTAACGATCGCCGCGAGGGGAACTAGCAAATCACAAATCGTGTGAATGGCATCATCATCCAATAGTTTTGCCCCTGTCCGTGAAACCATTACAGGGTCAACCACCACATTGCCACAGCCGAAAGCGATCAGTTTTTTAACCGTAGCCCGAATAATTTCTTGATTAAGCAACATTCCTGTTTTGATGGCACTTACCCGCATATCGGTCATAATTGCCTCAAACTGGGCAGCGATCGCTTCGGGAGGCAGGGCATCTACACGGCTGACCCCTTGGGTGTTTTGGGCAGTGATACAGGTCAGCGCACTTGTCCCATGCACACAGTGAAAGGCAAAGGTGCGTAAATCGGCTTGAATGCCAGCACCGCCGCCACTGTCTGAGCCTGCGATCGTCATCGCGATCCGCATATTCTGCAATTGATATTTTCTTTGATAATCCACTATACTCACCACAAGAGTTAATACTGGTAATAGTTTACAGACTAGACTACATGGCAAGGTATTAGAGTTAATGTTAGATCAGATTACGCCCCTCATTCTTACTTATAACGAAGCACCCAATATTAAGCGGTGCTTAGACAAATTAACTTGGGCTAATCGGATTGTGGTAATTGATAGCTTTAGTAATGATGAAACCTTAGAAATATTGAGCCAATTTCCGCAGGTAGAGGTTTATCAACGCCAATTTGATCATTTTGCTTGGCAATGTAACTATGGTTTGGAGTTAGTGAATACAGAATGGGTGCTTTCCTTAGATGCCGATTATGTATTGAGCGATCGCTTAATTCAAGATCTCCAAACCCTTGACATAGGGGCAGATAATACTGTGAATAGTTATTTTGCTAAGTTTGCCTATTGCGTGTTTGGTCGTCCTTTGCGAGGGACTATTTTGCCTGCTCGTAAGGTTTTGTATCGTCAAAATTTAGCGAAATATATTGAAGATGGTCACGCCCATCGAGTAGAGGTGACTGGACAATCTGGCTATCTCTCTGGTCACATTTACCATGACGATCGCAAACCCCTCAGTCGATGGTTGCAATCTCAAGATAAGTACTTAATTATTGAATCGCAAAAACTAATTAATACACCTTCGGATCAGCTTAGTTTTGGCGATCGCTTGCGGAAGCAAAAGGTAATCGCCCCCTTTGCGATCTTAATCTATTGTCTAATTCTTAAAGGTGGTATTTTTGATGGCTGGTCTGGTTGGTATTATGCTTGGCAAAGGATGTTAGCGGAAATTTTATTAGCGATTCGGGTAATTGAACTAGAACATCAAAATCAAATGACCAAAAGATTGAACTAAGTTAGGTAAATGAGTTAATGAGATTTGATTTTACTGTTAATGATTTATCTCTGTGGCTGATGCTGATCTTAATGATTTGGGTTTGGTTAGATCGCAGTCTATACTCAGCCACCAAGGAAAATTCTGAAGTGATCAGTTTTAATCCTAGTGAAGAAGAAAAACTCAAAAATTGTTTCCCTAATTCAGTCTATGGTTTTAGGAATTTAGAATATGGAGCGCGGCATATATATTGTTTTGGTAAATTGCGATCGCGCAATCTCAAATATACCTATGAGCTAGTCAATCGCAACATTCAAGAAGCCTTTGGCGATCGCTTTATCTGCTATTTGCAGGAAATGCCAATGATGCAGAGTAATGTATATATTGGACATTCCCTAGTAGATGATTTTGATCGGGAGTCTTCTTTACCTAATTACTGTTTTTGTTTGCAGGTAAAAGAAATTGTCGATCGTATTGATAACCAATTGACGCAAAAGATAGTGAATTGGCGCATACTCAGTTTGGTGAGTTTTGTGGTGACGGCGGCAGTTTTGAGCATCATCGGCGCGAACAATATGCAAAGCTTAAGTCAAAATTTGGGATGGCAAAGCGATCGCTTACTTGCCCAACTCGCACAGGGTGTTCCCTATGCGCTAGGGGTGATGAGTGTTTTGATGGGGAGGGCGATCGCCACATACTATGTCAGTCGAAAATATCAAATTCCTATGGGAACACCGATTTATTTGCCTTGGCTGAATGAGTTTGGCATTTTGAGCAGCTTAAACCTAACTCCTGCTAGGCCGCTATTATCATCTCTGGGAGTGACTCAACAGCGCAAAATTATTTTTGACCTTGCTGCCTATCCGCATATTACAGGAATCTTGATTTCTGTATTTTTACTTGTTCTCGGCAATTGGATCTTCATACCTAGTCAGCCACCAGTTTTAGATCTGAGTTTCCATAGCTCACTGCTGATTATGGCAATTCATAGGGGCTTGCAAATGCTTACGCCTCAGACCACATACCTATCTCCTTTGACCTTGGCTGGTTGGACTGGGCTGATACTTAATGCTATGCAGATTTTGCCTTGGCGATTTTGGGACGGACAGAATTTATGTATGGCTATGTATGGCTACTACCAAACCATACAGATTGCGCGGATTAGTCGGTTAGTAATTTTCGCGATCGCTGTTGTGTTGCAACCTTGGCTTAGAATCTATAGCCTTTTCCTATTTATTCTACCTATGCCGCGTCCCTTGATTTTGAACGAGGGTATCGAAATCAACCGTAATCGTGATTATTTAGGGCTAACTCTCATGGCGATCGCCCTGCTCACGCTCCTTCCTGCTCCTAAATTTTTGTGGTGATTGTGGCTAGTTGAGTATGTGATCCCGAAGAAAAGCCTAAAAGATCACAAACAAATACCCCTTATTCTAGAAATTAGAGGCAATATATAAGAAATGTCATTATTGGGGCTTGATCTTTAACTTGATCTCTGTCTGCTTTTTTAGCTCAATTACACTAAGCATTACCTGCCCTACCATTTTGTCCTGAGCAAATCCTATTTGGGTTTAGTTCTCAACTCATTGAGTTGGTATAAAGCTCCTGAATAATAATTGACTCAAGCTTAGTTCCTATATTTCATTACAGGAACAGCACAACCGAAACTATGAAAAAAAGTAACTTAATCTCCATTAGCATCGTTCTTAGTCTCGTAATTGTTGCCAGTATTTGGTATGGCCGCAACAATGGACTATTACCCGTCGCTGCGGGCGATGAAGCTAGTCTCTACGATGGTCTTTTTAATACGATTGTCGCGATCGCCTGTGGCTTTTTTCTGATCATTGAAGGATTTCTGCTCTATGCGATCGTCAAATTTCGCAAGCGCAAAGGCGATGAAACCGATGGGCCTGCGATCCATGAAAACCTGAGCCTAGAAATTGTCTGGACAGCAATTCCCACTGTAATCGTGATGTGGGTCGCCATCTATAGCTTTGATGTCTATACGGCAATGCAAGGCAGTCAAAACTTAGATGGCATGGCTCATGGGGGAATGCACCATGCCGTTGCTCACAGTATGGAGAATATGCATGAACGCGGTGGTATGCCCAAAGCAACCCTTGCCTCTGCCAATAGTGATGGTCAGTTGATGGCAGGGACTTTACCCACAGGGGGCGAAGATGTCGTTGCGATCGATGTTAGTGCGATGCAGTTTGCATGGATTTTTAACTATCCCAATGAAATTGCCACTGCCGAGCTGCATGTGCCAGTGGGTAAAAAAGTACGCCTGAATATGAATGCGGTGGATGTACTTCATGCCTTTTGGGTTCCCCAATTACGGATTAAGCAGGATGTCATCCCTGGTCGCGAAACCTACCTCGAATTTACTCCCCGTGTGGTTGGTGAGTATCCTGTGGTTTGTGCTGAACTTTGCGGCTCCTATCACGGCGGTATGCGTACCACGATGGTAATTGATACACCTGAAGACTATGCCAAGTGGTTGCAAGAACAGCAAGAAATTGCCAGTAATGGTAATGATGCGATCGCCGCAAATATTCCTGTAACTGACGTAGCCAAAACTTCAGAGCAAGAATATCTTGCTGGTAAAGTTGCTAACCTCGGACTTTAGAAAACAGCCAATATCATAAAAAATCATAGAAATATTGCGCGCACTTATCTTAAATTTGTCATGCCTTCATGTCATCGCTTAAATTGTCATTTTTGAGGCTTTTCTAAGCTTTTCTCAGCCCCTAACCTAATTTTTAGTGAATTTATGACCCAAACACTCACTCAACCGCAAAGTTCAGGCGCAGAGTCAGAACCCCAAAAAACTCCTTGGTGGGAATTTTTTACCTTTAGTGTCGATCACAAGGTAATTGGTATTCAGTATCTAGTTACTTCCTTTGTGTTCTACCTAATTGGTGGAGCCTTGGCCTCTGTGGTCAGAGCAGAACTCGCCACCCCTGATCCCGACATCGTTGATCCTGCTTTCTATAACAGCCTCTTTACGATGCATGGCACGGTCATGATCTTTTTGTGGATTGTGCCTGCGGTAACGGGAGGCTTTGGCAACTATCTAGTTCCCTTGATGATTGGGGCGCGAGATATGGCTTTTCCTCGGTTGAATGCGATCGCCTTTTGGTTGACCATTCCCGCAGGTCTGTTGTTGATGGGTAGCTTTTTTGTGGGCCCTGCCTCCACAGGTTGGACAGCTTATCCACCCCTTAGCATTTTGACCGATGAACATGTTGGTCAAGCCATTTGGATTTTGAGCATTCTCCTCGTGGGGACTTCCTCAATTTTGGCGGCAGTGAACTTTATTGTTACCATTTGGTCGATGCGGATGCCTGGCATGGATCTGTTTAGTATGCCTCTGTTTTGCTGGGCAATGATGGCAACCTCCGTACTGGCTCTCCTAGCTACTCCTGTTTTGGCGGGCGCAATGGTGTTATTGGGGTTTGACTTACTAATTGGAACAAACTTTTTTAATCCCACAGGGGGCGGTGATCCGATTGTTTATCAACATTTGTTTTGGTTTTACTCACATCCTGCCGTCTATGTGATGATTTTGCCTGTCTTTGGCATTATTTCTGAAGTGTTGCCTCCCCATAGCCGCAAACCAATTTTTGGTTATAAAGCGATCGCCTATTCCAGCATGATGATCTGCGCTTTGGGCTTGTTTGTGTGGGCGCACCATATGTTTACCAGTGGAACTCCCGATTGGTTGCGTGTATTCTTCATGGTGGCAACTCTTTTGGTGGCAGTGCCTACGGGGATCAAGGTGTTTAGTTGGGTCGCTACCCTGTGGGGCGGCAAACTTCGCCTCGAGAGTCCTTTACTATTTGCAATGGGCTTTATTTCCACCTTCTTAATCGGTGGCTTGAGTGGTGTGATGTTGGGTTCTGCACCCATTGATATCCATGTGCATGACACCTATTTTGTGGTGGCTCACTTCCATTACGTCTTGTTTGGTGGCAGTGTATTTGGTATCTATGCAGGTCTATACAACTGGTTCCCGAAAATGACGGGGCGTATGCTCAATGAGTTTTGGGGCAAAGTCCACTTTGTGCTTACCTTTATTGGGATGCATTTAACCTTCGGCCCTATGCATATCCTCGGATTGCAAGGTATGCCTCGCCGTGTAGCTCAGTACGATCCGCAGTTTGCTCCTATCAATGTCATCTGCACGATTGGCGCTTTTATACTAGCCATATCCACAATTCCCTTTGTGATTAATGCTGTTTACAGTTGGTTTAAAGGTGAGCAAGCTCCAGATAATCCTTGGAACGCATTGACTCTGGAATGGACTACTTCCTCGCCGCCAATTCCGCATAATTGGGTCGGTGATCCTGTATTAGTTACAGGCCCCTATGACTATGGTGAGGAATATCAAGAAGAGCGCGATCGCGCTAAGTCTCAACCTGCGGTCTCATAACAATTACCGAACAATTACTAATTTGTACCAATTCATAGGAGTGTGAATCCACTTCTATGAATTACAGACTAATCTAATTATTCTGGAATCATTTTTCTAACATTTGTCCAATTATCAATAGGAATCTATGCAAGGATCGATCGCTACTAATACTAGTGCCGAAGCTATTACCCATGATCATGGGGCTGTTGCTGGCCATGCTGAACATCCAGATTTGCGGGTATTTGGCTTGATTGTCTTCCTGATATCTGAAGGGATGCTATTTTTTGGCCTATTTGCTGCCTATCTTACATTTCGCTCAGTTGCCACTGCTTGGCCTCCAGAAGGTACGCCAGAACTAGAGTTGCTCTTACCAGGTATTAATACAATTATTCTGGTGTCTAGTAGTTTTGTGATTCACCAAGCTGATGCCGCAATTAAAGAAAATAAGGTGAAGTCAGCGCAGCTATGGTTTTTGGCCACCTTTGTGATGGGGGCGATCTTCATTGCGGGGCAGATCTATGAATATCAGCATTTAGAATTTGGTTTGACCTCTAATTTGTTTGCCAGCACTTTTTATGTTTTAACTGGGTTTCACGGATTGCATGTGATCATCGGTTTGAGCTTGATTGCTACGGTATTGGTGCGATCGCTCAAATCAGGACATTACAGCAATACTAGCCATTTTGGGATCGAAGCTGCCTCAATATACTGGCACTTTGTGGATATTGTCTGGATTATTCTATTTTTGCTGCTATATATTTTGTAAGACGAAATCTAAAAATAGCTATGCTATCTTTAGATTTAAAAAACCTTGATGAATTTTGTTCTTAATTCCCAGAAGTGTAACTATACTTCTGGGAATTGTTTTTAAATTAAAAACCAAACCCACTGAGGTTTCTTAATTTGTTATTAGTATCTCGGTTGAGCAATTATTGATGAATTGAACCTGAAGGGTTCTGCACCTAGATATTGCGGCGTGATCTGCCACAGTGATGTATTGAGGCTATATTCTGCTAACTTTTGCGATCGCCGATCTAGTAACAACAGATTAAAATTTTGACGCTGTGCCTCAGTACCAAGCTTAAATAAAAAGCTGAACCGATTTAAATAATCTGAGGTTCCCCACCGATTTGGGTTAATAGTGATGATGGCCTGTTGAGATTCTTGATCGAGCCGAATATTTTCAACCCAGCCAACGGGCAGTCGCTCTAGTTTCCACCAAAGGCTAGGTTGCACTGGTTGCTGTGGTACTGTTACTGTCACCTGAGCATTGAGTGGTTTGATGGGAATTTGCATGGCGATCGCCATCAACCCAAGTCCCAAACAATATTTGAGCATATGGTGACTTCGCCTTTGATTTTGCTTTTCTTCGAGCATTGCCATAACCCATTCTGATATGCTTGCAAATATATTACAGATACACTACAAACACATTATATCTATCGTCAAGCTAGAGGGGATTAAGAGCAAATGAACACTATGCCTGTGGTGGCGGTCATTGACTATGATATGGGTAATTTACACTCGGCTTGCAAAGGTCTAGAAATGGCAGGAGCCATCCCCAAAATTACCCACGATCCTCAAGAACTAGCTGCCGCCGATGGCATTGTGTTACCTGGGGTCGGCTCCTTCGATCCTGCTATGCAAAAATTACGCGCCACTAACCTAGAAACTCCCATTCATGAGGCGATCGCTTCAGGCAAGCCATTTTTGGGTATATGTTTGGGTATGCAAATTCTCTTTGACAGCAGTGAAGAAGGTCAAGAGCAGGGTTTAGGGATTATTAGCGGTCAAGTTAGACGGTTTCAGCCAGAGCCAAATCTGACTATCCCACATATGGGATGGAATCAACTCGATCTGAGCCAGCCTAGCTGCCCCCTATGGCAAGATCTCAGCGATCGCCCTTGGATGTATTTTGTGCATTCATACTACACAGATCCCACTGATCCATCCGTTAGTGCCGCCACCACCACCCACGGCAGTCAAACCGTTACAGTCGCGATCGCCAAAGATAATGTGATGGCAGTCCAATTTCATCCAGAAAAATCGTCAAGTCATGGGATACATTTGCTAACTAACTTCGTCAGAATAATGATGGCATAGGCAGTTCTGAAGAAATTACTTCAATGTTCAATACCTTGGTGTATGCACAATGCATCAAAATAAGTAAGAGTGATCCCCTTTTTTTTACTAAACAAAGTGATATTACCCTTAGTTTTGGTATTAGGACTGCCTCTGCATAGCATAATATAGATAGTCTTAAGAGATTTATGAAGATCCAAATGCTCAAAAAACTAGGTGTTATCTCCTGTTTGTCATTAGCCTGTGCAGTAGTTGCACCATCCGTTGTCCGCGCTCAATCCAATTCTGGATTTATTCTATTTGGAGGCGTTAAGGATAGCGCCCTCGACTATTGCCTCGATAATGGAGCTGGTGGGCGTAACGATCGCTACTATCTAGAGATCAAGCCACAAATATTTCAAATTTCTGAAGTTATCATTACTTATCCCGAACATTTTAATGGCAAGTTCGATCCTACAGATATGAAGCTGCGTGTCACTAGCCAATGTCGTGGTGGCAATGACTTAGAAATTGCATCAGCAACTTGGGATCAAGAATCAAGACGAATTACGATTATTCCTAAGGAAGCTATTCCCGCTAAAACTTCTCTGCGTGTAGTGCTTTCTAATGTGCGTAATCCAGATTTTGGGGGATTTTATCAATTTGATGGGCGCGTGTTACGCGCTGATGTGCCTGTTCCCGTCTATGTTGGTTCATGGGTAATCACTTTCAACTAATTTCAACCAATTTTGTTAAGAGAGCGCAAAGCGCTCTTTTTTTATCTGTTTTTATCTTTTTTGGGCGCACACATTAACAAATCCAATATGCATATCTTAATTAGTAATGATGATGGTATCTATGCCCCTGGTGTAAGAGCATTAGCTGAAGCCCTCAGAGATACTCAACATCAGATTACGGTGGTTTGTCCCGATCGCGAACGATCGGCGACAGGTCATGCCCTCACCCTGCAAGAACCCCTGAGAGTTGATCATATTACAGGTATCTATCCTGACAATATCAAGGCTTGGGCCTGCTCAGGCACGCCATCGGATACGGTGAAATTAGCCCTTGATGCCCTCCTTGATGAACGTCCTGATCTGGTATTGTCTGGGATCAATCGTGGTGCAAATTTAGGTACGGATGTGCTTTATTCGGGTACGGTATCCGCAGCGATGGAGGGTGTGCTAGAGGGTATCCCCAGTATTGCCTTGAGTTTGACGAGCTTTACGCATACTGACTTTAGTGCAGCCGCTAACTTTGCGAAAAAGATGGTCAAAGCGATCGCTCATAACCCTATCAAAGAAGCCATGCTGCTCAACATCAATATTCCTGCGATCGCTGAATCAGATATTTGCGGAACTGTAGTCACGAAACTGGGTATAAGACGCTATAAAGATCTCTTTGAAAAGCGGGTTGATCCAAGGGGCAAAACTTACTATTGGTTATCGGGGGTTGTGGTTGAGGAAGAAGCCGAGCCTAACACAGATATTCAAGCCATTAGAGATAATTACATAACTATTACGCCTTTGAAATATGATCTCACTCTTACTACTGCTTTAAGTGATCTTCAGGATTGGACAGCCAATTTAGAGGGGCATAGTTGAACCCCGTAATAGATAGTCTCTAAAAAGTCAAAGCCAATAGTTTCTATGATTTAGGATGCCCATATAAACTATATAAATTAAGTTTACATAGTTTATATAGTTTATATGCTTTAAAAAGCTAATCATCACTGCTTTAATTACTATTAAATAGTTTTCAGGAGCGGAGTAATTAACAATTTTATTAAGCTAACAATGGTAGCTATGATCAGCCTTAAGATTCTTTAAAAAAATAAGACAATACAGGAAGTATAAAATTATTGCTGATTGAGTTAATTAATAATAGATTATGACAAAAATATCAAAATTATCAATCAGTCAAAGTGAGTTAATTTGATATAATTTTAGGAATATAGAATGATATTTTTGTATTAATTCAGATTAAGCTTTCTATATTTCCTAACTGTCAATTTTGTGATTTATGAATATTGAAGAAGGCGTGGATTTAGTGGTTGAAGTCTGCAAGGAAGGTGGATTCATCCTAGATCGCCTAGATGTATGTTTATTGAGGGGTGCATTAAGTGGGCTTACTGTTGAGCAAACTTATTTAGAATATAAGCTTAATAAGGCCTGTGCTTTTGGTTATTTCAAAACAAACAGATCGCCTAAACTTTGGAAAAATTTGAAGTCTGTATTGCAAGATTTAGCAATTATCAGTTCTGTTGATAAGTTAGGACGAGCTAACATTTGGAGCTATGTATTGTTATTGAAAGAAGCTAAGGTTGCTAAAGGTTTGCATAATCCTTTAGCATCTGCCAGTACAAATCCATTAGTTAATAGTCCAGAGCTTCCCGAGCCTAGTGCTAATGAGTTAAACGAGTCAGTGAATATTAGTAACTCCGTTATTTCTGAGTTGCCAAATACACCTCAAATAATGACCACATCGATTCGGAGAAAATTACCTGAGTTACTGGAATTTTATGGTCGAGAAGCTGAATTACAGCAATTGCAACGTTGGATTTTAAGAGATCGCATTCGGGTAGTGACAATTGTTGGGATTGGTGGGGTTGGTAAAAAGTCTCTTGTTAATAAATTTATTGAGGATGTGCAGAGACTAGTACCTCCGAATGTACCATTTGCTCAGATTGTGTGGCGATCGCTCCGCCATGCCCCATGTATTACCGATCTTCTGGCAGACATCATGACTGAGTTGCAAGAAGATCAGAACATCAAGGTTGATCTGCCAATTAATAATGTGGATCGAGCGATCGCGCAATTATTGGAAATATTGCGATCGCACAGTTATTTATTAGTACTTGATGATTGGGAAGTGTTACTAGATGGCAGCCGTACAGGGGTCTATCAAAAGGAATATAGTGACTATGGTAAATTGCTCGATCAGTTAGCCACTCACGAACATTTGAGTTGTTGTGTGGTGATCAGCCGTGAAATTCCGATCGAAATTCTCAGGCAAGAGCGGCTAAATACTTCTGTATATCGGACTTTGTTGCTAAAGGGGTTAGATGACAAATCCGCCAGCCAAATTCTGACTGCTAGAGGTTTTGACTCCAACGCCTTGAGGTTATTGGATTTAGTGCAACATTATCAAGGTCATCCCTTTGCTTTGCAGATTGTTGCCAATATTGTCCGTGAGCAATTTCATAGTAATATCGCCGAGTTTTTGAGCTTGAGTACGGTGGTCATGGATGACGCTCTCAAGGATTTACTCGATGGACAGTGCCAAAGATTATCTCCAGATGAGTTGGAAGTTATCTATTGGTTAGCCCTTGCTTGTCGTCCTGTTACTCAGTCGCAAATTCAGAACTGGCGTGCTGGCAAAACACCAAGCTCTCTAACAATCAGTAACCTAGAGTCTTTACGAAGACGTTCCTTGCTTCAATTGGTAGATGGCGATGATGCCGAGCTAGAGGGGGAAGCAACGGAGGATCTGCCTCCATCATCGATATACTTTACCCTTGAGCCAGTGGTGATGAAATATATTGCTGGTCGTTTTGTTGAAGAATTTTGCCAAACCTTGATCCGACTTTTTACAACGAAACAATTGTCTCAGGCAGGAGTGATTTGTTCTCATATGCTGATCGATCTTGAAGCCCCAACAGCTATTCAGTTAGTGCAACGCAGGTTATTTTTAGATCGAATTTTGCATGGTCTAGCGCGATTATGGATGAGTCATGCGGAATTTCAAGCTAGTTGCCAAGAGTTGCTCAGTTTGTGTGAGAGTGCCACGATGATCATGCCCTCCTATGGCATTAGCAACTTGCAACTCCTTGTCACTGCTAGTGAATATCGTAACCAAATAGATTTGGATTAGCTTGGTCTAGACCTAGTTCACTCAGTCCATATTCTGCCCATCGGTTTGTGACCATTGCGGCAATATCAGGATTGCTTTCTAGGGGATCGCCCCAGTCGCGATCGGTTTCAGGGTAAATTTTGGTGGTGGCATCGATGCCCATGCGTCCGCCCAGTCCTTCCTTCTCACAGGCAAAGTCGAGGGAGTCGAAGGGATTGTCTGGCAGAATAAAAACATCACGGGTGGGATCGACCTTAGAACTGAGCGCCCAAACCACCATACGGGGATCACGGATATTAATCGTATGGTCAACCACGATCACAAACTTGGTGTAAGTAAATTGGGGTAAGGCGCTCCAGAAGGCGAGGGCGGCGCGGCGAGCCTGTCCGGGGTAGGCTTTTTTGATAGAAATAATTGCGGCTTTGTAGGACAAGGCTTCCATGGGTAAGAAGAAATCGGTGATCTCAGAAACCTGTTGTCGCAAAATGGGTGTATAGATGCGGTTGAGCGCGATCGCCATCATCGCTTCTTCTTTGGGGGGCAAGCCGCTAAAGGTGGTCAGATAAATAGGATTGTGGCGATGAGTCATGCAATGAAAGCGCAGTAAGGGAGCTTGTTCATTGATGCCCCCGTAGTAGCCCATGTGATCACCAAAGGGGCCATCAGTGCCAACTTCTCCAGGAGTGATTGTGCCTTCTAGTACATATTCAGCACAGGCTGGTACTTCGAGGTCGAGGGTTTTGCACTTGGTAAGCTGTACGCCTTCATTGCCGTATAGTCCTGCAAAAATCCATTCTGATAGGTCAACGGGAATCGGTGTGGCGGCTGCCATAATCAAAACTGGATCAACACCGATCGCGATCGCAATTTCCAACTTTTTACCTGCTTCTGCCGCCTTGCGTAAATGCCTTGCACCACCGCGCACTGACAGCCATTGCACTGTCATGGTATTTTTTGATTGTTGCTGCAACCGATATACCCCTACATTGGGGATGCCATTTTCCACATCTTTGGTAATGACTAAGGCGAGGGTGACAGCACGGCCGCCATCTTTGGGATAGGGACGCAAGATCGGGATTTGATTGAGGTCTACTGCGTCACCCTGCAAAACTACCTCTTGGCAGGGAGCATTACCAAATAGCAATTTCTGGGGGCGTGATTTCACTACGTCAAAGAGGATTTTGCCAAATTCGATCGCTTGGGTCAGTTTTTTGGGAGGTTTGGGGCTTTGCAGCTTGCCGAGTTTCACGCCTAGAGCCTCTAGTTCTGATTGCTCCTGCATTCCCATTGCCCAACAGACCCGTTCCACAGTTCCCAATAAATTTACGGCGACGGGGGGTTGGTATCCCTTGACATTTTCAAATAGTAAGGCAGGACCACCGACTTGGAGTAGGCGATTGCTGATTTCTGCTATTTCTAATTCTGGATCAACGAGAGCCTTGACTCGATGTAGTTGTTTCCGTTCTTCAAGTAAATTTAGAAATGATCGCAGGTCACGGGGCATAGGATTAAGAGTGCTTAGGCACACAGATGAAACATTCAGCTTTCCTATTGTAACTAAATGTTAATTCAATATAGCAGTCCTAGATTATTTGTAGATTTTTGGGTTGATAAAAGCTCACCCATTCGGATTGTGCTATTACGGACTCTCTTAATTCAGGCGATTACGCCATTTTGTTAGTTCTTCCTTAGTTTTGCTATCGATACGATTGCCGATCAAGTTTTTAGTGTTTGCTTGTTTGGGCGTTTGGCGACTTTGGACAATGCGGTTAGTAGCTTCTACTTCCTGTTCTAGGGCGATCGCCGATAACCACTCTGCACCAAAACCCACTGCTGTCATTTGTTGAGCGCGATCGGAGGTAACGACAATAATGCGCTTGAGATGGCGTAACGGATCGCGGCGATACTTGCCGCACTGCCTCTCAATATAGGTGTCGGCTGTCTCATTGTGATCGGTGAAATAGAGCTTGAGGTTTTTCGTAACTTTTTCTGATCGCGCTGGGGTTGCCTGCACATAGGCATCAAAAACAAGGGTGGTTTTATAGCCGTGATAGGCACTAAAATTAACCATCGCTTCAGTGAGTTGCGATCGCGCCACATCAAAACCTTGTAGATCGCGGATCTCCTGTAACGATCGCCACATGCCAATGACATTGTATCCGTCCACCAACATCACTGGTGGATGTTCTGAGGGCATAATCCTAAACCACTAAACTACATGTATGGATATATATACATATTAATTCTGACATTAGATTTACCAAACATTTATCAAATTGGCAGATCTCTAATCGCAATAGCCTGTAAGCAAACTAAAAAATCAAAATCGTAAATCCTCTATAATGGGATAGCGTCAGTTTGACAAAAGCGAAAAATAGTCGCACTTTTGCCATTTTCCCCTTGCTCTGCAATCCATAAAATGGCGAAATCGAACTTACGTTTCTACAGATTCAACCCAACAATAACTCGAACGGCAATGGCACCGAAAAATTCCTCTGCGGCGGCAAATAGTCAAGTTGATAAGGCTAACCCAACTTCTGTAACGGCAAAGGCTCAGGACAGTAAACCTAACATTAGCCCTGAAAGGAAAAAAGCTCTCGATGCAATCATGCAAAAAATCGAGAAGGATCATGGTAAAGGCTCGATTATGCGTTTAGGTGATGCAGCGAGTATGCGGGTGGAGACGATCCCCAGTGGTGCATTACCTTTAGATCTTGCCCTTGGCGGCGGATTGCCTAAGGGTAGGGTAATTGAAGTATATGGACCCGAAAGTTCGGGCAAAACTACTTTAGTGCTACATGCGATCGCTGAGGTGCAAAAACGGGGCGGAGTGGCTGCCTTTGTGGATGCCGAACATGCCCTCGATCCTACCTATGCAGCTAGTGTGGGTGTTGACATTGATAACCTCTTGATCTCACAGCCTGACTCTGGAGAAATGGCTCTAGAAATTGTCGATAATTTGGTGCGATCGATGGCTGTCGATATTATCGCGATCGACTCGGTGGCCGCCCTTGTTCCCCGTGCGGAAATTGAAGGAGAAATGGGTTCTTCCCATGTGGGCTTACAAGCCAGACTCATGAGCCAAGCCCTACGCAAAATCACGGCTAATGTGGGTAGAGCAAACTGCATTGTGATCTTTTTAAATCAGTTGCGCCAAAAAATTGGTGTATCCTACGGCAATCCTGAAGTAACTACGGGTGGAACTGCTCTAAAATTTTATGCTTCAGTGCGCCTAGATATCCGCCGTATTCAAACCTTGAAAAAGGGTACAGAAGAATTTGGTATCCGTGCCAAGGTGAAGGTTGCTAAAAATAAAGTTGCTCCCCCTTTTCGGATTGCTGAATTTGATATTATTTTTGGCAAGGGTATCTCTACCCTTGGATGTCTGGTGGATCTAGCTGAAGAGATGAGCATCATTGTCCGTAAGGGAGCATGGTATAGCTATCAGGGTGAAAATATTGGGCAGGGACGCGACAATACAATCAAATATATGGAAGAAAAGCCCGAATTTGCCCAAGAAGTAGAGCGCCAAGTTCGTGACAAGTTATCCGCAGGGGTTGTGGTTTCGGCAACTAAGGTTGCTCCCGATGAAGTTGAGCCAGAGGATGACGATATGCCTCCAGATGATTTTTAATACAAAATTAAGAAATGGCGTAGCCATTTCTTAATTAACAAAAAATTTACTGGGTTTGGTTTTTAAATTGGTATAACGTAAGTAGCGGCGCAAATGGCGTAGCTACTTATAAAACAAGCATTTCTCGAATCAGCCAGCGATCGTCTTTGCGAACTAAGTCATACTCAACGGTATAGTTAGCATCTTCTGTGGATGCATTACGGTCTAATTCGCCATTGTTAAAAAAGTTGCGCGATTCGGAAATCTTTGCCACTATCTTTGCCTTGGTATCGCCATCGGGAATGACTTGCTCAATGGTGATGGATTTAGTTTGATACTGCAAGTAAGAATTGCCTGACTTTAATTCTTTAGATCTAGCTTTCCAATCACTGAGGGCTGGTTCTGTCAGAATTTCTTCTAAAAGATTATCTTCATAGCTATTGCCTAATGCTTTGGCTTTGGATGTTTGCCATGTTTCAATGATTTTAGGAGCAATTTCTTTTGTAATGGGACCAGACTGTACGGCTATGATTTTGGTTGGGGTTTGGATCGATTGGGTTAGGGTGGCGATGGGTTTTTGCAGTGGGGTAAATGCTGGAGGGCGCGGACTAAATAGACTGCGAAATGCCCATACTACTGAGGCGATCGCTCCACCAAGAATCGCGATCGCAATCACAATGACAAGCACCAATCTACCCATATTAAATTTCCGCTTTGGCGCAGATTTGGGCGTAGTGGTGTGATTACGCTTGATTTCTTTGACCGAATCATTGAGATTGCGAGAACGTGGCGATCGCGGCAATTCTTTGGGAGTAGAGCCGTTGTTATTGCTCTGGTAACTACTACTAGTAGGGCGATCCATTACAGGCACTGACGAAGAAGAACGCTGAAACCTAGTTGGAGGCTCAGGTCGATATTCTGACAGCTTGGGTTCTGGGGCATTACTAGGGATATCACTGCCAAAATTGCGCCGAGGTGGGATGGCTTCATCAAAGATGGATGAACCGCCCACAGGAGCAGTCCACTCAGAAGACATTGCTCCCGTATTTGGTAGTTCTTCCAAGTATGCTTGTACTTGTTCGTCCGCAAAATAATCCTTCAGAGACACTATTTGATTCATTAGATCTCGAAAATGTGGATATACCTCATCCTGTAGCCAGCGTTCACTATACATACATAGGCCTGGTAGCAGATCGGGCGCTCCCTCTGAGTTTTGACGAATAAAGGCGATTTGATCATCTTCTGAGCTTTTTTCAATGGCGCTACTAGCTTCCTCAGTTTGACCTAGTAGCAAGGCACAGACAGCTTTTTCTAAATAAATATCTTGCTTGGCACTCAATTTGACCAGCAAACCTTTGGCTCGCCGAATCAGGGCTGGTTGCCTTTGGGAAAATCCTCTAGCGATTAGAGCATAGACTGCTAGATAGGTGGCAACGGATGAGGGACGACGCGCCTCTTCTTCAAATAGGGTTTGTTGTTCGAGGGCAGTCATGTAACTGCGTAATTGCTGAATAAATCGCAAAAAGTCATCAATACCTAGCCCTGAATAATCATTGCCAGAACCATCAATGCCACGACGCGCATCTAGCATTTCTTGTAAAAGAGACATGCCTCGCCGATGTTCTTCGGTTTGATTGTCAGGAGCAGATAACAATTCAAGGATGCGATATGGGCGTAAGCGAAATAAATCAGCCTGAATTTCGCTCCGAATGCTGAGGAATAACCCTTCTCTTAGGAGGATGTCTTGCGCTGATTCTAACGAAGTGGCGGCTGTCTCATAATGGCCTTGTTTCCAAGCTTCTCTCCCTATATCTAGGTATGACAGGCAAATTGATAGTAATAGATCAGGATCGTGGGGAGAGATGCGTGAGGATTGATATTCGGCTTCGTCGGGGTCGTAGTAGGGACGGGTAATGCTGAGGACTCGCTCTGATTCGCCTAACTCATAGAGGATTAGTAACAAACCTGCAAAATCCTTTTCATCGGCCTCAACTTTGGGAGGGAGAGAGGCGCGATCGCTAGGTGAGGTTTCGCTTGCTTTATTCGTGCTTGGATCGATGCTGCTGGAGTCAGTAATGGAGGGAGTGCTACTCCTTTGGTGAAAGTCGATTAGCGCTTCGTAAGCTTTGTCTATAATGCGCTTGCGAGATGCGATCGCGGCATCCGAATATTCTCGCCTAGGCATCGATAGCAGACGATCACGATGGGCTTGATGTATCTTATCTAACCCCGATAGGTGTGTTAATCCAAGGACACGGTAACAGTCTAAGGAAACTCTCACTTTGCTTTTCTACCCTAAACTTTAATTGGAAATGCCGATCTCAGAGCTGATAATGCCAACTTGTTTGCCTCCCATGAAGGACATATTGCGCTAAAAAAATATACTTTATGGCATGAAGCAACCTAGCGGCAAGGGGCATTTACACAAAACATAACATGATCTTTTATAGATACAAGATCTTAATGCTGTATTTTCGTGCATTTTTGTTCTCCGTTTTGATGACAAGAACGCACGAATTATACACCAAGATATAAAATCCAGCACTCAACCAGCACAAACTTAACTAATTTAAAGAAGCCAATTTTGTGGAGAAGTGCAGCATCGTTTAGTAGAAATTGTGGGTTAATGATCGAGAGAGATTGCTTTATCTATGGCTAATTTTTCGTTTAACCTTGCTTGATAAATGGCTAGTTCTTTAGCTCGAACCCCACTAATAATACAAAAGCTATCGGAGTCCATGCCCCTTGCTAACATTTCAATACACCAAGTATGTCTTGCTTGATCTATTCTTAGGGACTGACCATCGAGGTTGCGATAGGGTTGTGTCCACCGCTCCCATAGATGCTCTACTTCCTCGACAGATAGAGATTTGTGGTCGCCAGATACAAAGATGAGATCTCGGTAAATGTTGCTATCGTCAATTATAGTCGCCAATGATTTTTGCCTATGTTTGAGGTAAGTCATCAGTGGGTTATTGGTTGCCGAGCCATAGCGATGACCTAAAATTTTTTGATTGATGGGTACGGTACGCCGATTAGTCTCAGTGTCTCTGATGCAGAGGATGCCATGATCTCCGTGGTGCTGATAGTCTTGGATTTTTAAATTTATGATGTCATGGACGGTCAGACCAGCTCCAAATAATAAATAGGCGATCGCATAATCTTTAGAGCCGCATTTTTTCGCCTGTAAGATAATTTCGCGTACCGTCTCTGGGGGAATATCAATAACTGGATGGGCATTGGCTGTGGGGACAACCTCTTGGACAAATACATCAATGAGGGCGCTAATAAATTCATCGCGATCGCTCCACATTGCATGGATATCGCTAGTTAATGTAACGACGGCATAACCTAAGATGCAAGTATTCAGTAAATTTGCCAACTTAATCGCAGGTAATTGATACTGTAACTTAGAGTTTAGTAGTACGTTATGGATTGCCGTGGCGATCGCTTGATTGACTTGATTAATACCCTGTGCCAAAGCCTGTCGACTCTCCAAAGGGTATTGACCAGCCTCACCCACCAGCGATCGAACCAGCTCTGGCACGCTCTCTAAAGCTTTTAAAGAATTCTGGATGTAATACTTCAGAAATCGCCGTAAATCACCCTGAGTAGAAATATCTGAGACCATTAGGGACTCTCCCACCTGCGCCAACACCAAATATTTTTGCAAACATTCTTGTAATACTGCTAACAATAAACCATGTTTATTGCCAAAGTGTCGAAATAAAGTTACCTCATTGACCTTGGCATAGTCAGCAATTTGACGAGTAGTCGTTTCCGTAATACCCTGACTCGCAAATAGTTCCAGTGCTGTATTAATAATTCGTTGCCTTGTAGGAGTCCGAGATGCCGTCGTGGGCGTATGTACCATGGATATATTTACTGGGAATACAGCCTATTTTTGACTATTTTGTAATTTTGAACAGTTAGCCCTTCAGACTACCTTGCCTTGTACTTTTTGGTATTGTACTCTTGATAGCCATACTTTTTGCAAGTGCTACTTGCATATTTGTTTAGATACCAGTTAGACTTAATATAACTGTAAGTGATACTTGCATTAGTTTGCTTCTTCTTCTCACAAACTTTTTTAACATTTCATGACCGCCAATACCCAAGTCTCCCCCGTCAATCAAGAGCTAAATTGGACAAATGTTGCCTTTTTTAGCGCTATCCACCTTGCTGCCCTCGCTGCACCCTTCTACTTTTCGTGGCAAGCTGTAATCCTTACAGTATTTTTGCACTGGTTATTTGGTAGCATCGGCATCTGCCTTGCTTACCATCGCTTACTTAGTCACCGTAGCTTTCAAGTCCCAAAGTGGCTAGAATACATTCTGACTACCTTGGGCGCACTAGCAGTACAGGGTGGACCAGTATTTTGGGTGGGCGGTCATCGTCAGCACCATGGATTTACTGAAGATAACCAAAAAGATCCCTACTCAGCCAACCGAGGTTTTTGGTTTAGCCATATTATGTGGATTATTCGCTCACGTCCAGAGCATTTCCAACGTAAAAATTATCAAAAATTTGCCCCAGATCTAGCTAATGATCCCTATTATGCATTTCTTGACAAATTTTTCCTAGCCTTACAAGTTCCCCTAGGTTTTTTACTATATTTTATCGGTGAAAATCTTTTTTCTGGATTAGGGTTGTCTTTTGTGGTCTATGGCATGTTTGTGCGCTGTGTAGTCTTGTGGCACAGCACTTGGTTGATTAACTCCGCTTGCCACAAGTGGGGATACAAAAACTTTGCTGAAACTCCAGATCATTCAACCAATCTCTGGTGGGCCGCAGTCTTGACCTACGGTGAAGGCTGGCACAATAATCATCATGCCTTTCCTAAGTCAGCTAAAGCTGGTCTCAATTGGTGGGAGTTTGATCCAACTTGGTCAGTAATCAAAGTATTACAAATTCTTGGTTTAGCCAATAAAGTCTATTTGCCAGAACCTTGGCAGCCCAAGGCTAACGTTCAAGGTTAACTAAGTGATTGCACTCACAGCTTCTCAGTAGCCATCTACACCATAAATAAAAATTTTTAAGGTAATTTCTCAGCATAGGGTTTGTTCCTGAATTCCCAGAGGTGTGACTACGCTTCTGGGAATTGATATAAAATTCCCGTTAGCATGAGATCAGACAAACAAGATACATTAGCAACTATTAATTTATGTCACATTTATCGCATAGTTAATCAATGCGGGAAATCAAATACATGGATCATCGTCACATTCGTTTTAGCGATCGCCAAGATGATGTTGATATTGTGCAGCTACAAGAATTATTCAAAATTGGTGCCTTTTGGGCAAAAGAACGCAGTCTTGATGACATGGCAATTGCGATCGCTAACTCCAATCCAGTTGTGACAGTCTGGGATCGCGATCGGCTCATAGGTCATGCTCGCGCCACCAGTGATGGTATTTTTAGAGCAACCATATGGGATGTTGTCATTGATCCCAACTACCGTGGGGCAGGACTAGGCCGAAAACTTGTTCAGACAGTTCTAGCCCATCCCCATGTATGTCGAGTCGAAAGAGTTTATCTAATGACTACTCATCAACAAAAGTTTTACGAACAAATTGGCTTTCACAACAACACTACCAGCACCCTAGTTCTATTTAACCGATCCCCAGAACCATCTCTCCAAAACAATAATCAAAATACCAGCAACATTTCACAGCTTGTATCCCAGAATTTGTGATGTCAAAAAGATGTCCAATAAGTATGGGATTGCATCATCAATTTTTCGATAAAATAAACGATAAAATAAAAACGTTGTTACTACCCCATTAAATTAATGTTGGGAGTTCATGGTCGACACTTCATACATTCAAAAACGCACAAGGAGCGAATTTGAACGCCAATTACACAAACTAGAGCAAGATGCTTTACGGATGGGTGCAATGGTAGAGAATTCATTCCTCAAAGCCCATGCCGCCTTGTTCGAGAGAGATCTTGAATCTGCCACACTTATAGATGCTCAAGACAAGCAGATAGATCAAATATATCGACAAATCGAAGTCGACTGCAACAATCTCATAGCTCTGCAATCACCAGTTGCGCGGGATCTTCGTCTGTTAAGTGCATTAATGCAGCTAATTCGGGATATTGAAAGAATTGGTGATTATGCCGAAAATCTTGGAGACATAGCCATCAAGCTATTTACCTATCCACCATCTCCATACCTTAGCGAATTACAAGTAATGTCCAATCGTTGTCGCGCTATGTTAGCAATGAGTTTAGAAGCTCTCGCTAATTTGGATGCTGAGATAGGCTTGCAAATTAAAGCTAAAGATGATGCTGTAGATTATGACTATAAACATATTTATGGTCTGCTATCATCTCAAAGGCTTTATGGGGAACCTATGGAACCAACGATGCTCATGGTACTTGCTATCCATCACCTAGAACGAATGGCCGATCATGCTGCTAACGTCGGCTTGCGTGTTGCTTATATTGTTACTGGTAAATTAGGCTAACATTAAGCCAAATCATCCAAACTTTTGAGGATGGTTAGTAGCTGTAGCAAAGTACGATTAAAATAGGTTCGTTTTCTGTAGTTTTTTAATGATTATAAAAAACTACTTGAAAATAGGGAGGTATGCCCCTATGGAACTCAGCAAATTGTGACGAATGGAGTAAAGAATTTATGAAAGCCATGATTTTGGCTGCTGGGAAAGGAACCAGAATCCGCCCAATCACAAATATTATGCCTAAGCCGATGATCCCGATCATGCAAAAGCCTGTGATGGAATTCTTGGTTGAACTACTTAGACAGCATGGCTTTGATCAAATCATGGTCAATGTAAGTCATTTATCTGAAGAGATTGAAAACTATTTTCGAGATGGTCAGAAATTTGGCGTACAGATGGCTTATTCCTTTGAAGGAACTATTGTTGATGGAAACCTTCAAGGCAGTGCTTTGGGATCGGCAGGAGGTCTCAAGAAGATTCAAGACTTTTCTCCTTTTTTTGATGATACTTTTGTGGTTCTATGCGGAGATGCCCTTATTGATCTAGATCTCACCTATGCAATTAATTGGCATAGACAAAAAAAATCCTTAGCAACAATTGTGACAAAGAGAGTTCCTAAGGAGCAAGTATCTAGTTATGGTGTTGTTGTTACGGATGACAATGACAAAATTATCCAATTCCAAGAAAAGCCTAGTGTTGAATCAGCTTTAAGTAATATGATCAACACAGGTATATATATTTTTGAGCCAGAGATTCTAGACTATATTCCTTCAGGCGAAGAGTTTGACTTAGGTAGTGATTTATTCCCAAGATTAGTATCAGAAAATATCCCATTTCATGCTATTTCTATGGATTTTCAGTGGGTAGATATTGGGAAGGTTCCTGATTATTGGCAGGCTATTCAAGATGTGCTATCTAGCAAAATTAAAAATGTTAATATCCCTGGACATGAGGTTTTGCCTGGAGTCTATACAGGTTTAAATGTATCAGTCAATTGGGATAAGGTAGATATCAGAGGTCCCGTGTATATTGGCGGTATGACCCAAATTGAAGATGGGGCGACAATTATTGGTCCCACAATGATTGGGCCTAATTGCCATGTTTGTAGTGGTGCTGTGGTAGAGCGAAGTGTGATTTTTGAGTACTCGCGTCTGTCTGATGTCCGTCTAGTTGATAAGTTGGTTTTTGGTCGATATTGTGTTGATAAAAATGGCGCAACCATTGATTTGCAGGCTGCGGCTTTGGATTGGTTGATTACAGATGCTAGACATCAACTTGCAACTCCCTTAGAAACAGCATTCGGTTAAGATAATCTTATACTGTGAAACAGGCAAAAATCGTGAAGCGATTTTTGCCTGTTTTGTATTTGGCATTAACGATCGCGTACTCTCATAAATCTTTCGACTCCCCTAGCGATCGCTTCTCCCATTAATTTTTGGTAATTAGGATCGTTTAGATTTGCTGCCTCAGCAGGATTAGTGACAAAACCTGTCTCCACCAAAATCGCAGGCATAGAGGTTCTAGGCAATTACATAAAAACCTGCGGGCTTGATACCACGATTATTTGCTCCTGTTGCAGCAATAATCTCCGACTGCACATAGCCAGCGAGTTCTCTCCCTAAGTTAGAACCATGGGCAAAGAAAGTTTCCACTCCATTGACTCTGTTGGCGCGTGATTCTAATGAATTTGCATGGACACTAACAAAAACATCGGCTCTCACCCTTTCCGCTAGGGCAACTCTTGGGGCAAGGTCAATTTCTACATCATTAGTACGGGTATAAAAAACTGTATAACCCATACTTTGCAAAGTCTGACCGATATGTAAGCTAATTGGTAATATGACATCCTTTTCTCTAATACCGTTGCCGATCGCACCAGGATCACGTCCCCCATGTCCGGGATCAATCAAAATGACACCTCGACGGCGTTCTCCTGTATTGGTGGGTAGATTAGGATTGGGAGTAGATGGTACTAACACGGGAGTGGGGGGATTAGTACTAGTTTGGGCAGAAGTTGTTTTATCCGCCACAGACACTTGAAAGTTAATGGCTTGGTTGCTTAGTCTTGGTAGCTCTCTAATTATCCATCCTGGATTGGTTTTAATATTAATTTCTACAAAGTTGCCATTCTGGGAGAGCCTAATTCTTTCAATGGGACTGTTCGCACTAAGAGTAGGACGCTGAAGATTTGCAGAAATTTTAGAGTTGGCTATGCGTATATTGTAAGAATTAGAGTTAATATCAAAACTTACTTGATAACTAATTGGATTGTTGGTCTCAATTAATAACTGCCCTGTATTGCTGAAGCTTAACTTTTCGATGATCGTATCTGCGATCGCACTTGGAGAATTAGCCTGAGCATACTGTTGGCGATTGTTGAGACGAGGCAATATACTCTCTGGATGATTAGCTGAATAATTGGTATTTGTTCGCACCAATTTTTCTAAGACCTGCTGCGCTTGCAATTCTTCAACTATAGGCATTCCATAGGTTGAGGCTATGTTCATGAAAAATCCAACAGCTATTTGACGATATCGCAGCATGGGGTTTCTATCTTGGAGATGATTTTAAAAAACGATCAACGCCTTTAGCGATCGCATTCGCAAGACGATTTTGGTAAGATGCACTAGTTAAATTAGCAGCCTCACTAGGATTGGTGATAAATCCTGTCTCCACCAAAATCGCAGGCATGGTTGTATTGACTATAACGTGAAACCTTGCAGTTCTAATACTGCGGTCACTGGCTCCAGTATCAGCAATAATTTGGTTATGGACAAGACTAGCTAACTGCTTCCCTAAAGACGAACCCGGAGCATAGTAAGTTTCTACACCGCTTATATTTGACAAATTGGCATCAAGAGAATTTACATGGACACTTACAAATACGCTGGCACGATTGTCTTCAGCCGTTTTTACTCTAGGAGGTAAATCAATTTCCACATCCGAAGTTCTTGTAAAGACTACTCCATAGCCCATTTGTTGCAAAATGCGCCCTAGCTGCTGACTAATGGCTAAGGTAATATCTTTTTCATAAATGCCGTTTCTAGTTGCGCCAACATCTCTACCCCCATGACCTGCATCAATGGCAATAATAGGGCGATTGTTGTTACGCAATGGCAAATTATTTGTCGGTTGTGGCAAGCTACCATTATTTGTTGCAACCTGACTGACACTATTTAACTGCAAAGGTATTTCCGCCAAATTGCTGCGACTGGTTTCCTGTAGTTGCCACCCTGCGATCGTTTTGATGCTGACTACAACATTATTTCCTGATTGATTAAGACGAATTTGTTCGATGGGGCTATTAGCACCTAGTACTGGGCGGCGTAGGTTAGCGGCAATCTGAGCCGAGGGAATTGTAATCAAGTAAGTATTATTACTGGCATCAAAATTGCTGCGATAGGCGATCGCCCGATTTGCCTGAATGACCAACTGACCATAGCCGTTGAAGAGAAGCCCTTCAATCGTGGTGCTAGATGTAGAAACAGGAGGATTACTGGAAGATATAGGTTGATTACTAGGGACATTCGCCAAATTAGTAGGCCGTAAGAGAAATAGTCCTAGTCCTGCATCAAAAGAACTAAACCAGCTAACAGGACTAGTGCCATCTAATTCAAATACCAATCGAGCGATCGCAGGAGATTTTTGCAATTGTGATACCCTAATCTGCCTTACTCCATAGCGATTTACCATCAAAACCGCGTTATTCCAAGCCGATACCACTTCAGTGCCTTGGAGATCTAAGACAATGCGATCGGGACTCATTAACCGTGAAGCTGATATCTGCGGAGAGCCATTAATTCCTAGTCTAAATCCATCATCTCCGACTTGAATTCCGCGTAATTGCAACTTTTGGATCGAAGGCAATTGAGCTTGGATCTGAGGAGTAACAATCTCCTCAGCCTCAGCGCGCAACATTATTCCTGGGGACATGCCAACCAATAAGCCCAATGCTATTCCCAGAGAGCGGTAGTAATATCGAATCAAAATACGACTCCCAACAAATCAATAACTAGGTTTCCAAAGCTATGTCTTAAGACATCATTTCTACTGGAGATAGTGAAACTTGTGTGACCACAGGTAACTTACCGAGCCATCGTCTAGATACCTGAGCAAACCGATCTGGATCACCACTCACAAAAAAACTTGTCCGAGCAAGGCTTCTATTTCCATCCACACACCTTAATCCCATTAAATCTAGCTCATGCACAGCTGCCCTAACTACATAGGATGCAGGATTTACTAAAGTAACATTAGCTGGCAAAATTTGACGTAAAATTCCTGCCAAGTGAGGATAATGAGTACAACCTAAAACAAGAGTATCAATATTTGCCTCCACTAATGGCTGTAAATAATCTTTTGCCACCCTTATTGTATAGGGATCATTAATTCGATCAGATTCAATTAAAGGTACAAACTCAGGACAAGCTACCTGAAAAACCTCGGCATAGGGATCACTCTCACAAATTGCTTTTACATAGGCTTCACTCTTGACAGTTGCCGTTGTTGCAATGACTCCGATGCGTTTTCCTTTGCCAACTGCTGCTCGCGCCCCTGGCAAAATCAAACCTAAAATTGGCAAATTAAAATCCTTTCGCACAATATCTAGTGCGAGGGCAGAACTAGTATTACAAGCCATAATTGCCATCTTGACCTGTAATGACTCCATCCAGTGCAAAATCTCGTAAACATATTCAATAATCTCCGCAGGCGATCGCTTACCATAGGGCAACCTAGCCGTATCACCAAAATAGATTACAGATTCATTAGGTAGTTGGCGATGAACTTCTTGTAAAACCGTTAGTCCCCCAACCCCACTATCAAACACACCGATAGGGAACCGAGCTTCTTGATGCAAAATCATGCATATCCTCACACTTCAACATGCTCACAAGTAAAGCATACTTTTTCGAGTGTGAATATCAGCGTAACTAATTAAACTCAAATATTAAGCGTACTAGAAACTTATACTTTTTCTAGTAATCTTTTGTAAGCAACTAAAAAAGCTAGGCAAAACCTCAGCAACACTTAAGTTAGCCCAAATCCTAAAACATTCGTGAAACAAATAGGTAAAAACATCATGGATCTATCCTTAATTCCCCCTCAGCCCAAATCAGGTATCCTCAACGTCCTTATCGAAATCCCTGCGGGCAGCAAAAATAAATACGAATTTGACAAAGACCTCAATGCCTTCGCCCTAGACCGTGTTCTATATTCCTCAGTCCAATACCCCTACGACTACGGCTTTGTACCCAACACCCTCGCCGATGATGGCGATCCCCTAGACGGCATGGTCATTATGGATCAACCCACATTCCCTGGTTGCATCATTCCCGCACGTCCCATTGGCATGTTAATTATGATTGACGGTGGCGATCGTGACGAAAAAATCCTCTGCGTCCCCGCCAAAGACCCCCGCTATAACGATGTTAAAACCCTAGCCGACATTGCTCCCCATCGCCTCGAAGAAATCGCCGAATTTTTCCGCTCCTACAAAAACCTAGAAAAAAAAGTTACAGAAATCAGAGGATGGGAAGGTGTCGAAGCAGTTCAAGCATTAGTAACCAAATCCATCGAAGCAGCATTACCCAAACCCTAAAAACATTCTCAAAACCTGTAATGCTTGCTCCATATAGATTTGAGCAATTCAAGAAAAAGAAACTCAAAAATTTTAAAAAAAAGGTTGACAAACCTTTTTAAACAGGTTAACTTAATAAAGCGCTGAAGGGGAAGCCAAGCGAAAGCGAAGCGAGCCTGAAGAGAGAGCGCGAAAGAACCTAGACAACAAAATAATTTGAAAGCTTTAAGAAACCAATAAACCTCGTCAAAGAAATGAACTAGTGAGAA
>JANRII010000095.1:0-58275 GCA_033765135.1 Pseudanabaenaceae cyanobacterium bins.39
TCAGGGTGTGGGTAGACCGAGTACGTTTGCGGCGATCGTTAAGACGCTTAAGGATAGAACCTATGTGTTACTCAAAGGTAAGGTTCTCGAACCTTCGGCTTTGGGAATGTCTACGGATGATGTGTTGCATAAAACTTTCCCAGATCTGCTCAGAGCCGATTTTACCGCAGGGATGGAGACGACTTTGGATGAAATCTCGGTGGGTAAGTTGGAGTGGCAAAGCTATTTGATTGGTTGGCATCAGTCTTATTTTCAGCCGATGTTAGCGCGAGCCTATACAAATCTCGGTGCAGATTTACAGCCAAGTAATCGTAAAAATGAGCTTTCGGATGTGGCTTGTCCTGCTTGTAGTCATCCGCTTAGTAAGATTCCTTCTAAGAAGGTGAGTGGTGGGCATTTTCTTAAGTGTGAGCATGGCTGTGAGAATCTGGTGCTGTTTTGGAGCGATCGCCGTAATCAGTGGGAGATTCCTCAACCGAAGGGCGAGAATGCAGTGACGGCGGAGGTGACTAGTTTTGCTTGTCCAGTCTGTGGTAAGCCTTTGGCTAAGTTTCCCTACCATAAGGATGGTGTGGATAAGGTGATGTTGAAGTGTGCGGATGCTCAGGCGCGGCAACGCAAGGATCATGCGGATGTGGTCTTTTTCTGGTCTTCTCAGGAGAAGTGGTGGTCGAAGAAGTTTGGTGATCTGGATGAGGCGGCTAAGCCGAATTTGGGTAAAGCTTCCACAGGGAAGGAGAAGAAAACTTCTCAGGGAAAGCCGAAGCGATCGTCGAGTAAAGTGGCTAAGCCTAGTCCTAGAAAAATATCTTGATAAATGAGATTATAATTAGCAAATAAACTATCGTACATCTAATACTAGTTTTTTATGTCAAAAATTAATCAGATTGAAAATGCACTCATGAGTTTAGGAGGTGCGGCGTTTCAAAAATTAGCTGATGCTTATCTCCATAAGAAAGGCTATGAACAAATTAATTCAATAGGTACTGTAATTGGATCAGATAAAGATAGAACAGGAAACCCTGATTCTTTAATTGCTCTTAGAAATGGAAAGTATGTTTTTGTTGAGTATACAACACAAGAAAAAGGGGTTTACAACAAATTTAACGCAGATCTTACTAAATGCTTTGATGAGACAAAAACAAAAATCTCAATTAAAAACATTGAGGAAGTAGTTTTATGTCATACATCTATCCTTAGCAGTGAAGAAGAGGAATCTCTTAGGGAAAAATGTCGAAACATCGGAATAAACATAAATATATTTGGTATTAGTACCATCTCTTATGATCTATACCAAAAATATCCAAACATTACGAGAGATTTTCTAGGTATTGAGGTAGATACAAGGCAAATTGTTACGCCAGATGAATTCATCAATTTGTATAATAAGAATGCACTTGCCACTCCTCTAAATACAAATTTCCATTTTCGTGAATCAGAAATAGCGGAAGTTTTGCAAAAACTTGAAGAAAATAATCTTATAGTAATTTCAGGCAAAGCAGGAATAGGAAAGTCTCGATTTGTATTAGAAATTTGTAGTAGATTTGCAGAGTCTAATCCAGAATATAAAGTCAAATGCATTTTCCTGCGAGGAGTAAATCTTTTTGAAGATATACGTGTCTACTTCTCAGACGCAGGAAAGTATCTAATTTTTGTTGATGATGCTAATCGAGTCAATCGATTTGAGTATTTTGTGCAATTATTGCATGATCAACGAGAGGATCAACAAATCAAGGTGATAGCAACTGTTCGCGACTATGCATTAGATAAAATTCTAAACATAGGAAGCTCATACAGACACTTAGTTCCAATAGAACTAAAAATCTTAGAAGATAAGGAAATTAGACAACTTGTTAAAGATGAATACAATATAAATAATCCCCTTTATCTTGATCGCATTACTGATATATCAAAAGGCAATCCTCGACTTGCCATTATGATCTCCCAAGTAGCAAAGCGAGAAAACTCTCTTAATAGTATTTTTGATATCTCATCTCTCTATGATGAATATTATCGTTCAATTCGTCAAGATTTGAATGATCTAAATGACGAAAATATTTTGAAAGTTGCTGGAATTATTGCTTTTTTTCGAGTTATCGATTATGCCAATGAAGAGATAATGAAAAAAATTGAATCTGTATTTCATATTTCCAGAGAGATATTTTGGGAAGCTGTTAAACGACTAAATGATCTAGAAATTCTCGATATGTATGAAAATGAGGTTGTGAAAACTTCTGATCAGATCCTTGCTACTTATCTATTTTATCTTGCTTACTTTACCGAACGTGTCTTGAATTTCGCTGATCTGTTGCAAAACTTCTTTCCCAGTTTTCAAAATCGGCTTGTTGATGTTCTTAATCCAATCTTAAATGCCTTTAACAGCGAAAAAATAATTACAATTATGCGTCCAGATGTGGATAAAGCTTGGGAAGTCTATAAAAGCGGGAAAGACGAAGAAATCCTAATGAGTTTTATGCAAGTGTTTTGGTTTCTCAAAGAGACTGAAATACTAATTTACGTTTCTGATTATATTTCAAAAATACAACCAGAAATAATAGATCTTTCTACGATAGACATAAAGTCTAACTCTAATCTATCTTCTCCTTCACTTTTAACCACATTAGGACTATTTATCTACTCTGATGAAATTAACTTTCGTATAGCATTAGAACTTCTATTCCAATATCTTGAAAAAAGTCCGAGTGAGGTTTCTAAAGTCCTTTACCTTCTCACCGAAAGATTTGGATTTGAATATAACTCTTACGCATACGGATTTTTTATACAATATGCTGTTATTGATGAACTGTGGAAACAAACACAAAGCGGAATGAATGAACTATTTTCAAAACTATTTATAGCTGTAGCTAAGCAATACCTTAAAATCCACTTTAACACGTCCAACATGAAAGATAGGCGCACCGTTAGTACTGTCAGTTTTGACTTGCAACCTACAGTAGAACTACTTCAATTAAGAGATAAAATATGGGATTGCGTTTTTCAATTTTATCATATACAAAATTTCAATAATGATGTAATTGATATTATTCATAAGTACAGTTTTTTTGACTGTAAAGTTAATGCTTTAGAAATCATCAGTCACGATGCAAGCAAATTACTTCCATTTATAAAATCCTCTTTAAATCCTAATAAATATATCCATTGTTGCTTAGCTAATAATTATCTAGAATGTTTAAAAAGTCATCTAGATTCATTTATAAAAACTATAAAACAAGTAAAATACAAACTATTATTGGAGATATTACGTTACGATACTGTCAAAAAGAATCTAGGCATTTATCTGATTATAATTTTTTATATTCAAAATCTGAGTGAGTATTTTACAAATCAAGCCTATACCATATCTAGAGTGCTTCTTTCTGATCGTGCAGAACGATTGGAATGCCAATTAGCTTATGAAGACTATGAAAAATTTAAACGAGAGCAAATTACATGTCATTTCCAGCGCTATACTTTCTCTGATTATACGAGATTTCTTGATCATAGTCTTGAGATTCAAAGAGAATTAACTAGACAAGGGAACATTGTTTCTGAACTTCCACATCGAATAGTACAAGTACTAACTGATTTGGCTAGTAGAGATGAGAGACTTTATATACAAGTAATAGAACATTATCTTACATTCGGCAATCAACTTCAACTCAGTGATTTTAATCTTGTTTATCAATTAATTCAGATTTGTGGAGTCGATAAAACATATAAATTACTAAGTCAAAATGACTACCTGTCAAAACAGAGATGGTTATTCAGTTTTTATTATTTACTCCCTCAAGAAACAATTACAAATCAATACTTAGAGAGATTGTACAAGTTTTACAAAGAAAGTTCGCTTAATGAAATATCCAATATGGATTTTCTCTTAAGATATAAATCGATTGATGAAAATATAATTACTAGAGTGGTGGAAATTATTCTATGCCGTACTACTGAAGACACGAACTTTTCTCATTGTTTATCATTTATATTTAATCCGTATTCAGAAATAAACAGGAATTTAATAGAACTATTTAAAGAAAATTTAAACTTACTTAAGCAAGCTTATTTCTTAGCATTAAAATTAGATAGCCATATTGATCATGACATGAAAAATTTTGCTAATATCTTAAACATCGATAGTGAATTCATCTTTGAATATATTGATTGGATATATGAGCAGAAAGATATTGCTAGTGACTTTCATGATAGAGGTAGCTATTCTTTTATATGGCGAAGATATGATTATGAACAGTTGATAAGCAGAATAATTAAATATATTCATAGTTTAGAGAATAAAAAAAATTTTCCTTCCCATTTTATTATGGCAAGATTTTTTATACTCAAAGAAACTGATAAGGACAATGTTGATTTGAGAAAAAAACAAGATGATTTACTCAGTAGTCTTGTTGAAATTGAGCATAAAGATATTGAGTTTATGAAACTTATATTCAATATTACTACACAATTATCTTACGAGAGTCGTCGTCAATTAGTAGCAATATTTCTTAAGAACAACAGCAGATTTGAAGATTTCAATAAACTTCCTCTCGAACCAAGTTCATGGAGTTACACAAATAGTGCTGTACCTGGCACTGGTCAGTTAAATCGTGAGGGAGTGAAAACCTCGTAGTGAAAGCAACTCCAGCATGGAAAGCGGTCGATGATATAGCCCGATCGCCATAACTGGAGTCTTATTTTTCCCTAAGCCCACATGAGGTCTCACCCAGTTGTGAACTAATCTTTGCACAGTGACTGCTCGTTGTAATCCTTCGGTATTCTTCGCATACAGGTTTTGTCTACGGCGATAAGCGCTACACCTCCTTCTCAAAGCACTATTGTTTGCTTCATTGTGATTGGCATGAACGTCACTCTTATCGCTAATAGCCGTATAGGGATGCTCTGGTTTGAGCCATTCGACACGACGATTGCCTTGTGAACTTTTAATTTTGATAGCAACTTCTAATCCATGTCGCCATACCTTCCGATGTCCATACTCACGACTTACTTCGGTGGATTTGAGGCGCACACTTGCCATTTGCCATAGTTGTTGGGCATAGCGTCTTTCGCCATCGGTAAACCATCGGATGTATTGACTTGCCTTTGCCCATTGCCATGCTGTTTTGGTTGCTTTAGCAAATAGTTCAGTATTTTTGAACCCTGCTTTTGCTTCAATCCAATAGCGACTCTTACGCTCAATAAATGTCACTGTCCAGCCTTTTGACTCACTGGGGGGAAAGGTTCTCGCCTACGCGAGTATAAACTTCATCGCCTTCGATGGTGACATCTCCTCCTGTTGGGGCAGATGGACTCCATTGCGGTGAATGCTCTGCCAATTTTTGCTCCCATCTCATGATGCTGACATGGGATTTTTCTAGTACTCTCCCACTGGCTCTGATTCCCATCCCTTCACTCCTCATTTTCATTGCTAGGGACACGACACTTGCTGGTGTTCTCAGCCTTGACATTGGTGTTCCTGTCCTTTCACTAAATCTCTTGCCGCACCCTTTACACAAATAGTTCTGGATAGCTTTGCCATCTTGGTGGTGATGTTTGCCATTTTTGATGATCTTTTGGCTCTGGCAGTGGGGGCATTCCATAGCTTTCTCCTTTCCTCTGCCTCTATTTTCTCATACCACTAATTCAATGACCAGTGCCTGATCATGTCTATAACTAAATAGATTTTGGATTTGTTTGTTTTCTTTCATTTAATAACGTTGTGAAATATTTTACTAACTTTTACTTATACGTTGTATCCAAAAACTAGCTGGCCAATTTTTAGAACTATCATAGGAATTAAATGATTCTGATAATTCTTTGCTGTGCTTGAGATGCATATAGCTACCTGCCCACAAAATCTTAAAATCAGAGTTGAAACTCAAAAATGCTTGCAAAATATATTGCTCATTCCAAAAACGATGCCAATCTTTAACCCATTGTTTAGGATATTCACTGGGTAGAAAGATATCATGTATATGAATAATTACTCCTTCTGCTAAACAAGGAAGAATTGATAAAAACTCATACTGTACATCACTGCCTATTTTACAAACGTGAGAAGAATCGATAAAAAGGATATCGCCACTTTTCAGTTTCTCAAAAAACTTTAGTGGAATCTTCTGTAAAGGCTCTTCTACTAATTCAAATGAGTCTGATAGATTAGTTTTTAAGAATTGAGGTGGATAAGGCTCAATAGCAGTAAACTTACACGGGTAATTATCTTGCTTATTAAGCTCAATCGCCTCTAATGCTAATAATGAAGAGTAACCTGAGCCAATTTCAATTATATTGCTTGGGCGAAAATGCCTAATCATGCAATACAAAATCTCAGCGTCAACTGACTCAAAAGAGATGTTACCGAAATGGAATTTTGAATCGTTTTGTGTTTTACTTCTGGGAAACTTATTGTATTCGCTGGAATATTTTGCTTTAAAGTCGCGTAATAGATCTAATTGCTCATCCGTATTCCAATCAAAAGATTTGATATTAAAGTAATTATCCCAAATTCCTTCTGGCAATTCTTCAGTATTTGGCAAAGGACTATAAAAACTTATTGGTTTTACATGATAGCCACTAGATTGCCAAAGATTAAAATATTTGGGGTCAAATGCAAAACGCTTTAATATACGAGACAAGATAAATACTGTAAAGTCGCGGATCTTTTGCTTAATTAACATTATAATAAATTCAATATTCTTTAGTGGATTTTAATACAAAAAATACTATTTAGTATTCAATACGAGCTTGATTATAAGCATTTTCAAAGAGAGAAACTACTTTTGACCAAGTAAAATTTTCTGAAACTTTGTAGGCATTTTTACCTATTTTTTTTCTGACTTCATGATTATTAATCAAATAGTTCATTGCATCTCTTAGTTCTTCAGGTGTAACTTTAACTTGATTTCCTTCGCCATAGGGCGAACCAACTAAAAGAGCTGCCTGATACTGTCCGAGTAGTTCTTTCAGAACAGGTAAGTTTCTGGCAATTACTGGTTTTTTATAACGCCCAGCCTCCATATATACTAAGCCAAAAGATTCACCCTCCGAAGGAACACAAAGCATAGTACAGGCTGATAGAGCATCATGTTTATCTTTTTCATCAGCAAAATATATCTCAACAATACCACTTTCCCTAACTTCAGGTTGTTGATTATGCTCAGAAGGTCCCATACATACAAGTGTTACATCGGATCGTTCTTTTAGCAGCAATTTAAATGCTTGCTTTATTAATGGATATCCTTTATCAATACTTTTACGTCCAAGGAATAAGACCATATGGCTATTGATATTATATTTGTCTCTAAAATTTTGTCCGTTTCCATCATTGCGATCGTCTACTCCATTACCAACTAAATGATAGATACCTTTTAAGTTATATTTCTCTAAGCTCTGTTGTTCAAACTTTGTATGCACGAGTAAATGATTAGCCCAGCTATACAAAGCTATATCAAGCTTTGAATCTCCCCACTGATTTGGATGAAGAGTTGGTTGAATTAAGAAAGGAATATTTATACGATGGGCAGCAGTAGCGGCAGCAAAACCAATCAACTCATGGGCTTGACCTACATGATGAATTACGTCAACTCCTTGTAAGTGCTTGAGTATTTGTCCTGTAAAGATGATGTTGATAAGATAAATTGCAACAGGGGTTAGGTATGTTCGATGAATACACTTAGAGATTACCCACATAAGTATATTGGCTAACTTTGGATGCCTTAATACTTTTACCTCTAAATCATTAATTTTAGTTTCTGATACAGATTCCGAAAAAAAGAAATAGTCTTGGTAGGAAGGTGAGTGGGAAATAGATCTAGTAAATATAGTGACCTGATGACCTCTAGAAATTAACTCTCGAGCCAGCTTCTCTGCGTGTGCTTGGAGTCCACCTGATTTTGGATAAAAAGTACGAATTGTAATCGCTATTCTCATAAACTGTCTTGATTTATTGATTTAGTATCTAGCTCTATCTCTTCATGTGAATTGTGGACTAATTTATAAATTGATTGTTTGAGAATATTGTGAATAGAGTTAGAGTCAAAAATACTATTTGCTGCTTGCCAAGACTTTTGAGCTAGTGCTTGCCAGTTAGAATAATTGCGAAGTTGAGATAAGCTAGAAACTACATCGTTCGGATTAGAGGATGTCACCGTTAATCCACAACCGTATGCTTGAGCAATTTGTATTGGTTGACAATATTTGGGTCCCCAAACAATAATCGGTTTGCCAAACTGAGAATACTCTAGAAATTTAGTCGTAAAGCTAGTTTCCATCATTACCCGAAATTCTTCTTCAAAGCTCATAACCACTAGACAGGCATCAGCTTCATAAAGTTTTGATTTTAATTCTTCATGAGAAACTAGTCCGAGATAAAAGCCTTCATTTTTCATCCAATTCTGATCTTCAATAGACCAATCTGGAGGTGGACCATAAACATGAAATTCGATATCATTTCTACCTCGAAGTAATTTAGCTAAATTTAATACACTCCTACCATAGGCATTAATAATAGTCCCTGCATAAATTAACCTTAAAGGCTTATCAGGATCAGGATAGGTAAATTGTGGTTTTATCGATGGATCCCGTTCTGCTGGGCATGGATATAAAACAGTAGAATTTGAGTGCTTTCCCAGCTTTTGTTGCATTCCAGCACTAGTGCATAAAACTAGAGAGCTAGCACTATACATTTTATAAAAGCGATGCTCAAGAAGTTCTCGAATAGTTGGATATGGTTTTTCTAAATCAAGAGTAAATTGTCCTCTAGGCCACCAGTCCTGAAAATTTGTAATTAATGGTAAGCCTGTTTTTTTTGCTAGAAGATAAGCTGTCCAACTTAAAGTATTGTCAGGTATTGTAAATATTGCATCAGGTGAGAACTGATTACAAATAGATTCAACTTGTTTGAGTACTAAATATGGCTCGATAAGCATTTCAAACTGGCGTACTAATCTAGAGAATCTAGTATTAGATAGTCTTTTTATAATTGGATGCCTATGAATTAAGAGACTAGGGATATTAGGGTGATCAAATGCTGTTGAGCTAGCTACAAATATATCAAAATCATTTCTTAATATAAAGTGACGATACATGGCGAGGCAGGCTCCACCTCTTTGACTAGGAGTTGTCCAAGCAAGGTAAAAGAGGCGAGGTTTTCGTGGCATAGAATAAGTAAACTTTAAATATTGATAATTCTGATTTAATACTTTAACTATTTGATATTCTGCACCAGTCTTGATTTTTCTCAGCAAAACTAGCTATTTCTTTTAATACTCTTTCAATTTTGATATGAGGTTGCCAATCCCAAACCTGACTAGCTAAACTAGCATCTAGAACCATCCAAGGGATATCAAAAGGGCGATCGCTATCTGTAGAAATCACATCATTATCACCAATATGTTCCTGACACCACTGAGTTAATTGATAAAGGGACATACTATTGTCAATGCCACCACTAATATTAATAGTTTTGGGCTTACTAGAATCTAGTGGTTCTAAAAATTGTTTTGTTAGCAGACTGATTAAATCATTAGGATGCAGACAATCCCTAACTTGATAGCCTTTACCACCAAAGCCTATATATTTAAGTGATCTTTTTTCGCGGAAGCTGTGAATCCAAAAAGCAAAGATTCCTTGCATGGGATGTCCAAATTGTCCTGCTCCTGCCATCACTCCACAGCGATTGATCCAGACAGGAAATCCAAAAGTTGCACCGTACTCAAGAGCAAGATGCTCGGATGCCACCTTAGTACTACCATATAACGAAACAGGCGGAGTGATGGAATAATTTTCGGATACGCCAAGGGGAGAAATACCAACGGGAAATTTTTGATCTGGTTTGGGGTAAAACGCACCGTTAGCTTCAGCCATTTGCAATTGGCTTAGTTGAGGGATTGAATAAACGCGACTAGTAGAAAGCAGGATAAAACCAGCCTTGTAACGTTTGCAATATTCTAAAAGATTGATAGTACCAAGAAGATTATGCTGCACAAGTTGCAAGCTGCTAGTCTGACCGTCAACCCCTGCTAATACACTAGGATTTGCTGCTGCATCAATGACCCAATCGACTGGCGGCAAACAATCAATATCACTACTTTGACGAATATCACCAATAAATACTTTAATTCCTCGCTCCTGAAGTGGGGCTTTATTGAGCCAACTGCCCGATCGCGACAGGTTATCAATACCAATGATTTGATAGTCGGGTGATTGTTCTTGTAAAGATTTAGCCAATGTGGAACCGACAAAGCCACAAATACCAGTAATTAAAATTCGCATAGTGAACTATCTCAAGAAATTTCTAAACCGCGTTCTAGGAGTATTTGTTTTAACCTTGCTAGTTCTAACTCAGCCACATCAGCCCTTTGTTTTTGTATTTCCTCTGGTGTGGGTAGCCAATTATGATTTTGATCGTACCAACGTAACCATAGTCGATTAATACCTTGATATTCTCCTTGCCATAGTCCCAAACCTAGTCCAGTTTCTTCTAACCATACGCCCAAACCTTCTATGGGTAACGGTTGATAGCGGTTCATGACCAGACCAAAACATTGAAATTCATTGGTATAGCGGTTATAGACAAAGTAGTAGGGGATACGCAACATCTGTTCATAAACAGTCCATTTGTTAGGCGGTTTATTAATTTCGCGTAAATTATTGCCGAGGTCTTCATTCTCTGTACCAGGAGAAATTAGTTCAACAACAACGAAAGGGGCATTGCCCTCCTGCCATGTCACAAAGCTAAGTCGCAAACCTAAATCATCATAAAAGCGCGGCACACCTAATATCGCAAACCAATCTGGGCGTTTGTACCATTGTGGATGCCGAGGATCGTAATACAGATTTAAATCGCTGGCGGTAAAAAAGTTATCTTCTGGATAGGTGGGTGGGCGGAAGGTAATACGTAATAGTTCAGGCTGTAATAAATGAAATTCGTCAGGCAATCCAGGCTCCTCAGGATTTTCACTGGGTAAATCATACATAGTTGGCAATGCCTCTTGGGGGGGCAAAGGTTCATAGATTGGTCTATTACCCTGATTTTGATACATTACCAACTCGTTCCTGCAACTTGCATGATTTTACACAATTCACATTTTCTATGCTAACAAGCGCTTTTGCCAAGACATAACAATCTGTTGAATAGTTTCTTCAAGGGAAATTGTGATATCCCAGTTAGGATAATGTGATCGCATTTTTGTTAAATCTGAATAGTAGCAAATGTGATCACCGATACGGTTTTCATCGAGATAAGTATATTGCATAGCCTTACCGCTATATTTTTCGGCTAGTTTAAAAGCCTCTAGAATTGAGCAGCTATTCGCCTTACCACCACCAAGGTTATAGACTTCGGCAATACGCGGCGCATTGACAAATGCTTCAATAAATTTAGCTACATCTAAAGAGTGGATATTGTCTCTAACCTGTTTGCCTTTATAGCCAAATATTTTGTACTCCTTGCCCTCTAGGTTGCATTTGACTAGATAGCTCAAAAAACCATGCAGCTCTACACCTGAATGATTGGGGCCAGTCAGGCAACCTCCACGCAGACAACAGGTGGGCATATTAAAGTAACGCCCATACTCCTGCACCATGACATCGGCGGCAACTTTAGACGCACCAAATAAAGAATGTTTGGATTGATCGATGCTGTAGGTTTCAGGTATGCCCTCTGCATACTCAGGATCGTCATAGTCCCAGCGGGTGTCTAGCTCTTTGAGAGCGATCGTGTTAGGGCGATCGCCATAGACTTTATTGGTAGACATATGCACAAAAGGAGACTCTGGGCAAAACTGCCTTGCTGCTTCGAGCAAATTTAATGTGCCGACAGCATTGGTATCAAAGTCATCAAAGGGGATTGCCGCCGCGCGATCGTGGCTAGGCTGGGCGGCTGTATGCACGATCGCATCGGGGCGTACATTTTCAATTAGTTTGAGTACCCCTTGGCGATCGCGAATATCTAACTCATGATGCACAAAATCCTTAATCTGCGACTGCAATCTTTGCTGATTCCAACGAGTGTCACCTTGAGAGCCAAAGAATACTGCTCTTTGATTATTATCAACACCATGAATCAACCAACCTTGATTAGCAAAATAAATACAAACTTCTGAGCCAATCAGACCCGAAGAACCAGTAACTAAAAGCTTTTTCATTAAATTATTTTTAGTAAATATTAGACTTTTATCGCCATTAAGTTTTGGAACAATAAAGCAATAGTTAGTATAAATTTCCCGTTAATCTATAGTAACAATAAATCAAGAGCTTTAGCATTTCTTATTAAGAAAAAAGACATTTTTGAGATGCACTATCAATGGAAAACTTGCACTAACTATATAGGTTCCAAATAAATCCATCGCATGGGTAAAGGTCTTTCATAAGAAAAAGCAAGTAAGCTTGGCGATAAATAAAGACGCAAGGGATAAAATTCTGGTATTTTAAGATCAGAAAATTGACGAGTACGAGCTTCTATTACTGTGACAAAATGAGTTGAAGAAAACTTCTGAATAATTCGTTCTCCCATATTAGGATCTACCCAATCATGCAACTCAATGATCATATAAAAATCCGATAGATCGGAAGGCTTATGTAAACAAAGTAATTCTTCTTCAGCACCTTCAACATCCATAATTAATAATTTGTTGCCATCTTTTTGACAAAAATCTGTTTCAGATTTTAAATCTTCAGGAGTACAATACCCTCTAACTTGAACTCTATCTGAAACATTATTCATCTGAATAACTTTTTCCAGAAGTTGCCGTCCTTGTTCAGTTCCCTCAAAAGCAACTATACGAGAACAAGGAAACTTCAATGCACAGCCAACAGCATAATAGCCTTCAGCAGCACCAACATCTATAATATTTGTAAAAGGAATTGACAACAGCTTTTCAAATATAGGGGCTAATTCTATCTCATATGTTCCCAGATATTTGGGTAAAATATTTCCACATATACTTTGGTCAACATAAACCATGTTGGCAAAAATGCCAGTCTTTATCTTACTCGTGTTAACCCAGTGTTGTAAGAATCTTGTCCCCCAATATCCGGGCTTAAGAAAGTTAGGCAAGAGTGATTTAAGGATTTGAAACATATTTATGACTATTTAGAACTTAGTTTTAGTTATTGTTGAAATATTTATATTGTTTTAATTTACATAGCAGTTCTTGTAGCTTTGCTTTAATCCGAAATATAAAATAATAAACTCTTCCTTCTATGGTCAAGCTATTTACACCGCAGAAATATAGGAAACTTTTTAATTCCTTTTTTGTAGTGGAAGACGTATAAGCTAAGTATCGATAATTTTTAAGATAGCTTTGATAACTCTGAGAGAAATAAAAGTAATTATCTTTTGAGAAATTATACTCCCAATAGCTACAACTCCAACCAACTTCCTTTGACAAAAGTTCCAATATAACTTGAGCATGAGCTTTTGCTAGTATTTCTTCATTACTCAAACTAGGAAAGGCTTCTTGTATAGCACTCATATAAATGTTAAAAGGTACTCGAAAAAGGAATGGTGAATGGTTAGAACGAGTTGAACGATTTCCATCACAAGCACTGTAAGTTAGAGCACGCAACATTGCTCCAAAATCAAAAGTACATATGTTATGTTCTCTAGAAAGCTCATAACAAAGAATTTTGGCTCCTCCTCCTAAGGATAGAAAAAGTGTATCTATTTGATTGAAATCAATAAAATCTGAAAGATCTTTTTTAATTAAATCTAGGTTTTTATCTAAATTACGACCATCTTCCCTAACTTGATGAAAATAAATTTCAGATTTAGACGGCCAAAAGGGCTCTGACTCTTTTTGCCAAGCTACTTGCTTCGTTAGAAGTTCTAATAGTTTTGCTTCTGCACCAGCAATGCCAATCCGCCGACTATTGCAGTAATGCTTAAATTCAAACTCTAGCCAAGTTAGTGATAGATAAGAGGTCTCCCTATCTGGATTGCGATGCAAATATTGAGAACGCGGCAATTGAAGGCGAGGGAGCCAGTGTTCCATAGGATAGAGTCGTTCATGGAAATCAACGTAGTCTCCTAGGGTTAAAGCATTGTATAAACGTGTCGCATATTGTTGACTAATCCCCGGAGTGCCAGATGCTAATGTCCCTCCCACAGTACTTTCATTATCGTTAAACTCAACAGACTTACCTTCTTGCGCTGCTAAAAGATAGGCAAGATCCATATCACCAATACGTAAAAAGCAAAATGGTCTTTTCTCCGTCATTAATTGAGAAAGCTTGCGTGCTTCAATCTTTCTTTTTTCAAGGTTGACGGGTTTGGAACCAAGAGGTGAGGATGAAAGAGGTGGAGGTGTATTCTCGCACAACTCTTGATAGTAAGTTTTACGCATTTATTAGGAAATAAATCTCTTGAATTTTAATAGATGCTTATGGATTGGAAACTCTTTGTTTGTAATAGATATTATTCTAGATTACCTGCAATATAAATACGATATCCTATTAAACATTTAATTATAAATTTTAGTCTTTCATTATTACTAAAATATATGAATGGTTGACTATGAGAGAAGAAAAAATGAGTTAAAATTTTAAAGTTATATCTTTTTTGTTTGCTTATTTCAATAAAGTATGAATTACGATATAGACGCTTTAAGTTACTTGTTAGTATATTTGAAAAGTCTGAGTGCGGATACTTTCTTGAAAGGAAATTTTTATTTATGAGAGTATCAACCCAAAGTCTAACATTAACAAATTTATTGATGTCATAAATACCTCTTTCTTGAAATAATAACGAGTGATAATCTTGTTCATCAATAGTAATTGATCGCTCTAGTAGCATCTCAATTTGAAGATTTCTAATTAATTGTGCCTTCTGTTGTTGATCAGACTTACGAGAACTACTGATTTGATTAGAATGAACTCGATATTGTAGAAGTATCTCTGGTAAATTAGCTAACTTAGAATATCTTGATAAGTTTACCCAAAACCAATAGTCTTCTGCTGGAACTAATAATGGGTCATAGTGCAAATTAAAATCACTTAATACTTTACTCCTGAGGATTACAGTTGGATGACCTAATGCAGAGTTTGTAAGTAAGCTCAATCGAATACTTACATCATCTACTGGATTTTTACAACACACATTACTATCAATTATTTCATACCAAGTACCACACACTCCTATATCTGGATTATTGTCCATAAAAGTGACCTGTTTCTCAATACGACTAGGAAGAGAGATATCATCAGCATCCATTCGGACAATATATTTACCACTAGCTATATCAATACCGTAGTTTAGATGATAAACATGTCCTTTATTTTGGTCGCTATCAAATAACTTGATTCTGTTATCGTTATATGAACGAATAATTTCAAGACTGCGATCGCTTGATCCATCATTCATAATCAAAAACTCAAAATCTTGAAATGTTTGATTGAGTATGCTGTCAATTGCTTCTCGTAGATATTTTTCACCATTATATACAGGCATTAAAACAGTAACTTTGGGCATTTGTCTATATTTTGATCCATTGATTTGGGATTAAATCCTGAGTGTTTATCTTACTGTCATTAAACCAGCGTTGTGGAGCTATAACTAGCTTATGAGGATTAGGGTTGAGCCAAGCCCCCCACCAACTAAAAGAGCTATTGGCAATTATATTATGCTTGCACATACTCATCAGTCGCAAATCTTCGTAATTGCGAGAAGCATCATTACAATCAACAATTGTGATAGGAAAATCATATTTTAGATTCTCTTTTGCCCATTGGGGTTCATCTGAAAATATAAAAAAGTGAGGATTTATAACTCTCTCGCTTATATATTGAACAGCATGATCATAGTAGTCGCGATCGCAAGTTCCATGAATTTGATTAGTCAACGCATTTTGGATATAATCGGCGCGGCGAACATGAAGAGATACGGCTTGTGTACTCTGAATTAGATCGGCAAACTGACGACTGAGATAGTCCTGCTGATATTTAACAACAAATTCACGACGTAAGATATCAGCAATATCAACAAAATATTTCTCGGTTTGCCAATAGCCATCCAGCAGAATATTGTTAGGTAAGTTGAGAATATGGGGATCAAAATTAAATTGGGATTCCGTAATCACTCGATTACTTTTAATATTATTAAAACCTAACTTTGCTAGAGATTTTATACCTATTTTCTTTAAAGTGTTTGATGAATAAACAATATCTTCTATCTCTGTTTTATTTACTAAATATTCCCAAACATGAAAGCAATGCAAGCTATATCTATGCAGCTTATACAATTCAAATCCTGAGATATCTAATTTTAGAATTGTGGAATGTTTTTCTGCTAAATACCTTGCCGTTGCATATTGAAACATCTGATTGCCTAAGCCGCCAATCAACTTAACAATAATCATAATTTTCTATCTAATAACAATTTAGAGCAAACTTTTTAGATGCTAGAACCGTTTCAAAAATTGTTGTAAACAATCAATTAACTTATCAATATCTTGTTCTGTATGAAACGGAGAAAGACCTAAGTAAAAGCCTCGTTGATGAATGATATCTGCTCCTGTGTAAGTATCTTCATTAAACTCAGCAAATATCTGAGCAACTGGATGTTTAGCAATATTACCTGCCACAATGGGACGGGTCTCAACACCTTGTAATTCCAAATAATTAGTAATCTCTTTGCGTGTGAATGGGGCATCTGATGTTACGAGAAGTGGGAGTGAAAACCAAGATGGTGTTGCTTTACGGCTGGCTTTGGGGCGACTGAGCCACTGCTCGGAGTCAATAAATGCAAAAAATTTGTTGGCTAGTTCGATGCGTCGTTGGTTAAATTGCGGTAATTTTTGAATCTGGTGTAGTCCAAAACTAGCTTGAATATCAGTCGGGCGCACATTAAATCCCCAGTTTACAAAGGCATATCGTGGGTCAACATCATAACTGCCGAGATCATATCCTGTGGGATCAACATTTCTTACCCAGCCATGCGCTCTGAGAATTTTCATTTGTTCAGTGACTTCCTGACTAGCACAAGCAATCATGCCACCTTCCATAGTGGTCATATGGTGCGAGAAAAAGAAGGAATAACTAGCAGCAATACCGAAATTACCCACTTTGATGCCGTCCCATTCTGCGCCAAGGGCTTCACAGCAATCTTCAATAATGATCAGGTTATGGGCTTTGGCGATCGCTGTAATTCGATCCATATCACAGGGATTGCCCATTAAATGTACTAAAAAAATTGCCTTAGTTTTTGAAGTTATTTTCTTTTCTAGATCATCAATGTCAATATTTAAGGTTTGAGGATCAACATCCACAAAGCGCACCTTTAGCCCTGCCATCATTGCCGACCAAATTTGGGTAGGCCATGTGACAACGGGTATTAAAATTTCATCGCCTGCTTGTAGTAAGGGATGTGCGGGATTGGTCAATAAAAAGCATAGGAGTAGGTCAGCTGATGAGCCACTATTAACCATTACCGCATCATTACAGTTCTGATAATTGGCAAACTGCCGTTCAAATTGCAGGGTTTTTTCCCACATCGTTGTCCGAAAACTACAGAGAGAGTCAAGGGCTTCGATGATTTCTTCGACTCCATAGGTTGCCAAGCTGAGGGGATACCAATATCGCCTTGGTTTAGCTTCGTTGATACGGCTAGAGGATTCAAGCAGGAGTTCGATCGCTCCTGTTAATTTTCGTGAGTTTTCGTTATTTAGGGTCATTAAATTTTTCCTTCCTTTTTTAGTTGCCGATATTCAGCGATCGTGCGACTAATTCCTTCTTTCAGACTGATGCTCGGCTGAAATCCCATTTCACTTAGGCGCGATATATCTAGGCATTTACGCAGCATTCCGTCAGGTTTGCTGGTGTCCCAGCAAATCTCACCTTGATAGTTAACTGCTTGAGCTATCAGTGTTGCTAACTCACGAATAGTAATATCTGTGCCTGTGCCAACGTTGATAATATCAGGTGTGTTGCCCTTGTCTATCAAAAACAGTAGCGCTTGAGCTACGTCTTCGACATGAATAAATTCCCGTTGGGCTATACCCGAACCCCATAGGGTGACTGATGGTTTGCCTTCGTCTGCGGCATCCACAAAGCGCCGCACTAATGCTGATAAAACGTGCGATCGCTCTAGGTCAAAATGATCATTAGTGCCATAAATATTGCAGGGCATAGGACAGACTGTGAGCATCCCATACTGTTCATAATAATATTTAGCGAGCTTTAACCCCATAATTTTGGCGATCGCGTAGCCTTCGTTGGTGGGTTCCAATGCACCTGTAAGCAAGTATTCCTCTTTCATCGGCTGAGGACAATCACGGGGATAAATACAGGAACTGCCTAGAAATAAGTTTTTCTTGGTTCCATGCTTATGGCAAGCCTCAAATAGATTGAGTTGCATTCTGGCATTTTCGCTCAAAAATCCCACAGGATCAGATTTATTAGCAATAATTCCGCCAACTTTTGCCCCAATCATAAATACATATTCTGGTCGGTGTTTGGCAAAATATGCATCAACCTGTTGGCGAGCGGTTAGATCTAATTCCTTTCTATCAGGAGTTAGTAAGTTTACATAGTTTCTATCTAATAGCAGTCTCCTAACTGCTGACCCTACCATTCCTGAAATTCCAGTTATTAATACTTTACTGTCTTCGCTTATAACCATTATTAACTTTCTTGATTAACGATTTTATTATACTTTTAAGTTTGCTTACAAAGCTAACTAATGGGTAATCAATATAAAGTTTCTTTCTTCTATAAAAAACATCACTGAGTAGCCTGACTTTTTGAGTGTAGTTTAGAACTTCACTTTGACTAATTAGGTATTGATAACCGTTAAAATAACTATGCCAATCTTCTGGAACAGAATTGTTATTAGAAGCTGTGATAATTCGTTTGTGAAATAGCTTTTGTGGAGAAACCACGAACTTGCCGAGGCTTAACATTTGAAATATAAATAGCATGTCTGATGCCCAGACACCTTTCTGTAATAGGGGATATGCAGTAGCAAAAGCTTGTTTTGTATATTTTTTACGCATTAATGCATAAAATGGATTTGCTTTACCAAGACGTTCATGTTGTTTGATATATTTAGCAAGTCTTTGGTATAAATCATCACTAGGAATATCTAGAATAGTTGGATACTCAACTATCATTTGATTGGACTCATTGATAGCATCAAACATGGTAAAAGCAATAGCTACCTCAGCATCTTTTTCCATTATAGATACTAAAGCAGATATATATTCTGATTCCCATATATCATCATGAGCTGCCCACATAAAATAGTCATATTGAGCGATTTCTAATACCTTAGTGAAATTACTCAAAGCTCCCAGATTTACTTCATTGACATAGAACTTGATTCTTTTATCTTGCAAAGCATATTGACGACAAATTTCTTGAGTTTCATCATTAGATCCATTGTCAGAAATAATTAATTCAAAGTTTTGATGAGTTTGCGCTAATAAAGAATCTATTGCCTGTCTGATATAAGCAGCTCCATTGTAAACAGGCATACCAATACTTACATAAGAATTATTCATTGATTTGTACATACGATAAAGTCTATTGAGGCTTTAAGTAATTCAGAAATATTTTTGAGAGTGTTGCAGATAGCCACTCTCAAAAATATTTTGGCAAAATCAGGCATAGACTAATGAGTAAACAATCCCACTGTCGTTTGGACAAGTTCTGCACTTTTTCCACAGCCTTATTCACCTATTTCTTTGGCTTTTTAAGATACATCATCTGGATCAATGCCTAATGCTTTCAAGCGATCGCTAAGACGTTGACGCATAGCTTGCTCTTGTTGTAATTGAGCTTCAGCTTGTTCAGCTCTTTGTCTTTCCTGTTCAGCCTTTTGGCGTTCTTGATCAATTATCTCACAACCCCATAGCAACAAGTTTTCCGATTGATCCCACCAACGCAACCAGTTTGCATTAAATAGCGATCTCTTACCTTCCCAAACCCCTAAAAATAAACTCATTTCCGCAATCCAGAAACGGTTATTGGCATTAGGTGTCTGCAATTCGTATTTGTTATCTACTAAGCGATATAGATCTAATATTCCAGTTTTGGGATAGAAAATGCCGTATAGAGGGATTTGCAAAATACGCTCATAGAAGTGCCATTTGCCATAGGGATAGTGAGGATTGATCGAATACTCGTTGCCTTCTGTTTCGGAAATAAATTCTAAGGCAATTAAGGGTATGTCTCCCTCAATTTTTGGGGTATAACTGCGGCGGATTTGTCCTTCAGGCAAGGGTTTGACTTCTGGGATATAAACCCAGTCAGGGGCTTTGATTACTGTTTTTTCATTAACTGTGACACAGATACTGAAATTAGTAGCAATTAGCATTGATTCTAATACTAGACCTGCTAATTCTAAGGATTCTCGCAAGGCGGCGGCAAGTAGGGGTTGTAAGTTATTGTCCACAGGGTCATCGGGCAGAATAAAATCATCGGGCAGCTTTTCCCATGTAATTTTGGGTAAGTCATGCTTGGCAGTAGATGGGTTTGTGGGAGGGGCGATCGCAATCATTGATATTACCTCAGACAAAATCGGCGAATTGCTTTACTAGCCTATGAGCTGCTATCTGGGAAAAAATAATCATCGATTAATTCTGCCCAAGTGTAGGGGCAAGATTTGGGAAAGGTGTTTTCATCTAGAAAAGTTTCTTTACTTGCTCCCTTACGTCCATATTTATAACCTTTGGCAATCAATTCAGAAATCTGACTTTGTAAGCCGGGGTTATCATCAAGAATACGTTCTATTTGCAGTCTTTGCTTATCAATAGAATTGCGCCAACTTGGCGATCGCAATTCTTTTTGATACTGCCATTTGAGTAAATGTAAGGTTAGCTGCTCGATCGCTGATACTAATGCTCGATATTCACTACGCCCCAAGTCTTCGATCTCCTCAATAACATTACTCCAATCGACTTGATCAAATTTTTTGTCTCGCAACAATTGCGCTTGCTGATAAGCCCAACTGTAGAAATCCTCTGTGTAAAGCAGTGTTTCCATAATTTCAGTATTGCCCTCTCCTTATTTGATCAAAGCTTTATCAAAACGTTTGGCGATCACTTTAACCTACCAGTCCCTTGGCTGAAATTTGAGATCATTAAGAATCACCATGTCATTACCAGATTGACCAATTACAAAAATTCCTTGTCGATAGGCATATCGTGCCACATCCGCAGGAATCACCATCGCAGCAACTGCGCCTAAGATTTTTATATTTTGATAACGGGGCATAAAGCGCTTAATTTTGCCTAAGCGTTCAATATGTTCATCAACGTCAGCTTGACTGAGTTTGCTTTTTACCTCGATCGCGATCGCTTCAGAGCCATTCACAACTAACAGATCAATTTCAATGCCTTCATCACCGTCTTGGACAGAGATATTAGTTGATAATTCTCTAACCGCAATACCTCTCTCTTGAAATAGACGCACTGCGGCAGGACGAACTTGTGATTCCGCAAATTCTCCTAATCGATTACCAAGTTTACCAATCTGTTCATTGACCTGCTGGATTTGCCTGTCGGTTTTTTGGCTTTGTTCCTGAAGCAATCGTTCTGTTTCCTTTTGCGCTTGGATTAGTTCGCCTAATAGTTGCCAAACCTCATCAATAGTTGTAGCCATAAGTTTTTATCCTAGCTATTGACTTCACATCCTAGCTTATCTCACTCGCTTCAAATAGCCGTCTGGCGCAACGGTAATCAACAGCTTATGTTGAATACTCTTATCAATTTCAAACTCTGGATGGGTCTTGAGATATTCCCAGACTGCGGTTTTCGGATTGTTGCCTACACCCCAAGGGCGATCGCCAAACATATCATCAGGTAAGTCTTCGATCAAGGTATCAAACACCACGCAGTAACTACCCACAGACGTTAGTGGTGCATCGGCTTCTAGTTTAGTAAAGACATGATTATGATTTAGACATGCAGAAATTTCAGTTTATTTTTTTCCAATACCTTGATTACTACTGAATCCGTTTTAGATATCCATCGGGGCTGGATGTAATTTGAAGCTTTCCAGAGACAATCTGATCAACTTGAAAGTTTTTATTAGATAAAAGAAATTCTTTGGATGCAGTCAATGGATTATTTCCAATGCCCCAGTCTCTATTATGAAAAAGACTTTCTACAGCGTATTCTATACCCGTATCATGAACTATTATATAGCTACCACATGACACAAGAGGTGAGTATTGCTCTAGCTCTGCTTTAACGTGATCGTGGGTATGATTTGAGTCTAAAATTACTAACACTTTATCCTCTGGATGGAGAAGATTCTTAACTTTATTAAGCGTTTGATCGCTAATTGATGAACCTTCAATCAGTTGAATCATTGGTGATAGAGGATGTGAGACAATTGCATCTCTATTGTGTTGACGTATGTCAATATCAATTCCAATACAGCGACGTTTAGACTCTTCAATCGAGGCTTTACCATTCTCACACAAATCAAGCAAAGCTAATTGCGAAGCATTAAAAATAAGCGAACCACCTCGCGCAACTCCAGTTTCGATAATTACTGTAGGCTTTACCATCCAAATAATTTCTTGAGTTGCAACAACATCAGCAGGCAACTGAATAATTGGCAGTCCCATCCAACGCCAGTTGTAAACATACTTGTGAGGACCTGTTTTATTAATCCACTCTTGGGATACATTTTTAACTTCAGGATCAGATGATAATTTTTTAATATTTTCTATCGATTCAAGCTCGAAGTTCTTCAGGTCGCTCATGCGCTTTTCTCCAATTTATTGAGGTTGAATTTAGGATGTTCGTAGACTCTTTACCTAAGTGAGCAATTGCATCTAACGCGGTTACATAAGGTGTAAACTGACCAAAAACTTGGTTGTAGCTTAATATAGAATACTTCATATATCGCACCTCAATCTTACTTGACTCAAAGAGGTCATGATCAAGATATTTAAGCGCACCATGACCAGTTAAATAAATAGTCCCTCCTAAGCTTTTGGTAATGTCATGTAGCCGTTGGGAGCTAGAACCACTAATACCTAAAGAGTCAGAGTCAAGAAATTTAACAGATTGATCGACCTGAAAATAAGTAGCTAATGCTTGTATTGAAGCTTTTCCTAAATCACTAAGCAGTTCAAACTTTTCTGAATGAACTTGGTCAAAAATAGCAATGGCATCATCAATAAATTTGGTCTTACGGTAAGAACTTATCAGGATAGATCTATGATTTTCAATCCAGTTTGAGTCATAACTAATATATGACTCATTAATTAATTGATTTTGATGTTTTTTTTGTAATGGGACGGTGATTAGAGTTGTTCCTTGCGGTGTTTTCACTTGAACTCGGTTATAAAATCCTCGTGACAACTGAACATCATTGTAATGAACAAAAACATCAGCAAGACGTATTTGATCTATTAATCCGCACCATGGAAAATACATCGACTGAGAAATAACCACAGTCTTGTCCATATCGCATTTTTACCATTTAAAAATCTATAATATCTAACTTTCGATCTGCCACAGCATAACCAATTCCGCCTCTGCCTACTCCATTACCAGAATAAAACATGTAAGTTTTATCACCATAATTATAAATAGCGGGGTAGCAAATCATCTCTGAATCCCATCCATTTGCAGACTTCTCAATTCCAACTTCAGAATCTCTCCTTTCCCAAGTAATACCATCTTCTGAAGTCGCAACGCCTATAGTGTAATGCTTATTTATTGGGGATTCACTACCACGATATGGATAGTACATCAAATATAAACCTTGAAGGCTAACAACCCAAGGAGCAGATACTACTTCATTAGCAAAACAGTATGGTATTACAGGCTTTGTCGAATGATTTGACCAGTGAATTCCATCATTAGAAGTAGAGTGAAAAACCGTATAAATTGGTTCCCAACCATGAGACATTTCTTTCCAGTCAGTTCCAGAGCAGTACCACATCCTATAATCATTTGTGTTACTTTTCATGACAAACGGGCCACCTACTAAAAAAGGGTGACTCATGTCTTGGGCTAATATAGGTCCTGAAAATACCTTTTCGAGAATGTCTCCATCCTCTTTTATAGAAGCAACTCCTATCGAAAGTTCAAATGGAATACCGTACCTCCGTCGCTTCCATCCTGTGTAATAGATATAATCTTTACCACTTGCATTTTTATTTCTGACTATTGATGCAAGTGTAATTCCAGAGTCATCAAACAATCCAGGTTTCCCTATTTTTAATAATGAATGTTCACAAATCCCAATGATTTCCTTAGGGTTTTCTGGATTTACGTCAATATAGGTTGGATGCATCATATCATTGATACATCTCGAAGAGAAAAATAGTCTTAGAACACCATTTTTTCGGAGATAGGGAATGACTCGCATCGCGTGCGATTTAAAAAAATCGCCATTTTCTCTGCTGAAAATTTTTCCCTGTTTTTCCCACTTTGGTAGCTTTAGCATAAATTTCTTATATTAAGTCACGATCAATAACTTTAGATTGAGTAGCCACAGGAGAAAATATGCTTCTTCGCTCACATGATCTAGTAACAATTGCACCTGCACCCACAACAGACTTTTCACCAATTGAAACTCCATCATGCAGGCAACAATTCACTCCTAAAAAAGAATTAGCTCCTATCCTGCACTTTCCAGAAATTACTGCATGAGAGGCAATGAACACATTATCTTCAATGATAGAGTGATGCCCCAAGTGATTTCCAGACCACATGGTTACGTTATTACCAACCACTGTAAATGGTTGCAAAACATTATTTTCTAATATAAAGCAGTTCTCTCCGATATCCTGAGTTAAAACAGTCGCCCGACTACTAACATAAGAAGCACAGGTGTATCCAGCAGCCTTGATTTGCTCATAACGATTCTGTCTGACAGAATTCGTTTTTCTATAACCTATTGCTACAAAGAAGTGAACATCATTACTAGAAAAATTTCTACAGGCATCATCCCAGTTCATCACAGGAAGCCCCATCAGTAGCGTTTTATCGCTAACAAAATCAGCACTATCAACAAATCCAATCAGATCATATGAAGAATCATTACTGAAGTAATATCCTGCAATTTCTCCTAGTGTTCCAGTTCCAAATATGAGTAGTTTCATTTTTTGAGTCATTATGCACCTTTTTTAATTTGGCTTTTTGTAGAGGTAAACAGTGTACTCATACCAAAGTTGATAGGCACAATCAACCCGAATATGTGGTGTTAGCTCAGACATGCACCATGCCATTAACTCTGCTGGGTTTCGATAGTAAAGGTTGTCACTTTGAAAATTAACAAATGTAGTCATTAAATTGAAAGCAACGCCGCAATTACAAATCTCAAATAGCTTCCTAATTAGTCTTTGAGCAAATTGGTTCATCTCTAATATGGAAGTATCTAACTTCTGTGTCAATATTCCGTTGCACACTACATAGTCATATTTGCCAACTTCAACCTCCAGAATATCACCATGAATAAATTGGTGATTCGGATGGTTTGTTTTTGCTACTTCTAGCATTTCTTTAACCACCTCTATGCCTGTGTAGTCGATGGGAAGTGCTTGCTTCTTGATAATATCAGCTAAGGCTCCATAGCCACAACCAACATCTAGAAGTGAGATATTATTTTCTCCTGTATTGTTGATAACTTCAAGCATTTTAGCTTGCCGCAGTAGAGATGCCCATTCTTTTTCTCCCCAATCTACACCTTTACTTGTTGCTCCATGAAGTAGAAATGTTTCACGATAGTGATTATGCAAAGTCTCGGTTACTTGTTCCATATCTGACATTTACCTTGTAAATTAACTGACTGTTTTACGGATAACGCCCACAACCCTCTCAATATCATCGTTCAAATCATGATAGCTAGGTAAGTTAATCGATCTAGTTGGAATATTCCATGAATTAACATTTACCTCCTTATCCTCAAACATAGGTAAACTTGATAAAGGATGAAAGAAAACCCTAGCATCTATGTTTTCTGATTTGAAAAGAGATTGTAACTGTTCGCGAGTAACACCAGTTTGCTTATCAAAAACAACTGTCGGCATCCATGCCCCAATTATAGTTCCCTCTGGCTCAGGGTTCATAGATACACCATCAAGACACTCAAGATGGTCTTTATAAAACTTTAAGATCTCACGTTTACGATTGATTAGCTCATCAATGCGTTGCATTTGACCATAACCGATCGCCGCCTGAATGTTAGACATCTTATACTTAAAGCCCACCATATCTGCCCAAAACTGCTTAGTTTGCCCCCTTGCGCGTCCATGATTAGAGAGCGTTAATACAGTTTCATACAGATCAGCATCATTGGTAACAAACATTCCCCCTTCGCCTGTAGTGAGGGTTTTAGTGCCATGAAAAGAAAAGCTACCAAACTTACCCATACTACCAGCTCGCTTGCCATGATAGACAGAGCCGATCGCTTCTGCCGCATCTTCAATGATCGGGATATTGTACTTCTCTCCGATCGCCAACAATCGATCCATATTACAAAGATTACCGTATAGATGCACCGCCACAATTGCTTTGGTTCGTGGTGTGATGGCTGCCTCTGCCAAATCGGGATCAATACACCAACTATCGGGCAGAATATCCACAAATACAGGCTTTGCTCCTAGATGGACGATCGGCGCTGCCGTGGCGATCCAATTGGTATCCGCCATGATCACTTCATCGCCTTCACCAATACCTAAAGCTGCCATCCCCATATGCAGCGCACCTGTGCAGCTTGAAGTGGCGATCGCGTACTTCACACCCAAGTGTTGCTTAAAAGCTTCTTCAAAGAGATTAATGTACTCATAACAGCGATCGCCCCATCCATTACACGCCGCATCAGTGGCATAGCCCACCTCTAGCTCCGTAATTGATGGTTTGGTGTAATAGATACGAGGTTTAGTCATCAGCCTTTCATCCAAGCAAAAATTTCAATCGGTGTTAACTTTAGTTGTATATCAGGCAGAACTGGTAAAAGATGATCACCTCGTAAAATCACTAAAGGTCGATCAGCCCAAAACGCCATCACCACTTCTTCCAACGGATCAATTAACCAAGCTAACTTTGTTCCCGCTTCAAGGCAAGCTTGAATTTTTGTAATTACCCTAGTTGCCCTTTGATCTGGCGACAAAATTTCGATGATCCAATCTGGCGCACCCTCAATAGCTTGGTTAATTTGCGGTAAACGTTCTTTGGCAACAATAGTCACATCAGGCACAACCGAAGTCGTTGCCAAAACACAGCGCAACTCTGGCAACGCTTCATAGCCTTGAGCAGATTGGTCAATGATTGGTAGTAAGCGCTTTTGCAGGCGGCTATGAAATAAAGTTGGCATTGATTTCTGCACCGCCACTTGATTGACAAATTCCCAAGCTGGAGAAGTTTCTATGTCAGGTAACGCCAAAAACTCTGGCAGTGTCATTCGCGAAAGAGTAACTACCATAAATAACTCCTAGGAAATTAATCGATCGCAATGCCAAGCGATCGCATTTTTTCTCGTAATGCTTGCAGTTCAGATTCAGCTTGAGTTGCCCTTAACCTTTCTTGTTCTGCATCCTGTTGGGCTTGAGATGCCCTTAATCTTTCTTGTTCTGCATCCTGCTGGGCTTGAGTTGCCCTTAACCTTTCCTGTTCTGCCTTTAGCCTTTCCTGTTCGGCATCCTGTTGGGCTTGATCTGCTCTTAATTTTTCCTGTTGGTACATTGCTAAACCTTTAGCCACTTCAGCCTGAATAGCCTCTTGAGCAGTTGGCAACAAAGATCCCTCTAGAGTAAAATAGCGCAACTCTCCATCGTATATTCCTAAGAAAAATCCTAATGATTCACTCCAAAGCCAACCTTGGGAGTTAGGAGTAATTGGTTGATACTTGTTAATATCCAGCCTAAATCCAGCGAACTCCAAGGTGTCAGGCGAAAAATAGAAATATTCAGGCGTATGAAACCTTTCAGCATACAAAATCTTTTTTAAGCCACGATCATTATCTGCCGTTGAGTCAGACAAAAGCTCAATGATCAAGTCTGGATAGCGTCCGTCTTCTTCCCAGACTACCCAAGAATTTCGAGGCGTTCTACTTGTATTTTTGACTAAGAAAAAATCTGGACCACGAAAATCTCGATTTTTTAATTGCTGCCGACTAAAGTAAATAGTTAAGTTAGCACCTATAAAAAAATCTTGGCGATCGCGCCATGCTAGTTCTAGACAAGTCACTAGCAGCATCAACTGCATATAATGCAAAGAGCTTTCCATCTCAGGTTCATCACTCAACAGTTGACTAGCATCGGGCATTTGTGCCTCTAGCTCTTGGGCAGTTATAGCTGACATAAATCAAGTCTCCTACTGCGTTCACAAATATAGCTATTGCCAGCTTTGTTCGAACAAATAGCAATCTTTATAATTATAGCGATTTTGTGATTATGAATAAAGTTGGCATAGTTTATTCTGGCAAATAATTGGGATCAAGCACATCATTCGGATTGAAGGGACAAATTTCAGGAAATATATTCATATCTATTCCTGTTTCGCGGGAAGTCACCAGTCTGGCATCTTGATAGCATTCTTCATACACGCTTGCAAAATAAGGCTTGAGGCTAGGACTTTTTTTGAAAGTTTTGTTCAGTCGTAATGAATGTTCCGTAATGGAGGCTCGCCAGCTATTGCTTCTTTTTTGCGGTTGATACTTCCACTTTAATAGATGTTGAAAAACTCGCATAAGATTACTTTCTAAAGCATCTTTGCGGCTGTTTCCCATATCCTCTATTTCTTCCACCAAATTATCGACATCCAACTTGGTAAATCTTCTCTCTTTAAGCAGGGTAAGGTTTTGTTCTAGCCAGAGATTAAAGTCTGATTGATACAAAGAATCTAAGGTACTCATGGCAACTCCATCAAAACTGTGCCAAGACTAAGTTAACATATTCACCTATGCTTACTCTGTCTTGCATTTTAGACACCCACCCATAGAGGATAGGATAAATCCTTTTGAGAAATAACTTGGCGATCGCTGATCCATTCCACTTGAAATGCTGGGTCATCCCAGCGAATACCCTGTGCGGACTCTGGATGAAAGAATTCTGCCATCTGATAAAAAACTTCGGTATTATCTTCGAGGGTTTGGAACCCATGAGCAAAGCCTTCTGGGATATAGAGCATTGTACGATTTGCCGCACTTAGCTCAATTGCAAACCATGATTTAAATGTGTCTGATTCAGGACGAATATCAATGATTACATCGTAAATGGAGCCTTGAGTACATCTCACTAACTTTGCCTCTTCATGGGGCTTAGTTTGATAGTGCATACCGCGCAAAGTGCCTTTTTGGAGATTAAAGGAAATATTGCACTGGACTAAATTAGGGTTAAGTCCGCGATCGCGAAATTCTTGTTCACACCACGATCGCGCAAAGAACCCACGATGATCGGAGATTAGTTCTAGTTCAATAACATAGGCTCCCTTGAGCTTGGTTTCCAGAAATTTCATGCCAAAACCTCCACCTCTGGGATCGGCACAATAAACTTACCCCCCCATTCACGAATATAGGCAAGCTGTTCTTGAATTTCTTCCTTGAGGTTCCAAGGCAAAATTAGAACATAGTCAGGTTCAGTGGCTCTGATTTGTTCAGGGGCATAGATAGGAATATGTGTCCCTGGGAGAAATTGCCCTTGTTTATGGGGACTGCGATCGCAGGTGTAATCAAGAAAATCACGGCGAATACCACAATAATTTAAAAGCGTATTACCCTTAGCAGGCGCACCGTAGCCCACGATGGTTTTACCACTGCGCTTAATATCGATCAAAAAGTTTAGGAGCTTATGCTTGGTGGCGATGACCTGCTCACTAAATTTTAGATAGGTCGAGACTTGATCTAAACCTGCATCTTTTTCTTTGTCCTGTAAAGCAATTAAGCGATCGCTAATGGCTAAATCACGATTGCCCTGATGTTTAGCATAAATTCGCAGGGAACCTCCATGAGTAGGCAGTTCTTCCACATCAAATATAGTTAGTCCATGGGCAGCAAATATTTGCGTAACTGTAATTAGAGAAAGATAGGAAAAATGCTCGTGGTAAATTGTATCGAATTGATTTTGGTTAATCAGTTGTAATACATGGGGAAACTCCATCGTAATTACGCCATCAGGTTTTAGGGCAATCTGCATCCCTGCCACAAAATCATTAATGTCTGGAACATGGGCTAACACATTATTTCCTAACAGCAAATCCGCTTGCTGACCTTGGGCAACTAATTCTTGAGCAGTCGTCACCCCAAAAAATTTCACTATGGTATTAATTCCCTTGGCGATCGCCACCTTCGCCACATTTGCCGCAGGTTCTATCCCTAAAACTGGAACCTGCTGCTTTTGAAAATATTGCAACAGATAGCCATCATTACTCGCGATCTCCATAACTTGGCTCGACTGACTCAGCCCAAATCTATCGATCATCAAGGTTGTATATTGCTGACAATGCTTCAGCCAGCTATCGGAATAGGACGAAAAATAAGCATAATCACTAAAAATGTGATCGGGAGATTCAAACTCTTCTAGCTGTACTAGCAAACAGCGATCGCATACATAGGTATGCAGAGGATAGAAATTTTCAGACTTATTTAACTGCTCTGCCTTGAGATAGGAATTTGATAAAGGGGACATCCCCAAATCAACAAAAGTATGCTTTAAATCAGTCTTACAAAAACGGCATTGGGCTTGAGTCATAGTGGCTGAATAATGTTTACTTTGAGCTAAACTGTCTAATTTGAGCAAGGGTAACATCCCGCATATCGGCTCCCGATTGCCAAGCTTTTGTCCAATCCATCACCCAAGTTAGAGCCGTTTTTACATTTAATTTTGGTTGCCACTTTAAAATATTTCTTGCCTTAGAGCAGTCTAACTTTAAATAATGCGCTTCATGGGGTTGCGCCACATTGCCCTTGATCCAATCCGCCTCCCCTTCCCATAGGTTTGCCATTTGCTCAACGATCCAGCCCACCGTCTGCGCGTCACTGTCATGGGGGCCAAAATTCCAAGCACCGCCATAGGTGATGCCATCATGGTATAGATGTTCAGCGAGAGTCAGATAGCCTGATAGTGGCTCTAACACATGCTGCCAAGGTCTAATTGCTTGGGGATAACGAATTACCACCTTTTCCTGTACCTGCCAAGCCCTAATCAAATCGGGAATTAAGCGATCGCAAGCCCAGTCACCACCACCAATCACATTACCTGCTCTAGCCGATGCCACCCCAACACCATGTTGAGCATAGTTAGATATATTAAAAAAAGAATTGCGGTAAGCCGCCGTAACTAACTCGGCACAACCCTTACTGCTGCTATAGGGATCATAGCCACCCATTGCTTCAGACTCCCGATATCCCCAAACCCATTCTTGATTCTCGTAGCACTTATCCGAAGTAACATTAACAACTGCCCTAACACTCTTAGTTTGACGCACAGCCTCCAACACATTAACTGTCCCCATCACATTAACGGCATAGGTTCCCACAGGATTTTGGTAAGACTCACGCACTAGAGCCTGTGCCGCCATATGGATCACGATCTCAGGTTGATATTCAGCAAATACCCGCACCAAATGATCTAAATCACCGACATCACCGACCACAGAAACCATGCGATCGCTAATCCTTGCTAACTCAAACAAGTTGGGCGTAGTGGGAGCCGCCAGACTATAGCCCACTAAATCAGTGCCTAGACTCTGCAACCACAGGGACAACCAACTCCCCTTAAATCCTGTATGTCCAGTAACTAAAACTCGTTTACCTTGCCAAAAATCCACAGTCATCACCATACTTTCCAAGGAGCCTTAGCCGCATCCCACAGACTCTCTAAATAATTCTTATCGCGTAATGTATCCATCGCTTGCCAAAAACCATAGTGATGAAAAGCCGATAGCTCCTGTCGATCTGCAATCATCGGCAAAACATGGGATTCCCAACTAGTTTGATCACCCTCAATTAAATTAAATACCGCTGGTTCCAACACAAAATAGCCGCCGTTGATCCAGCCACCATCGCCTTGGGGCTTTTCTTGGAAATTTAGTACCAATCCCTGATCAATATTAATGTTGCCATAGCGTCCTGGGGGCTGCACTGCCGTCACTGTTGCCATATGTTTCTTAGCACGATGAAAAGCAATTAGCTCACCAATATTAACGTTACTCACCCCATCCCCATAGGTAAAGCAAAAGGCTTGATCCTCAACATAATCTCTCACACGCCGCAGTCGCCCTCCTGTCAAGGTATCATCCCCCGTATCCACAAGGGTAACTCGCCAAGGTTCTGCTTTTTTATGATGGACTTCCATTTGATTGGATTGCATATCAAAGGTGACATCGGACATATGCAGAAAGTAATTAGCGAAATATTCTTTAATTACATAGCCTTTGTATCCACAACAAATCACAAAATCATGAATCCCATGAAAAGAATAGGTTTTCATGATATGCCACAGGATCGGCTTTCCCCCAATCTCCACCATTGGCTTTGGCTTGAGATGGGTCTCTTCACTGAGCCTAGTTCCCAAACCACCTGCTAAAATAACTGCTTTCATGGAATTATACTCACTTAGTTTGCACTAAAATGCCACTGCAACTGAGGTCTAACTACCCCAGGAATTATCCCCACATAATCATGATTACGTCCTGACAGATCGTCTTTGATATTAAAAGAAAGAATATTTTGTTCAAAAAAATGAACTTTTACTCCTGATTCAAAGGAACTAATGGCTAAACCGACAAAATAGGCTCCTTCGTTAAGGAAATTGCAGGGTAAGTTACATTCGGCAGTGTATTCACCTGATGCTAATACTGATACCTTCTCCAGACCAGTAACAAATGCACAGGTTCCATCGGCTGTATAAAAATGGAAGTTAGGAACAAAGCGGTAATGGCAGTCCTTAAGAATGCGATATCTTAAAATTACCCTTGCATCTTCATCAATTGATATCTCTGGGGTAATTTCGCCTTGACTATTTTTGACACATCCCGATAGCATCTGCACATATTCATCACCGACAAAGCGATCGCCTTCATAATTGACAAAGGCAGGGGATACAGTGCCACCACTTGTACTGTAATAATGCATGATCACTTCCGAAGCATTACCAGTTTTTACTACCTTGCCCTTTTCCAGCAAAATTACATCTGAACAAAGAGAAGTAATTGTGGGCATACTATGGCTCACAAATAGAACCGTGCGCCCCTCGCCACTGACATCTTTCATCTTGCCCAAACATTTTTTCTGGAACTGAGCATCGCCAACTGCCAATACTTCATCAACAATCAGAATCTCTGGCTCTAAGTGAGCAGCAACAGCAAAGGCAAGGCGTACATACATGCCCGAAGAATAGCGCTTAACAGGGGTATCTAAGAATTTCTCAACTTCGGCAAAGGCAACTATTTCATCAAATTTTTTCTTGATTTCAATTTGATCCATACCCAGTACAGCCCCATTCAGAAAAATATTTTCTCGACCTGTTAACTCTGGATGAAATCCTGTCCCCACTTCTAATAAGCTTGAGACTCTGCCTTTAATCGAAATTTTTCCTGCCGTTGGTTCGGTGATGCGGCTCAATATTTTTAATAATGTGGACTTTCCCGCCCCGTTACGACCAATAATACCAACGCGATCGCCCTGCTTAATATCAAAACAAACATCTTTTAATGCCCAAAACTCCTCAAAGCTAGGATCATTCTCCTTAGGTTTCCATATTTGATGGAGAGATTGCAATCGGTTTGTAATTACATCTCGAAGAGATTTGTAGCGTTCTTGGTGCTCATGCCCAATGACGTATTTTTTACTGAGTCCTTCAACATGAATAGCACTATCAGACATAGGGAGTAACAATGATGGGGTCTTGATTATTGTATCGAGTGGAGAAATTAGTACTTAACTATCATAAAAGCGGTGCAGAATATTGCAGCTTAACTGTCTAGCATTATTGCGCGTAAACTGCCCAACAGAGGGATTACCTTGGGGATTAATCACGCCCGTTGCCTGCTGCCATAACTCCTGAGGGGCTAGAGATAAGTGATATTGACCAGCTTCAGTTTGCTGCACATAATACCAATTTTTTTGCTGGCATTCATCACACCAAAAAGCTTCTAGCCACTCACCTTTGATCGGGACAGTAACAAAGCTATTGATCAGTAGGGATGCATCAATACGATTGATTCCCCTTTGCTGCAAATGAATTGCTTGGTCAGCAAAAATATGGTGCTTCTGGCTGACACTGTGCATATAGCAGCCATGTTTTGGGCAGTATATAGCCCTGCGCTTTGAACGCTTGCGATTTCGGTCACACCTATTCTGCAATTTGACCTCCTAACGTAGATAACAAGGGACAACATTGGAAGGTTACTGGTGGAGGGACTGAGATCATAAAGACCATCGAAGCCCTGCTCCTCAAATCAAGCCTGAGCTATTAATTTAGTAAAGCTTGATTAACTTTTTTGTCTTTTATTAAGTTTTTAAGGATATTTGGACATTAAATCCTAAAAGAAGCCTTAGAGCAATTCATCAGGTTTTACTAGTTTTGTCAAGCGTTAAGGTTACGAAACTGTAAAACATCATAGTTGTAATGTGAATTTATGGTGCTTTGTTAAGCTGGCTCAGGAGAACTCAACTCAAACAGGAAGCACTATAGGTATCAAATGAGCCTTACGACATTGACTTCACTAAAACATATCAGAATGGTGTAACTAAGAGTAGTAGTGCTTTGGCTTAATGGCAATATTTTAAGCAAAATTGATGACTTATAGTTACGAATCAAGACATTTTAAGGATATTTGACGACTTATCGTCATTCATTGGTGGGGGCTGTTCTGACTAGTTTGAGGATGGAGTTGCGGAGATTACGGATTGCTTGATTATCTTCTTCTTGGGTTGTGTAGGTTTCGGTAGTGTCTTCGGGGGCTTGAGCAGTAAGGTCTTGATGATTTTGATTGAGTATGGCGATGCGATCGCACACCTCATCAAGGTAATCAGCAAGGACAACAGGTACATGGGGCATGACAAGATCTAAGTTAGGGTGATTTGGTAGATCGTCACAGGGGCAGCAGACAGGTACTCGTGGTCCCACATCAATGCAGGGTGTCAACAAGTTACAACGGGCGCAGGCGATAATATCCCACTTGTCGCTTAAAAGCTCTCCAATTGTTTGCTCTGTACCGCTTAGATAAGCTGCATTGGCTTGGTTGCTACTAACCGCATCCCAAAGTTTGTTAAATAGGGGCGAATACCTCTCGCCTTGGACAACTTTGTAGATGTGGATATTTTCATTCTGACCAGCAATGCTGATGGATTTACCCATTTGCATCCACTGGGCGAGATAATTTTTAACTAAGGTTCGTTTTGCCATATTTTTAAGGAACCTTGATGGTGGTACGTACTATCTCTAATATAGTGGCTAGATTAGATGCATAATCTATAAACAATCTGGATAAGTTTCACAAGTTGCTTTTTCAACTGCATTTGTAAAAATTTTTGGCTCATTAATTTTTGGCTTATTATTAGCTTTGTGCCGTAGAAGACACAAATTTCTGTATCACTAGGTTGGCAAAGGCTATCATTGATATTTGTTATGTTGGTATTATTTACGCCCCATTAATTAAATAATCGCTTCTATGATGTCAAATCCTGCTAATTCAAATGGTTTCGTCAATGGGGTGGCTAGTGTACCTAATCAGGATTTAGGAAGCCTAGCTATTAGTGAGACTGCCCCTTCGGTGCAGATTCGTAATCTCAATTTTCATTATGGTGAAGGCGACCTGTTGAAACAGGTTTTGTTTGATATCAATTTGGATATTTATCCCGGACAAATTGTAATTTTGACGGGACCTTCTGGCTCTGGAAAAACAACTCTACTAACTTTAATTGGGGCTTTGCGGACGGTTCAAGAAGGTAGTTTGCAGGTATTAGGACAGGAACTAAAGGCACTAAGTCCTAAAAAGTTAGTGCAAATTCGCAAGAATATTGGGTTTATCTTTCAGGCTCATAACTTGTTTTATTCTTTGACTGCGCGTCAAAACGTGATGATGTCTACGGATCTCTATCCTCGCAATGTCAGTAATGTTAAGCCTGAGAGTCGAGCGGCTGAGGTGCTATCTATGTTGGGTTTGGGAGAAAGGATAGATTACAAGCCCCATGCGCTGTCGGGTGGGCAAAAACAACGGGTGGCGATCGCGCGTGCCTTGGTAAATCATCCTAAGTTAATTCTTGCTGATGAGCCAACGGCGGCTTTGGATAAGCAGTCAGGACGAAATGTGGTGAATTTGATGCAGAAGATGGCCAAGGAGGAGGGGATCACAATTTTGATGGTGACTCACGATAACCGCATTCTGGATGTGGCTGATCGCATTGTTAACTTAGTAGACGGTAATCTCGAATCTGATAATGTCGTGAATACTGATGTAACTAATGATGCTCGTACATTTATGTTGTGATCAAGTGGAAAAATGACCCTTACTATTAATAAAAAAGCCTATGGGGATTTACTAGCAGAAATTCAGCCTCAAGTAATTACAAATGATGCTGAAAATGAAGCTGCTCTACAAAATATTGAAAAATTGTTAGCAACTCCCCACCCTACAGCCGAAGAAGAAAGGATTCTACAATTGCTTCTGACGCTGGTTGAAAAATATGAAGATGAGCATTATCCAATGAATGACGCTTCACCTTTGGATATTCTCTTGCATCTCATGGAGTCTAATAATTTAAAGCAAGCCGATCTGGTGAATGTAATTGGCTCAAGTGGTGTTGTGTCAGAAGTTGTCAACGGCAAAAGGCAAATCAGCAAAAAACAAGCCCAAGCGCTTGGCAAATTCTTTAGTGTTGATCCTAAATTGTTTTTGTAAGTAGCTACTTAGAAACAAATCTTAAGAGAATGCCGAGAATTTTACTAATGTCTGTGATGTAGTGATCAGTGAGATCGATCGCTACTATTTGTTTAGAGATTTGCAGAAATTTCCAGATTGCTCCAGTTGTGACAATGCCGTAGATTGTTTCAATCTCATTATTTTCTAGCTCATTAAATAATTGAGCCGCCACCATTTCGGCAATGCACTGTCCTAAGCCTGATTTGATATCCTCGTTTTTGGCTTCCACAATGGCGATCGCTGGGGCGCTAATTTGTAATTGTTGCTTTGATAGGCTAACTAAATAATCGCAATAGCCCGTTAAACCTTGTTCAGGACTGACGTTAAATTCTGTGCCAGAAAATAGGCTAATCGGAACTGGCGATCGCCTGCGTAGCTCCAGCAAGATGGGCGCGAAGTGAAAATCTTTTTCGACCTGTCTCAGGGTGAAATTGCTATAAGCCATAAAATTCTCACGTTATTGCATTTATTTACTGAGGTAAATGGCGAAAAGCTACACCCTGCCTCAGCTATTTATCAAGCCGAACAACGTACCATTGCCATGTGCCGCGATCGCCGCAGTCAAGATCACAGACCGTTTTAATTAATCGTTGTACTTGCTCGGAAATTGTGGTCAAGTTTTGTAAATCGTGGGGCAAGTCATCTTGAAGATCAACTAGCAGATCATGCAAGATTTGTTCTAGCTCAGGCTGAGTAACAAATTGTTCCCGCATATCAGGGGGCAGCACTACATAGTTATCTTCGTAGTACATCATGCTGCTTGGCATATTGTGATCTCAGCTAATAGGGTGGAATAAAGTTTGGGTTTGTTAGGGATGAAAAACGGTATAATGCACCGCCTTTAGTTAAAATTTTAGCATGACGAATGAATTGCCATTAGAACAAACGACAGAGACGGTTGCGCTGATTAAGATAGAGGCGGATCAGCCAGAATTAGATCTCGCGAATTCCTTTAAGCAATCCCTCAAACAAAAGGTGGAAGCGGTGTTGTATCTGAAGGGGCAGCCTATGAGTCTAGCGGCGATCGCCATGGCATTGGGCTGTGAGGTGGAAGCCGCAGAAATGGGCATGATCGATCTAATTGCTGAATATGCCCATCGCGATAGTGCCTTAGAAATTGTAGAAACTGATACTGGCTTTGCTTTGCGCCTGCGTCCAGAATTTACCGACTTGGTAAATAAGTTAATCCCTGTGGCTTTGGGGCGTGGGGCTTTGCGGACTTTAGCAGCGATCGCGCTCAAAAAAAATATTCTACAGTCGGAGTTGATTGAACTGCGGGGAGCAGGTGCTTACCAACATGTGCAGGAGTTGGTTGAGCAGGGTTTTGTCAAGAAAAAAAGGCAAACGGAAGGGGGTAGATCTTCGACTTTGCAGGTAACGGCCAAATTTCATCAATACTTTGAAATCGATGATTTGAGTAAGCTGGTTTGAACGTAATTAACCTTAGCTGAGAAGCATTACCGCTAAACGCCATATTTGCCAACCCAAGGCTAACCCAACTAAGCAGGGGGCTGTTAGCAGTGCAACTGTAAACATAAATCGCTTCTTTTTAGATAAAAGATGTTCGCCAACACAGGCGATCGTTGTAATTCCCACCCAAGTTATGATCGATAGGAGGAGTAGGTAGGTTTTAAGTTTGAGCAAGAATATAAATGCACTAATAATTAAGACACCACTAATCAGATATCCCCATTTCATCAGGGCATAGTCTGCATAGGCTGTCACAATGGGCAGCACTGCCATAATCATGAAGCCTGCGATCGCTAAACTTTGTCTAGCAGGGATAGTTAGTAAAACCGACAGAAAATAACCAACGCAAGCGTAACTAATGAGAATGATTGATAGCCACAACAACAACCAATTATGGGGCTTAGGCGATGAAGCTGGTCTATCTAGAGAAATTTTAATTGGTAACTTGATGGTGAGCCGAGGAACCCGAAGATTGAACTTCGGCAGCTTCAACATTTTGGTTAGATTGAGATGCTTAATTTCAGAGGTTGATTTGGCAGTGGTTGGAGCTGGCTGCTCAGATGCTGGGCTTGAGGTGGGGCGATCGCTCTGTGACTCATTCCTTTGATCTCCATTGATATCTTCTAGGGTTTCTGCCATCTAAGTTTTCTCCTAGCCACACTAGACGTGGTGAAAAGTTTTGCCAGCAACGATAAGAAACTGTTTCGCCCTTACTGGATAATACCAAAACTAAGAAATGACTACGCCATTTCTTAGTTTTAAAAACCCTGACTGAGTTTGGCTTTTGTGGATTGGTATGGGAGTGTCTACAGCATCGTTTCTGAGGCAACAATCATCGAACCGACTCCACTATTTGTAAAAATTTCCAAAAGCAGGGAATGGGGAACACGTCCATCAACAATATGAGCCGCCTTGACTCCTTGCGCCAGCGATCGCACACAGCATTGCACCTTGGGAATCATGCCACCACTAACTACGTTCTCATTGATTAGATCCCTCGCCTTACCAATGGTAAGACTGCGGTAGAGGGTGCTGGGATCTTTATAATTGTGCAAAATACCTGCAATATCAGTCAGCAGGATCAGCTTTTCTGCCCCCAGTGCCGCCGCCAGCTCCCCCGCTACCGTATCAGCATTGATATTGTACGACTGACCAGTTTCATCGGTGGCCACACTAGAGACAACAGGAATATGTCCTGCTTCGAGGAGAGTTGATAGCAAGCCGATATTAATGTTACTGACCTCACCAACAAAACCAATATCTTCATTACCCTGAGGACGCGCCCGAATCAGGTTGCCATCTTTGCCGCATAGCCCCACAGCAGATCCACCAGCGAGGTTAATCATCTCCACAATCTGCTTATTGACCCTTCCCACCAATACCATTTCCACCACTTCCATCGTGGCGGCATCGGTTACTCGCAGACCATTGATAAACTGTGGCTCGATATTAAGCTTAGTCAGCCATGTATTAATCTCAGGTCCTCCACCATGCACGAGGACTGGGCGCAGTCCCATAAATGACATTGTTACCACATCTCGGATCACGTCCTGTCGCAGATGCTCTTCTTTCATAGCAGCACCTCCATACTTAACGACAATGGTACGCCCTGCAAATTGCTGCATATAGGGCAAAGCTTCACTCAGTACCTTAACGCGATCGCTATCTGTTAGCATTTAATGCCTCAACTTAATTTTAGATTTGTTATGTTAAAACTGCCGATTCAGTTCCTAAGTTTAAGATAAAGTAAATCAAAAGTTAGGGAATTTAGGGATGATTTTTAATGTTTGATGACTTTGCTGATTTTCTAGCCGTAGATATAACTGCTGCCATGCTTAGTGTCATGCTAAACCTCATCAAACTCAATATTTTCGTAAAGCTCTGCTATTGGCAACTGCACATCAGCAAATTTGAGAGAAATTATTACCGCAGGATCTTTATATTCTGAGAAAAGCCATTGATTGACGGCAGTTTTGACATAATGCTCCACATGAATACGATATTGATCGATTAATAAGTATTCTTGAAATGTACTAATAGTTCGATAATAGGCAAATTTTTCACTGCGATCGTAATTTTGCGTTGACTTAGATAATACTTCCGCAATTAAGCAAGGATTGGCGATCGTATCTTTGCGCCCCTCCTGCATTTCTAGAGGTTTAGGCGCAACCATCACATCAGGATAGGTATGGATTTTTATCTCAGGAATCCAAAGGCGTTGATCGGCGGAAAATATCCGAAAAGGTTTGCCTCGCAATGCAATTTTGAGCATTGTCGATAAATTTACCGCAATCTCTGTATGATTTGGGGTTCCGCCTGTCATTGGGATAATTTCTCCATTACGGTATTCGTTGCGAATATCCGAAACTACTTCTAGTTCTAGATATTCATCAACGGTGTAGGTTCTCTTAGCGAGTTGAGTAACCATGATGTTTTACCTCAGAATTTGTTATTAGTATTACGTTCCGACTCCCGAAATTGCCATTTCTAGCTCTGCACAGACTGAGGGGATCGAAAACTTCGTTTTGGCTTGGCTGTAAGCTTCTGTGACTAGACTTTGAGCAAAGGCGCGATCGCTCATAACTTTTTGAATTGCTGCCGCTAACTGCTGGGGATCGTCAGGGGGAATCAGTAGACCTGTAACACCATCAGTAATAATTTCCCCAGTACCACCGCCGAGGGTGGCGATCGCAGGACGTTTAGCTAGTTGCGCCTCAACGATTACTCTGCCAAAGGGTTCGGGGGCTGTGGAGCAATGGGCGATCGCGTCACAGGCTTTCATCAGAGCAGGAATATCCTGACGGAAGCCTAACCAATGGACTCTGCCTTGCAAACTAGACCTTGCCGCCATTTGCTGAAGTCGATCTGCATATTCCTGTTCACCAAATAGGGCATCTCCCACCAGCAGCACATGTACCTCAGGTAACTGGCTTACCGCTTCTAAAAGCACATGCTGTCCCTTCCAATAGGACAAACGACTAAACATGCCGATCAAAGGGTGATCGCGAGGAATACCCAACTCTTGACGCAACAACGACTGATCTTCATCAATACAGTCAAACTGCTCCCCATCAAAACCATTATGGACAGTGCGTAACAGTTTGGGATTACCCCCTGCGGTGACAAAGGCTTCCCCTGTCGCCTGTGAGTTCACAATTACTCGTGTAGCACACCAATTGGCGAGGGTAACGGCAATGCGCCGATTAGTAGCACTAAAAATATTGGCGGTCAAAATATCATGCAGATGCCATACCACAGGCGCACCCCCTAAAAATCTGGCGATCGCCGCCACCACAAATCCCTTTTGATTGTTGGCATGGATCAGATCAAAATTTTGGCTAATCTGTGCCACCTGTCGCCCCAAACGCCACAGATCTCCCAAAGACTTAAAAGATGCCCATAGCCCACTAGACACCTTAACATTGGCGAGCGATCGCGAAGCCGTCAACACCTGCACCCGCACACCCAATGACTCCAAGCGCGATCGCAACACACCATCGGTCAGCAACAACACCTCACTACTATCTCGATAGGCTTTTGCAAAATCTAAAAGACATAGCTCTCCCCCACCCAACATGGCAGTGTAGCTGACAAACAAAATTCGTTTCATATCCATACCCTATGTACTTAAAATACGAAAATTCCCACACCACCGCACCCTTCTTGGTTGGCACTAGCTCATTCTTGTTTTGCTATAGAGTAGACTAAAACCTAGATATTAGAGCAACACATAATTGTATCTAAACCTTATCCAAATTTTATCCGAGACTTTGTTCGGGGGATATCCAATACCAGAACATTACCCCGTAGCACCAGCATAATTCGCAAACACTTAAAGACAAATTTTGATGGGTAAAGTCAAATGGGAATGCATCCTACCCTTAACTTGATAGCCACTTCAATTCGGCAATTGCAAGAGCTAGAGCTAATTGCCAAATCCTCCGTATCTAGCAATACAATATCTAGTCAAGAACATCTGCTTGACGATACCCTCTGCCTATTGGTTAACGGACTTACAGAACTAGAAGAATATCAGCATCAACTCATTGATGACTTAGAAAAATATCAAGAGCTATTTGACTTTGCGCCCGATGGGTACTTTGTCACCGATGCCCAAGGAAATATATCGGAGGCAAATCGTGCCGCAACCCTCCTTCTTGGATCTCATCCCATTGGCAAAAATCTGGAAAACTTTGTCTATCCCACTTACAAAGAGCAGTTTCAGAGCTTAATTGGACAATTGCAAAGGGGGCAGAATATCAAAAGCCTTGATTTTCGGATGCAGTTTCCCACGGGGCAACCCTTCGATGCTAGTTTTACCATTATTAGCATTCGCTCTAGTCAAGATGGCCATGTCATGGGTATGCGTTGGTGGATTCAAGATATTAGCCAACGCAAACAAGAATCTGACAAGCTGCAAAGCTCTCATCAACGCCTTGAGGTGCGAATTGCAGAGATGAATGCCAAGCTAAATTTGATGGATCGTCAGATTCGGGTGGAGAGAGAAGAGCAAAGACGCATCTCGCGAAATCTGACGCGCAATGAGGCTAAATTGAGAGCAATCATGCAATATTCTTCCGATATTGTGAATATTCTGGATATTGATACCACTATTCAATATTGCAGTCCTGCCATCTTTCGGATTCTTGGCTATATGCCTGAAGATGTGATTGGGAAAAAACTAATTCAATTTATCCATTTAGAAGATTTGCCAAATTTTCAAAATTTTGTAACGCAGTCCGTTGATACTCTGGTGGTGTCTACGCCGATTGTGATGCGTTATAAACATATCAAGGGGGATTGGATTTACTTGGAATCTGTGTGTTGCAATCTTTTGCAGGATAATAATGTGCAAGGATTGGTGATCAATTCGCGGGACATCACAGAGCGGATGCGGACAGAATCGGCTTTGAAGGAGAGTGAATCGCGTCTGACCACGATCGCTTCTAGTATGCCTGCGACAGTATATCGCCTGTCCCTTGATACCGAAAGTCAGGAAAATAAGATTACAATTCCCTTTATTAGTGATGGATTAGTGGAGTTGGTGGGTATTTTGCCGCGACAGGTCATTGCTAATCCCCATCAAATCATTGATTTAATTCATCCAGAAGATGTGGAGCAGTTTAAAGCGCTAATTAAGGCAGGCTTTGAGAAGCAAGCTACCTTTCGCCATGAATTTCGGATTGTGACTATTTCGGGAGAGGTGAAATGGGTGCAGAATATTACGCGCTATTATCAACAAGTGGATACTCCCTTTATCTTTGCTGATGGCGTATGTATTGATATTAGTGAGCGTGGAGAAGCGGAAGCCAATCTGCAAAGAACTAATGAATTATTGAGGGCGGTGATTAAGGCTGTTCCAGTGGCGATCGATATTATTAGTCCTGAAGGTAAGGTGCTGCTCTGGAATACAACTGCGGAAAAATTGTTTGGTTGGCATAGTAACCAAAATGCAATGACAGCAAAGCAAAGTTTACCTCACTTCCATGAATCTCAAGCCCTTGATTTACAGGCTACTATTCTTGATACCCTCGCAGGCAAGCCCCTTGATTCAACACTGATTTCTTTGCAAGTTGCAAGCGGCGAATGGATTAATGCCAGTATTTCCACGGTCTTAGTGCATGATCTCAATGGCAATATTATTGGGGTTTTGCGAATTGTTGATCAGGTCGATCGCCAACCTAATCTGGTGCGGATTAATTCGCAACCACAAATATCTCCATCTAGCGAAGCAATTGCTATTCTTCCCTCTATTAGCGCTCAACAAGTATTACGACAATACAATTTAGGTCAGCGCAATTTTGCAGGATGGAATTTGCATGGAGCCTATCTCGCGGAGATGGATCTCTCTCAGACAGACTTACGGGGGGCTGAGTTAAATGGTAGCGATTGTCATCATATCAATTTGCAGTATGCCGATCTGCGGGGTGCGGATCTGCGAGGGGCTAATTTGCAATATGCCGATCTGCGGGGTGCGGATTTGCGGGGTGCGGATCTACGGGGGGCAGATTTGCAGTCGGCGATTACGGATCAAGCAAATATGTTGGGAGCTATTTTGTCCGACGATCATCTCTAGGACTTGCGCGATCGCAAAGCGCTGTACAATACAATCTGCACAATCTGCCTATAGCAATCCTAAAGAGCCGTAAACTTCACAAATCTCTAAGTGATTTAGGATCGCTATATACCAAAATATAGAAATAGTAACGAACACTTCAGAAATATGCGTCTATCTCAAATGCTCTGGGTCACTTTGCGAGAAGACCCTGCCGAAGCGGAATTACCTAGTCATAAGCTGTTATTAAGGGCTGGTTATATTAGACGGATAGGTTCGGGTTTGTATGTGTATTTGCCGTTGATGTGGCGCGTTTTGCAAAAGATTATGGCGATCGTGCGCGAAGAAATGAATGCCACGGGAGCGCAAGAATGTCTGTTGACTCAGTTGCAACCTGCGGAACTATGGCAAGAGTCAGGACGTTGGGACACCTATACCAAGGCAGAAGGGATCATGTTTGCCTTGACCGATCGCGCAGGGCGTGAGGTGGGCTTAGGACCTACCCATGAGGAAGTGATTACGGCGATCGCCAAGGACTCAATCCGTTCCTATCGCCAGTTGCCCCAGCATTTGTATCAGATCCAAACTAAATTTCGCGATGAGATCCGTCCCCGTTTTGGCTTAATGCGTGGCCGTGAATTTATCATGAAGGATGGCTATTCTTTCCATAGCAGTGAGGAAAGCCTCAAGGAAACTTACTACGCGATGGATCGCGCCTATCGCAAAATGTTCGATCGCTGTGGGCTAAAATTTCGCGCCGTCGAAGCTGATTCAGGAGCGATCGGTGGTTCAGGCTCGCAGGAGTTTATGGTACTAGCCGAAGCAGGAGAAGATGACATTCTCTTTACTGAGGATGGTCTCTATGCCGCCAATGTGGAAAAGGCAAAATCACTCCCTCCCGAAGCGATCGCCTCTAGCTTTAGCAAGTATGACAAAGTGCATACCCCCAAGGCCAATACGATCGCCACTGTCTGCAAAATGCTGCAATGCAGTCCCACCCAAGTGGTCAAGCAGGTACTCTACCAAGCCACCTACGACAATGGCTCAACGGTGATTGTTCTCATTAGTATTCGTGGCGATCGCGAAGTAAATGAAGTCAAACTGCAAAATGAACTGACTAAGGTTGCTGCCAACTATGGCGGTAAAGCCTTGATCAATCTTCAGGTTGCCGATGCTGAATCTCAACAAAAATGGGCGCATTCTCAACTACCCTTAGGCTATCTGGCTCCAGACCTTGATGATAGTTACATTGATCCCGATGCTAAGGTTGCGACTAAGTTTTTGCGGCTTGCCGATCATACCGTCACCAACCTGCAAAACTTTGTCACAGGAGCTAATGAAGCGGATTACCATGTGGTGGGAGCCAATTGGGGCGATCAATTTACCTTGCCAAGGGTAGTGGATTTGGACAAAGCGCAAGCAGGCGATCGCGCTGTTCACGATCCTCAACAAACCCTTGAAACCGCTAGAGGTATTGAGGTGGGGCATATTTTCCAACTAGGTACGAAATATTCTCAAGCGATGAAGGCCACCTTTACCAATGAGCAGGGCGAAGAAGTCCCCCTTGTGATGGGTTGCTATGGTCTAGGGGTATCACGCCTCGCTCAAGCGGCAGTGGAGCAGTCCTACGACAAAGATGGCATCATCTGGAACAAAGCGATCGCGCCATACCATGTGATCATCACCGTCCCCAACATTGCCGATGGCAAACAAATGGAAGTCGCTGAAAGCCTTTACCAAGCCCTAAATGTGGTAGGGATCGAGGTTTTGTTAGACGATCGCAACGAAAGAGCAGGCGTGAAGTTTAAGGATGCCGATCTGGTGGGGATTCCTTACCGAGTTGTCACAGGCAAAGCGATCGCCGAAGGTAAGGTGGAAATAGTGGAACGTGCCACTAAATCCGCCAATCTAGTTGCGATCGCCTCTGTCGTGCAATATTTGCAAGAGCAACTTGCGCTCTAGATAAAAAACCTCACTCTGAAGGCTTCAAAGTGAGGTTTTTGGCATGAGGTTTTTTAATTAAGAAATGGCGTTGCCATTTCTTAGTTGGGTATAGGAGCTATTTCTGTGGAGCAGGCTTCTTATACATATTCTGAACACTGAGCAAGCCAACGCCACCTGTCACTAAAAATACCCCAAACAACTGGATCGGCTCCAACTTGCTGCCTAACAACATAAAAGCTAAAAACGTTGTAAAAACAGGGCCACTAGCACTCACAATTGAGGCCTGAGCCGCACCCATCATCTTTGTGCCAAAACTAGTCAACAGATAACCTCCCAAAGTGGTTAGGGCAACTAGGAAACACATAAAGACCAGTCCACCACCCCAAGAAATCGAGGAGAAGGTGAAGGGTAAAGTGCCAAAGCAAAGCAACAGAATAATGGCAAAGTTAATTGCCGTAAAGGAAACAGGGTTGAGTTGCTTAAAGCAGGCCTGAGAGGTAATGATGTAACCTGCAAAGGAGATACCAGACAACATTGCTGCTAAAACACCCCAAGTATCGGGTTTATTCACACCAAGAATGTTGTAGGTCAGCATGATCCCCACATAAATAATGGCAATCACTAGCCAACGCTCTTTGCTGGGGCGATCGCCAAACAAAAGCCAAGCCATCAGCACCGTCACCGTGGGGAAGATGAAAAATAAAGTCACCGCTAAACCAGGGTTTAAAATTCCCAACGCCACATAGATAAAGGCAAAGGAAGCAAATTGCAAAATGGCACTAAAGGTGACTCGCCACATCAACAAACGGCGGCTAGGCAGCAAAAGTTGCTGAAAATCTCGCATTACATCTACGCGGAAAATTACTTTCGCCACAAACCACATAATTGGGGTGGCAAATAGCATTCTCAACAACAGCAGCGTAAAGGAATTGGTCACACTGGGCTTAATCAGTCCACCAAAGACAAATAATCCCAAAATATTAGAGTTGGAGAAAATAATCCGCACCAAAATATTTTGGAAAGACAGCACCACCGATGCTCCCAACACTAAAAAGAAGCCTAACCACCAGTCATTGAGCTTGCCAGCACTTTGACTGCGTTCAGGGGGAGTCTCAATCGGCGCTGTATCATCTCCATAGTCAATATCATTGTTAGGGGGATAGGTACGATAGCGACCATTGTTAAAGTTGGGAACCTGCAATTGACTATAGTCATTGATGCCATTAGTGGGGCTAGTGGGTGATATTGGTGAAGTATCACCATTGACACCACCAGTATTAAAACCAGTATTCAAACTGCCCATACTGCCCATAAAGTTGGGCGCAGTGGGTGACATCGGTGAGGTCATGGGGGTTGGCATTCCTGCACCATAGCGATCGCCATTGGGTTTTCGCAAGTATTCATCAATGCGTTCCACCAAAGCCGTTAGCATCAACTCTCCCTGCTGCCTCTGGCTATACATACGTTGCATCTGCTCATCCATGTCCCGTTGGTAGGTATCCACATCTCGTTGCAGAGATTGGAAGGTGGCACGGATGGCGCTATCAAGGTTGAGCATCAATTGCTCAAAATTTTCTGAATGATCGTTTAGTGCCTTAGAATTGGTCACAATTACATCATTTTTGAGATGATAGGTAATTGCTTGAGCAAGTTGCTCAATCCACTGTTGACGTTGAATTTCCTGTTGGCTCATCCCCTGTTGAGCAACAGTCAAAACCTCTAGTTCCTTACGTTGTGACTGTAGACGTTGAATATCATCAGACAGAGCATTCTTTTGGGCTTGCAAAATTAAAATTTCACGGCTGAGTTTGCCCAAAATATTGGCACGCAGGTCAGATAAGTCCTTGGTGACTCCTGCTAAGGTTTGCTCATACTCATTGGTACGAATGTTGTTACTCTCCATAATTAAGAAATCACCTCGTGACCATGCCATGAATGTGCTTGATGTTAGCGGCTAAATTTGGCACTGATTTGATACTAACTGTAAATAGCTTGCTTTTAGTTTGCGAAATTTATAGCACTAATTTGCCGATTTAACATATTTTGTTGCAATTTGATTTTAATTTTCTCAAAAACTATGGCTGATACAGAATGAACACATCGAAACAGAGCAAGGACGATCGCCAACCACAGCAAGAACTATGGGGATTGATCTATGGAGCGATTGGGGTCATGGTTTTTAGTCTTACCTTGCCTGCGACTCGTGTGGCTGTGACTAACCTGCATCCCGTGTTTGTGGGGTTAGGTCGTGCTGTCGTAGCAGCAATCTTGGCCGTGATCGTCCTTGTAGTTAAACGTCAGCCTCTCCCTGCATGGCGATTTATCCCCAACTTTTTGATTGTCGCGAGTGGTGGCATTATTGGCTTTCCTTTGCTATCGACCCTAGCCATGCAAAATGCCTCTGCTTCCTATGGAGCCGTGATCATCGGGCTGATGCCTCTGACGACAGCCCTATTTGGCGTTTGGCGTGGGGGTGAAAAGACGGCTTGGCAGTTTTGGCTATTTGCGATCGCAGGCAGTGGGCTAGTCATGGCATTTGCCCTCACCTCTGGCACAGGAACTCTTAGCTTTGCCGATCTTGCCCTACTGGGTTCCGTGATCACCGCTAGTTTTAGCTATGCGGAGGGGACTATCCTTGCTCGCAATTTTGGCTCATGGCAAGTCATCTGTTGGTCACTGGTATTGGTATTCCCGATCTTATTCCCGATTGTCTGGTTTTACGCCCCTAGCTCCTTGGCGATCGTGTCGGGAAATGCTTGGATGGGTTTTCTGTATGTCAGCATCTTTAGTATGTTTCTGGGGTTTCTCGCTTGGTATCACGGACTATTCTTAGGTGGCATTGCCAAAATTGGGCAATTACAGCTAATTCAACCCTTTTTAACTATTTTGGCCTCAGCAGTTTTGCTGAAGGAACCTTTAACAATATCCACCATTGGTTTTGCATCGGGAGTGATTTTATGCGTGGCAATGGGACGACATCGCTGGAAATCTGAGGCGAAATCTTAAGCACCAGCAGAGTGCTAAATTAACGATAAAATAAGACAAAATCATGTCTGGAGAACTTGGCGAAGTGTGCTAAACATAAGCCTACCCAATACCAGTAGATCCTCCAAAACTATATTGATAAATTTATTGATAAATTAATGGCAGCAACATCTTCTCGACAACCCAAAATCATTGTGCTTGATGACGATCCCACTGGCTCACAGACGGTGCATAGCTGCCTGTTGCTAACCCGATGGGATGTGGAAACTTTGCGGGTGGGGCTGGCAGATGCTGCGCCGATCATGTTTGTTTTGACGAATACGCGATCGCTCACCCCTGAAGATGCTGCTGCCGTGACCCGTGAAGTTTGTCGCAACCTCAAACCAGCTTTGGCGGCTGAGGAAATTACGGATTTTGTGGTGGTTAGTCGTTCTGACTCAACCTTACGCGGACATTATCCCGTAGAGACTGATGTGATCGCGGAGGAGCTAGGGGGCTTTGATGCTCATTTTCTCGTACCTGCCTTTTTTGAGGGGGGACGGTTTACTAAATCCAGTGTGCATTACCTCGTTGTCAATGGTGTACCCACCCCTGTCCATGAGACAGAGTTTGCCAAGGATTCCGTATTTGGCTATAGCTATAGTTATCTCCCCGATTATGTGGCAGAAAAAACCAAGGGGCGCATTCCTGCGGACAAGGTGGAGCGCTTTTTGTTGGGAGATATTCGTTCAGGTTGTCGCCAACGCTTGGCAAGGTTGCAGGACAATCAATGCTGTGTGGTGGATGCCGAAAATCAAGCCGATCTTAATCAATTTGCTTCCGATCTCCTGCATGTGGCGGCAACGGGTAAACGCTTTTTGTTTCGCAGTGCCGCTAGTTTGTTGACGGCTTTGGCGAAGTTGCCACCACAACCGATCGCGGCGGCCGATATGTCTAAATATATGCGATCGCATCGGGCAGGGGTGGCGATCGTCGGTTCCCATGTCAAGAAAACCACTGAGCAGCTAGAAAAGTTGCTAGAGGCTCCCAATACTGTACCTGTGGAAATTGAGGTGTCGCGGCTCTTAGTTGCTCCTGAGCAGTTAGCCGAGCAGTCTGAATTAATCAAAAAAGAAGCCCTTGCCCAAATTGAACAAGCCCATGCGGCGGCAAAGACTGCGGTGGTTTTTACCAGTCGCAAGGAATTGGAGTTTGCCGATATTACAACTCGACTTGCCTTTGGTCAGTCGGTGTCGGCTTTGTTGATGGCGATCGTACAGGAGTTGCCCACAGATATTGGCTTTTTAATTAGCAAAGGGGGCATCACCTCTAATGATGTGGTGAGTACGGGTCTAAACCTGCCCACAGCAAGGCTATTGGGGCAGATTTTAGCAGGTTGCTCGGTGGTCAAAACCCCTGCGGATCATCCACGATTTCCCGATCTGCCTGTGGTGTTATTTCCTGGTAATGTGGGCGATGCTCATGCCTTAGCTACGGTTTACAGTCGGTTGGCGATCGGTATCGAAGCAGCTTAGTTATCATTTGACCATATACAGTTGAATGGGTTAAGCACTGGGTTGCACATCATATTTACATGTATTAGTATTGGTCAATGCCTGTCCTACACGCTTCAACCTAAGATTGCCGAGAGGTACTTTTGTGACAAACCCCAAATCGCAAATCTTACTAAGATTTGCTTTAACAGTTGCGGCTCTGATCAGTATTCCCTTGAGTGCAGATTCCGTCAAAGCTCAAATGTTGGAGAACGAAAACCGTGTCCTAATAGCTCAAAATGATAAATGGACTAATCAAGTTCGTTCTCAGTTAGTTAGAGCTTCTGTTGCGATTGGTTTGGTTAATTATCAAATGACCCACAATCCATTTATTGGAGATCTTGGTAATCGTGGCAAGGATGATGTTACCCTCAATTTAAGAAGGGGTACTAGCTACGCAATTGTGGGCGTTTGTGATAACGACTGTCGAGATATAGACCTTGAGTTATATGATGACAATGGTAATTTAGTCGCATCGGATACTCAAAACGATGATACCCCTGTTATTAGAATTACCCCTAGATGGAATGCTGAATTTACTATTAGAGTAGTGATGGCTAGTTGTTCAAACTCTCCATGTAGATACGGTATAGGAACTTTTGGTCAATAGTTTAGTGGCTACATCTGCGACATAAAGATATCTAAAAATTGTCACTTTAGGTGTAGCCATCTTTTATTTTTGTTGCTAGAAAGGCTTCCAGTCTGGCGATCGCAACATTTTGAAATGCTCTAGGCGTTGCTGAAAATAAATTTTATCTAGCTTGCTGTGGTTGTGGACGATCGCTGATTTGACGCTGATTGCCCATGACCAAATTTGCGCGACTTGCATCAAGGGTTGCATAGATTGCAATTCAATTTCCTCAAGGGGATGTATCTGTTGATAGCCCTGTAAAAACGCCTTGCGAACACTGGGGCTAATACCTGCTTGCAAAGTGACTTGCAAAAATTTAGCAATATCAAAGGTGCGCCAGCCGTAGCCACATTGATCAAAGTCAAACAGGGTGGCTTCATTATTTTCGGTAAAATGCACATTGCCGCTATGGGGGTCGCCCCAGCACACCGTCCAGAGAGGGGCATCGGCAGGTAATTTGGCAATTTGCTCTTTAATTTGGGCGATCGCGTCTTCTAAATAAGCCTGTCCCTGTAATGAAAGAAAGGGCATCAGGTCACGGCAAGAGTCATTGAGCAGATAATCAATTGTGAGATGGGGGCGATTATCACAACATTGAAAACCTTGGGCAACGTTGTGTAACGTGGCTAGGGTTTCTCCTAGTTTTTGGGCTTGGGGTTTATTTAGGTCTCCGATGGCAACTGCACCTTTAGCATAGGTAAAGAGGGCAGCGTAGCGATGTCCTTCAAGGGCATTGATTTCGATCGCCAATTTACCATCGCGGGTGGGGAGGGGATAGGCAACGGGAATTTGATTTTGATGCAAAAAGTTAAGAAATTCTAGCTCAAATTGAATTTCTGATTGCGATCGCCAATGGGCATGGGAAACACGCAGCACATAGCGATTATGCTCACTTTCAACGAGATAAATATCACTTAATCCGCGTATCCAAAATACACAACTCCGCACATGACCGATGTTGTAGTGATTTAAAACGCGAGTAACTAGAGCTTGGGGGCTGAGGGTGGAATAGGTGACAGGAAATAGGTGGTCGGGCATAGGAGCGTTATGCTGTGTTAAGCATCTTGCCACAGACATAGAAGGTTGTAATTTTTAGTAATTTTTGGGTTTCATGCTAACTCAAGAAAGTAATCAAAACTGTTTGTTAAAAACTAAACAACTAATACTAAATTGAGCTTTAGCTTGGGATAGCCTGTTTTTAGTAGTTGTTAGCTGGTGATTGGTAATTGGTAATTGGGTGATTGAGTAAAGTCGAAGTGATGCTGTCTATGTAATTTAGTGTTGATATCTCAATGATTTTTACAAACGATCTAGGTCTGCTGTAGATTTTGATAGGCTTAGATGAAAGACTTTTGCACCGTTGACAGAAACACTATGACTAAATTACCCACCAAGCAGACTTGGCACATGATGACGATCGCTGAGGCGATCGCCGCCTTGGATGTGAATCCTGATCTGGGTCTAGAGTCTTGGCAGGTGAGCGATCGCCAGAGGATCTATGGACGCAATGAGTTAAAGGGGGGCGTAACTAGATCAAAAATGCAGATTTTTATTGATCAGTTTACGAACATTATGTTGCTGATGCTGATGGGGGTGGCATTGGTATCGGCATTACTAGATTTGAAGATGGGAGAATTTCCTAAAGATGCGATCGCCATTGCGGTTATCGTGATCCTTAATGGCATTTTGGGCTATATCCAAGAGAATCGCGCTGAGGAATCCCTAGCGGCCTTGAGGCAATTGGCAACTCCGACGGTGCGGGTTTTGCGTGGTGGGAGGGTTTTAGAAATTGGTGCAACGGAATTGGTGGTTGGTGATTTGGTGTTTGTCGATGCAGGGATGCAGGTGGCGGCCGATGGGCGATTATTGGATGCGGTGAATCTGAAGGTGCGGGAGGGGGCGCTCACAGGGGAATCACAAGGCGTGAATAAGTCCGCCAATACAGTCTGCCAAGAATTTGAGTCCTTGGGCGATCGCCACAATATGCTATTTCAAGGTACAGAAATTTTGCAGGGTCGGGGCTTGCTCTTGGTGACGGCAACGGGAATGCAAACTGAATTAGGGAAAATCGCTAATCTATTGCAGAATGTGGAGATAGAGGAAACCCCTCTGCAAAGGCGCATGGGTGAGCTATCGAAGGCATTGGTGGTTAGTTCCTTGACTCTAGTGGCTGTGGTCATCGCGATCGGACTATGGCGCAATGGTAATTTTGTAAATCTATTAAATACCTCGCTAAGTATGGCAGTGGCGGCTGTCCCCGAAGGTCTGCCTGCGGTAATTACCGTTACCTTAGCCTTGGGAACCCAGCGCATGGTCAAACGGAAAGCCCTAATTCGCAAATTACCTGCGGTGGAAACTTTGGGATCTGTAACCACAATTTGCTCAGATAAGACGGGAACCTTGACCCAGAATAAAATGGTCGCTGAAAGTGTATTTACTGCGAGCTATACGGCGCAGGTGGGGGGTGTGGGCTATGAGCCGATTGGTCAGTTTGCGATCGCACGGTTGGCGGGGGATATGCTGGCCAGTGATATTAACATTAGCCAATGTCCTGAATTGCAGTTAATTTTGGCAACTAGCGTCATTTGCAACGATGCCTATTTGCAGCAACATGCACCAGACAAGACGATCGCGACACAGGAATTGCCTTGGCAGGTCATCGGCGATCCTACGGAAGGAGCTTTGCTATCGATGGCGGGTAAGGCTAACTTTTGGCAGGCGCATTTTGTCAACTATTTTGTAAGAGTGGCCGAACTTCCCTTTACCTCAGAACGCAAGTTGATGAGTACGGTGGTGGCAGTGCAAAATATGGATGCGGAAGATACTCCTGAAATCACTAGAGCGATCGCCAAGCTCTTGCCAGATATTCCCTATATCCTCTTTTGCAAAGGCTCTCCCGAAACTCTTTTAGACAGATGCGATCGCATTCAGATTCATGATCTTGTCCAAGATCTTCATGATGGTCAAAGGCAGGCAATTATCAATCAGAATGATCGTCTTGCAACTAGGGGGATGCGGATTTTAGGCTGTGCCTATGCACCTTTGCCAGAACTGCCATCCGAGGGAAAAGAAGTGGAAACCCATCTTACTTGGATTGGGCTAGTGGGTATTCGTGATGCTCTGCGAATGGAGGCCGCCGCCGCCGTACAGGTAAGCCGTCAAGCGGGTATCCATACGGTGATGATTACAGGTGATCATCAATTAACCGCCAAGGCGATCGCCCGTGATTTGCAAATATTCTCTCCCGATCGCGATCGGGTCGTAACTGGGCGAGATATCGAAGCAATGGATGACGAAGAACTAACCGCGATCGTCCGTGAAACCACCGTCTATGCAAGGGTTACGCCAGAGCATAAATTACGCATTGTCCAAGCTTTGCAACGTAATGGCGAAGTGGTGGCGATGACAGGAGATGGGGTCAATGATGCTCCTGCCCTCAAGCAGGCTAACATCGGGATTGCTATGGGCATTGCGGGTACGGATGTCTCCAAAGAAGCCAGTGATATGATTTTGCTAGATGACAACTATGCCACGATTATCGCCGCCACGGAGGAGGGGAGAACGGTCTATGCGAATATTAGGCGGTTTATTAAATATATTTTGGGTAGTAATGTGGGCGAAGTCATCGCGATCGCTTCAACTCCATTTCTCGGTGTAAATGCTGTCCCCCTCACTCCCTTACAGATCCTTTGGATGAATCTCGTTACCGATGGAGTGCCAGCCCTTGCCCTTGCGGTGGAACCTTCGGAACCTGATGTAATGCAGCGATCGCCATTTCATCCCCAAGAAAATATCTTTGCGAGGGGATTGGGTTGGTATATTCTGCGAGTGGGTGTGGTGTTTGGCTTACAAACGATTGCGCTCATCGAACTGTCCTATAACTCCAGCAATCCCATCTGGCATAGCCACTGGAAAACAATCACCTTCACCACCCTCTGCATCGCCCAAATGGGACATGCTCTCTCCTGTCGTTCCGATCGCAAGCTGATCATTGAGCTAAATCCCTTCTCAAATCCCTATTTACTTACCTCCGTCATTATTACCACCGCTTTGCAAATGGCACTGCTCTATGTCCCTGCCCTACAAAGGTTTTTTGGCACGGAGCCACTCACCGCATCGGAACTGCTGCTCTGCTTTGGCTTTAGTCTATTGCTAGTGCTATGGACTGAATTAGAAAAATTGATTGCCCGTTGGTGGAAAAGATGAAGCAAAATTTTTCTTGGTGGCGATCGCTGCTGGCGATCGCCTCAGTGGGTCTAATCATTTCCTTCCTTTTACCCTTACTCGATCGCCTGATTCAACTCTATCAACTCATCAGTAATATTTCACCGATCTTAGGTGGTGCGGTGGTAATTTTGGTGATTGGGCTAGTGTTGGGGCTTACTTGGCTAGGTGCGCGATACTTCGGACTATTTCAAAAAGAAGCAGCACCGCGACCCATTCCTGAAGTTCCCACCGATAAAATTGAAGCGGCACAGGATAGCCTCGAAGCTCTAGAGCAACAAGTTCAGCAAATTCAAGATGAAGTGATGCGCCGCTCCCTCATGGAGCAAACTGAAGCTCTCAAACAGAACTTTATCCGTTCCGAATTGCGCGTGGTGGTATTTGGTGTTGGTTCCGCAGGCAAAACTTCCCTAGTCAATGGATTATTAGATCTCGCCACTACAACGGAACAACCACAAAATCGTGGTCAAGTGGGCGCAACGATGGGAACCACTGCCTTCGGAAAGACCTATCCTCCCGTTAAATTTGCCAATTTAGATGTTCCCATTCAATTTATTGATTGCCCCGGTATTTTAGAGGCGAGTGCCTTGGGGAGCGATCGCGAACAGGAAGCCAGACAACTAGCCACCGAAGCCGATTTAATTATTTTTGTGGTGGATGATGATTTGCGCCGTTCCGAATTTGAAGTTCTGCAAGCGCTCACCCAAATCGGCAAGCGCACAGTCTTAGCCTTTAATAAAATTGATCGCCTCACCGCCAACGATCGCGACATCATCCATACCAACTTGCGATCGCGAGTTCTCGAATTGATCCAGCCCCAAGATGTGGTGGCGATCGCCGCAAGCCCTGCCCCCATCACCCTTGACAATGGCGAGATCATTACGCCTAAGTCCAAAATTCAACCGCTAATCACCCGCATCCTCGATATTCTCAGCTATGAAGGCGATGAACTAGTTGCTGATAATGTTCTATTGCGATCGCAAAGCCTGACGGCTGCGACCCGTGAAGCGATCGCCCAACAACAAGAAGCCGCCGCTAATCAAGTTGTGGAAAAATTTCAGTGGCTAGTGGTGGGAGTCGTCTTTGCCACCCCTTTACCCGTGGTTGATCTGCTTGCCACTGCTGCCATCAATGCTCAAATGGTTGTGGAAATCGGTAAGGTCTATGGTTGCGATATCAATATCGAGCGCGGCAAAGAACTTGCCAATTCTCTCACAAGAACTCTTGTTAGTTTGGGAATCGTCAAAGGAGTTGTGCAGATTATCTCCGCCGCTATTTCCGTAACTGTGGTGGGCTTAGTGGTCAAATCCACTGTCCAGTCAATTACTGCGGCTTATCTAACCCGCATCGCAGGGAAAAGCTTTATGGAATATTTCAGTCGCGATCGCGATTGGGGCGATGGAGGCATAGCAGAAGTAGTACAGCGCCAATTTCAACTGAACCGTCGCGATGAGTTTTTAAAACTATTCATCCAAGATGCCATCAATCGAGTTAGAGAATTAGTTAAAGTCGAAGGAAATTAACTCTAAAAGTTAGTAGTTAAGCGCAATTCTTCTAATTTTTTTAATTGTTGAAACTGCTCTTCTAAACGAATAGAAAGGCGATCGCTAACTAATTCGCAAAGCTCGAAAATAAATGGTTCTATAATTTCATAATAGACACTAACTCCTTGGGGAGTACGCGACACAATTCCTGCTTGAGCTAATATTTTTAAATGCTTGGAAACATTGGCCTGCCCTAAACCTGTTTCTTCCATGATTTCTGTGACATTTTTAGCACCAGATTTCAGGGAGCATAGCACTTGCAATCGGCTCAATTCAGAAAGCACTTTAAAATAATCAGCAACTTGCAATAACGCAGATGGGTGAGGAGGTATCTTTGACATCGGGGGTTTAGGGTAAAGTTACTATATTTAAATTACTGTATAGCAATATAACTAAATTAGCAATGCTTTCTTTGCGAGTATATAACAGTCCTAAATCATTTGTAGTTTTTGGGGTTTGTAGAAGCTTTTCCCACTTTAGGCAGGTAAACAAATCAATACTTCATTAGACTAGATAAACTTTATAAATCATATTCTTTTATAAAGCCTATAGCTTTTTTTATAAAACTCATGCAAAAATGAACTTGCTAAGTTGCTGAGTCTAAACAAACTAAAAATCTCTGGTTTTAAGTTTTTAATATACCGATAGTTTCAAAAACTAAAACCCTGATTGCTTCTATTGAATAGAACAAAAATATTAAAGCCCAAAAATAGATTTTTTCTATTAAGTAATCAGACTAATCTCAAGCGATCCATTAGGAATTATTTAGTTAAGACACCAAACCCACTCAACACAAACCAAGCAGTTATTAACAATTTTTATGGAAAATCAACGGATTCCCTTCATGGTGTCTTTTCCTAATTATCGATCGCTACTCGCAACAACAGTCATCAGCATCTGCGGACTAGTCAGCGTCAGTGGACAAAGTGCCTATGCTCAGATTGTCCCTGACCAAAGCACCGCCACAGAAGTATCAGGAAATCGCATTGCGCCAGTGGGTGCAGGTACTGTGAGTGGTGGCAACTTGTACCATAGTTTTGATCAGTTCAACGTTCCTAATTCAGGTGTTGTTTTT
>JANRII010000076.1:0-25249 GCA_033765135.1 Pseudanabaenaceae cyanobacterium bins.39
TTTTATTCCCTTCTGTTCTTTGGTTAAAACTTCTCAACTTCATCCGAGCTAATGCCGATATTGCTGCGCGTTATGGCTTTGAAATTATCCTCAAACCCATTCCTACTTAACTCTTTCAGGAATGGTGCAAGATCTGAGGTAACCATTTTGGTAGTTCTAAACTGAAAGGGATATGCTACACATCCTTGTTTTAAGGTTCCCTATTTCTCTGTCAGTTGCCAAACACCTTCCCATTCATCTCCAGGAGGATTAACGAGGAAATGCTGGCAGCGACTGATATGCAGGTTAGCAGCCTTATTATGGCTATCTATTTCTAATACTTCTGCAAAGGCAGCAACGGCTTTACTGAATTTGCGTTCTAGGTAGTAGGTGCGACCTTGTTGGTAATGTTCAATAATTTGTAGCTGCCGATCGCTAATGGGTTCAGTCATTAATCCGACTAGTTCATATATGCCTACGGGTTGCAGCTTACCTTTTACTTGAATCCGATCTAGTTCCCTTACCCAGATGCGATCGCGACACAATTTATAAGTACTTTCACTAATGACAATATCGGTTCCATATTGCTTACTAGCTCCTTCCAAACGAGAACCAAGATTCACGCCATCACCGATCGCGGTAAATTCCATACGGCGCGTAGAGCCGATGTTGCCACTGATGACGGTATCGGAATTAATACCTATACCGATCCGAATGGTTGCCATATGAGCTTCTTCAGGAGTTTTGGGCTTGAGCTTCTCTAGACGCTTAATATTAAATTCTTGGAGACGCTTCCGCATATCGATCGCCGTTTGGGTCGCCATCCATGCATGGTCTGGAATGGGCAAAGGTGAGCCAAATACCGCCATAATGGCATCGCCAATATATTTATCCAGAGTTCCTTTGAAATTAAAGACGGCTTCCACCATCGTTTCAAAGTATTCATTCAGCATCATCACGACATCTTCTGCTGCTAAGGACTCCGTAAGAGTCGTATAGCTACGGATATCGGAAAAGAGAACTGAGACTTCCTTGCGATCGCCACCCATTTTGGCATCACCACCCGCGAGAAGCTGTTCTGCCAGTTCTTGGGTCATGTAACGATACATGGTACTTTTGAGCCGCTTCTCTTGACTAATATCCTCCATCACCACCAGCGCCCCACGCACCCCTTCGCCGTCATCCCCCTCAGACATCGTATTGATGGAAATATTAATGCTGTGTTGTTCGCCTTGGGTTGATCTTAGGGTTTGGTCAGGATAGTACTGTTTACGGCTTTTATCATCGTTACCCTCAAGGCTATTGGTCAGCCACTTGGAAAAGTTAGCTGTTTCAATACTGATGAGGTCATAGACCGATCGCCCCTCAATGGCATTGTTCACACCTAATAAATCATAGGCGCGTTCATTGGCCGCAATAATCTTGCCATGCTTATCTGTGGAAATAACTCCATCGGATAGACTCCGCAAAATGTCCTTTTGCATCTGCTGCTCTTGCTTTACCTTCGCAAACAACTTGGCATTTTCGAGAGCCACGCCCGCCTGCACGTTAAAGACCTTCATGAACTCTTCGTCATTGCTGTTAAAACTTGCCTTAAAGCGATCGGGAGCATTAGGCCAATTACTGGGATCATATTCAGGAAATTCACCACGTTGGATCTTGTTGACCAACTGGGTCACGCCAATTAATTCTTTGTTAGAGTTGAAAATTGGCATACAGAGCAAACTACAGGTGCGATACCCATTATCCTGATCAAACTTCATCGAGTTATTGGCATCGGGATGGTTGTAGAGATCAAAGGGAATATTGAGGACTTCACCTGTGATGGCAACACGTCCTGCAAAGCCCACTCCCATAGGTACGCGCAGTTCCTTAGTTGTGCCATCGGCTCTCACGATCTGTGTCCAGAGATCTTGGCGATCGCGATCGATTAGCCAAAGGGTACTGCGATCGGCATTCATCAGCAGTTTTGCCTCATCCATCACCTTTTTGAGGGTGGTTTCTAAGTCCAAACTCTGACCAAGAGACATGGCTGCCTTCATCAAGGCATCAGCAGCCCTTTGTTTTTGAGCAGCCGAATAGAAAGCCTGAGAGCTTTCGAGAATCAGGCGCATTGATGGCGCAAATTGGGCAAATAGGGCTTGGTCTTCTTCCGTAAAGCCGATGTTATCAATGCGTTCTTCTAGAGGTAAAGATGTTTCGTTGATGCGTAATTTGTTAATCAACTGCACCACTGCCACTAGCTGTTCAGCGTCATTAAGCAGAGGCATGGCTAACATGGTGTAGGTGCGGTAGCCTGTGCGCTCGTACTGCTTTTTGGCTTCGGCGGATCGCGGATCGTTAAAAAAGTCGTAGGGAATATTAACGATGCGGCCATAGGTGGCAACTTCCCCCGCAATACTAGTGGGGTCTGTGGAAATACGAATTTCCATATTTTTGCCATCTTCACTACGGATGTTAGTCCAAAGCTGATTTTTATCGGCATCTAACAAAAATATGGTCGTGCGATCGGCTGATAGCAGCTCACCAATTTTGCCCCGAATCGCTTGGAGCATTTCATCAAGAATGACATCAAAATCTGTATTGAGCATTCCCAAGGTTTGGTTAACGATCCTTAGTCTCTGCTCAACTTCGGTGACAACTTGGCTAAATTTTTCGGGGGTGAGAGGGGCAAGGACTGAAGCAAAGTTGCCGCCTGCGGTGACTGTTAATGCGCTGGAAGAGCGATTATCTGAAGATTGGTCGGGAGAGATGAGCGCCGAAGGACTATGCTTGCTTGAAGATTCACTCTCGGCAATCACATCAATAGTAGCGCTGATGGCGCTCTGGTCGGCGGGTGTTGTGCGAGAAGAGGGTGATGGTGTCATATCAGCACTAAGATTTTCGGTTAGTCCCAACTTTGGATGAGCCTATATGAAGCCAACTTTTGCCAAGCTAGACTTTGTATATTAGCACTCTCAGTATAGCGATGCAATCGATGGAATCTGCTACTAGCAGTTCTTTAGGGGAGCTAGACCCTAAGGACTAAGATAATTACAAATTCCTTTAAAATTGACAAGGGTTGATTTATTGACTACAAACTGCAAAAAACAACAAAATATTAGTTGCTCTCAGCTATCTATGTTAATGATGGCTGAGAGCAATTGCATATTTAGGGGTTGCGATCGAGGGAGGATGGGGGCATTTGTTTGAGCCGATCTATGCTGATACGTTCGGCAACCATTGTAAGTAAGCGATCGCAAACGGCTGTCGGGTCTTCGGAGGCATTGACCATGATGGCAATATCGGCTTGGGCATAGCGATCGCGCCTTTGTTCATAGATATCTTGGAGACGCTGTTGCAGGTTATCGGGGTTGAGCAGGGGACGTTGTGCCACCTCATGCAGCAGGCGATCGTGCAGTACTTCGATGGGAGCATCAATCCAGATAACGATGCCATTGTGCAGGTGTGACCAATTGAGCGATCTCATCACAATACCGCCACCTGTGGCCACCACTAGACGAGTATGGGCAGCGACTTGAGCTAGTACCTGTTGTTCAAGATCGCGAAATGTAGGCTCACCGTCATCTGCAAATATCTGAGGGATTGATTTGCCTGCACATTGTTCAATTAAAGTGTCAGTATCAAGGAAATTGTAATTGAGACGTTGGGCAAGGATTTTGCCGACAGTACTTTTGCCCGATCCCATCATGCCGATTAAAAATATGTTAGTGCCGTTAAGCATTGATTTAAGATATTCTGATATATGCCGCGTAAATCCAAATTTTATCGTAAATGTGAATGTTGAGACTGTTGTTGTTGCGTCCCAAAATCTGGTTAGTGTTGGGGGCTGTAAGTATAGTTGCGATCGCCAATAGCATATTTACCCTTGAGCATGACTGGCATTTGCTCAGTGGTTTGACGATCATGATCGGTGGCACACTGTTGTATGTCAATGCTAAACGTAGCCTGACTGGGGTAACTGTTCCCCCAGCCAAGGTCGATCGCCATTTTGTAGAAAGGAAACTGCAACAAACTCAATCACGCATCGCTAAAATTAGTGACCCTGCATTGCGGCAACAAATTTCCCTCAAGCTGCAAGCGATCGCCCAAAATTTGCAGCAAAACTATTTTCAGGTGGTGCTTTTGGGTAATGGCTCGGCGGGCAAGACTTCCGTTATTAATGCCATGCTAGGGCGCAAGGCGGGACAAACCAATGCGCGGATTGGCACAACCACAGAGCGGCAAGCATATCCACAGGAAATCAATACGTCCAAAACTAAGCGGCAGGTTGTCCTTGTGGATACTTCAGGTATGCAGGAAATGGGCGCAACGGGCACACAACGTCAGCAAGTGGCGATCGCTGAAGCTCAACAGTCCGATTTGTTGATCTTTGTGACGGCAGGAGACTTGACCAGTTCGGAATATACAGAGCTAGAGCGTTTGGCAAGTCTCGGTAAGCGGCTCATCTTAGCTTTTAATAAAACTGATCTTTACTTACCAAGCGATCGCCAATTGGTACTAGATAACTTGCAAAAGCGCACACAACATTTTTTAAATGCTAAGGATATTGTGGCAATCTCGGCTAAACCAAATCCTATTAAAGTGCGACAGTATCTCCATATTGAATCTTCTCATCCGCAGCAATCATCACCACAAACCGCGTTGCAAGAATGGTGGGAAGAATTGCCTCCAGATATCACGGCTTTAAAGGAACGGATTGAAGCAATTTTGTCCTATGAATGGGAAGAACTCTTAATTCAGAACAGCCATTTACAAATTCAGACCATCGATCAAGATATTGATCAAGCGATCAATCAGCAGCGTCGCCAAGATGCTCAAATTATTATCAATCGCTATCAATTGCTCAATGCCACTACGGTCTTTGCTAACCCTATTCCTGCGATCGATCTCCTTGCAGGGACAGCCATCAGCACACAAATGCTCATCGATCTTGGCAAAATCTATGAACAACCCCTGCGATGGCAGCAGGCGCAAAAGTACGGCTTGATTATGGCTCAACAGCTTTTGCAATTAGGTTGTGTAGAAATTGTCACTTCGGCAATTTCGGCCTGTTTCAAAACTAATGCCATTACCTATGCGATCGGTGGCTCCATGCAGGCACTTACCGCCGCTTACATCACCCACATCGGTGGTATGAGTTTTGTGGAATATCTCGAACAGCAATCTCTTGCCCATTTATCTAGTCAGGAATCAGCGCCAGAACTAACTACAGCCCCCCAAAATGAGCTATTAGATCTGCAAACTATTTGTCAAAACACCTTTAATCAATGGCAAAGCGATCGCTTTATCAATGAGTTAGTTATGAATATGTCCAAACGATTATGGGCGCATAATGCCTGAGCTTAAAAATATAGGCTCAAGTACCAGAAATTACCGTATTTCATAGCGTAAATCATACAAAGACATCGTATTTACCTATAATCAGGATAGAAAACTTTGTAATTTAGGCTTTTTAATAATAATTAATGGTCACAGTCTTACCAAATCCCCAATTCGATCAACTTAATACTGATGTTAAGGCGGAAGCGATCGAGCAAATATCAAATAATCCAAGTAATTCTAGTCTGAACCTGTTATCGCCTAACCAACAGTTATTACCCCTAACTGCCAAAATCAATGCCAATGATCACCTAGAGGTTGGTGGTTGTGATGTGGTGGATTTAGTGCGTCAGTATGGTTCACCTCTATATATTCTAGACGAAGTTAGCTTACGCACTGCCTGTCAGCAATATCGCGATGCCTTTGCCAAACACTATCAAGGACAAGCCCAAGTTTTATACGCATCCAAAGCATGGAGTTGCCTCGCAGTCTGTGCAATCGTCAATTCAGAAGGCTTAGGCATCGATGTGGTCTCCGCAGGCGAAATCTTAACTGCCCTCCGCGCAGGCACTGCCCCCGCATTAATCTATTTTCACGGCAACAACAAGTCCCTAGATGAGTTGCGCTATGCCCTAGAATCTGGCTGCACCATTGTTGTGGATAATTGGCATGAATTAAAAAATGTGGCTCAGTTGGCGCAACAACCATCTTTGCAAAGCACTAGCCCTCGCATCATGCTACGGATTACCCCAGGCATCGAATGTCATACCCATGAATATATTCAAACGGGGCATATTGATAGTAAGTTTGGCTTCGACCCCAATGATATTGATGCTGTATTTCAGTTTGTGGCTGAGGCAAAGCTAAATTGCATCGGCATTCATGCCCATATTGGTTCTCAGATTTTTGAATTGCAACCCCATCAAGATATTGGCGGAGTTATGGTGCAGTGGTTCAAATTGGCAGGTGAAAAATATGGGATGAATTTCTCAGAGCTAAATATTGGTGGTGGTCTGGGAATCCGTTATGTGGAGTCGGATGATCCTCCAAGCATTGAGGCATGGGTGCAGACCGTAAGCAAGGGAGTCAGCGAAGCCTTTGCCAAAGAAGGGCTACCATTACCAAAACTACTATGCGAACCAGGGCGATCGCTGGTTGGTTCCACTTGCCTCACTGCCTATACCGTCGGCGGTAGCAAAACTGTCCCCGATATCCGCACCTATATCACCGTTGATGGCGGTATGTCCGATAACCCTAGACCAATTACCTATCAGTCTAAATATCGAGCCGCGATCGCCGATCGCATGAGTGCCGAACTTAGTCAGACCGTCACGATTGCAGGTAAGCATTGTGAATCTGGTGATGTCTTGATTAAAGATATTGCCATGCCTGAAACCCATGCAGGCGACACCCTCGTTGTCTTTGCTACAGGCGCATACAACTACAGCATGGCCTCCAATTACAACCGTTTGCCTAAGCCTGCGGCAGTGGTGGTTAAAGATGGTGAATCTAGTTTGATCATCAGAAGGGAAACCACTGAGGATCTTTTGCGTCATGATTGTCTACCCGAAAGCTTATGTAGATAGACTTCAATGGGTTGCACTTCCACAACCTCATATCAAATTAAGAAATGGCTACGCCATTTCTTAATTAAAAAACCTGACTGGGTTTGGTTTTTTAATTGGTATGAAATGGAGAAAGCTTGCCAGAAATAGAGTGAGCTTGGATGTTTACATACCGAAATGTTGACACCCCTTCGCTGATCGATCTAATTGTTGCTTCCCTTGCGTGAATTGATGTTAGCAAAAGTTTGTTAAGAGGCTATCAAATAGTAAACTGGTAACAGAATCAGGGCAGTGTTTGGGGCAGGACTGCAAAGTACTGTATATTTTTCAATTGTGAATCAGTTGTGAATTCAGAGGGCTATGGATGCAGTGGTTTATCAATATTAACTCAATTGCATTCATCATCAGAGGCTTAGATATCCTTGCGGTTTTAGGACTAGCCTATCTGATGCTTTCCCTTAGCAATGATCGCCGCACTCTACTGATGCTAAGGGGCATTATCTTCTTGGCGATCGCTAGTGTGGTCAGCGATCGCCTTGGTCTTCAGTTACTAAATTTTGTCTTAGATAAATTATTAATTGGTGCTGCGGTAGCACTGGCAGTCATATTACAACCAGAGCTAAGGCGATTTTTAGAACGACTCGGACGCGGTGATCTCATCTCCCTACTTCACCCTAGCGCCACTTGGCGATCGCCAGCCAAATCAGACTCAGTGATTGAAGAAATCAATGATGCCGTAATTGAATTATCGCAAAATCGCACAGGAGCACTGATGATCGTGGAGGTTGGTGAACCCATTGATGATCGTGACTTTTCGGTTCCAGGAGTCAAGCTCAATGCTTTGCTATCTAAAGAATTACTACATACAATCTTTCAAACCACCACCCTATTACATGATGGAGCCATCTTAATTAGAGAAGATCGGATACTAGCCGCAGGCATTATTTTACCGATTTCTGAACGGGCAGCATCAAGGGAAATTGGCACAAGGCATCGCGCTGCCATGGGCATTACCGATCGCGTCAGAAATTGCTTTTGTATTGTCGTTTCCGAAGAAACGGGGTCTATTGCGATCGCCGAAAATGGTCTTCTAGATCGTCCCATCACCAGTAGTCGACTTCGCGAGATCTTAGAAACTAAGCTCGGCAATTATCGTCCAATTCCTCTAGGTGGAACCGTACCAAGCTTTAACTGGCTGTGGTTAAGTTCTAGTTTCCAAAATATGGTAAGTCGAAAATCTTCAGAAAAGAAATGACCGCTAAGTTATTGCAAACATTACCAACCGACTTAGATCGGCAAAGATTACCCCAGCACATCGCCGTAATTATGGATGGCAATGGGCGATGGGCAAAACAAAGGGGGCTACCCCGCATTGCAGGGCATCGGCAAGGAGTGGATGCGCTCAAAGAAATGTTGCGCTGTTGCAAAGATTGGGGCATCGCCTCCCTCACTGCCTATGCCTTTTCCACCGAAAACTGGGGCAGACCAGCGCAGGAGGTGGATTTTCTGATGGTGCTATTTGAGCAGATGTTGCGGCGCGAACTTGACGAAATGTGTCAAGAAGGAGTGAGAATTTCCTTTGTTGGTGACTTTGAATCATTGCCCAAATCCCTGCGTAATGAAATTGAGCGATCGCAACAGGCCACCATCAACAACCAAGCAATTCATTTTACCGTTGCCATTAACTATGGCAGTCGCCGCGAGATCCTCAAGGTCTGCCGTCAAATCGCCTCTGCTGCTAAATCTGGTGAAATCGATCCCGAAAACATTGACGAAAACCTCTTTGAGCAATACCTAGACACGGCAGGGACACATCACCCCGATCTCCTCATTCGTACCAGTGGTGAAATGCGTCTCAGCAACTTTTTGCTATGGCAAATGGCATATACAGAAATGTACTTTACGAATATTTTTTGGCCTGACTTCGATCGCCATGAACTACATCAAGCCCTAGTCAATTACCAAGATCGCCAACGCCGATTTGGTAAGTTGTAGTGTTGTGACTAACGCCAATTGGGCAAAGTATGATTAAATCGGACAAGAATTTATATATATTGACCAAACTTCCAATACGACAAAGCAACCATGCAGACAATTGAAATTAATGGTGGTAAGTTTCAGGCGGAGACTTTAGTAACCAAATTTGTTAGTTATGGAATGCTGCCACAATTAGTCCGTGAAATGACCTTAGATCGCTGTGTTGAAGGTATTACTCTCACCGCAGAAGAACAAAAAATTGCTTACCAACAAGCCTACCAACAGCTAGGTTTAGACTCGGACGAGAAACTGCAAGCTTGGCTAAAACAGCAGGGCATGACTGCCGACCAATTAGAATCAAGAGCCGAGCGATCGCTCAAATTAGTTAAATTTAAACATTCCCAGTGGGGAGCAAAAATTAATGCCACGTTTTTAGAGCGCAAGCAAAAACTAGATCGACTAATTTACTCATTGATCTGCACCAAGGACTTTTGTGTGGCACAGGAACTGTATTTTCGGATCAAAGAGGGCGAACAAACCTTTGAAGAGCTGGCCAAGCAATATTCCCAAGGGCCAGAATCACAAACAGGAGGACTGATTGGCCCCATTGAAGCTGGCTCAATTCATCCCGACCTTGCCAAAATTTTAATTTCCAGTGATGTGGGGCAAATCCATACACCAACAGTAATCGGGGATTGGATTGTCCTTGTCCGTCTCGAAAAACTGCTCCCTGCGAGCCTTGATGAGGCAATGCAACAAAGACTAATTGATGAAAACTTTAGCAAGTGGCTAGAAGATTCCGTCTCACAACAGATGGCAACTTTGGCAATTTCCAGTTAAAGATTAGAACTATAACAATTTCGCTGGTCTAGATCTTGCATTTCATACAGTCATGCAATTAGCAAGACATCTGCGCTACTTTTTAACAACCATAATTCTGCTACAAATTAGTAATATAGCTGGAGACACTTGTATTAAGACAAATCAAAACCCAAGAAGCGAGTTGCGGCACGGAGCGCCGCAATTCTTATTCTGGTTTTGTGTCCTGACAAGCATGGCATCAGCTATACCAAATCTAAAAATCCTTGCTAGATTGGGGCTTTAATTTACAGAAGTCTAGTCATACTTCCGTGAATTAGGGTAAATACTACTAGTAGGTTTGATTTGATATCAATCTTGCAAGGCTGGAATAATACAACAGAAAACGAAGTTCTGGGTTAGTCTTAGGACTGACTAGTATTTCAACAAAGTAATGATGTCAACGGATTGCTATATCATTAACAAATCTCATAGACGATTCCCATAAGGTCGTTTTGCCAAAACAATGTCTTCCCTAGCTATTGAATTTTTATTGATCATTCTGCTGATCATCGCTAATGGTGTCTTTTCGATGTCTGAATTGGCAATTGTGTCTTCCCGTAAGGTACGGCTAGAGCAATGGGCTAAGGAAGGAAACCCCAGAGCTAAAGCAGCACTACGATTAATTAGTTCACCCAATAATTTTCTCTCAACTGTGCAGATTGGGATTACTTTGATTGGTATTTTGAGTGGTGCATTAGGGGGAGCTACAGTTGCTCAAACCCTCAAAAAGTTATTAGACAATGTTACGTTTCTGAGTCCTTATAGCGAGACTTTAAGCTTTACGATTGTTGTTGGCATAATTACTTATCTATCTCTGGTAATTGGCGAGCTTGTTCCTAAGCGTTTGGCAATGAGCAATGCTGAAAAAATTGCCTGTACGGTTGCGCCGCCGATGCGCTTTTTAGCCAGTATTGGTAAGCCTTTGGTGTATTTGCTCAGTTTATCTACGGAACTTCTTCTGGGGCTGCTAGGGGTGCAGGCTAATGAGGAAGTGCAGGTGACTGAGGAAGAAATTAAGGTGATGATTGCTCAGGGGGCTGAGTCGGGGATGTTTGAGGAGGCAGAGCATGACATTGTAGAACGGGTATTTCGCTTAGGCGATCGCCCGATCAAGGCATTGATGACCCCTCGCACGGAGATTGATTGGTTAGATATCGATGCCCCCTTTGAGGAGACGCAGCAGGAGGTATTGAGCAGTGGGCATTCGCGTTTTCCTGTGGCTAGGGAAAATTTAGATGATTGTCTGGGGATTGTGGAAATTCGGGAATTTCTCAATGCTAGTGTGAACGGCCAGCCCATTGATCTATTAAAAGTGAGTAGCCCGCCTTTATATGTGGCGGAAACGGCGAGTGCCTTGAGTGTGCTAGAGCAGTTTAAGCAGTCTGGCGATCGCGTGGCGATGGTAACTGATGAGTATGGCGGCGTGGAGGGGCTAGTTACTCTTACGGATTTATTAGAAGCAATTGTGGGGGATCTGCCCTCTAACGATCGCCAAGGTGATCCCGATGCAATGCAACGGGAGGACGGCTCTTGGTTAATTGATGGCATGGTATCAAGCGATCGCCTTAAGGAGATCTTAGGTGTGGAGGAACTTCCCTATGAAAAAGATCATAATTACCATACCCTTGGCGGTTTGATGATGACCTATTTGCGGCATATTCCAATGGTGGGCGAACATTTTTCTTGGGAAAATATGCGCTTTGAAGTGGTGGATATGGATGGTAATCGGGTGGATAAGGTGTTAGTTAATTTAGAACAGGAGCAGTCCATTGCTGAGGAATAAAACAATAATTTTCCATTAGTGCAGAGTTTCGCGCCACGCAAATGGCTTTGTCAAAATAAAATTGTTAGAGCCGATATTGTCGATATACTTCGCTGGCAGCGCGATGCAGCAGTGAGTGGCGATAGACTAGCGATCGCATATCCTCACAATAGCCACCACCAATGACACAAGCCACAGGGATACCCTTACTAACACAGGTACTCAATACCTGCATATCACGCCGATAGAGTCCTGCATCGGTAAGAGCCAATTTACCAAGGCGATCGCCAATATGCGGATCAACGCCTGCATCGTACAAAACGAGATCGGGCTGGAAGTCAATAAGCAAATCTGGCAAGTGATCGGCAAGGGTGCGTAAATATTGGTCATCTTCCATGCCTTCGGGTAATGGCACATCGCGATCGCTTGTTTGTTTGACTAGGGGAAAATTAATTTGACAATGCATAGAAAAAGTGAATATTTCGCCACTATCTCGAAATATATGGGCTGTGCCATCCCCTTGATGCACATCTAAATCAATAATCAGAACTTTTTGGACTAAACCTTCTTGGCGTAATACTTGAGCAGCGATCGCCAAATCGTTAAATATACAAAAGCCTGAGCCGTAGTGACGAAAAGCGTGATGGGTTCCACCTGCCGTATTGCAAGCCAGACCATGTTTTAATGCCATTCTTGCGGTGAGTAATGTACCGCCAACGGCAATCCGCGTACGATAGGCAAGCTCTGGACTCCAAGGTAAACCAATGCGGCGCTGTGCCTTGGAATCTAGTTTGCCATGCCAATAGGTCTCGACATAATCACGATCGTGAACTATGGCGATCTCCTCTAGGGTGGGTAACTGGGGTGTAAAAAATTGTTCAGGTCTAGCCACTCCATCATTCAGCAGCATTTCATAGAGCAAGCGAAACTTTGCCATCGGAAAACGATGGGTATCGGCGATCGGCGCGACATAGTTGGGATGGTAAATAATCGGTAAATCCATGATTTAGCGCCATGATTTAGCGATTTAAGGTTAGCTCTTTTTTATTTCCTAAAATTCCCTGTGGTCGCCATAGCATCAGCAAAATTAAAGTCAACCCGATCAAGATCAATTGCATTGCCTCAAACCTACCGCCATCGGCTCGCAGTTGTTCGGGCAAAAAACGAGGAATAGCATTGTAAAACTGAAAGATAATTGCGCCGAGAATAACCCCCAAATTGCTCCCTGCTCCGCCAATTGTAATGATCGTCCATGCTTGAAATGTTATCAGAGGCATGAAGTTATCGGGATAAACTGTAGTTAGTTGCCACGCATAAAAAGCTCCCGCCAATCCGCCGATCGCTCCTCCAATCACAAAAGCCTGTAACTTATACCAGAATACATTTTTGCCTAGAGCCTTGACCACTTCTTCATCTTCGCGAATCGCCTTTAAAACTCTCCCCCAAGGCGATCGCACTAGCCATTCCAGCCGCCAGTACAGCACCGCAATAATTATTAAGAGTAATGCTGCCAATACAAAAGAATAGTATTGGCGATTGACTAACTCCACAAAGGGTAAAGGAAAATCTTGCACACCTCTCGTGCCTTTGGTGAGCCATTCTTCATTATTCACAAATAGACGCACCATTTCGGAAACCCCGATCGTGACAATGCCTAAATAGTCTTCCCGTAGCTTGAGCGCAGTACTGCCAATAACTAAGCCCAATACCCCAGCGATCGCCATAGCAATTATTACCGCTAGTAACCAAGGCACACCATTAAGACTAAGTAGCACTGTTGTATATGCACCAACGGTCATAAAGGCAACATGCCCAAAATTGACCAGCCCCGCAAAGCCCCATTGCAAGTTCAGACCTAGACTAAATAGTGCAAAAATTGCCGCATTGATAAATAAAGTGGTGATGTATTCAATCATGAATTAATTGCAATAGCTGGATTAATAATAGTTTAGAAGCCCTGCTCTGTGATGTCGATGACTTTTGCCAAAAGGTTGATCCTTAGTATTGTATGGGCACTCAAAAAACGCCTATTCTTTAGATGGAGTCTAGTAAATTATCATGAAATTTGCGATCGCCTTCCTATCTTTATGGTTATTATTCGGTATGCTCGAATGGCTATTTCCTCTCAGAAAAGAGCAGCAGCACTTTCGGAAGGGTTGGCTTACAGACGTAGCCCATTTTTTCTTTAATCACATTTTGATTAATATCGGCACATATCTGATCGTTGTCATTCTCTATATTTTCTTTAAAGGTCTAATTTCTCCGTCCCTACAAAATGTTGTTAGGAGTCAGCCGATTTTCTTGCAGTTTGCCGAAGCCTTTTTTATCGCGCAATTATCATTTTATTTTGTGCATCGCCTAGCTCATGTCAATCCTTGGCTCTGGCGATTCCATGCCATTCACCATAGTAGCGCTGAACTAGACTGGCTTGCTTCCGCCAGAGTCCACCCTGTCGAAATGATTGTGGTCAATATTGCGGTTGGGATTCCCCTATTTTTATTAGGATTCACTAGAGAAACTTTCGGAGCCTATCTAATTTTTGGCTCAATCTTGCCAATTTTCAATCACTCTAATACGAGATTTCGATTCCCTTTGCTCAATCATATGATTGCAACACCAGAGTTTCACCATTGGCATCACAGCAATGATCCTGAATTGCGTAATCAAAATTTTTCTGGGTTTCCCATCATTGACCTAATGTTTGGAACTTACTATGTTCCTCATAATAAAATGCCGCAAACCTATGGTATCGATGAAATTATTCCACAGTCCTATTGGCAACATTTGCTATATCCTTTTACACAACGTTAAGAAACTCTACCGCAAGTTACGGAAAAATTTGAGAGCAAGAAATGTCAGTGCCAAATATTGCTGAATAAAAAATCAAAGTTTAGAGCCATGCCAAGCAACAAAAAAAAATGGGTTTATATCCTACCAAAAGCCAAAAAGCCCCAAGTTCCTGTTGATGCAAAAGAACAGATTACGGCGCAATGTCAACAACTCATCGATAGTGAATTTAAACCACGCTATATTGACCTAAATCCACAAGACAATCGACTGATCATCACCGATATCTATGGCAAATGGTATCGCAGCTTTTATTACTTTTGCAATAAATGTTACTTCAATAGCCCCACCCTATCCACCGAAACCATAGAAACCAAATTCACCCGTCTCGAATATACCGCCCCAGACAAATTTAACCTCGCTTACATGAGACATACTGGACAATGGTGGGAAATTAGAACAGGAATTAGCCTAAAAAATGCCCTGGAAGAAATTAAAAATAATCCAATCCTTCACCCCAAATAAAATTTTAAGCCACTCCAAACCCTGTATAGGCTCGAACAAAAGCAGGCTTCACCCCTAAAACAATATCTTCGCGTATAACGCCTCGCGCCAATAACTCCTCAGCCACAGAAAAATCAGTTGTATCTTGCTGAATCCAAACCTTACCTTCTCTTACCTCAAGGTACGGAATAATATTTGCTTGTTCCTGTAAGAAATCATAAATGCAACACTAGACGATAATTCAGAAATTGTCCTAACGCGACATGAAAATCAAAAATAATCGAAAATTATTTGCTCGATCGCGCTGGCTATGCCAAAGGCAAGCCCAAATTTATAAAAACTATTCCGAAGATCAAGACTTTCGGCTGTCTCTCGAAACCAGTATTATTCGTATCCTTGAAACAGCGTTAAATAACCCAAATCTTGATCTTCTAGCCAGTTATAACGTGAGGTCAGTAAAGCGACTTGCGCGGCTCTTGGAGTGTAGACTGATAAATTAAGTAATGCCATGCATGAAACCTATGCGTGAAGACTATGCATTTATGTATTAACCCGCACTGTCCTACCCCCGATCATGCTGATAATGACTCCCAAACCACCTGTATGGGCTGCGGGTCAGACCTACTGATCGATGATACATACACCGTGACCCGTCTGTTAAGTGATAGTGGCGGTTTTGGTATGGTGTATGAAGTGGCAGAGCCTTCGGGGAAGTTGAAAATCCTCAAGGTATTGAAGCAGGATTTGAACAATGATGAAAAAGCCGTTTCCCTATTTCAACAGGAAGCCTTTGTTTTGGGGCAAATCGAACATGCAGGGATTCCCAAGATCGAAGCCTATGTGCATCATCACTTAAAGGATGGCAGTATGTTGCATGGCATTGTCATGCAAAAGATCGAGGGGTTAAATCTAGAGCAATGGATTAATGAGCGTCAACATAAGCCGATCGCGCAAAAACGGGCGATCGCATGGCTCAAGCAACTGGTAGAAATCCTAAATTTAGTACATAGTAAGGGCTATTTTCATCGTGACATCAAACCCGCCAATATTATGCTGTCACCATCGGGGCAGCTTGTTTTAATTGACTTTGGCACAGCCCGCGAAGCCACCCATACTTACTTAGCCAAAATTGGTGGGGCGCAGGGGGTAACGAGTATTTGTTCGGTGGGATATACGGCTCCAGAGCAGGAAAAGGGATTTGCGATCCCCCAGTCCGATTTCTATGCATTGGGCTGTACGATGATCCACTTGCTAACAGGCAAATATCCTCTCGATCTTTACAATCCCGATCAAGATATCTTTGATTGGCGGGGATCGGCTCCTGAACTGACTGAAGAACTAGCTGACTTAATCGATGCCATGATTGCGCGAAAGCCTAGCGATCGCCCTCTGAACTGTGCCGCCATTTTGAAGGTGTTGCAGGTACTCAAGGAGGTGGATCAACTTGATGCTTTGGTAGGCGATCGCAAGGCAGATCAAAAGTTGCAAGCCAAGCGTAAATCCATTAGAAATTCGGCAAAACAGGCAATCAAGGATTCCACCCGTCGCCCTCCTTCGCCTCTATCCCTAACCCTAACGGTTGTATTTGCAGCTTTGGTTGGTTTGGGCATTGGTACGGCCATCAAAGTATCGATGATTGGCAATTTTGAGGAGGTGAGCTTTCAGTTACCTGTCCTCCAGAAAAAACGCCTCAATCCTATGCAATTTATTACTGAAGCCCATACGGATACAGTGCAGTCCCTTGCCCTCAGCCCCAATGCCAAGTTGCTTGCTAGTGCTAGTGATGATAGTACGGTCAAGATCTGGCAATTAGATGGAGATCTGATCAAGCCTAATTACACGATCAGGGATCAGGGGGGATGGTTGCGCTCGGTGGTCTTTTTATCGGATACACAGGTGATCACGGCGGGGCAAGATAAGGTGATCAAGCTGATTGAAATTAACTCAGGCAAAATCCTGCGGCAGTTCAAGGGACATACTAATTTAATTAGCCAATTGGCGATCGCTCCCACAATGGATTTGTTAGCCAGCGCCAGCTATGACAATACCGTTAACCTATGGCAGATCTCGACAGGTAAGTTACTCATCTCCCTCAAGGGTCATCAAGATAAAGTTTTGGGTGTAGCCATTTCGCCTGATGCTGGTTTGGTATTTAGTGCCAGTCGCGATCGCACGATCAAAATTTGGGATATCAAGACAGGCAAATTACAGCAAACCCTAGAGGGCAGTCAAGGGGAAATCACCTGTTTATTAGTTACCCCCAATGGCAAACAAGTTATTAGTGGCGGTAGCGATCGGGTAATTCGCATTTGGGACATCGCCACAGGTAAGCAGGAGGGAATCTTGGTTGGACATGAGCAAGGGATTCGTTCTCTTGCCATTACCAGTGATGGCAAATACCTTTTCAGTGGTACAAATGACAGCCCCAACTCTATTCGTCTGTGGAATTTAGCCACAAGAGCCAGTATTTGGGAATTGATTGGTCATCGCGATTTGGTGACTGCCTTGATTGTGTCCGATCGCAATCACCAGTTGATTAGCGGTAGTCAAGACAAAAACATTGCAATTTGGAATATCCCTCAGCAATTACTCACAAATTAGCCTATGTTTGCCAAGGAATACGCGCTCCTGTAAAAACCACAATATACTAATAACTTGATTTAGCTAATTACCCAGACTGCTCTATGGTTAATATCTCTGCCCGATCGCTTACCTATCTGGTCGCCGCCCTCTCTTTTTTTGTAACTGCAATGCCAGCGCGATCGCAACCCAATGGCGCAGAAATTGCGGTCAGCAAAAAAGGTGAAAGCATCAGACTATTTGAAGATATAACGATCTCACCCAACTTTACACCTCAAGTTGTAGAACTAAGAGGTATCAGTGGCGGTAACAATGAAACCCAAAGCAAATCTGGTCGTAAGGTGACAGAAACGGGTGAATGTATTGGCTTTGTCGATGCGATCGCCGATCATAAAATCACCCTCACCAAGCCATTTCGCTATCTCAAATTGCAGGTCAAAAGCTCAGGGGATACGATCATGCTGATCAAAGGGCCTGGGGGCAGTTGGTGCAATGACGACTCTAGCGATCGCAATCCCATCATTGCAGGGGACTGGTTAGCAGGAACCTACGAAATCTGGATCGGCTCCTACGAAGCCAATAGCTCATTTCCTTACCTATTACAAATCACTGAATCATCCAAAAATAATTAAATTTTGATAAATTTATAACTCCATAAGTAACAATGCTCACGGTTAACACATTAGCTTCGATCTCTCTGTAGTAAACTAACCTATTAACAGCGTCTCTACATTAAACTTAGCGTTCCAACGCGACCTATGGACTTTGCATATCAATACGCATGGCTGATTCCCTTGCTGCCACTCGCCGCAGCATTAATTATCGGCACAGGACTAATTACCTTTAACAAATCCACCAACAAACTGCGATCGCTCTGGTCGATTCTCAGTGTCTCTGCAACAGGTGGTGCGATGGTCATGTCCTTCAATATCCTCTGGAGCCAAATCCAAGGACATGCTCCCTATCTTTACACCTTTGAATGGGCGCAGGCGGGTAGCTTCCATTTAAACATGGGCTTTGTGATCGACCACCTCACCTCCCTGATGTTGGTGATCGTCACCACAGTTGCCTTTTTGGTGCAAATTTACACCGATGGCTACATGGCTCATGATCCTAGTTACGTCAGATTCTACGCTTACCTCAGCCTATTTACCTCCTCAATGCTGGGGCTAGTGGTCAGCCCCAATATTGTCCAGATCTATATTTTCTGGGAACTAGTGGGCATGTGTTCCTATTTGCTAATTGGTTTCTGGTTCGATCGCAAAGGAGCCGCCGATGCTTGCCAAAAAGCTTTTGTTACTAACCGTGTTGGTGACTTTGGACTATTACTAGGTCTGCTCGGTCTGTACTGGGCAACAGGAACCTTTGAATTTACAGAAATGGGGGAAAGATTAACCGAGCTAATCGAATCGGGAGCCATTAGCGTTGCCCTCGCCACCCTCTTTGCTATCCTCGTATTTATGGGGCCTGCCGCCAAATCTGCCCAGTTCCCCCTCCATGTCTGGCTACCCGATGCAATGGAAGGCCCTACACCCATTTCGGCGCTGATCCATGCGGCGACCATGGTGGCAGCAGGCGTATTTCTAATCGCCAGAATGTTTCCTGTCTTTGAAGAAATCCCCGCAGTCATGGATACGATCGCTTGGACAGGAGCATTTACGGCATTCTTAGGTGCAAGTATTGCGATTACCCAAAACGACATCAAAAAAGGCTTGGCGTACTCCACCGTATCCCAGTTGGGATACATGGTCATGGGTATGGGTGTGGGAGCCTACGGTGCAGGACTATTTCACCTGATGACCCACGCCTACTTCAAGGCGATGATGTTCCTTGGTTCTGGCTCCGTGATTCATGGCATGGAAGAGGTGGTTGGTCATGACCCAGATCTCGCTCAGGATATGCGCGTTATGGGTGGACTACGCAAATATATGCCCATTACCGCGATCACCTTTTTTATCGGCACTCTCGCCATTAGCGGCATCCCTCCCTTTGCTGGTTTCTGGTCAAAGGATGAAATCTTAGGTGCAACCTATAGGGCTAACCCCACCCTCTGGGCGATCGGCTTTGCCACCGCAGGGATCACGGCTTTTTATATGTTCCGTATGTATTTCACCACCTTTGAAGGTGATTTTCGCGGCACTGATAAGAACCTCTTGGCAATGGTAAAGGCGGAGAATAGTGTGGGTAAGGAAGTCAGCAAGGAAGAAGATCATAGCGATCATCATCATGCCAGCAAGCCCCATGAATCTCCAATTACGATGACCTTCCCATTGATGGTTTTAGCGATTCCCTCGATCGCGGTGGGCTTAGTGGGTACACCCTTGGGCAACTACTTTGAGTACTTCATTCACCCTGCCTCAGAGGTGGTGGCAGAAGTACCTGTAGAAGGCTTTACCCCTGAATTTTTGTTGATGGGCGGTAGTTCCGTAGGGATTGGCTTGATCGGTATTTCCCTAGCAATTCTGATGTATATGCAGAAGAAGATCGATCCCAGCGCGATCGCCAAGTCCATTGAGCCATTGTATAAACTTTCTAAAAACAAGTGGTATATCGATGAAATTTACAACTCCATCTTTGTGGTGGGTTCTCGCCGCATTGCCCGTCAGGTTTTAGAAGTTGATGCCAAGATTGTGGATGGCGTTGTGAACCTAGCAGGCTTTGTGACTGTTGTTTCGGGCGAAGGCTTGAAGTACTTTGAAAACGGCAAGGCACAGTTCTATGCCCTTGTCATTTTTATCGGTATTCTCGGCTTTGTGATTGTTACTTCAATCTAGTTGCAAAGACCCAAGAAGCGAGTTGCGGTGCAACTCGCTTCTTCGATAAAGATAAAAAAGACGGCAGAGCCGTCTTTTTTTATGGCATCAGCCCCAACGAAATACCGCCGCACCCCAACTTAGTCCCGCACCAAACCCCGCGATCGCCACTAAATGATTGGCTTGGATTTTGCCCGATCGCACCGCCTCATCTAGGGCGATCGGAATGGATGCCGCCGAAGTATTGCCATAGTTACCCATGTTGCTAATTGCCTTAGCTGAATCGATGCCAAAGCGATCGACCACAGCATCAATAATGCGTTGATTTGCCTGATGCAAGATGAGCCAATCAAGATCATGGACTTGTAAATTAGCACCATACAGAGACTTTTCGATTACTTCAGGTACGCGGCGCACCGCAAAGCGATATACCTCCTTACCGTTCATGCTGATGGGATTAAAGGTACTCCGCCCCAAATAGCCAATATTTAATAAATCATTACCCTTGCCATCACTACGCATCTCGAAGCCCAATAGATGATCTTCTTGATCTTGACTGCTACTTTGTAAAACTAAAGCACCTGCCCCATCACCAAACAAAATACAGGTGCGCCGATCTTGCCAATCCACCCATCGTGACAACACATCCGCCCCAATTAACAAAACATTTTGATAAGTACCTGTACGAATATATTGTGCTGCTGTCACTAAGCCAAACACAAAACCAGAGCAAGCCGCCACCAAATCAAAGGCCGCAGCTCGTTCTGCACCTAACAGTTTTTGGACTTGACCTGCGGTTCCAAAGAGATCATCGGTGGTGGAGGTTGCCAAAATAATTAAGTCAATGTCCTGTGGTTCCAGACCTGCCGCCGCGATCGCCATCTGCCCCGCCTTAGCCGCCAAATTTGCCACCGAGTCCTGCTCCCCATTGGCAATATGGCGCTGATGGATACCCGTACGAGACGAAATCCAATCATCAGTGGTATCCACCATCTGGGCTAGATCGTGGTTAGTGAGGACGCGCTCGGGAACTGCCGCACCACTACCCCTAAAACGTATTCCCACAAAAGATGATGTTGATGATATTGAATTAGTCATTGGCCGTATTTGCTTTAGAATCGCTGATTAGTCTGAATAGTTTTTTAGTGATTGGGGATTTGCTGTCATGAAAATCTAAGTCGGAGGATCATCGGGAGTATCATCAACGGGAACGGATACCTTGGGCTTGATCTGACCACGAATCCGCTCAAGCACATCATTATCAACGGCATCCTTGGCAACCCGAATGGCATTACGGATACTCACAGCATTGGAGCTACCATGACCAATCACACAAATACCTGCCACACCCAAGAGCAAGGCTCCGCCATACTCATCAGCATCAATGCGTTGTTTGACCCGTTTGAGATTGGGCTTAAGGAGCATTGCGCCCAACTTGCCGCGCCATCCTCTGGGTAATTCCTCTTTGAGGATTTGCATGACAGCATTGCCCACGCCTTCGGCAAATTTCAAGACAATATTGCCTGCAAAGCCGTCACAGACAATGACATCAAATTGTCCCTTGAGAATGTCGCGTCCTTCGGCATTGCCTGCAAAGGTAATTTGAGGATGGTTTTGCAAAGCCTGATGTACCCGAATAGCTAGTTCATTACCCTTACATTCCTCTTCGCCAATATTCAGCAGTCCGATTTTTGGCTCTTTGATCCCGATCGCGTACTGACTATACAAAGATCCCATAATGGCAAACTGTTCCAAAAACTTGGGACGGCAATCAACATTTGCGCCCACATCGAGGAGCAGTACAGGCTTGTGGGGGATTTGGGTGGGAAATAATGCCCCGATCGCGGGACGATCAACCCCAGGCAAACGCCCCAACCTTAACAAGGCGGCGGCCATCGCTGCCCCTGAATGCCCTGCGGATACCACCGCATTAGCTTGTTTGCGCTTGACAAGATTCATGGCGACAGCGATCGACGAATTGGGCTTACGGCGTAAGCCTTCGAGGGGTTCTTCATCCATTTCGATGATGCCCTCCGATGGCACGATCTCTAAGCGATCGCTTTCTCGATGACCATTTTGCTTGAGGTAATTCGCAAGAATATTGCGATCGCCCACCAGCGCTATATCGATATTTAACTGAGTTTGAGCTAGTATGGCTCCTTCAACGACCTCGCGTGGGGCAAAATCCCCACCCATCGCATCTACGGCAATTCTCACTATTGGCGATCCTATCTAAGCTTGATGACGACAACCTTAAAGTAACAATGTATTTAATCTTTCCAAAAATTTTAACAGTTTGAGTTACATCCCCCACTAGGGATTTTGCAAGTTCGCAAAATTGCCCTTAACTTACCTTTTTTGCTTAGGAGATGAGGAGCGCGATTGGCCACTTTGCTGACCATGGATGCTCACCATATAGGGGACAAAATAAGTTAGGATGGCAGAAATCCAGCGTTCTTGATTCATCCTTCCCTGTGATAAAGCGACTCCATGATTGAGGAAAAAGAGGATCGAGCCAACCATTAATGCCACCTTAAAACCTGTTAGTGCAAATTGAGGGTTAACTAAGCTGGCTCCAAACCTATTTACACTTTTGGCGATCTGCTTTACTTGTTTGATTTTCATTCACAAAAGCTCGACTGTTCCCGCATAAACTCATTTTATTATGATGCGATCGCAACGTCCGAAACTAAGACTTTGGCTGAAAATCATCATCAATGCGATCGCGATTGGTCTGTTGATTGTACTTTCCCATCGCCTCAATCTGCCCCTACTCTGGCAAAATATTTTATTTTGGATTCGTGACCTTGGCGCATGGGGAGCAATCGCTTTTATCCTCATTTACAACATTGCCACAATCTTATTTATCCCTGGTTCTTTGCTAAGTATTGGTGGTGGTGCTTTGTATGGGCTAGAACTAGGAAGTCTTTATGTTTTTATCGCTTCTACCATTGGCGCAACCTTAGCTTTTCTGATTGGACGCTATTTGGCGAGGGATTGGGTCAGCCACAAGATTCGTAATCACTTAACTTTTAGAGCGATCGATGCCGCCGTTGTTAAGGAAGGATTCAAAATTGTTTTACTCACCAGATTATCACCACTTTTTCCATTTAATATGCTCAACTATGTTTTTGGCATAACTCGCGTAGCTTTGAAGGACTATATCCTTGGCTCAGTGGGCATGATTCCCGCAACAGTTATGTATGTATATTTAGGCTCCTTAGTGGGTGACATTGGCACTATTGGTGATATGTCACAGGTGCATCCCAATTCTCAATTACAAGCAATACAATGGGTTATCCGTCTGATTGGCTTATTGGCCACCATTGTGGTCAGCTTTGTAATTGCTCGCACAGCCAAACGCATCCTTAAACAAATGATTTAATCATTTTTCTGTACCTGTTATTTTTTCCCTTTGGTCATAGCTATGCTCCCCTTTGACGACTATCATGCCTTGATCCAACCGATGGATCAGTATAATCAAGCCTTACTCGCCCATGTCCATCCTCCCGATTGGGCAAATCCCACACCCGCCAAGCGCTATGACCTTGTGGTGATTGGGGCAGGTACGGCAGGCTTAGTGGTGGCGGCAGGAGCCGCAGGACTGGGTTTAGGTCTGAAGGTGGCTATCATCGAAAGAAGCTTGATGGGAGGAGATTGTTTGAATGTGGGATGTGTGCCATCTAAATGCGTGATTCGCTCAGGTCGAGTGGTGGCAGACATACAGGGAGCCGCTAATTTTGGTATTCATGGATCTCAGCACATCGAAGTTGATTTTGCATCGGTCATGGAAAGAATGCGGCAAATCCGTGCAGGTATTAGTCACCATGATTCCGCCAGTCGGTTTCAAGGGTTGGGGGTTGATGTATTTTTTGGGAATGCGGAATTTCTAGGTGATGGTGTGGTGGCTGTGGCGGGACAGCAACTCAATTTTCAGAAGGCGGTAATTGCTACGGGAGCAAGGGCTGCGCGTCCTGCGATCGCGGGTTTGGCGGAGGCGGGATATCTCACTAATGAAACCATATTTACCCTAACCGATCGCCCAAAACGTTTGGCAGTCATTGGCGGTGGGCCGATTGGTTGTGAGTTGGCTCAAGCATTTCATCGTTTGGGCTGTGAAGTGATATTACTCCACAAAAATGATCATCTGCTCGATCGCGAAGATCTTGATGCCGCCGAGATCGTCCAGCAGCAACTTCAAGCGGAAGGAGTACGGCTATTGCTGAAGGTGCAGTTGGAACGAGTGAAATCTACAGCATCGGGTAAGCTCATTCACTATCAGCAGAATGGACAAAGCCAAAGTATTTGTGTAGATGAAATCTTAGTAGGTGCAGGGCGATCGCCAAATGTAGAAGGTTTGCAACTAGAAAAGGTGGGCGTGCAGTATGACTTACGCAAGGGGGTCATCGTCAATGATTATCTGCAAACCACAAATCCCAAAATCTTTGCCGCAGGTGACATTTGTTCCAATTGGAAGTTTACCCATGCGGCTGATGCGGCGGCGCGGATTGTCATCAAAAATACCCTGTTTTCGCCTTTTGGTTTGGGAAGAAGTAAGGTGAGCGATTTGGTTATGCCTTGGGTGACATTTACCGATCCAGAAATTGCCCATGTGGGGATGTATGCTCAGGAGGCAAGGGCAAAGGGTTTGGCAGTGGATGAGATTAAGATTCCCTTTACAAAGGTAGATCGGGCAGTTTTTGATGGGGAAACTAACGGATTTGTCAAAATATTGCATCAACAGGGAAGCGATCGCATCTTGGGAGCAACCATTGTGGCACGACATGCTGGCGAAATGATTGGGGAAATTAGCTTGGCGATCGCCACGAAACAGGGACTAAATGCTTTGTCGGGAGTGATTCATTCCTATCCAACCCAAGCAGAAGCGATCAAAAAAGCCGCCGATGCTTACCGCAAAACTCTATTGACTCCGCGCACCCAGTCATTTTTAAAGATCTTGACTAAGTTCAGCTAAGTAGCTAGGCATAAATAAGAGCATGTTTGAGAAGTTTTGATCCACCTAAATCCCCCTTAAAAAGGGGGACTTTAAGCCCTGACTGACTGACAAAACTCAAACCGCCCTCACCCCAACCCCTCTCCCAGAGCGGGCGAGGGGCATCCGAACCAATGATTTTGTTTGAAGTCCCTTCGCCCCTTGT
>JANRII010000081.1:0-3064 GCA_033765135.1 Pseudanabaenaceae cyanobacterium bins.39
TAAGCAATTCAATGTTGATTTCAACCCTACAACGTATTCTTTAACCTGGAACTATCGAGCCACGAAAACTCTTCTAAATGCAGCTTCTGGGTTTGCCGATTCATTTGAACATCGACAAACAAAAATTATGCCTGCGCCTGAGTGTGAGGTGGGTGAGTTAATCCAAATCCATTCGGCAAGTAATGAACGAGCGGAAGCAGAGTGGATTGGTCAGCAAATCCAGCAACTAGCCAGCAATCAAGAAGAGTTTGACTATAGCCGAGTAGCCGTGCTTACCCGTAGCCATAAACGGACAGAAATAGTAAGTCGAACATTGGAACGTATGGGCATCCCTTGCATCACAGTTGAGCGATTCCAATTTTTTATGCGCCAAGAAGTCAAAGATGCGCTGGCTTACCTGCGTCTTATTCTCAATCCTTTTGATGTTGGTGCCATGCGTCGGATGCTGCTTCGTCCGAGTCGTGGGATTGGTGATGTGACGATTAAAACCGTAATTGAGGAAGGGAAGAATTGTGGATTCCGCTTGACAGACATGGTATCAAGCGGAACTTTTGCCGATGGAGATCCCTTCAGCAAACTATTAAGAGCTTACTCATCTGGAGTTGTCACAGTCTTTGATGTGGAGACAACAGGGTTCTCAGTTAGTCAAGATGAGGTTGTTGAAATTGCGGCGATTCGCCTAATCGAAGGGGAACCTCAGGCTGAATTTCACGCTTATATCGCCAATATAGTTAGTGTGGGTGACTCAGAACGAATACATGGACATAGCGATCACTTCCTGTTAAAACATGGTCGAGCTGCGCAAGATGTTTTTAATGAGTTTTTTGAGTTTGCCGAAAATTCAATTCTGGTCGGTCATAATGTGGGCTTTGACATCAAGATGGTGACTGCCCAAGCCCAAAAAGTTGGTATTACTGTCCCAAAACTGCAATGGGGAGACACGCTAGAACTGGCAAATCGCTTTATTGACTCTGATCGTTACAGTTTGGAAATACTAGCAGAGCATCTCAATCTTGTTCATCTGCCTAGCCATAAAGCAATGGATGATGTGAGAACCACAATTGATTTGTTAAGTGTTTTAGTACCATTAGTTGGGCGTAGAGCCGATTACCGTCAAGCGTTGGTATATCGCTATGGAGATGAGTTTGAAATGCTCGCTAAGCAGATGGATGATTGGCGCGATGCTAGCCAATCACTACAACCTTCAGATCTGTTAGATAAGTTGTTAGTGGAATCTGGACTATATGGTTATTACCAAGCAGACGAGAAACGTCTACAAAACCTCCGGCATCTTGTACATCTTTTTCAAGAACGAGATGACCTAGCTTTACATCCTGATACTGCTTTACGCAGCATCCTTGAATTTACTGCTCTTGCCAAAAACTTAGACCAAGTCTCTCAAGATGATAATCAAGTCCCTATTGTTACAGTTCATCAATCTAAGGGGTTGGAGTTTGACAGTGTTTTTATTGCAGGTGCTACAGAGGATGAATTCCCTAGTTTTTTTAGTGTCCGTGACAATAAATTAGAAGAAGAAAAGCGGTTATTTTATGTTGCAATGACAAGAGCAAAGCAAAGATTATTTATATCTGCTTACTCAAGGGATTTCAAGGGCTACTCAAAGTCTTGCAGCCAGTTTATTCATGAAATACCTGAGGAGTACATTCAGTGAGCGAAACACAACCTACGTACCGATGCTTTCATCCTCTTATTATAAATATGTATACTTCTGTACACCAATGGATTGAGACAAGTGTGCAAGATGCTGATGGTTATAAAAAATTGCCCTACAGCAACCTAAAACAGAAACTTCAGGAAACGGATTGGAAACATATTGCTTTCCAATATTATGCTCTCTTCCCAGCACATTATTTTAAGGCAGCATACACGCTAGATTCCGTTATTGGAGAAGAACAGATTATAACTTGGCTGAGACATCGGCAAAAGGTTTGTATTTTGGATATAGGTTGTGGAGCTGGTGCCGCTTCTGCTGCTTTTTTGGAGGTAGTTATTCGATTAAAAGAGCAGGAAAAGCTGACAAATGAGGTAAATATTCTCTTCATTGGTGTTGATCCAAGCCATCGTGCTATTGGGCTTTATAATCGAACGATGGAAAATCTTAAGTTATCAACTGCCAACCTAATTAACCTTAACTTTAAATATGTAATCGAGGGTTTTCCAAATGCTATCAACCCCATTAATAGATACCTTAAAGATGAACTTTTATCATCCCAAACTCCATGCTTGTCTAATGTTTTGGTAATGCAGCTTAATGTTATTTCTCCATTCAGTCAAACTTATAGAAATTGTCAAGAAAACCTAGAAGAGCTAAGAGCTTTAGGTATTGATGTTGATGGATCCACAACAGAAAATGATGTAGGACTAGGCACTGCTGAAGCTCAAGCATATAAACAATTGATCGAAAATGTCCCAATTGATGTTATGCACATTGTAACGATTGGAACCAAGAATATGGAAAAGCAAGTACAAGTAGGCACAAATAGTGAAATTACTTTGGAAGAGAGAATCAAAGAAATGGCTAATACCCTACAGCAGATTGTAGGCAATCGACATACTATTAATCAGATTAATTCAGATAATCACACTGTGCACTTTGAAAATCCTCCCAACTGTTATTGGAGAGATCAAAAAGATGTCGTAAAGTACTGTACTGACTTCTATGTTGATTTCCAGACAGTATATAGTGCTGATAGAAAGGAAGATAAAGAATGGAATGAGGTTATCAGTCTTGATAATCTCAGGTTAGCTTGGGCAAGAGCAAGAAACAATCTTTTAAGAGAAACATTATGTGATGAGACCGAAATGCGTCTGTTCGATCTCAGCCTTGATGTAAGACTTGGAGAACTACGAAAGCAACTATGTGCTTATGCTAGTGATGCTGCTTTGACGGATGAAATGATCTCATACAGAGTACCAAAGAACTTTAGCGTTTCTCGTCCTAAAGGACTTTCGCGCATTGAAGAAGAAATTCTGTCAGTGGCAATTATTCAAAAATTAGGTGATAAGGCTTCTCAATTAAGAGGCAGTAGCTATGCATATAGAA
>JANRII010000082.1:0-51174 GCA_033765135.1 Pseudanabaenaceae cyanobacterium bins.39
CAAATTAGGCTATACACTAAACCTTGGGCGTGCTTAACGATGCTTTCCATAATCGTTATTTAATTTACTACTACGCCCTTTTTTTCACATCTTTACTCTCTTTGCAACCCCTTTCCAGAATGGTGCAAGATCTCAGCTATCTCTTAATCTATTTCTTAATTTGGTGCGACACGACTAGCGATGGGCATACGCCATCCAGATCCAAAGGCGCGATCGGTAATTTTGAGTACTGGCGGAGCTTGACGACGCTTAAACTCAGCAATCTTAACCAGATGAGCTACCCGTTGCACGATCGCTGACTCATGACCACTAGCAATTATTTCTGCCACCGATCGATGTTTTTCGATAAGCTGATGCAATATGTCATCCAGAATCTCATAGGGAGGTAAAGAATCTTGATCAACTTGATCAGGCTTAAGTTCAGCACTAGGGGGTTTGGTAATAATATTTGGAGGAATGACTTCAGTTCCATTTTGTTTGATACTTTGTTTGATACTGAGAGGCGCATTCGTACAATTCAGCCATTGGCAAATGGAAAATACTTTAGTTTTAGGAACATCAGCGATCGCGGCTAGACCGCCATTCATATCCCCATAGAGAGTGCAGTAACCAACGGAAACTTCCGATTTATTACCTGTAGATAGAAGCAGATGTCCCAATTTATTGGAAATAGCCATGAGCAAACTGCCACGAATTCGGGATTGCAGATTTTCTTCGGTGACATCACTGGGGCGATCGGCAAAGAGAGTCGCTAGGCTCTGCTCAAAGGCTTGCATCATCGGCTCAATGGGAATAGTTTGGGTGGCAATACCCAAGTTAGTTGCAAGGGCGATCGCATCGGTAACGGAATGGGCAGAGCTATAGGGAGAAGGCATGAGTACACCAAGGACATTCTCTTTACCGATCGCTTCGGTGGCGATCGCTGCCACCAATGCCGAGTCAATCCCTCCACTCAAACCAATTACCACCTGTCGAAAACGGCACTTCTGCACATAATCCCGCACTCCTAAAACCAGAGCTGCAAAAATTTCTGCCTCCGTACTCTCATAATCATTCCCATAATTATGGTTAATAATATGATCAACAAATTGATGAGGTTTAGCTCCAGCTAGACAATCAATATCAATAATTAATAAGTCCTCAGCAAATGCTTTGCCCCTAGCCAACAGTTCTCCCTGTCGATCAAATGCCATGCTGCGACCATCAAAGATTAAGTCATCATTGGCTCCCACCTGATTAACATAGATCAAGGGTAATTGATGGGCGATCGCGCGATGCTTCAGCATCTTTTCTCGCAATTTTTGTTTACCCACCGCATAGGGAGAAGCCGATAGATTAATTAACAGATCTAGTTGATGATTTTGCGCCATCTCTAGCACAGGATCATGGGCATAACTGCGTTTGCCCCAAAACTGCTCATCATTCCAGATATCTTCACAAATGGTAATCCCTAGATTGAGGACATGCTCACCTAAGGGCAAACTATAGACTTGATCGCCTTGCCCCGCCTCAAAATAGCGATCCTCATCGAAGACATCATAGGTGGGTAAAAGCCGTTTATGGAAAATTTGCTTAATTTCCCCATTTTGCAATAGGGCAGCACTATTAAACAGTGGTTTACCCCCCACCTGCTTTGCCGTTGTATTCACCGAAACCATACCTACCAACACCGCAATTTCAGGCGGAATTTGCTTGGCAAGATCGGCGATCGCCTCTGCCATATTGTGAATGAAATGATCACCCATTAACAAATCTCGTGGCGGATAGCCACAGATATATAGCTCAGGAGTAATGACCAAATCTACTTGCTGATTTTGAGCTACGCATTGCTGTACCAACTGCACCAAACGATCTTTGTTGCCCACTAGATCACCGACAACAGGATTTAGCTGGGCGATCGCCACCCTCAATTTTGCTAGGCTCATGGTATGTCGCTCATATCAATTGGCCAATCACTATCTCAAGAAACAAGCATGGAGCCACATGACCACCAAAATAATGACCATTTGCATTGGATTAGGGAAGAAATCACTACCCACTAACCGCGATAGCAATAACACTTGATTGGTAACTGCTGCCAGTGCCACACCCAGCGTAATCCCTGACAAGGAAATTAAAATTGCGCGTCCAAAGCGATTCTCTTTGCGAGTTAACCAATAGACACTAATTACTAATCCAAAGGACAGCCAAGTTGTTGCCGCAGGAATAATAAAACCAACCAAACCTAGTCCCGCAAATATACCTAAGGAAATATAAATATCTAGCTGACTGGGGTTGTCTAGCAATCGCATCAGCCAAGATGGGGCGCGGCGCGTTACATTATTGTCCGCAGGGGCAGGGCTAGGTGGTACAAGACGCTCAGGATAGCGAATACGATCTGGCACAGCGATTTTGCCTTCTTTGCGGGCGCGTAAACGATCCATGAGAATGGCATCATAGGCAACCTCGATCGCCTCTTGTTGCGATTCGTCCCCTTCACACTCACGCAGTAAGCGATCGCGGGCATCGCGTACTTCTTCAAAGGAGGCTTCATCATTAACGCCTAGTTTTTCATAGGGAGTTGGTTCGCTCATTTTTCCAACTGTATATTGTTTGTATGGATCGGTAAGTTCTACCCATAGTATAACGTCTGCTTTAAAATACCTACTCTAAACTTTCTCTAAACTTTTGCGTATCTTTGCAAAAGCCATGCGCCCACCTCTGATTGAGATTTTTTGCGGCTGAGTTGTAATGCGGTTTCGAGATCGGCGATCGCCAACCCATCTAATAATTTTGAGATTGTAATTTGGCGACTGCCACCATTTTCTAGCATTTCTAAGGCAATAATCTTCACTTCTTGGACATCCACAATCCAATATTCACCTGTCCCCAATTGTTCATACAATAGGCGCTTTTGTCCTAGATCGTCGTTCAGGGTGGAGCTAGATATTTCAATAATCAAATTAGGGACGGGGGCAGCATCTAAGCTGACAATAGAACTACTGCGAGGAGCTTGTTTGGCGATCTCACCGATGTAATACGAAATGTCTGGCTGACAACCTTGCAGTCCTGTTTTGATGTACCTACAATTTACCAGACCTGTTGCGGGAATAGTCGCTAATGTGCAGTATAAGATAGCTGCAAAAACCATTGTGCCATGATCATAGGCATGGTCAGAGCCAACAAGACTTGTCTCGAAGTCATCTTGCATATTTTCCTGAAAATGAGATTTTTCTGTGCCACTCAATCAAAGGAAGTTGATTGATTTGTATTTTAGTATTTCTGGACTAAGGATTTCTGAATTAGCCATCTTTGAGTTATGAGCATCTAATTTTTCAAATAATGGCGCATTCTTTTCTTTGTAAGACCAAAAGAGCTTAACTATATTACGAGTTGCATTAGTTGCTTCAGGGAAATTTAAATCAAATTCTGACAACTCAGATTTATGACAGTAATGTAGAGCTACTAAGTCATCCTTGGGCTGCGGGTTACCATAGGCAGAAACCCATAAAACTTTATGATGGTCTCGCGAATCTTCATATTCAAACAGAGTGAATGCCGCATTTGCTTGTAATCCAGTCTCCTCTCGAAGTTCGCGAATTGCTGCTAAAAATCTTGATTCACCTCGATTAGCTCTTCCCCCCGGCAGTAGAATCCTCCCTGCTGCGCTTTCCCCAAGAATTATGCCTTTATCAGTCTCAACAATTGCTGTCCCTCTCAGAAATGCCATGTTTGTATCGTGGAATTAGCTTTACAAAGCTAAATATATAACAAGAGATAACAGGCGATCACTGTAGAATCCTATAGATTGGTATCGAGTATTAGTTGTTTTCGAGAATTCACTTATTTTTATACGGATCAGTATCAATGAATTTAGACTTAATCATTTCTAATATACTTAATCCGCCGATCCTGTTCTTCTTCTTAGGCATGATGGCAGTACTGATCAAGTCAGAATTAGAAATTCCCCCACCGATCCCCAAGCTATTTTCTCTGTACTTACTATTGGCGATCGGCTTTAAGGGTGGTGTGGAGCTAGTCAAAAGTGGGATTAGCCAAGAAGTAGTCTTGACGATGGCAGCAGCAATTTTGATGGCTTGTATTGTGCCTGTCTATTCCTTTTTTATTCTCAAGATAAAGCTAGATTCTTACAATGCTGCCGCGATCGCCGCTACCTATGGCTCCATTAGTGCCGTTACCTTTATTACAGCCAGTTCTTTCTTAGGACAATTAAATATCGCCTTCGATGGCTACATGGTAGCAGCCCTCGCTCTAATGGAATCTCCTGCAATTATTGTGGGATTAATCTTAGTTAGTCTATTTACAGCCGCAGAAAAGGAAAAGAAAGGCGAAGCTAGTGAGTTCGCTTGGGGTGAAGTGCTGCGTGAAGCCTTTCTCAATAGTTCTGTATTTCTGCTAGTTGGTAGTCTGATCATTGGCTGTTTGACTGGTGAAAGAGGGTGGCATGTGCTTTCTCCCTTCACACAAGATATGTTTTATGGTGTGCTGACCTTTTTCTTGATGGATATGGGTTTAGTTGCTGCGAAGCGAATTAAGGATCTCCAAAAAACAGGCATTTTTCTCATTTCCTTTGCTGTGCTGATGCCGATTTTAAATGCGGGCGTGGGAATTGCGATCGCTCGGCTCATTTCTATGTCACAGGGAGATGCCCTGCTATTTGCCGTACTATGCGCCAGTGCCTCCTATATTGCTGTACCTGCGGCGATGCGCCTGACAGTGCCAGAGGCAAATCCTAGCCTTTATGTGTCAACGGCTTTAGCTGTGACTTTTCCCTTCAATATCATTGTGGGCATCCCTCTATATCTCTATGTGATCAATATATTTTGGGTATCAGCATAAGCTTTTTAGTTTCTTTTACTAACTCAATTGCCGACTCAATTACCAAGCAAGTAATAACAACATCATGCAAAATGTGAAAAGAATTGAAATTGTTTCTGATTCAGTGGAATCTCATAAAATTATTGAGGTTTTAGAATCAGTGGGCGTACTAAATTACACTGTTATTCGGAATGTGGTGGGTAAGGGTGTGCGCGGCACTAATTCGGGGGATCTAGATATGAGTATGCTGGAAAATGACTATGTAATTGCTTTTTTTCTGGCGGAAAAAACTGATGCTTTAATTGCCAAACTCAAACCTGTTACTAAAAAATTTGGTGGTGTTTGTTATATTTCCGATGCAATGGGGATCTAGTACTACCAAATTAAGAAATGGCGTAGCTATTTCTTAATTTGGTATTGATTTGGTATTAAATTGGTGTAACTATGAACGAGAAATGCGCCGCTTAATTTGATTGGTTAAGGTATTGATTTCAGGAATTTTCATTTGTAAGGCGATCGCCACAAATAAACCTAAGCCAATACCACTGGCGATCGCCAACCCACCTAACTTTGCACCAAATTTAGCGATCGCCGCCATCGTGCCAAAGCCCTGACTAATGAAACCATAGGTTCCCCAACTCGCCACGCCACCGACAATACTGGCAATCATTAACCCCAAAATAGTTAGACTCCAACTAAAAAGAGGCATTCTCTGCAAACGGCGATCGAGAATGATCAGCATAGTCACCATCGAAATCACATTTACAGTCACAGTTGCCAAAACAATACCCGCCGCCCCAAAACGCTCCACCAACAAGTAATCAAACAACCCATTCAAAAAAATATTCACAAGACTAATTTTAAAAGGGGTATCACCATCGCCGAGGGCATAAAAGACCCGTACTAACACATCACGCCCCAGATAGACAAACATCCCCACCGCATAGGCCATCAATACTACCGCCGTCAGTTGTGAAGCCTCCGCATCAAAAGCATAACGTTCATAAACTACCTGAGAAATCGGCAAAGCCAAAGCCACCATTAAGCCACTGAGGGGCAGCATCGTTAGGGCTGTAAGCATCAGTCCCTGCCGAATGCGCTGTTTCAACTCATCCCAATTTTCAGGAGCAGTGAGCTTAGATAGCACAGGAAACAATGGTACAAGGATTACATTTGATAGAATACCCAGAGGGGTCTGCACCAACAGCCCTGCATAACCCATAGCAGAAACAGCCGCCGCCGCATTAGGAATAAAAGATGCAAAAAATAAATCTGTCCACACATTAATTTGCAGCATTCCCGAAGAAAAAGTGGCAGGGATCATAATCCGCAATACTTCCTTCACTTCAGGACGGTTAAAATCAAAGCGCAACCGAAAACCACCCATACCTGCTTTGATCTGCACAGGTAATTGGACTAGCCACTGCAATACAGCCCCCGCAAGGGTAGACCATGCCAGCACTGCACCGCCAAGCACTGCATTTTCAGGGAGCAGCATTTTGCTACCTATCATCCCAAATAGACCGCCAATTCCAATGAGAACTGTCAAACTCGAAAAAATGGGGCTAACCGATGGCAACCAATAGGCATCGGCAGCATTTAAAGCTCCAAATCCAATACCAACTAGTCCTGCTAATACAGCCATAGGAGCCATAATCTGAAACTGCTGAATGGCAATATCTTTAGTCACTTGCAGATTGAGAATTGCTTCTTTGCTAATTCCCTTAGCAATTAGTGCTGATTCTGGTACAAATAGCCCTGGAGCAACTAGGTGCATGAGGGGTTCGGCAAAAATAATTAGGGCGATGCTAACCAATAGCAAGATCCCTGTAACGATGGTGGTGATGCTATCGATAATTGCTGCAACTTGTTGCCGATCGCGCTTGGCTAGTACACTTACGATCGCACTATGGAATGGGCCATTGATACCACCCAACAAAATCAATAAAAAGCCCGGAATTACATAGGCAAAGTTATAGGCTCCATAGGCCGCACCATTACCAAAGGCCGCCGCGATCGCCACTTGGCGCAATAATCCAAAAATTTTACTCAGTAAAGTGGCTACCGCCACAATCGTTGCAATATTTAAAAGCGATCGGTTAGGGGATTGCTTACTAGATTGCTCATCAGAGGGAACTCCCTCCGTCTGCTTGTCAAGATCTTCTGTATCGCCAGACAAAATTAATAACAGTTCCTAAAAATAATCCTAAAGATAAAACTAAAAAATTGAAAAATGGCAAAAATCGCTCCGCGATCTTTACCATTTTTTCCATTAGCAAGGTAGCAATTAATATAGAGTGTCTTCTTGATGGGTCAAGATTTCACAATCAGATTGAGCATAGGTTACGCAAAGAAGAGCATAGCCACCTTCCATTTGCTCGTCATCCAAGAAAGATTGATCGCCTTGATCAATGTCTCCCTTAATAACTTTGCCTGCACAAGAAGAACAAGCGCCAGCTCGGCAAGAATAGGGTAGCTCAATACCTTGAGCTTCAGCAACATCAAGAATGTATTCATCAGAAGGAACTTCGATGGTTTTATCTAGACCTTCGGTTTCGTTAATGAGTCTTACTTTGTAGGTAGCCATGTTGTGTAATAAACCTCTCTAAGAACTGCAACCAAAATAGTAAACATAGTGCCTAAACTTTGACTAATAGCAAGGTTAATTACATATCCATAGCAATTAACTAGCTACCAATTGTCTAAGACATGCATACTTAAGAATTACCCATGAGGGTATCAACACGCATCATATCGCTCTTAGCAGCAACACGACCATCTGGCGTTTTATTTCTATCGTTAGTTATAGGTCATAGTTATACTTCTATAACTGTCAGGCTAACAATCCACAAATCAACTCCAGCAAACCTGATCAGACATTTTCAGGCATTGTCAAAACGATGAGTTTTTGTTTAATTTGGATTTTCTTTAATAACTTTCTTTTATATTATCCGTTAAATTAATCAAATCAGCCGTCCTTATAGAAATATTCAATGAATACTATCTCCACTAGCAAAACATGAAACTAATACCCAATTAAGAAACCTTACTGGGTTTGGTTTTTAGAGCCTGTTTGAGAAGTGTGGGCATTCGCTAAAAATACCGATTGATCCCCCCTAACCCCCCTTGTGAAAGGGGGGGGGGAGATTAAAAAAGTCCCCCTTTTTAAGGGGGATTTAGGGGGATCAAAACTTCTCAAACACGCTCTTAATTTAAAAAAGTGTGATCACACTTTTTTAAATTGGTATAAAACAGATAAATTGCCTTGGATTAGTCTGGATGTATCTTTAAAATTCCAGAAAATTGCACTTACAACCGTAAAAATGCTATATTAATAAGCCTGCTAAAATATTTAAAATATTGAAGACCTTGACCATTTCCCAAAAAAATAAAGCTATAAACCCATGATGAAGTTGAGATTAAAGCGATTTGGCAAAAAGTTTGAAGCCAGCTATCGCATTGTTGCCGTAAACAGTACTAGTCGTCGTGATGGTCGCCCCATCGCTGAACTCGGTTTCTACAATCCTCGCACTAAAGAAACCCAGCTTGATGTTCCAGCGATCGTCGATCGCATCAAGAAAGGCGCTCAACCCACTGACACTGTACGCCGCATTCTCGAAAAGGCAAAGGTATTTGATCTAGTTACTGCCTAGTGCAACAAATCCGTAAAACTCGTGCCAGACTACAACGCTCTAATTAGTTTTTTGCTAAAGCCATTATTGACTCAACCAGATGCCTTGAGGGTAGATTTTGAGTCTAATGGCAGTGGCGATCGCGTCTGGATTCGTGTTGCCTTTGCGGAGGAAGATCGTGGGATCGTATTTGGCAAATGGGGAAGAACTATCCAAGCAGTAAGAACTATTGTTATGGCAACTGCTGAGGAAGCTAATCATAGTGCCAAATTGGAAGTTTTTGATCCCCATCCTCATTCATCTGATATAGATAGTCACTCCAAATCTTCCGATATATCCCAGCCTAGATCGCCTCGACCAGTTTTAGAAAAGCCTAAGCGTAAAGATATTAACTAAAAGCAAGGGAGAAATAAAATTTCTCCCTTGCTTTTTGCGTAGGACATAAAACTCGAAATCACGTTGGTATAAATAATTCTGTAAAGAAATGGCAATGCAACTAGGTGCAGAAATCTTATGTATTGGTACTGAAATATTGCTAGGTGAAATCGTAAATAGCAATGCTCAGTACATCGCTCAACAATTAGCTTTACTTGGTATTCCTCACTTCTATCAAACTGTGGTGGGAGACAATCCCGATCGCATTCATCAAGCCCTAGAAATTGCGGTGAAGCGATCTAATTTGATTATTACTACGGGTGGTTTAGGCCCTACCCCCGATGACCTAACGACAGAAGCGATCGCCAATTTTTTTAATACTCCCCTAGAAGAGCGTCCTGAAATCTGGGAACGCATTCAGCAAATGGCAAGCCAAACAGGGAGAACCCTGACCGCCAACAATCGTAAACAGGCTTTATTACCACAGGGGGCAGACATTTTGCATAATCCTGTTGGGACAGCCCCTGGCATGATCTGGGAACCAAAGTCAGATTTGTTAATACTAACTTTTCCGGGGGTTCCCAGCGAGCTTTATGCGATGTGGGAGCAGGTAGCTATACCTTTGTTAAGGACTAAAAACTATAGCCTTGGCACATTTCATTCTAAGGTGCTGCTCTATTGGGGAATTGCCGAGTCTGCCCTAGCATCTCAGGTCAATCATTTATTTGATTTAACAAATCCAACCGTTGCGCCCTATGCCAACTATGGTCAGGCAAGATTGAGGATTACAGCTAAGGCAGAGACCGAAGCTGAGGCGATCGCCTTAATTACACCTGTTGAAGCCGAAATTTTGCAGTTAACTGGTGAATATTGCTATGGTAGCGATGACGATACCTTGGCGAGTGTGGTGGGACAGGTATTGCAGCAACGGGGGCAGACCTTAGCAGTGGCTGAGTCCTGCACGGGTGGTTGGTTAGGTGAAGCTTTGACTGAGATTTCAGGTAGTTCAGCCTATTTCTTGGGAGGTGTCATTAGCTATAGCAATCAGGCAAAGATCGATTTATTAAATGTCGATCCCCAAGCGATCGCTGAACATGGTGCTGTTAGTGCGATCGTCGCGGAACAAATGGCTTTGGGGGCAAAGTTAACTCTGAAATCTGATTGGGCGATAAGTATTACAGGGATCGCTGGGCCAGAGGGAGGCACGGTTTTAAAACCTGTGGGGCTAGTATATGTAGCGATCGCTGATCCCCAAGGACAAGTCGAAGCGATCGAGCTTAGATTTAATCCCTCTAGAGGTAGAAATTGGATTAGAAAGGCAACTGTAAGCTCAGCTTTAGATTTGTTTAGAAAAAGATTTGTTATGATTGGGTAAATAAACCTAGATAATGATAGGGAGCCAAATATAGTGAAAGCGATCAAAAAAGCCCTTAAAGAAATCGGTGATATTCTTAATCGCGTTTTGGAAACCCTATTGGGTAAAACTCAACCTCAACCTGAATTAATTCCGATTCCCGTGAGAAATAATTCTCATCGTTCTCGTCGCTATTAATCCAACAAGGCTCGCAATGCGAGTCTTTTAAATGTGGGGGAATGTTTACAATCACCAAGTTAAGATACTCATCTTTTAATTTTTATAAAAAATGTAAAAGCGGCACAAAGTGCCGCTTTTATATTTTGTATGGGTTTTAAGTCATCGCAAAGCGCTGTATGATTGGTAATTCAAGCCAAGTCGCAAGTATCCACTAGTTTCTAAATAGTTTTTAGCATGTCTTTGATTTCAACCAACTCTCCAAACTTATCCACACTCCTAGAACGCGGAATTGTTGAAATATTTCCCAATAGTGAATCTGAGAACTTAGCCGATCTCTTACAAAAAAGCGATCGCCAACTGCGGATTAAGCTCGGCATTGATCCCACCAGACCAGACTTGCACTTAGGGCATACGGTAGCTCTACGCAAACTACGCCAATTTCAAGACGCAGGACATAAGGCAGTTTTGATCATTGGTGATTTTACCGCACAAATTGGTGATCCCACAGGCAGGTCTGAGGCACGTCCTCGGCTGACTCCCGAAGAAGTTGCCTATAATGCGGAAACCTATTTAGAACAAGCCAAAAAAATTCTGGACTTTTCCAGCGATCGCTTTGAACTGCGCCGCAATGGTGAATGGCTGAATAAACTGGACTTGCAACAAATTATTACCCTTCAAGCCAGTATGACCGTAGGGCAAATGTTAGCGAAGGAGGGCTTTGCAGAACGGTACGAAAAAGGCAACCCCATCTATTTGCATGAGTTCCTTTATCCTTTGCTTCAGGGATACGACTCTGTAGCGATCGACTCCGATGTGGAGCTAGGAGGAACCGATCAAAAGTTTAATATCCTAGTTGGTAGAGACTTGCAACTTAAATCCCCTGATCGCAAAGGTAAATCCGCCCAGTTTGGTTTACTCCTGCCTTTGCTAGTAGGACTAGATGGCGTTCAAAAAATGTCTAAGTCCCTAGGTAACTATGTGGGCTTGACCGATGAACCTTTGACTATGTACTCCAAATTAGAAAAAGTTCCTGATGCCCTTGTTGATAAATACTTTGAGTTGTTAACAGATGTTGATCTCACTACCTTACCAACTAATCCTCGCGAAAAACAAAAGCAACTCGCCTTAGCGATCGTAGGTCAATACCATAGTCCAGAGTTAGCATTGCAGGCGCAGCAAGATGCGGAAAAAATTGTCCTTGCTGGTAATACTAACGATCTTGGTGAAATTCCTGAATTTAGCCTTGCAGAAATCAGTTTTCCCGTTCCTTTGCACTATCTAGTTAAGGCATCGGGACTTTGTAAAAGTAATAGTGAGGCGCAAAGCCAAATTAAAAATGGAGCTGTCAAGTTGGATGGTGAAAAAATAAGCGATCGCACATTTAGTGACGTTAGCGAACTATCAGGTAAGGTTTTGCAAGTGGGCAAAAAGAAATTTTTACGCCTTAACTAAATAACTAAAGCGAGGAAACCTATAGAGCCTCCTTGCTTTAGTTATTAGCTCGTCACTATATTAATTACCAACCTTTTCTTCATCAACTTTTCTTCTGAGTTCCTTAAGGATTTCTGATAAGACTGTCAATCTAGATAATTGAGTGTCAGATAAACCTCGAATAAAATTGGAGTTTAAACTTGCATTGAAATTAGCAATAGCATTGCCCAAATTATTAATCCGAATAGTGACTACAGTATCGCCAGAACTACCGATGCCACTTGGGAATAAAAGCTGTGAGACAAGCTGAATTCTCTGTCCAAATTCACCACTTTGATAAGATGGCAAATTGCTAGCTAATCTGGCAGTTAATTCTGGACTCAAGGTAATTGAATACTCATTATTGCCAGCAGGGTTGGTAAATAAAAATACGATCCTTGCGCCTGAAGTGATGGGCGCATTGGAAGGTCCACCACCTAGACTAGCTGATCCTGCAAAGGCAGGTAAGACAGTGCTTAGGCAAATGGCAGAGGCAGCAAGCGAACTAAAAAGTTTTTTCATAGGATTTCTGATGATGTATTTGAATAGCTTGATCTCTGTCACCATGAAGACTTAATAAATTCATTGTTCCCCATGATGTTAGAGAAGTTACCTGCGGCCAGTGTAGTTTGTGCCGTATGTGATACCAAAGATCAACTGACTGCCTGAGTCACTGTTGTTAGATACATCAGAGTAGGTCAGGGTCAAGTTGAGAGGAAGTGTGATTTCAGGAAGAAAACTAATCCCAAAGTTTAAGCCTTGACCAGACCAAGCGGTACTAACACCCCATTGAGGCGCAATTTGATATCCCAAATTAGCAAATACACCCACACCGTCATTGCTCAAAGATTTACGGTAAACGCCACCACCTACACCAACGGTTGCGATCAATGGTTTGGGGTTTTCAAGGCTCAAGGCATCGGTTAGCTGAGAGTAACTGACAGCACCATATACAGATGAGCGTCTGCCACCTGCATCGTTACCGTAGTTAGCAAAGTTTGTCCAGCCAACGGCCACAGCAACTTGCTTGTCAAAATCTTCGTATATAGAGCGATGAACCTTGAGGTCAAAAGTACCATTAGAAGCAAAGCGCCGAATACTAGTGATGTTGTATACGCCTTCAATGGCCACAAACTGTCTAGCATCACCTAGACCAGTACCAATGGAGATGCTGCCGTCAACAGTATCCCTCTGTTTGCCTGCGGTGGCTCCAAAGAGAGCGATGAATGCATCACCTGTTTCTAGACCAAAGGCAACGGGGGTTCCCGCATTTAGAGATGGACTATAGACTCGGCGGATAGATACGTTTTGATTCTCGTCTGTAATGGGACGAATCAATAGTTGATTACGAATGATGTCAGGAGAATTGGATGGTGCTGTACCTGACTGCGCGATCGTTTGCGCGTTTTTGGCTGCTTCGATGATATTTACATCAGGATTAGTTGATAGAGCGATCGAAGTGCTAGGCTCAAAACTCTCTGGAATGTTAATCAAATTTGTAGAATCTTTGAGGCTTTGAGCTGATTGATTAACTCTTTGCTCGGCTACGGTTGACTGTGCGGCCGAAGGATAGGCGGCTGTAAGAGTGCCGACTCCTAAAGCCGATAGAGTTAGCAGTAAATTCTTGAAGTTGAAATTTTTCATTAGCTATTTTCCTCACCCACGATTTTATGTGCCATGATTTGCTTCTGTGCTAATTAGCATAATAGAACAATATTCCAAGCTAGATATTTAAGCTAAACATATAATCATTGGCAATACTAATATACATTAGCTTTTCAATTCGCGAGACAGCTTTTTAGCGGTTTTGTTAAGTTTAAATTTTCTGATAAGTATTTAGGAATCTTGACTAGATTTCATCTAAGTGCTTTTGATCAAGGAATAAAAAGGTCTTATTTTTTATCCTTCAGTAATCTTAAGATATATTTAAATGCTGTTTTTTCATATATCTGCAAACACTTTTATGAAGACAAATCAAAACCCAAGAAGCGAGTTGTGCAACTCATATTCTGGTTTTGTGTCCTAACAAACATGGCAGCAGCTATAATTTGATGCAATGTTTAAGTTGTTAATTGCAACTGCTAACCTGAATAAGTGAGTATTGCGGCAAACCTTGGCTTCCTCTAGGCAATTTACCAAATTACTGAAGTCATATTTAAATGCTGTATTACGATCGCAATGTGATCTATTGCCTCCTCACAGTTCGGTTTTAATAGCTGTATCTGGTGGACAGGACTCGTTGTGTTTGGCGCAGCTATTACAGATGCAGCAGCAAAAATATAATTGGCGACTGACGATCGCCCATTGCGATCATCGATGGCGACAGGACTCGGCGGCCAATGCTGAACATGTAGCAGCGATCGCAAATGAGTGGGGACTAGATTTTTGTCAGAGGGTGGCTGACTATGCTCCAGCCAATGAAGCGGCGGCGAGACAATGGCGCTACCAAATGCTGGTGGATATGGCACAGGAAAGACAGTGCGATCGGGTGGCTGTAGGGCATACCCGCAGCGATCGCGTTGAGACCTGTTTGTATAATCTCATGCGTGGTAGTGGGGCTGATGGTTTGGCGGCGATGGCTTGGCGGCGATCGCTGACCGATGGCATTGATTTGGTGCGTCCTTTATTAAATGTGTCTCGATGGGAAACAGGTGCATTTTGCTTGGAAAACCAGATCCCTGTGTGGGAAGACTCCACTAATCAAGATATTCGCTATCAGCGCAACCGTATTCGTTTAGAAACAATTCCCTATTTACAAGAAAATTTTAATCCTCAGCTTGAAGTGGCGATCGCGCAAACTGCGGAGATTCTGCAAGAAGATGTTGCCTATCTAGAAAATCAAGCCAGATCTTTTTTTCAAGAAAACGTGACTATCCTAAGCCAAAGCAGTTCGCCATCTCTGCATAGACAACTCCTACAGCAACAGCCTCTCGCCTTACAACGGCGAATTGTGAGGCAATTTCTCAGTAAATATTTATTACATCAAGTGAATTTTGCTGATATCGATAAGTTTTTAAAATTACTGACTGCACAAAATCGATCGCAAACATCTCCATTTTCAGGCAATTGGATTGCTGTCATCGAAGATCCTTGGATCAGACTTAGACGATGATCAGATCATATAAACATCAGGAATATTGAAGTACCAAGGACTTAATGACTTGCTCAGAAGTTGCTGACCAACCGATGATCCCCTGTTGGGCGCGAAGCATCTCAATGGTGGAATGTTTAAATTCTGGAAAATAACTAGCCGTACCATCCTCAATAATTAAACATTCATAACCACGATCATTGGCTTCGCGCATGGTGGTTTGTACGCAAACCTCCGTGGTCACTCCTGTAAACAGCAAATGGGTAATTCCTGCGGCTTGCAACTGCTCCTCTAGATTGGTGCGACAGAATGCACCCTTACCAGGTTTGACGATCACGATTTCATTAGGTAAAGGGGTTAAATCAGGAATGATATTGTTTCCCTCTTCACCCACAATTAAAATCCGTCCCATCGTGCCGTGATCGCCAATCTTGAGATCGCCTTTGCCGCGATTGAGCTTGGAGGGAGGACAGTCTGACAAATCAGGTGCATGGGCTTCAATGGTGTGAATGACTGGCAACTTCAAAGCACGAAAAGTTTCCAATAGCTGTTTGACAGTAGGGACAATGGATTGCAACTGACTAACATCGTTACCAAGGGCATCACCAAAACCACCACATTCAAGAAAATCCCTTTGCATATCAATAATTACAAGGGCAATTTTGCCTGCGGGTGGCAGTTCGTAGTCGTAGGGTTGGGCAGCGATCGCTGACATTAAATTTATTCTCCTTGAGTTTCTTTTGAAGTCTCGTTATAAATTACGACAGGTTTTTCCCAAATAATCAAGACCACACAACCCTCTTCACTGGACACCTGATGGCTACTATGGGGAGGATTAATTACCATTGTCCCTTTGTGATAAGTACCATTTGCATCGGATTGTGAACCTGACAATACCAAGATATGTTCATAGCCATTGTGTCCATGCTGAGGCACTTTTGCGCCTGCTGCATAACGCAATAGGGCGGCACTAGCAGAACCCACAGGGTCTTTGTAGAGGGAATACATATCTACCCCTGGGCGAAAAGGCTGCCAAGGCAAGTCATCATAATTGGAGCGCGTGAGCAGTTCAGTAAAGGTCAAGCTAGATTGGGAAGACATATTTGTACTGGTCATATTGAGTATCTGCGTTAATGTCCTGCCATTTTTTGTCCAATTGCCGAGAGATCAGCAGCCGTACTGGTACTTTCATAGACCAATTTGCCTTCACTCATCACAAAGATGCGATCGCTCAGGGTCAAGATTTCATCTAGATCTTCACTCACCAACAGTACAGCCACGCCACGATTTCGTGCCTCCACAATTTGATTATGGATATATTCCACAGCCGCAAAATCTAGACCAAATACAGGGTTAGCCACAATTAACAGCTTAATATTTTCCGCCGACAGTTCCCTTGCCAGCACAGTCCGTTGCACATTACCGCCCGAAAGATTACCAACGGGCGTATCGGCTGAGGGAGTCTTAATGGAAAAAATCTTAATCAGATTCTTGGCTGTTTCTCGAATAGCCTTAAACATGAGCAAAACATTGCCCTTGGATTGCGGCGGACGGTCAAAGGTACGAAGTGCTAGGTTTTCCGCCACACTCATATGGGGAACACAAGCATTGCGAAGTGGCTCTTCAGGTAAGGAAAAGACTTGATGGTGATACATCTCCTTGCGGGTGGCGGTATAACGTTCACCGTTGACAAATATTTCTCCAGCCGTGGCGATTCTCTGTCCCGACAGTACCTCCACAAACTCTCGTTGCCCATTACCCGATACGCCCGCAATACCAACAATTTCACCACTCTTAATCTGGAGATTAATACCAGAAATTGCTTCCAGACCATTATCGCGATCGGCATGGATTTGACGCACATCTAAAACGAGGCTATCTTGCTCCACCTTAGTTTTTATGACCTGACGGGCTTCTTTGGCTTCACCCAGCATCATTGCCGCCATATCTGACACTGACAACTCTTGAGTTGAGCCAGTGCCTGCAAACTTGCCCTTGCGTAATACTGTGACATGATCAGCGAAGGTGGTAATCTCGCGAAACTTGTGACTGATCATCAATACGCTTAAACGACCTGCGGTTACTTCTTCACGCAACAAGCCCAGTACTTCATCGGCTTCTTGGGGCGTTAGCACAGAGGTTGGCTCATCGAGGATCAAGATGCGGCTCTTGAGGTATAGCTGTTTGAGAATTTCTAATTTTTGCTTCTGCCCTGCGGCTAGTTGGGAGATCGGCAGATCTAGGTCAATCTTAAATGGCGAAGATGCCATAAATTCGGCTAACTTGGCATATTCTTCTTTCCAGTTAATAATTTTTGGTGTGTCTGGGCGCACCAGCAATAAATTTTCGGCAACGGTCATCGCTGGTACAACCGTAAAGTGCTGATACACCATACCAATGCCATACTGGTAAGCATCACGGGGGCTATTGATATTGCGCGAATGTTTATTGATCAAAATATCGCCGTGGGTGGCGGCATGAAAACCCATGATGCACTTCACCAGTGTGCTTTTGCCTGCTCCATTTTCACCGAGGAGGGCATGAAATGTGCCAGGAGCAACCTTGAGCGATACATTATCTACTGCAACAAAAGAACCAAATTTTTTAGAAACATTGACTAGTTCTAGCTCTGGAGGCAAGTGCGATCGCAAAGTATCGGCAGAAACGCTAGAGGGAATATTCACATCTGGAATTGACTCTTGCATAGATCTTTTTATCAATAGGTTAATTGTGAGATTAATGGCGACTTCATCATTGCCTAATGAATCAGACTCATGAATTAATGAGACTGGTAATTACCTGAAAAGCTGGTCTTAAGATATCTAACTAGAAATTAGCTTGAATTGCTGTAGTCAATGCTTCAGAATCACTAACGGCTCCAAATACGCCGCCTTGCATTTCGATCATTTTCAAAGCAGCAAGATGATTGCCGTAGTCAGTCGCGCCAGTACAGTCTGATAGCATCAAGCACTCATAGCCGCGATCGTTGGCATCACGCATAGTTGTATGCACACATACATCGGTGGTAATGCCTGAGAGGATTAAATTTTGAATACCTTGACGCTTAAGGATTAGGTCTAGATCGGTGGCATAGAAAGAGCCTTTGCCCGGCTTGTCGATGATCGGTTCGTTAGGGAGGGGATATAGATCGGGGATAATGTCCCAACCTGCTTCGCCACGCACCAAAATTTTACCGCAGGGGCCAACATCACCAATACCTGCACCAATTCTTTGCGATCGCCATCTTTTATTTTCTGGTAGATCTGATAGATCAGGACGATGCCCCTCGCGGGTATGAATAACGAAGAAACCTTTTTCGCGAAATAGGGTAAGTACTTTTTTGATTGGCTCAATCGGGGCGCGAGTAAGCGACAGGTCATAGCCCATCTTATCGACATAACCTCCAACCCCACAAAAGTCAGTCTGCATATCAATAATAATCAGGGCTGTATTTTCTGGGCGGAGGTCACCGTTGTAGGGATAGGGATAGGGTGTTGCGTTGATGTGCATAGTTTATTTATCAGTGATCACAGCACTTTGACGAGTTGGCATAAGTTTTTAAATGACATAAGTTCGTATTGTCTTGTGAAGAATCTGACTAGTCTGTTCTTGAGAAACTTTTATCCCAATTCCCAGTTCGGTAAGTCGCACATCAAGCGAGAAACTATAAAAATTTGACGCTGTCTGAAAATACAAAAAACCAAGGTAAGTTTTTACCTTGGTTTTTTAGTTGTTCTTGTCTGATTTTTGCTTAAGTAGCTTTTTTCTAACTAGATTTCGGCTGTTGCTTCAGTTGCAGAGACATCAGCATCTTCCTCAGGAATCTCGGCTTCTTCCATAGCATCAGGAACTTCATAGTCTTCATCAACTACAGGCACGGGAATTTCCATAACAGCAGGAGGTGCATTAAGTTGTTCACGATACTTGGCGGCCATTTCCTCAGCCTTGTCATAGACTAGCTGGGGATCGCGCACCATATCGCCTGGCTCGGCTTCAAGCTGTTTGGTTGATAGAGAAATGCGTCCTCTTTCTGCATCAAGGTCAATAATCATTACCTTGACTTCATCGTTAACATTGAAAACGTTGTGGGGAGTTTCAATATGCTCGTGGGAAATTTCGGAGATGTGTAACAGTCCACTCACGCCACCGATATCGATGAACGCACCGTAGGGCTTGATGCCACGGACTACGCCGATTACAACTTCGCCAACTTCCAGCTTGTTCATCTTGCGTTCAACTAGAGCGCGACGATGGCTGAGTACTAGACGGTTACGGTCTTCGTCAACTTCCAAAAATTTTAGAGGCAGTTCTTCGCCAACAAGGTCTTCTTTGGGCTTGCGAGTACTGATGTGGGAGCCAGGAATAAATCCACGCAATCCTTCAATGCGAACTAGTGCGCCACCGCGATTGGTTGCAAAAATTAGCGATCGCACAGTTGCATCTTCTGACTGTAACTGACGTACCCTTTCCCATGCTCGCATATATTCAATGCGGCGAATGGAGAGTGTTAGTTGTCCTTCTTCATTTTCATCTGCCAAAATGAAGAACTCACGGGTTTCATTGTTTTGCAAAACCTCTTCAGCTTGGTCAACTCGATTGATCGACATCTCCTGTATGGGGATGTATGCTGCTGTTTTTGCGCCAATGTCAATAAGTGCGCCCCTAGGCTCAATGCTAAATACCGTACCTGCAACAATGTCGCCGGGGCTAAAATGATAATCGTACTTATCTAAGAGTTTGGCAAAGTCTTCATGTGTAAAGCCGACATTGGTAGTAGCAGTTTTTGTCCGATTGACCATAACTAAATTTATCCTTGTTCCTGATTCTCCTTGAGATTTTTTGGTTTCCTCCCGGAAATGTAATAGTAATAGGCTTTCCAGTCTATTACGGTTTACATCCTAAGCCTATTTGAAGTTTGACTAGCAAGTGAGATCTAGCTAAACCTGTAGGCATAGGTTTTATATTATAGCCTATGTCGGCGGTATCTATGAAGTATTGTCAAATAATTTTTTTGCTTGGTTGTATAGCTGCTGCCATGCTTGTTATACCAAAAAAACAGAATACGAGTTGCGGCACTCCGCGCCGCAACCTGCTTCTTGGATTTTGATTTGTCCTAATCTATTGCATGACTAAAATCCAGATGGCAGTCTAAGCTTTATGCTGCAAAAATCCTACAAGGCTTTGGAGAAAAGAATTACTAATTTCGGTTCGCGCATTGGAGGGCATAACGCGATCGCCAAGATCATTATCATCTACTTCTAAGGCATCGTCAGTTCCCTTGGTTCCAACCATATCAATATCAGGTACTTCTTCCACTAAGCCCACAACGATTAACCGAAAGGCAATTTGCTGCACCTTGTCGATGGGAAGTTGTAATTGAGTAGCCATCTTTTTAAGATTTAACACTCCATCTGCAAGCGCTAGTACTTGATTTTCGTGGTTATCGAGCCTAAGGGACGATTGCCCTGAAATGAGATTAAATAAGGTTGAAGTTGGCTCAGGCAACTTACTTTGCAAAATTCGCCAATCCTTAAGACTGCGTAAACCCATTAAAGTCGTTTCCGTTGCAGGTAAGCTCAAGCCCGTCATTTCTGCCTTGGGCAAATCAACCTTGGCATCAAAGCGAAACTGCCCTGTTTCAATTTGAAATAAAGAGCAGACCTGTCTTAGCACCTGCACACTAAAGAGAAGCTTTAGTTGGTCAGGCTGTAAGATTCCCATAGATTTTAGATTTAGACCTAGAGGAGCATTTTCTTGGATTAACTGCTCAATGTCTGGACGTATTGCGTCAGTAATCCACCCTCTTTGTTCGATTAATCTGTATAGACCACGATTATCCAAGCGATCGCCTGCCGCCACAACTCGACCATTTAGTAACCAGATATGGCGAAATATTGGCTTCGCCTCCTGCGAATTTTGTTGATCTCTAATCGTTAATATTCCAGTTTTTTGTCCCTGATCTAAAAACTGAAATATCTCTGGAAGTGAGAACTCGGATAAAGAGCCTTTGATTGCCATAACTAAGAACCAGAGAGTAAAATTTCAAAGCGACACTTATATCGACATTTATATAGAGAGTATTAAAGCGATACTTAAGATAAATTGTCTAAATTTAATCAGATTTTCTAAGCTTTCAGATGGTTTTTCAGAATTATATTTCACTCTATCTCGTAGAGATATAGTACTGCACTAAGGTAACGATCGCTTTAATCACAGTATCCCTCTCTTCCGCATTCAAAATTACCACAGGCGGCTGATTTGTTTCGTCAACAAACCCCAAAGCTAACTTAATATTCTCACTTGACCAAGCCCCTTCACAATCCATATGGGTAATTCCAATGATGTAAGGAATTTGTACTCTTCGATTCATATAGCTTAAAATTCGTCGCGCATACCGAAATTCATGGGGACGATGAGCCGCAACCAACAAAATAAAAGCATGGGCTTTCCGAATTAAAATATCCCACATAAAGTCAAATCTTTGCTGTCCAGGCGTGCCATAAATATGCAGAGCCTGATCGGGACCAAAGGTTAAACGCCCAAAATCCATTGCCACCGTAGTTTTATGTTTGATCTCTGCGGTTTCATCGGTAGCACGGCGATCGGTATCAACAACATCGATTTCACTCACAGTTCGGATAAAGGTGGATTTCCCCGCGCCCACCGTTCCCGCCACAACTAAACGCATGATTTCCATAAATCTCTTCTATCTCTAGCCTGAGTCCTGCTCTATCACACACCTAAGTAATACCAATTTAAAAACTAAACCCAGTAAGGTTTCTGTAATTAATCTGTAATTAAGATATGGCGTAGCCATTTCTTATATTTGGTACTAATTTGGTATAACTGGTGCTATGGGAAAGATGTTTCTCCAAGCTAATGCGATCGCCACAATAGTCAACTACACTAGCTTGAAATTCTCTCATTCTTAGGAATACCAAAACCCGAAACCAATCTTATTGGAGAGCCACTTTTAAATCATTAGTAACTCGCTTGATTTCCAACATTAGTAAACCTTGCTTTGCTGCCTTGCTGGCTAAAACCAGTAAAACAGCCTCTTCGCCACAGCTAGTCAAAATGCCGTAGCCCTTATCTCCTTCAACATATAGGCGATCGATTCCACCTCTAGACAACTCATTGCCAATCCTCTCGCCCAAAGAGAGCATCGCGGCAGACATCGCCGACACCCTCTCCTCATCCATACCACGAGGAAGTGCCGAAGCCAAAGGTAACCCATCGGGAGATACCAATACTGCACCCTCCACATCACTAGTACCTGTCACCAAATTTTGCAAAATGCTCTCTAGTTTTGCAACATTAATCGACATAACTTTCTCCTTACCTTGAAATAATGATTCAGACCTAACAGACTTAACTAAACTTGCAGGAATACTTGCATAGATGTTTGGTTAATACGATGCTCATCAGCGACAAATTAAACGTATATTGTTACTTCATGCTTGATGCCCCCGTGGAAATCATACGTTTAAATAATCCCTCAGTCCAACCCGTCTCGCGCAATACTGCCTGAGATGACACCTCAACATAGGCCTGTTCAATAAAAGCTAGGTCGATCATACAAATGCGTCCCAAGGCTTCTCTTACATCATCAGAAAGACCCGCCTTTTTGAGTTGTTGTCCAACCTCATTTACCACTGTTGCCATCGCTGGAACCACATGTTGAGGGCCGATCCCGATCTGCACATGGACTAAACCAATCCGCCAACGCCTTGCTGCATAAGCGCTTCCCCATTCATCCATACCTGAGAACATCTCGCCGAACCACTCAATAAAAGTTTCATTCAAACGATGCATTCGACCTTCTTTTGCGGTAAGAATCGCGTTCATTTCTGCATCGCGAGCAAGGTAGGCGTAAAAAACATCCGCCATGTCTTTCGCAATAGAATTGCCCCAAGCTGCGTTAGCTTTTAGGATATCTTTGTCTGCGGCCGAAAAAGATATGCGATTAACCATTTTGGTCATGAAATCATTAGGATCGAGAACCATAGATACTCCTTTGTTTGCCGTTTATTGAGTTGGTATATAGGTTACTGTATGGGTGCTGGCGCTAAAAAGTTAACTAGAAAGCTCTGATTAAGATACAAAATCAAATCTAACAAATTAATCTAGGAAAATCTAGATAATTTAACTAGCTAACCTCAGCTAATACTTAATTAATACTTAATTAATATTAACTAATATTTAAATTAATGACTTTAAAATTAATAACTTTAAAGGTGACTTTAAAAACTTTAATTAGAATATCGATGCTTTCTATTATGGAAATATTGAGATTACAAAGCATGAATTCTCTAATCATCCCCCATTCCTATGTGTTATAAGTCATCTATATATCTTAATGTCAGCATGTTGTTGTCTGATTATATAGCAATATTCTAGATTATTAAGGATCATCTTATTTAGCTTAACAAATATTTTTATTGTTGACTTGTTATCAAACCTATATATTTTTAAATCTTTTAACAGGTAAACTACATAATCAAAATGCCATTAAGATATTGTTAAGATTTGCCTGTGTAATTATACTTATTAAAATCTTGAAGTCCACTAATTGCATATTGGGAGCATCTCACTTTGGCGCAGTCTAAATCTTACTAAGCCTATAACAAGGGGCTTAAGCCCCTTGTCTTTATCAAATGTTCCAAAGTGAGATACTCTCTTGCATATTTAACATCGTGAGTAATGAGTATAAGTAATGTCAATTAAGCACAAATACTTAAGTTCTATGTAGATGCAGTCGTTAAATTGGATTTAAATCTTGCTAGGATTAAATTTGGTATTCTTGGCTAATTACCTAATATTCTAGATAGTAAGTTGATTTAGATTGATTTAGATTGATTTATAGATAGCAATCTGTAGATGATTTTATAGATATGGTCTATGGATGTTAGGAAAGATGATGAATACGAATTTGTAAATATGAGATTTTAAATATGAGATTCTAAATATTAGACTATCTATTTAGAGATGATTTAAAGCTTTAAATCTTGATATCTTTAATATCTTTAGTAGAAGCTTAGTATAGGGAACATCTCACTTTGGCGCAGTCTAAATTTTACTAATCCTATAACAAGGGGCTTAAGCCCCTTGTCTTTATCAAATGTTCCAAAGTGAGATGCTCCCCTTAGTATAAAGCTAGTAAAAAATAGTAAAAACAATGAATATCAAATTAGAGAATAGCATTCGCGAAGTAACCAACAGATTTGAGCAAGCTTTGTCAGGATTTATTGAGAGTGATGTTGGCAAAAATCTAGATATCAATGAGGCATATTTTCGTCATGCCCTAGTAAAAGCATCACGTTTATACACCAAAAGTTATCTAGAAACTCATGCATTTATGCAGATCTTGGGGCTTCCTAAACCATTGGCTTTGTCTTCCATTTATATTCCACAAAGGTTCCAAAATCATACTTCTATTCGGAATTTTGAGTCTGTTAGTGAGTTAGAAGAAGCTTTTACTCGTGATTTACAACGTAATAATCAGAATAAAGGTGCTAATTTATTAGGCTTAAATATCGCTAATGACGAAGAGTACTTGACGATTTTAGGAGATCCTGCAACGGGGAAGACAACTTTTTTAAAATATGTGGGATTAGAAGCCCTGCGCTATCCTAAAGGACGTTATAGACATAATCTATTGCCGATCTTTATCCATTTGTGGAAGTTTTGTAGTGATGGGGATACGCTATTATTGGCGATAACGGAGGAGTTAGAGAAATGCGGGTTTCCCTGTGCGAATGAGTTAGCAATTTGGTTACTAGAAAATGGGAAATTACTCATTCTTATGGATGGGTTAAATGAGTCACCGCTATCTCAAAAGTATTTATCGCATCATATCCGTGATTTTATTAAGGTCTATCCCCATAATCGCTATATTGTTTCTAGTCGCTTGAGTTCCTATCAAAATTATTTAGGACAGTTCTTGGAAGTAGCTCTCCAATCATGGAGTGACTTGCATATGCAGGAATATATCCATAAGTGGTTTGCGATCGCCTATGATCAAGAAGCTCTATTAGATAGTCAAATTCAAGACAGGCAAACTCAAACAGTAACTACATCGATAACAGAAATAGATCTAGATTCAGATAAGGCACAAAGATTTTGGGATATTTTACAAGTTAATGACATTGCAAGGGGGTTGGCAAGTTCACCTTTGTCGCTATCTCTGTTATGTTTGATTGGCGATCGCCGATTGAGCTTTCCTGCAAACTTAAGCGGCTTATATAGCAAAGCAATTCATTTACTTTTAGAGGAAATTGTCTTACAGCATCAACAAAGCCAAAATCCAGTAGAAAAAAATATTAGTACTGAAGCGATCGATTTAGTCATTACAGAAATCGCTTACAAGAGCTTTGAATCTCAAAATATAGTACTTCCTTTGGAGGAAGTAAGACAACAAATCCAAACTATTTTCATGAACTATCAAGGAAATCTATCAAGATTAGATGTGGAGTTTGTCCTTAAGCTATTGCAACAAATCGGTATTTGCAAAATTGTTAAAATTAATGGATTAAACAATTTCGCCTTTTGTCATGTCACATTCCAAGAATACTTTGCAGCTCGTTATGTCTATAATCGCAACAAGGTCAAGTTATTAATTGGTTATCACCTAAACGATCGCCGATGGCAACAGGTCATTTTATTTCTATCGGGGATGATGATTGGTAATATTGAAGAACTTCTTTTAAGTATAGAATCTGAAGCTGCGCGTCTGATCAAAACTAATCGATTGCGCGATATTTTAGATTGGCTAGATCGCATGACTAGTGGTTCTAAAAGCAAGCTAAAAAGTGCCAGTAAACGTATTGCGGCTCTATTTATCGCACGCCCACGTTTTCTATCGGAGCTTTCTTTATCCTTACTATTATCAAGAATGTTGGGACTAGCACAGGATTTGTATGCAGACTTTGATGAAGGAATTAGTTTTGATAAAATCTTTGCCTCGGATTTGTCTTTGAGTTTGGCTGCGGCTCTAGATTTTGATAGTCAAACTGAACTGAGCCTGACCCAGCAACTATGTGGCAATTTGGAAGAGTCGATGCAAGCGATCGCCTTTGATCCACAGGATGTCAACTTTAGATCCCTTCAATCCAGATTAGAAGCTTTAAACAACAAGTTGCCAAGTTTTGATCAACCCTTTGAAGTCCGCGAACAATTTCGTCAAGCAATTAGTTCCATTTGGTTCCAAACTCTCTATTTACCAAAGGAACTGAATATGATATCTGCTGATGAGATCGAATCGTTAGAAAGTTACCTATATATCAATCTCCTCATGGTAAGTTGTAAAAAAATGGCTGTTTCTGTTTCTTGCAAAACATGGGAAGAAATTGAATCTCGAATTCTCCGCATTTAATTCGCCTGCTAGGCGGGCAGAACAATCTTTGGTATTAGGGACAAAAAAAGTTAACATTAAATTAATATTGCTGAATCTTGCAAAATTTCGTACTTAAATCCCCATGTCTCGACAAATTAAAAATATTGCCCCGCACGGTGGTCAATTGATCGATCGCATTGCCTCTCCAGAACAAAAAGCTGTCTTTTATAGCAAGGCTGATCATTTGCCAAGGGTACAGTTGACTGAGCGATCGCTTTCTGATTTAGAGTTAATTGCGATCGGTGGGTTTAGCCCCCTGACAGGCTTTTTAGGGCAAGCAGACTATGAATCTGTAGTGATGAATATGCGCCTTGCCAGTGGTTTACCTTGGTCAATTCCAATTACTTTGCCCGTTGATGAAGCGATCGCAAATACTCTTGATATTGGTAATTTGGTGAGACTAGATGATCCCGATGGTGTATTTATTGGGGTACTGGAGCTGAGTGAAAAATACAAATATGACAAGCTAAAAGAAGCGCTGCATGTCTATCGTACCAATGAAGATCGCCATCCTGGGGTAAAGGTTGTCTATGATCAAGGTGATGTCTATCTAGCAGGCGATGTCTGGTTACTAGAACGCCGTCCGCATCCTCTGTTCCCCACCTATCAAATCGATCCAGTGGCATCTCGACAACTCTTTATCGAAAAAGGTTGGCGTACTGTGGTTGGCTTCCAAACCCGTAACCCCATCCATCGCGCCCATGAATATATTCAGAAATGTGCCTTGGAAATCGTTGACGGCTTGTTTTTACATCCTCTAGTCGGTGCGACTAAGAGCGATGATGTGCCTGCGGATGTGCGGATGCGTTGCTATGAGATTATGCTGGAGCATTACTTCCCCCTTGATCGCGTGACCTTAGCGATTAACCCTGCGGCAATGCGCTATGCAGGCCCCCGTGAAGCCATTTTCCATGCCTTGATTCGCAAAAACTATGGTTGTACCCACTTTATTGTGGGGCGCGATCATGCAGGGGTTGGTGACTACTATGGAACCTATGACGCGCAATACATTTTTGATGAGTTTGAAGCAGGTGAACTCGGTATTATTCCTTTAATGTTTGAACATGCTTTTTATTGCACCCGTACTAAGGGTATGGCAACCACTAAGACTAGCGCGAGTCTGCCTGAGGAGCGTGTGCATCTATCTGGAACCAAGGTGCGTGAGATGCTGCGCCGTGGGGAATGCCCTCCCCCTGAGTTCTCACGTCCAGAGGTGGCGGCAGAACTGGCAAAGGCAATGCATAAAATGGCGATCGAGGAAGCTTCCGCAGGTTTTCAGATTTAGTTTTTGATTTAGTTTTTGATTTAGCCAGTATGGGATAGCGGAAGCTTGACGGTAAAACAACTGCCTTTACCCAACTGGCTAACAACTTGAATTTTGCCACCATGAATCTCGGCGATGGATTGCGCGATCGCTAATCCCAAACCCGCACCGCCAGCCCACTGATGACGGGAACTATCAGCGCGCCAAAATCGCGAAAAAATATTGTCGATCTGTTCAGCAGCAATACCAATGCCAGTATCCCGAATATGGACAAGGCTCGATTGTCCTGATTGATTTACTTCAATGCTTACCTTGCCGCCGAAATTGGTATAGTGAATGGCGTTCTCAATGAGGTTGGTGAATAGTCGCCAAATTTGTTCTGAATTGCCCTTAATAAATAAAGTTTTAGAATACTGATAGCTAAAATCTAGCTCTTTGGAAGCTGCTGAGGATTGGAATTGCTGAAATAGGCTTTGTAATAGTTCCGTCAAATCAATCGATTCCATTCTTTCGTGGAGTTTCTTATCCATGCGGGCTAACAATAATAAGTCTTCGGTCATCCGCGCCATGCGATCGGCTGATAAAGAGATGGCTTGAAATTCTTCCCTGTCACAATCTCGCATTCCTGCGGGATGACGTAGGGCGACTTGAGAACTGGCTTTAATTGCCATGAGGGGATTTCGCAATTCGTGGGATGCATCGGCGGTGAATTGTTGGAGTCTGTCAAAGCCCTGCTCTATTGGTTGCATGGCTTGACGAGTGAACATAATGCCGCCTATACCCACAAAAACCAGGGCGATCGCGATTCCTCCTGCTAGTCCAATATCCAGTTTTTCGTAAGTTTTATGCAGTTCCTCTAGGGATTGACTGACGATGATATATCCAATTAGTTGGTTGTTATATTCGGTGACTAAAGGGATTCTCACGCTAATTAGTTGGGTTTTTCCCTTCAGAAATTGGACTGATTCGGTGCGCGAAAAAGCGATCGCGGGGGGGATATTTTCTTTAATTAGTTTGCCTTGAATCAGCATCATGTTGCCCTGAGCATCAAACCATTGCAAAGATTGCTCACGGATATCTAGTTCTCTTTCTGAGAAATTATCTTCTACTTGTAAATGCCCATTTTTAAATTCTGAACTAGCGGCGACAGTTTTACCGAGAATGGTGAGTTTGTCGATAATTTGATTGGTCATTGCATGGACAAAGACAACTCGCACAGCGATCGCGAATATGCCCAAGATTGAACCAAAGATGGCAAGGTAGATGAGTAGTAGACGTAGGCGAGTTTTCTCAAACATACTTAATCACCTTTTAAGGCATAGCCCACGCCATACATAGTTTGAATGAGGTCTTCATCGCTGCCTGCGGCTTTGAGCTTGCGGCGAATATTGGTAATGTGCGTTCGGATGGTTTCTTCGCTAGAAATTTTATCAAGATCCCAGAGTTTATCTAATAGAGCAGCACGGGTAAATACTTGGGTGGGACTGCGAATTAAGCATTCTAAGATGACATATTCTTTGGGGGTAAGGGCTAATGGCTGACCGTTATAGGCGATCGCGTGGGTATTTTCATCTAGTTGCAATAATCCATGATTGATCACTGGTTGCCGCAATTCTATGACTCGGCGAGACAAGGCTCTAATTCTGGCGGCAAGTTCTTCTAAATCAAAGGGTTTTACGAGGTAGTCATCGGCTCCTGTATCTAATCCTAAGATTTTGTCGGCGGTCGTATCCTTGGCGGTCAACATGAGAATATGGGTTTTGCAGCCTGTCTCCCGCAGTTTTTTGCAGAGGGAAATACCATCTAAACGGGGCAGCATTAAATCTAACAAAATCAAGTCATATTCAACTGCCTGAGCATATTCCCATCCGCTTATGCCATCGCTTGCCACATCAATCACATGACCTTGATGCCGAATATCTTTAGCGACTGGTTTGGCAATATAGTCATCATCTTCGACTAAGAGGATTCGCATAGGATCTTGATTAATGCTTGTTTTTAGCTATGGATATCGTAGCAAACCTATAAGAGCATGTTTGAGAAGTTTTGATCCCCCTAAATCCCCCTTAAAAAGGGGGACTTTTTTAATCTTTTCCCCCCTTTCATAAGGGGGGGTAGGGGGGATCAATCAGTATTTTTAGCGAATGCCCACACTTCTCAAACAGTCTCTAAGTCTAGGCATAAATAAACTAATATCAGAGATTGTTCCGCTTGTGTAGCGAGCAGAACAATCTCTAGTACTAGGATTCTACTTGATCGGGTAAGCTGCCAATCTGCACATCCAATTTTAGAGGTTGTCCATTGCGTGATATCTCAAGTTGCAAGCTATTTCCCACCGTGCTTTCCTGTACTTTCTGCTGCAATGATTCTGGCTTGTTTGTATCAATATTATTCGCTTTGAGAATGACATCTCCAGATCTGAGTCCAGCCTTTGCCGCAGGGGAGTTTGGTTGTACCGCGATAATTAATAGACCGCGATCGCTAGTTACTTTGAGGTCTTCGGGAATGCGTTGTTTAATTTCGGGGGTGATGCCCACCATCTGAATACCGAGATAGGGATGTTCGACCTTGCCGTTGCTGATTAGCTTTTGGGCGATATCTTTAGCCTGATTGATGGGAATAGCAAAACCAATACCCTGAGCGCCTTGAATGATTGCTGTATTCATGCCAATTACTTCGCCACTCCTATTGAGTAAAGGACCACCAGAATTACCAGGATTAATCGCGGCATCGGTTTGCACAAATCGCACCTGCTGATCGGGTATCCCCACCTGTGAGCCAGATCTGCCAAGGGCGCTCACCACTCCTGTGGTCACGGTATTGTCTAGTCCAAGGGGGTTGCCAATGGCGATCGCGCGTTCTCCAACTTGAATGCGATCGGAGTTACCCAGCCTGATGACGGGCAAATTCTGAGCGTCAATCTTAACCACCGCCACATCAGTGACCCGATCTTTCCCCAACACTTTGCCATCAAAGGTGCGCCCATCCTTAAGCGTAACTTTGACCCTATCAACACCACTAACCACATGAGCATTAGTCAAAATTTCTCCATTAGCATTAAAGATAAAGCCTGAGCCTGTCCCCCTGACGACTTGTTTTTGTTGCAGGTTGGGAGCATCAAAGCCAAAGAATGGATCGTTAAAAATGTCGGGTATGGAATTTACCACTGTGCGAGTGGAATCTATACGGACTACTGCTCCTCCGTCTTTCTGCACAACATCAGTTACAAAGTCTGAGTTTTCAGATGATGGAACCTTTGCCACAATTGCATTTGATGCAAGCTGTGAGCTTTCCATAGCTTCCAGATTATGGTGGCGAAATAAGACATGGTTGCCGATGAGGGTGGCAACTCCGCCAACGATGAAGATTGCTCCATAGGTGAGAGGTTTTTGTAATTTATGAAATTGTATATCCATAATTCTTTATATTTGAGATTATGGCATTCACAATAGAACAAGATTATCAAGAACTTAAAAAGATTTCCTTAGAATCAAATAGAGGCTAAATCTCTAACAAATCTTTCTAACTTCTTGTGATTTTAGTTATAGCTTTGGTGCTGTAAACCTAGTCGGAATTCACTAATGAAGCCCTCTATCAAAGTTGCTCTCATCGCTTCTGCTATTGGCATTTTCAGTAAAAAGGGTTAACTACGATGTTTAGATTTGATCTCTGTGAAGATACTTTGATTATTCTTCCCAATTCAGGCATGAATCTTATTACTGCTTGCAATTTCTATAAAGAAGTCATCGATCTGGTGAGTAGGACTAATTCAAGATATTTACTCGTCAACATGACCCATATACCAATCCTGCAAAGCTTAGATTTTGGCATTTTAGGAGCTTTGCATAAATATATGCAGTCCAGATCTGGCGATATGGCTATTTGCTCTTGTCGCAAGGGTGTCATCGATTCATGGAAGCTGTCGGGAATGACAGAAGATATTGCAATGTTTGAGAGCCCCAACCAGTTTTTAAGAATATTACTTTCTGCTGCATGAGTAGTTATTCTCAGCGTGACTTTTACCACAGTATCAACATTATCGAAATCCTATGGAAGTATCATGAAAAAAATATTGAATCGAGTTCCTGAAGTTGCGGCTTCTTTTTGGATTATTAAAATTTTAGCAACTACAGTTGGAGAAACTGCGGCAGATTATTTATCTGTTAATCTCAATCTTGATTTGAGCAATACATCCTATGTCATGAGTGGCATATTATTGATTGCATTGTTAATTCAGTTTCGACTCAAACGGTATGTTCCGATTAGTTACTGGATTGTCGTTGTTTTAATGAGTATTACAGGTACTCTGATAACTGATCGCCTCATTGATGATTTTGGCATTAGTCTAATGACGACAAATATTGCCTTTAGTATAGTTTTGATAGTAATTTTTGGTCTGTGGTATGTCAATGAAAAGACTCTAGCGATGCACTCCATTAATACTGCCAAACGAGAAATCTTTTACTGGACAGCCATATTGTTTACATTTGCTTTGGGAACTTCCACAGGAGACTTTTTGGCAGAAGCAACAGGACTAGGCTATGCCCATGCTGCACTAATGTTTGGAGTTTTGATTGCTGCTATAACCTTTGGTTATTTCTATTGCAAAGTTAATGCGATTTTATCCTTTTGGTTGGCATATATTTTAACTCGCCCCCTTGGAGCATCCATTGGCGATTTACTGTCACAACCCATGTCAAAGGGAGGTTTAGGTTTTGGCACGGTAGGAACTAGTATGCTTTTCCTTGCTATCATTGTGGGTCTGGTAACTTACGCTGGTTTACAAAAGAAAAATCAGCAGGACTCAATGGCACTCGATCACGAGAATTGAAACTCAATAAGGCTTAATTTCTGATGGAGTCTTAGACATTATCAAAACCTCTGCACCTAATCTATTGAAGATCTAATTCTTCCCGATTTGTATCAACTTTTCAGTAAGTAATTTCCCATTAATAATCATTATCATCACTTAAAAGCCAATGCATTCCATTACTATACTTGCAGCTATTTCTTGTCCAGATACTCCAACACTAGATGTGGGATTCACTCAGCTTGCTTTTTGGCAGATCCTTATATTAGGAATTGTCCAAGGGATTACAGAACTTTTACCGATTAGCAGTACTGCCCATTTACGCATTGTCCCTAGTTTGTTGGGCTGGGCTGATCCAGGAACGGCTTTTTCTGCCGCGATGCAGTTAGCCAGCTTATTGGCTGTATTTACCTTTTTGGGGAAAGATGTGCTTGTGATTGGCAAAGAGGCGATCGCGAATGGCATCTCTTTAATAGGGAATAAAAATAAAGTTCAAAAACAAAAATCTTGGCAAAATCACTCGCTGCAAATGCTCTTAGGTGTTTTATTAGGAACAATTCCGATTGCGATCGCGGGATTATTATTAAAGAAAGCCCTTGACGCATGTAATTCTCCATTGCGAAATATTATTGTCATTGGAATTGCCTGCCTTGTCATGTCTGGCTTATTAGCCCTTGCAGAACGCTATGGTCAGAGAGGCAACCCTCTGGAGCAGCGCACATGGCAAAATTTAACTATGCGTGATGGCATTGCCGTGGGATTTGCCCAAGCCTTTGCACTGATTCCAGGGGTGTCTCGCTCAGGTTCTACACTGACTATGGGTTTAGCCTTAGGAATGGAACGAGAAACTGCCGCTTGGTTTTCATTTTTATTGGGATTACCTGCCATTATTCTTGCAGGAGGTCTGGAGATGCTTACCCTATTCAAGTCTGGTCTAAGTGAGCAAGGATGGATGCTCTTGGCAATTGGTCTGATCTCTGCTAGTTTGTCCGCCTATCTCGCACTATGGGGGCTTTTGCGATATTTAAAAAATCATAGTAGCTGGATCTTTGTGTGGTATCGCTTAGGTTTGGGGTTGTTTCTCATTGGCGGCGCGATCGCGGGGTGGTTCAGATAGGACTAAACTGACAAGAGTTAGGATGAGAGACTTTGATTTAGGCAAAATGAAAACTGCCATAGTCCCCATTCTGGAAATTGGTATAATTCTTGCGATGTAATTGCTATGGAGTTTCCCTTGACTACTATTGATATATTTCAAAACTCTCAAGAATTTGTTTGTATTCCCGCAGGTCAAGCCATTTTTCGGCAAGGCGATCCTGCCGATGTGATGTATGCGATCGTGGAAGGAGAAGTGGATATCCTGATCGATGGCAAGCTTTTAGATACGACAGGTAAAGGAGGTCTAGTGGGAGAAATGGCAATGATCGAATCAGTTCCTCGGCGAGCCACCGTAATTGCCAAAACCGATTGTAAAATTGTCCCCATTAGTGAGCATCGCTTCAAATTTTTGGTACAGCAAACCCCCAACTTTGCAATTAATGTGATGAAAATTATGGTGGAAAGGATTAGAAAGCTCAATGCTTTGGTCATAAACCATTGAGCTTAGGTATTAATACTGATTTGCGGTAACACAATCCCTATACACCAGTAAATATGCATATTTTTGATGAAAGCCTAACAATCGATGTATAGGGCATAGCAAAATGTAAGATTATGAAGAATAGCTTTGCTTAATTATTTAAAGATCATTAGAGGAATAGCTCAAGTGACAAAAGGTACAGAAATCATCGCGATCGCCGCAAGAGAAATCCTCGATTCGCGTGGTAAGCCAACCGTTGAAGCGGAAGTAACCTTGGCGAATGGTGCAACTGGTCTTGCACAGGTTCCCAGTGGCGCATCGACAGGCAGTTTTGAGGCTCATGAATTGCGCGATGGTGATAAAAGCCGCTATGGTGGCAAAGGCGTTTTAATTGCAGTTCGCAATATCCAAGAAAAGTTATTGCCAGAACTAAGGGGTGTTGATGCACTAAATCAAGAATTAGTCGATCGCTTGATGATTAAGCGGGATGGTTCCGCCAACAAGTCAGAAATTGGTGCAAATGCAATTTTGGCAGTATCCTTGGCAACCTCCAAGGCAGCAGCAGCAGCACTGGGTATGCCCCTTTATCGGTATTTAGGCAACCCCCTATCTAATGTTTTGCCAGTGCCATTGATGAATGTCCTTAATGGTGGAGCCCACGCCGATAACAATGTGGACATTCAAGAGTTTATGATTGTGCCTGTGGGCGCACCTTCATTTAAAGAGGCATTGCGCTATGGGGCTGAAGTCTTTGCGGCTCTGAGTTCGGTACTCCATGAAAAAGGTCTATCGACTGCGGTGGGAGACGAGGGGGGCTTTGCGCCAAACCTAGAGTCCAACCAAGCAGCTCTAGAATTGCTGATTGATGCCATTACCAAGGCAGGATACAAACCAGGAGAACAGGTGGCTCTGGCGCTAGATGTGGCATCCAATGAGCTATTTAAGGATGACAAATATAGTATAGATGGCAAGACCTTGACTCCACAGGAATTTGTCAACTATTACGAAGGTCTCATTGCCAAATATCCGATTGTTTCCATTGAAGATGGCTTGCAAGAAGATGAATGGGCAAGTTGGCAAGCTATGACCAAACAATTGTCTAGCACACAATTGGTGGGTGATGACTTGTTTGTTACCAATAAGACTCGTTTGGAGCGTGGCATTCGTGAAGGTTGCGCCAGTGCGATTTTGATTAAGCTCAATCAAATTGGTAGTTTGACGGAAACCCTAGAAGCGATCGCCACTGCCGATAGAAATGGTTATCGCTCTGTAATCAGTCACCGTTCTGGAGAAACCGAAGACACCACGATCGCCGATCTTGCCGTTGCCACACGCGCAGGACAGATCAAAACTGGTTCTTTGTGCCGCAGTGAACGGGTTGCCAAGTATAACCGTCTGTTGCGGATTGAAGCCGAGCTAGGCAGTCAAGCTGTGTATGCAGGGGCTGTGGGTTTAGGCCCTTCGCGTTAAAAGACAAAAAAAGCGGCGCATCGCGCCGCTTTTTTGATGATGATACTTCTAAGCCGTAACTAACTCAGGTTGTTCTAACTTAACTAGACGTTCCTTGAGCAGTTGTTCCAAGGATTCTAAGGCTTTAGAAAAGCCCTTGATCCCTTCCTCTAGTTTTTCTGATGCCATGCGATCGCTACTGTGCATTGCCTCAAAGGTGGCCTTATCCATAGGGATTTTCTCAATATCTGATTGAGCCGCGATCGCAGGATCTAGTTTACGCACCAATTCTCCCTGCGTATTTTGTAGCTCATCGAGGAGCGCAGGGGAGATGGTCAAGAGGTCACAACCTGCTAGTTCGACAATTTCACCCATATTGCGGAAGCTTGCGCCCATAATTTCTGTCTTGTAGCCAAACTTTTTGTAATAGTTATAAATTCGCGTTACTGACAAAACCCCGGGATCTTCCGCCGCAAGATAGCGATCGCGTCCTGTATCTTTTTTGTACCAGTCTAAAATTCTGCCCACAAAGGGAGAAATCAGTTTTATTCCTGCCTCCGCACAGGCGATCGCTTGGTGCAGACCAAATAATAAAGTCAGATTGCAATTAATACCTTCTTTCTCTAAGGCTTCTGCGGCCTTGATCCCTTCCCATGTTGCCGCAATTTTGATCAAAATGCGATCGCGCGAAATGCCGTGGGATTCATACTCAGAGATCAGATAATGCGCCTTTTCTATGGTTGCCTGAGTGTCATAGGACAAGCGAGCATCCACTTCCGTTGATACTCGTCCTGGAATCGTTTGCAAAATTCGCATTCCAAAGGATACCGCCAAGCGATCGAAGGCCAGAGATACTACCTGCTCTGTGGTTGCCCCTTTTCCTAAGTCCTTACGGGCATCTAGCAAGGTTTCATCAACAATATCCTGATACTGGGGCATCTGTGCTGCTGCCGTAATTAGGGAAGGATTAGTAGTTGCATCCTGTGGTTTCACCATTTCGATCGCGTGAATATCTCCTGTATCGGCGACCACTACTGTCATTGTTCGCAACTGATCTAAAAAGCTTTTTGGCAAATTATTAGACATCAAGTCCTCCTTAGCAAAAATTTACTACGGGCTAGGTTTGCAAGCCTATCTTAGCCCTCCACTTTTTAAATCCAGACAAACCTTCATAGTAATTACAAGATCAGGGATGACAAACCACTCTATAGAAACGATTTGAGATCATCGGTATAGGCTAGAAGCATTGGAGGGATCTGGGTTTGGTTTTTAATTAAGAAATGGCGTAGCCATTTCTTAATTCGGTATTAGATTTGATATTTCGTTGCGGATACATTAGATTTGTGGGTTAATAAGCTCAAAGAAACTCAAACATAATTCTGTATAAGGGTTTCAACAAGTATTTTAGATTAAAATCTTTGAAACCCTCTCTGCGCGATATTTTTAGATATTTTAATTATCATTGCCCAACAGGTCTATTAGTTTCATACCTCGTTACTATGGTTTGCGATCGCAAATTTTCTTGAAACCATGATTCTAGTAACGGTACACAACGACTGAAAACCAATCACTTCTGAGATTATTTTGCTTTAAACGTTATTGAGTTATTAAATGGAGAACAACCTCAATGGCTACTACATACAAAGTTCGTTTGATTAAAGGCAAGAAAAACCAGCCTCCAGAACTAGATATTACGCTAGATGTTCGAGACGATACATATATCCTTGAAGCGTTTGAAGATGCGATTAATGAAGGAGTGATTGACTATCCTGCTGGTGTTGAAGAATTGCCTTCTTCTTGTCGTGCGGGGTCTTGTTCTAGTTGCTTGGGTAGAATCATAGACGGAACAGTGAATCAAGAAGATCAAAACTTTTTAGATGATGAGCAGGTGGAGAAAGGATGGGTACTTCTTTGCGTTGCTTATGCTACATCGGACTGTACTATTAGAACTCATCAGGAAGCCTATCTTCCCTAATAGATTAACTCACCAACAAGTAAATTGGGCGATCGCTATGCATTAAAGTGACCGCCCTCCAATATGCCAACCTCGGGAGCATCTCACTTTGGCGCAGTCTAAATCTTACTAAGCCTATAACAAGGGGCTTAAGCCCCTTGTCTTTATCAAATGTTCCAAAGTGAGATACTCTCGCCAACCTCGGACAAACCACCCTACTTTGCAAGGGGAATTTAGGGAGATTAAAACTTCTCAAACACTCTCTAATTACCAATCCTGACATAACCTTCAGGACAGGTGGGAGTACCTGTTAGCTTAAACTTTGGAGGCAAAGCTTGCATTGGTTTAATGCTCTCACAGAGTAGTGATTGGGTAATCATCTCTGAGGGCTTAACGGAATTGTCAACATAAACTAAACCTATATAGGATTTCAGACTATTATTTTTGGGTATTGCCACCTGCTGAACCGCGTTCTTCACATCTAGAACCATAATTCTATAGTTGTAATTTTCGGTTTTATCCCTAATGCCGATCGCTAACTCAGCAACCGTACCAGCAAACTTTCCTGTCTCCAGAAATACAGCCTGTTGCCCTCGATTCATCGTACCAACATAATTTCTCGCTTCACTCTGGCGCGCTCTATTAGCAGGGCTTTGCGTATTCACCAAATTAATCAAATTAATGGAAGCTCTGACCGATTGCACCATCCCCTTAGTTAGCGATCGCGGAGATTTCTTGCATAGGGCAATATTTCTAGAATGATTCATAGATTTAGTTTTAATTGCTCTTGATTATTGTGGTTTGCATTTACTTACACTTCCCAAACAGGCGCTAATAAAGCTAGGATTCTGGTGGTGGGCTGGGGCTAGACCAGAAATGATCAAAGAGAATTCTACCGATGCCTGTTACGGGAGGGGCTAAAATTGCACCAACTATACCAAACAACTCAGCACCAATAATAATCGATAGCAGCAACTCAAAGGGGTCAAGATTGAGGTAGGGAGCCACTAGCCAAGGTTGCAGGATAAAGGCTTCTATTTGTTGCAAACTAAAACTCAGAAAAATCGCGATCGCGCCTCGATTGAAGTCAACACTCCAAGCAGCAATAAAGATGGCAATTAGGGCTGTCAGACCACCCACATAGGGAATTAAATTAGCGATCGCCGTCACTAGTCCCAAGGCTCCTGCAAAGGGAATACCGCATAGGGACAGTACAAAATAAGTACAAAAACCTAGCAAGCTAGATGTGCCAAACCTTCCCACCACATAGGCTCCTAAACATTTCGTAATCGGGGGAATGAGGGTTTGGACTTCTTGCCGCACCCTTGGTGGGAAAGGGCTTAAAACCCTTCGCAATAGCTGATCTGACTTGATCACCATATAGGCAGCTAACAACATGCTCAAAATGCCAAACCCAATGCTACTAAATACCTGCAAGGTAAACCCAAAGGTCTGCCCCACCAATTCCTTACCAAAGGATTGCACCTGTTCAATTAAGGGTTGAGTTTGCAGGAGGCGATTTAGCTGCTCTTGACTAATATTTAAGAGTTTGCCCATCGGTAGCTGAATTTGTTCAAGTAAGTTGGGGAGCTTGATAAAAAACTGACCCAATTCCAAAATAATTTGTGGGGCTGGGGCGATCGCCAAGACAATCAACATAAAAAAACACAGATAAAGCAAGATCACCGAGCCAACCTTACCCAAACCTAAATTCCATCGGCGATATTTAATCCGTAGCCGATTCATTTGGTTAACGATCGGCGCGATCGCTCCTGCCAAAAATAAGCTCACTAGCAATAATTGGAGCGTTTGTTGGAGCTTAGAAGCCAAAAAAAGGCTCACTGCCGCAACTACAGCAATTTGGCAATACTTTAAATAATTGATTTTGTCTTTGAACACAATTCGTTTTAAGCCACTGTAGCTATTGCTTCTAAAAATTTAGTTTGTCTGCACTGTGATGTATACCTAGTATCACCTGCACCAAAAATAGATAAACGATGCAAATGGGGGAAACACGCTCTAAAATCTTGAATAAAATTTTGAATATTTAATCCTAATCGGACTTTGTAAAAATTTACATGAACTTTTCCATGAACTATGGCTATGAAGCGATCGCGATCGGGCGACGTATTTTACTAGAACTATTCCGCACCTATCGCACCATTTTATTATGGGTAGTTTTTCCGATTTCTATGTTACTCCTCAACGGATTTGTTTTGGCTGAGGGGACAAAAATTACTACGACCGAATCCTTTAAATTAGCAGCCCCAGCCACCCTCATTGGTTCTGCCCTATTTTTTAGCTGTTTGGGTGGCACAATGTCCACCATTGTCACTGAACGCGAAAATCTCACTATTAAGCGACTACTCATTGCCCCGATTCATGGAGTTTCCTATTTTTTGGGTATCCTGTTTGCCTATGCGGTCATCGGCTTTGGTCAAACTTTAATTGTCTATACCGTTGCCTCCTTTTGGAATGTGCAGTTTAGTGGGTCAATCTTAGTGGGCATTTTAGTTATTGTGGCAAGTATTGCTTCCTATGTGGGGATTGGTTTTGTGTTGGCCACCAAATTTGCTAGACGGGCGGAGGATGTTAATTCCTTAGTAGCCGCGATCGGTGTACCACTGTTGATTTTGGGAGGGGCATTTTTTCCCACTAGTTTTTTATCAAAGGATCTATTACTGATTACCCAATTTAACCCCGTCTATCACATGAGCGAAGCCTTTACCGCCCTATCCACCAATAGTAAAGCGCTAGATAATGTGGATATGCAAATTCATTTACGGTTTTTAGTGGGTTTTTTGGTGGTGGCGATCGCTTCGGGCTGGCTGGCCTATCGCCAGATGTTAAATTACGAAAGGCATCTATAGAAGATATGTGCGTGGGGTATAGACTCGCACGCGATCGCCAAGGGTAACGGTTTTAGTCTGGCTCGATCCCACGATAATTACCGTCTGCATATCTGCATGTTCTGGCATCAACTCACCCAAGGTAATAACCCGAACATGCTCTCCCCTGCGTCCTAAACGATGACCAAGTACGACAGGGGTTTCAGGCGATCGCCATTGCAACAAAACATCCCTCGCTGCACTCAGTTGCCACTGCCTTTGACTGGAAATAGGATTGTAAATGGCGATGACAAAATCGGCCTGTGCTGCGGCCGCTAACCGTTGTGTGATCATCTCCCAAGGTTTGAGCAGATCTGATAACGAAATCAAACAAAAGTCATGGCCAATGGGTGCGCCAATCGCCGCCGCCGCCGCCTGCACAGCCGAGATACCTGGGGCAACATGGATCGCGATCGCATCCCACTTGGGACGATCTAAATCCACCACCTCAAATACTGCCGCCGCCATGCCATATATACCCGCATCCCCAGAGGAAACGATCGCCACCGACTTTCCCTCACTGGCCAATTCAAGGGCATGACGAGCGCGTTCTAGTTCCACCCGATTATCAGACCCATGCACAGTTTTACCTCTGGTAAACTCGCGCACTAGATGCAAATAAGTTTTATAACCCACAAAATCCGTTGCTTCCGTCAACAGCATCTTCACTTCAGGAGACATCCACTTCGCCGCCCCCGGCCCCGTACCCACAATGCAAACCTTGCCTGCTGCCTGTTGGGTTGATTCAGGTTGTTCCGTTGTTTGCTCGGCTAAATCTTCATAAATTTTTTGATAGATCAAATAGGAAGAACTCAGTTTTTCTTGAACCTTGTCCAAATCCAGTAACTCATCATTAATGATTTCAATGCAATGACTCGCTTGCTCTGCAAAGGGTAACTTACTATCTATGAGCCAATCGAGATCAACGGGGGATTGAGCCTGTGGATCAAGGGAATTGGTGGGCGCTAATTGAGTAATGAGGCGCACTGAAGCCCCTGCCAACAGATCCGCCACAAAGGTCTTCGCCTGCTGATCATTATTGAGCAATCGATAACCAGAGGGGGGAGAAAGGAGGGTGGTGGCAAAACGGATCTCTCCTGTGGTGGTAATGGCGGCTTGGGTTTGAAGAGCTTCAGCAATATTTTTGGCTAAATAATTAGCGCCATTGAGTCCGCCCAGTAAAGGCACAACCGCCGAGCCATCTTCCGCGATCGCAATTACAGGAGGTTCGGCTCTCTTGTCAGACAGCATCGGAGCCAAGGAGCGAATTATAATACCTGCGGCACAGATGCCAATAATAGGAAAACCCTGTCCAAATAGATCTTGCAGAGTTTCCGTAAACTTGCTGTATTCGCGATCGGCTGACTGCGTGCGCCCTGCTAATCCATAAATGATGGCATCGGGAATTTGCCTCTGAACCTGTCTCGCGATCGCGATGCTTGACTCTCCCAAACAAAAAATGGCAGGTGATTTCATGTTTATTTCCCAGATAGTTGACTGGATGAATGTTGCTTGAGCGTCTGATTTAGCGATCGCAATTCCTGCAAAATCTCCTGTAAGAGGCGATTGGTTTGGTTAGTGCTAGATTCTTGAACATTGATCGTGACCTGCTTCATCTTGAGAACATCTCTTGCAAATCTTGATACTTCGGTGGGATGAAACAATAGGGGATCGCGATCGCTCTGGCGCAATTCGGGATTTAACTTTTGTGGATTGTAAGGTAAATTGAGATGTAATTGCTCTGGATCGGTATGGGCATAACGATATATAGAGGCGCGCGATCGCTGCAAAGCCCTCTGTACCGCTTCCACATCCATCAATTCATAGGTACGTTCACTAGAATCAGTCATAAAGATCTACAACAATCTAAATACACAATAACGCGAGCTACTAAAACCCCCTCAATCCTCCTAAAAAAGATTGATTACCAGTAATCTTCTACAAACTAGCAGCTTTTTCCGCAATTACTAATTCTACCAACTTAAGCTTTTCTAATATCAGATCAGTCAACTGCTGTATTGACTGCAAATCCTGCTGATCATCTTCAATTTTTGCCGCCAAGGAGCGAATCTCAAAGGCTCCCACATTAGAGCTAGATCCCTTAATCTGATGTCCATGCGCTGCCACATCATGGCGATCTCCATTCGCGATCGCCGTCCGAATCGCCTCCAGCCTTTGCAGCACATCCTCCACATAGACCTGTAAAACCTCCACCTCAAACTCGACATCTCCTTCAGAAATTTGGTTGAGTTGTTGAAGATTAATCGCAGAGTCGCAGTATTCACTCATAGCTGAAATATATTCATAGGTCAGAGCATTGACATACGTTAAAACTCTAACTTTTGGTAGTTTGACAGAGTTTTCATACTTATTAGCTTAAAGCAATTTCTACGCAAAGAACACCGCATTTTCATGTAATTAAACAAATTTTATTGGCGCTAAATAATGCCATCGGCGGCCATTTCTTCGCGTGTATAGGTAATCGAAAAATCGAGAAAATCCACAAACAGATCAATTTCCGAAATGGCAGGAAACAGCCTCAAGGCACTGATACCCAAATTCTTAGGATTATCGGCTAACCAGCCAAAAGCATCCCTATTCAAAGCTCTGACGATTAAAATATCCCCCTTGGGCGAATGTTGCAGAAATAGCTCCGCATCTCCCGGTTTTAAATACATTTCGCTGTAAATTTGTCCCAACATCCGCCACTGCTGTCGCCAATTTACCTTACCTTGCTTCTCTTGCTCGATCGCATACTCCGCCAAGATAGCAATATTCTGCCAAATAATATCATCTCGCTGAAAAATCTGGCGTAAATTGCTAAGGGAATGTTCACACTCCTCATCAAATTTTAAGAGAGGCAAGGGATCATTAAAACGTCTTGGAGTCCGACTCAAGGTGAGCAAAGATTGGATGACAGTAGATTCAATTTGACTAGCCATTTGCTCCTTTGCCTTATTAGTCTGCCAAGCCACCCCCTGCTCTGTGGTGGCGTACATTGGCGGCAATCGGTTCAGGGCATGGGCACAGACATCATTAATGCTGACTTTGCGCGGCAACACTCCTGCCATGTGACGCATTTGGTTATTTACTTCTTGCTTGACGAGATCTTCAAGAACGTTAGTTAAAGCATAGGACGCAGAGATGATATAGGAATTTAGCTCAGGGTTGGGTAACTCGGAGCTAATGTGCCAATCACGGCGCTCTTTGTAATCATAAGTTTGTTTGCCATTTGGTTTACCTCTGCGCTCAAGATAGCCTTTGATTTCATGCAGACGATGGCGATCGCTTACACTTAGCCCCGTATATTCAGACTGATGGGAAACTAAGGACAAAACCTTTTGTAGAGCCTGAGGCACATCTTGCCAAGCTAAATTAGGCTCACCCAACAACTTCTGCAACTTTGCTAAGACATGGGCAGGGGTTTCGGTGCGACTGGCCGCAATTTGGGTCGCCTTCCGAATAGGGTCGCGTTTGATGCCTAAAAGGGCTTGCTGTACTGCCTTAGTAATCTGACTGCGAAATTCACTGTTAGCCCGTTTGCGCTGTTGCAACCAACCACGACTAGTACTGGCGTAGAGTACAGGTAATCGGTTGAGGGCATAGGCTGTTGCTTCACTTAGGTTAATGGTTTCGCGAATAGCTGGGTGCAGGTGCTTGAGTTGCTCCTGCACTTCTATGACCACAAGTTCCTCAATGGCGTTTTTGAGGCTCGTCATAACATTCCGTATATATACTATTGGCTATCTGAGACTTCTGGAGTTTCAGCAGGTTGTTCAGACTCTTGGATCGTGACCGCAGCTTTTTGGCTACGCTTCTTGCGCTCTGCCTCAACCATATCGGCAATCATTTGCCGCGCCTGCTCAATTTTATCTAGGTTTGATCGATAGAGGTCAATGTCCTTGAGCAAGCGATCACTACCAAAATTCAGCTTTTCGCCCACTAGCTTGATTAAATCTTCTCTTTGGCTATGATCGGCGATCGCTTCTGGACAGCATACTTCTAGCATGGCATACAGCCCCACCCCAAAGAGACGACTATATTTAAAGTTTTCCTTGGCGGCAATCTCACGAAATTGACTAGATAGTGGCTCCAGATTGGCATTAAATTCGAGGGCAGTGAGCAATGCCTTAACTTCATCGGGTGATTTTTTGGCGATCTCTAGCATCGCATCAGCATCTTGACGAATGCGATCGGAGTCAAATTGTAAAGATGAACAGAGAGCATGGAAGATGGCGAAGCGGTCTGTTTCAGGTTTATAGCCGACAGTAAAGCGATCAAAGGTTGTCGCCACCCCTAAGGCAAAAATTGGATCATAGACAAAGGTTTGATTGACCTTTAGGAGATGGATCTCAACCAATAGCTCATCCACTACCCGCCGATAAACCTGATTAACTGGCTTGGGAAATGCTAAATAGAAGTCTTTTTTGGTATCAGAAACAGTACGGACGGTATTCACAGTCAACAAAACCTACGACAAGATTATTCTCATAATCATCGCACAGATACTTAGGCATTGGTAAGCTGATTTATAAGTCGATTAGTATAATATGGCATTTAGATATTTACATTTAAAGCACTAAAAACAACACAATTCATGAAAAGTTTTATTCAAAATTTACTGCGCTATCCTAAGTTCTTAGCTTTAATTATTGGTGGGGTGTTGTCGGTAGTAATTGCGCCGATCATACCATTGCTCAAACAACCTGTAACGGCGATCGCGATGATTACGGCCATTGTGAGTGGCTTCATTGGCGTATCTCTGGTACTTAGAGCCATGCTCGGTTTAGATATTGCCTAACCCCCTTTGCGACTAAGACCGTTAGACTTTGCTTGCCTCTTGGCTTACTTTTTGGCTGGCATGGTCTACAGTTAATTACCTAAACTAATGCAGTATGCTAGATATCGTTGTTATTTTATCTGTAGGGGTTGCGCCTCCTATTTTGTCCCTTTGGATGCTGCACCACTATCAAGCAAAGTATCGTGATCGCTCCTCCCATCTCCATCATCATTTTTATGAGCGATTAGATCAAGCGATCGCCTCACCAACAGCCATCAAAGCGTTGCCTCCTGCCGATATGACCCTCATTGAGGGATTTGGCTATGTCATTGGCAAGGTCAGTTGTAAGTATAATGCGCGATCGCTATACATTCGCTGTGCAGTGAATCCCGATGGGCCATGTCAGGGCTGTCGATACTACGAGAGCATATAGCGACCCAATCTTAAGTTTAAGATTTCCACATATTTCGACCACTTGAATACAAAAAACTAAAACTATGGCAACAACAAGACGAGTTGCTCGTGTCGCTGAACTGATTAAGCGGGAAGTGAGCAATATGCTGCTCAAGGATATCAAAGACGATCGCGTTGGTATGGGTATGGTGAGCGTTACCGATGCTGAACTGTCGGGAGATCTCCAACATGTCAAAATTTTTGTCAGTATCTATGGTACTGAAGAAGCAAGACAACAGACAATGGAAGCCCTTGGATCGGCTACTGGTTTTATCAAGCGAGAAATTGGACAGCGACTTGCTCTGCGGCGTGTTCCTGAAATAGTCTTCCATGAGGATCGTTCCTTTGAACGTGGCGTGAAGGTATTATCGCTAATTAACCAATTGAGCCGTGAGCGTGAAGCGAAGGAGTCTCATACTAGTGATTGAGTTAATTAAAGCTGGTGGGGTGGTTATGTATCCCCTCCTCGCCCTCTCAGTATTTGCCTTAGCTGGGATTATGGAAAGGCTAATCTTTTGGTGGGGAATCTTGCGGCAGGAGCAGAAGATTGCCGAAAATATTATTGCGATCGCGCGTCAAGATTTGCAATTGGCGGCAACTATATCTGAAGATGCCCTGCAACAGCCCATCGGTCGCTTTTTAAATGCGCCCCTATCCCTCAAAAAACCTGACCCTGAGCTATTTCGTTTGGCTTTAGAAAGTAGTGCTGATGAGGAGTTAATGGGAATGCTAAAGGGAGAAAAACTCCTAGAAGCAATCATTACCCTTGCGCCTTTGCTGGGGCTATTGGGAACCGTTACTGGCTTAATTGTTTCCTTTAGCTCACTTAAGTTGGGCGATATTGCGGCAAATACGCGATCGGGTTCCCTAACTCAAGGTATTGGCGAAGCACTGATTACCACTGCCACTGGCTTGATTATTGCTATTTTTACATCGGCATTCCATCGCTTGTTTTTAGCCCTGCATGATCAACAGACTAAGTTGTTTATGAAATTTGGCAATCAGTTAGAGTTGCTGTATCGGCAATATTGGCAAAAGCATCAGAATGAAAAGTATTAGTACGGACTCCCTTAGGTTTGATCCACAGGAACTACTGCGGGATTATCTAGCCCAAAATTATGATGCTCTATCACAAAAGTTAATTGATGTGTTGGAGCATTTTGAGCATTCGACCTATATCGAAATGACTCCCGAATCTCAATACTTTGTGAATGCTTTTATCAAAAACTTTCTGTATGTTTTTACTCAGGCAGACTATATATTAAGCGATCGCTTTGTGCCTCGCTTTATTTCGCTCAATCTGACGATTTCCAATTTAGTTGCCATCTCTGATTTTAAAAATACTGATCCCTATTTGGAGATTCTCAAGTTTCAACCCCAAAATTACGCCAAAATCCTCACGCTCTTTTCTGCTCGCAACAGTTTTCAGTTAGATCGAGATGCCATTTTTGCGGCTAGTCCAGAGCTTGCCTGTCTATGGTATTCCTACTATTTAGAAATCTATCGCACTGGTTTAGTTAGTCGTGTGGTCTATCACAATCTGCGCGAACATATCAATTTTGAGCATGAGAAGTTAATCGATTTCTATCAAATTGATGATCTTTATTTTGGTGCGACCTATATTGATGGCGATCGCGATCATTCAATTAAGCATAAACTGAATCGTTCTATTCAAAATAGTAAATTTGTGAAGGAAATTAAGGTTGTTAATCAGCCTAATCCTCGCAAAATCGCCATTATCTCTGCACTCTGGTTTCCTCAACATTCTGTCTATCGTGCCTTGGCTGGATGTATTGCCGCGCTGAAGGATGAATATGAGTTGACGCTCATTCACTTGGGCGATCGCCAGATCGAAGTGGATGCTCAGTACTTTCATGAGGTCAAATATTTAAAGCAGTTGGATCAGCAATGGGATTTGAGTGTGATCCAAAATAATGATTTCATGGCTATCTATTATCCCGATATTGGCATGTCTGCGGAGAGTATCATTTTATCGAATATTCGCATTGCGCCAATTCAAATCTGTGGTCTTGGTCATCCTGTAAGTACCTGTGGCAGTGAGATTGATTATTTTATTAGTGGTGCTGAGGCGGAGGTAAGTCGTAATCCTGAAGCTAATTATTCAGAAAGATTGGTGTTGCTGTCGGGAATTGGTGCGGTCAATAGCTATCCCAATTATCAACGTAGTCCTTCGCCATCAGCCGTTGCTGCTTCTAGTTTGCGCCCAGCTAAGGAACAGCCTTTTATCATCAATTGCCCTTGGTATGCCCATAAGGTCAACTATCCTCTTTTGCTAATTCTCAAAAAGATTATGCAAGGTGCGAAGTTGCCTCTGCTGTTCCGTTTCTTTTCGGGTGGGGGGCTGATGCGAAAAAATGATTTTATTCCCTTTGTGAAGGATATTGAGAATGTTTTAGGGGCTGAGGGGTTTGAGGTGGTTCCCTATAGGGAATATGTGGCGTATATGTCTATGATGTCAGAGGGGAATTTATGTCTGGATTCCTATCATTTCGGTGGGTTTAATGTGGTGGTTGATGGGTTGTATTTGCAAAAACCTGCCATTCTCTTTGAAGGTAAGCGTTGGTATAATCGCGCTGGTGCGAGGTTGTTTAAGAAGTTGGGTTTGGGAGAGTTGGTTGCGAAAACTCCCTCGGAATATACACAGTTGGCTCTCAAGATGATCAATAGTCCTGATTTTTATGCTGAGATTCAGTCTCGTATTGATCAAATTGATTTTGATCGTCAGGTTTTTCATGCTGATTTTCAAGCCAATAATAGTCAGTGCTTTCTAAAGGCGATGAATTTTTTAATCCAAAATCATGATGTAATTCAAGCTGATTTGTCGAATAAGCCGATTCATATTGCCAAAATAAGTTAGCGATCGCTTTTTGATATGGTTAGCGCGAGTGGTGTGGTGTTTTTTGATAATTGTGGTGTTGAATGTTGTCAACGCTTTTGCCTGTATGGTTTGTTTGGCGATCGATCTACTCAATCGGTTCGCGCAATGTCTAGGTGTCTTACTATATCAAGGTTTTGTTTTGTTAACTTGATCTATAAAGTAATTTTTCTGGCTATTTTCTGCTACAATTTGGTTGGTTCGCGCAAATGCACCTTGAAAACCAAATATATTGCACTTTTCAAAGTGCGGCTATCTCAAAACCTCTAAACCCCTTTCAGGGATTGAAACGCCAGCCAAGCGATTCAAGAATTTTTTAATGAGTAATCTCAAAACCTCTAAACCCCTTTCAGGGATTGAAACGAATTGAATCGGAAGGTATCGAACTCATTAAAGAATCTCAAAACCTCTAAACCCCTTTCAGGGATTGAAACGTTTTATTTTTGCGGTAATAGATTATAATTTCATCATCTCAAAACCTCTAAACCCCTTTCAGGGATTGAAACAATTTGAGGGGGAACTTCGGGTTCAGGGGTTTGTACTATCTCAAAACCTCTAAACCCCTTTCAGGGATTGAAACATTAGGCGATTTGTCCTACACATCTTTAAACTCAGGATCTCAAAACCTCTAAACCCCTTTCAGGGATTGAAACATAAACCCCGACCAAGCACGCGCTGATGAGGCAACCGAATCTCAAAACCTCTAAACCCCTTTCAGGGATTGAAACAGCAATCACAAAGACCGAATACGATTGCACCATCACATCTCAAAACCTCTAAACCCCTTTCAGGGATTGAAACAACTCAGGAAAAACTAGAGCAGAGCAGGAAAAAGAAATCTCAAAACCTCTAAACCCCTTTCAGGGATTGAAACCATATGCCCGTACTCGCGAGGCGACACGACATGATTATCTCAAAACCTCTAAACCCCTTTCAGGGATTGAAACATGACCTGCAATGACTGGATACATTCCTTTAGCAATATCTCAAAACCTCTAAACCCCTTTCAGGGATTGAAACATTGTAGCGGATGCCAATTTTCGTGACTACAGACGCTATCTCAAAACCTCTAAACCCCTTTCAGGGATTGAAACCTTGCTGCTATAGCTAATTTGGCTACTCTTATCCAAAATATCTCAAAACCTCTAAACCCCTTTCAGGGATTGAAACCGGCGATCATAGAATTAAAAGGCAAATCAAAAATTATCTCAAAACCTCTAAACCCCTTTCAGGGATTGAAACAATCCCAATTGGCAGGGACTCAACGATGCCAATACCATCTCAAAACCTCTAAACCCCTTTCAGGGATTGAAACTTGACTCCTGACACGATGATGATTCAGATCCCTAAATCTCAAAACCTCTAAACCCCTTTCAGGGATTGAAACCCAGTACAGGGGAATCCGCCTGTGAATAGGTCGATTATCTCAAAACCTCTAAACCCCTTTCAGGGATTGAAACACAGAACGCGGAATTTATGAGAATCTAGATAAGTATCATCTCAAAACCTCTAAACCCCTTTCAGGGATTGAAACAGGCATCAGCCCCTAACGAATGTTTGGATACCGCTAATCTCAAAACCTCTAAACCCCTTTCAGGGATTGAAACCCGCACATCAACTAGATTGGTAAGCTTAGATAACTTATCTCAAAACCTCTAAACCCCTTTCAGGGATTGAAACCGCATGGAATTTGACCTAATCAGCGCAAAGGACGGCTATCTCAAAACCTCTAAACCCCTTTCAGGGATTGAAACTGCAAGCCTTATTTGAAAGACCTTTTAGATCGCCAAATCTCAAAACCTCTAAACCCCTTTCAGGGATTGAAACACTGGTTGCTAGTTTTGTTAGTCCAAGGGCTGTAGTATCTCAAAACCTCTAAACCCCTTTCAGGGATTGAAACGTTTTCCCCCACCAGATTGATCATAAATTGGCGATCTCAAAACCTCTAAACCCCTTTCAGGGATTGAAACTGGGAATATCAGAAAAGGGGCGCTCTACATCTTCATATCTCAAAACCTCTAAACCCCTTTCAGGGATTGAAACGCTAAGGTAAGGCGTAGGGATAAAGGTTAAACTATATCTCAAAACCTCTAAACCCCTTTCAGGGATTGAAACGTGATAAAGCGGAATGTTTAAAAGTTTGGAATTATATCTCAAAACCTCTAAACCCCTTTCAGGGATTGAAACAAGCTTTTCAAGCGTTTTTAGATAGGGTTTTTTATAATCTCAAAACCTCTAAACCCCTTTCAGGGATTGAAACAAATTTCTTGTTTGGATAGAAGTTCTCTAAGTTAAAATCTCAAAACCTCTAAACCCCTTTCAGGGATTGAAACATATATCTGGGGTTGATATTTCGCGGCAAATAGTATCTCAAAACCTCTAAACCCCTTTCAGGGATTGAAACATTGGCAAAGACAAAAACGAATTGTTTACGATGTACATCTCAAAACCTCTAAACCCCTTTCAGGGATTGAAACAGGGTTGTCAGCCGTAATACTAGGCTTAAAATACAATCTCAAAACCTCTAAACCCCTTTCAGGGATTGAAACCCTTTATTCTGTAAGTCTTCTAGTTGCTTTTGGATCTCAAAACCTCTAAACCCCTTTCAGGGATTGAAACGTATAGCTACCGCCTAATGGAATTTGAACAGGGTCAATAGAATCTCAAAACCTCTAAACCCCTTTCAGGGATTGAAACCAATGCTCGTAAGGTCAATAATGAGTACAACGATCGCATGATATCTCAAAACCTCTAAACCCCTTTCAGGGATTGAAACGTTTTTCATT
>JANRII010000094.1:0-4621 GCA_033765135.1 Pseudanabaenaceae cyanobacterium bins.39
AGAAGTCGATGGCATTATCGCCAAATCGAGTATCAAAGGTGACAACAAAACCACCACCACAGGCATCCATGAAGTCAGCCTATTCTGGTCGAGAAAAGAGGATGCAAGATTTACCGAACAAAAGTTAGGCACTCAAGCGCTGGTCTTTTTCCCTGAAGGAGTGCAAGCGGATGTGTTGCCCAAGCTAAAAATTAAAGCCGAATGCCTCGCTGAAGCCCAATCTGACCCACGCAAGGTGGCACAGCTATATATTGAGCGCCATGAAAAGCGTCAACAACAAAGGCAAGAGGCAGAATTAGAACGCGATAAGATTACGCAAATTATTGAGCCAGAACTATCACTGGAACTGGGATTAAGCCCACAAGAAAACACAACAGCCAATAAAATTGACCGAGAGCCATTAACTTCACCTAACGAAGAATACCGAGATTGGCTCTATGACATCCTCAAAACTGACCTGATTGATGGTGGTCATTGCCAGATCTTAGAAATGGAAGACATTGCTAAACGACTGCGAGAATTCCTACAAAGTGAATGGCAAGATGTCGCTACAGGTGGTGTTTACGTCCCTAGTGGTATTGCTCAACCGCACAACCAACTGCAAGAGGGTGAGGTCAGTTTTACAGGATTGCCTGATGGAGCAGAAGTTGCTATTTATCGCAGTCCCGTTGCCAATGCTGCTAACTTTGATGTGTTTACCAATAACCTTACGGTTCTGCGAGAGTTAGATCCTGAAGCCTATAGGCAGCGAGGAGTCTGTTACCTCAATCCTAACGATGCCAAACGCTTAGTCATTGATTTTGATGGCGATCGCGTGGGGATCATTCCCAGCCAACTAACCGATTATCAACAAGCCAGTTCTCAGAAAATCATTGAGCAGTATCCAACCCTAATCCAAGAAATTATCGACAAAAATCTACCAGAGAACAAACCAATTCAAGTCGAGAAGGAAAAGAAGATTCCCCGCGATGCTGCCAATGGATTTGCCACCCTAGCCAGTGCCGCCGTGAATGCTGCCGATAACCCCACAGGAAGAGTTGCTAATCTGGGCATGAGGTTAGAGGCACTGCGATGGGAGACACAGTATATTCCAGAAGCCGAAAAACCTGAGTATTTGCAAGACATTGGTAAACATTTTCAAAAGCTCCTTGCAGAAGACCAAGATCCGAAGAAACTCTTTCGCATCCTTGATGAATCGTGGCGGAATCAGATTGTCGAAATTAGCCATATCGCTAGTACTATTCCTAAACTACCCGAACCAGAACAAGCAGATGCTGTAAATCAAGGTTTAGCCAAAACCGAGCGACTGCTTTGGCAGTTAGAAAGCCTAGCTGCTGTTAACTTACAGCGTGCTGTGGATACTCCTAAAAGTGCTAGAAAAGTTAATGAAGATGAATTTCAATTCTGTCAGAAAGTTGCCAAATACAAACAGGTCGAGTGGATTAAAGACAAAGATAATAGTTATGCCTATATCGGTGCTGAAGGTATCAAAACCAATACCCAAGACCCCGTGGGCTGGATGGTGGAACAAGCCAATCAAATTTACAAAGAACATAGTCTGATTGGCGATCGCAATTACAACCACTTTGACCATATTTTCCCCAAAGACAGCCATACCGCCGCAGATAGCGAATGGGCAAAGGGAGTCGCCACGCAATATAACAAGCTCATCTCCGAAGCTGCTGCCAGTCGAAGTCGTTTGGAACATGAAGAAGGTGTTGCCCTCACCGCTACTTCTAGCAAAGGCAACAAAATCGAAATTGTCAGTGTAATTAGCTCTGATCCCGAAGGAGAATCACCAATCTGGGAGATAGCGCGTAAAGGGGAAAATGTCGATATCCAAATTGCCAAGAATAAAGACTGGAAGACTGAAAAGCAATATCCTTACAAAGCTGTCGCCATAATTGATCAAGACAAAATTGAAGTGGGACTAATCTCGCCTGCCACCATTGCCGCCCATAGTAAAGCTATTGAAAAGGATCAAGTCTTCCGTAACCTCAAACTAGAATTCAAGTTGGGCATCTCCAAAAGTGATGTTGATGACAAATTTGCTGCTGCCGAAAAATACTTGGAAACTCAACGTGATGCCATCCCAGAAAGCGAATACGAAAGTCGAACTGCCGCCCTGTGGCATAATAACAACCGCGCGATCGCCGCTAAGATGTTCACCGAAATCGTGACCACGCAACTGCAAGAACTCCAAGTTGATAAAGTCAAAGTTATCGGCTTGCAATATGACACCAACGAGCTAAAGACTAAACAATGGCAACCCAACGAAGCAGTCAACTGCCGAATAGCCATCGAATCAAACCCTGAGAGTCCAATTTATGACAAGCGAGTAATTCAAGTACGCGAACAAGAGCAATGGCAAAACATCGGCGTACTGCACATTGATGCAGCCTATATGCCCATTAGTAGCCAGTTCACCGCAAATATCAATATTTCAGCCAGCAAAAAAGACGCAGACCTAGAGATCTCTAAAAGCACAGTCAAACTACCCGAAATCTGGCATGGACTATCACCAGAACGAGTTAAAGAAGCCGTCAACCTCGATGAGATTGTACCGAAGTTAAAAGAAGCGATCTCTAAAGCTGCGACCAACCAACCAACAATGACCGAATTCGTGGCAAAACTTGCCGATGAGAACGTGGGTTTAAAAGCACAAGTGCAGACAGGAGGCAGAATCAACGGGATTACCTACCTCTACGAAGGGCAAGCCGTAAAAGCAAGCCTAATTGAAATGTCATGGAAAAATCTTGCCATGATGGGCGTGAAATACGATCCAGAGCGAGATCGGGAAGCTCTGATGTCACCTACTACTACAGCTACAAACGAAACCAACACCCAAGCAGAAAACTTGATAGATACCCCGAATCTCACCTTGCCATCAAATCCCCTTGCCAAGATTGAGACTCAACTGCGGGAATCAGTGCGTAGTCACTTTAGTAAAGACAAAGCTATGGCAGCAATCGCCACCCAATTTATCGGTAAAGCTGCCACCCCAGAAACAGTTTACTCTAGTACGAGATTATACGAACAAGCGTGGGGAGAACAGGCAAATACAGGCAAATATCAACCAGAAGATGTGATCATGGTTAGTGGTTCAGGACCTTGGCGGAGAGAAGGAGACGAACGCACCAAGACACAGATAGAGCAAGATCTGCATCAAGTATTTACCAGCCATTACCAACCCTTGCTAGACCAAGCGATCGCCGCAGGTAGTCAAATATTAGTGGGAAATGCCAAAGGAACCGATCAGCTAGTCATGGCATATTTGCAAGAAAAAGGATATGTCCTCAACTGGCAATCCCAAGGCTACTATCAAGCCGCTACCCTTCAGCAAGAAAAATCAACACAGTCAGAACAACCAGTCAAAATCACAGGAAAACCGATCCAAATGGTTTATCCCCTCAAGATGTATGGAGAAACCAACCCATTACCCGTCAAGACCTGTATCGAAGCCATGCGAGGACATGGCAGATGTCACACAACACGGAGATACGAACCCTATGCTGCCTATGGATTTAAAGAAGGAGACATCGCGATCGCCTATGCAGGAAAGCAGCAAGTTGCCCTACGAGTAGGAAAGCAATACAAAATTACACAGGAAATGCTGAACGATACGAAGTATCAGCAACAATGGTCACAGATGGAAAAGCACGGAGCCAAGGAATTACAGACCTTTCAAGGACACCGCAACACATGGGGGCTGCACTTTGAACCATTAGGAGATTATATCGACGGCAAGATTGTGCCATTTCCCGCAGTAGAAAAGCCCTCAGAAAGGCTCGTTAATACTATAGTTGCCGACATCCAGAAACTAGAAGAATGGCGACAGACTGCAATGTACCTAGGCAAAGGCGAAAGCTATATTAATCGCATCCAAGAACTGATAGAAGGCGAGAGCATCAGCGAAAAAGCCCAAATTGCTATGACCAAAGATCTGGATAACTTAGGCAAACAAGTCGCATCCCAGTGGCGAGAGGTACTAGCTGTCAAGAGTGCTTATACCGAACAACAAGACGGAAAACTCGTATTTGAGCGTAAGGGAAACGAAGGTAAATATCGAGCCACATGGGAACAGACCACTGATACCCTGACCGTAGAATCCAAAACCGTAACAGAAGGCTTAATCAAATATGCACCTCTACTAGTACAGCAAGGATTAGAAATCACCCAAAATCAAGTCACCGTTAAAGATGCCAAGAATGTTGATCTTGCCCTTAAAGTAATAGCTGAAAGCCAAAAGCAAATACAAGAACAGAGATAAGTCAAGCCAATGAAACCAGAAGTAAAATCAGCGAAAATGTAAGCTTAATTTGATATTGGGAATGAGTTCGCTATTACCGTGAGTCCCGATTTCTGGCGTTGCATATATTCATAATGACAGACAGTAAAATGATATTGGATAATAAGGGTTGGAGTTGTTCAATATACCCAAATGCAATGCCCCAACTGTAAAAGTGAAAAAGCCGTAAAAAATGGACATAGATACGGTAAACAGTGCTACCAATGTAAGCAATGCAAGCGTCAATTTGTGGAATTCTATAGTGAACGAGGATATTCCGAGGACGCAAGGCAAATTTGTTTAAGAATGTACTGTAATGGCATGGGGTTCAGA
>JANRII010000026.1:0-25548 GCA_033765135.1 Pseudanabaenaceae cyanobacterium bins.39
TGGATTAGGAAAAATCAAAACCCAAGAAGCGAGTTGCGAAAAGTTGGATGATCGGGGCTGGCACGGGGGCACAGCCCCTACGCCAAATTTAAATTATTCAGGTAGGGGCAATCCCTCCGTGGTTGCCCTGCTTTGCTAGCAGCAGGAGATTCATACCCTGAGTTCCACGTAACATCAGTTCTGATTAAGTCTATTGCAAATAGATTTATAAATCTTGACCAAACTTGATTTTTAATTCATAGAACTGAAGTCATAATTTTATAAACTAGTACTACTAAGTCAATTAGAGCATCAATTAGACCACATTAATAAATGATTTTGCATCGTAAATGAATTTGCTATAATATGCGTATCTAAATTAAGCTATCAGTATGTACCTGTATTCATAAAATAGTCTTTTTAAAATAACTACTCCACAAAAAATTAGATGCAGTTATCTCCTGATACCTATATTGATTTTGCCATTGATCGACACCCGATAATTATGTCATCGCAAAGCTTGGTAACTGATGCTATTAAGCAGATGAATCAATCAATGGCGTTATCTAGTGGAGCTTGTCAAGGTCTAGACATCCATGATTTGCATCTTCTCAAATCGAGGGCAAATTGTGTGGTTGTAGTAGAAGTTCAAAAATTTCTGGGCATTTTTACAAGATGTGACGTTATGCGCCTCATCGAACAAAGAGGTGACTTAACGGGCTTGCACCTTGGCGATACGTTTTCTCCTTCTGAGACGATCATTAAGCGATCTCAAATTCATCATATAGCCGCCCTCTTAGAAATATCTCAAGAATTGGGTTGTCACGATCTTCCTGTTTTGGATGATTTGGGCAATATTTTGGGCATCGCCAGCCATGCACAGATACTTTTAGCCAACCAAAAATTTACTAAAGACTGTCTTCATCAAGTTGAAGATCAAAAAAGAGCCATTTTAATTGCCCTTCCCGATCTAATTTTTAGGGTGAGTATTACAGGCGTTTATTTAGAATATTTTGCCAGTGAGTGTGTTGAGAATCTTTTACCTTTAGATTTCGATCCAGTACATAAACATTTGACAGAAGTTCTTCCTGCTGATTTGGCTCTCATTAAGCTTAATGCCATTCAAAAAGCGATCGCCACAGGAGAAATTCAATCCTTTGAACAGGAATGGGAGTTTGAAGGCAAGATTCAATACGAAGAAGTTCAGGTGGTTAAGCTAAACGATTCGGAAGCAGTCACAATTATTCGGAACATTAGCGATCGCAAAAAGTCAGAAGCCGCTTTGCGAGAATCGGAAATGCGCTTTAGAAATATTTTTGACCATGCTGCTGTGGGAATTTCTCTTGCAGAAGTTAGCGGCAAGCACATCTCTCAAAATCCTTTTATGTGTGAAATGTTGGGCTATACGGCTGAGGAGCTAGAGGCTGTTACATTTCAAGAAATTAGCCATCCCGATGATCTAGACAAAGATCTAACCCGCTATGAGTTGCTCAAACGTGGCGAAATCAACAGTTACCACATCGAAAAAAGATTTAAATGTAAAGATGGTCAGTTCATTTGGACATTACTAGGGGTTTCCTTTATTAAGGATGAACAGAATAATCCTCTATACTCAATAGCCTTAATTCATAATATTCAGCAGTTAAAGGAAGCACAGAAACAATTATCTGAGCTAAACAGTGAGTTAGAAGCAATAGTCCAGCAACGCACTTTTGACCTAATTCAAAGTGAACAACGTAAGCAAGATATTCTCAATGCGGTTCCTGATTTGCTGCTTAGACTCAAGTGTGATGGAACTTGCATTGATTACATCACTCCAAAAACTGCCCATCCTCAAGAGTTTTTGCCCGTTTATCATCATATCTCTGAGGTGCTATCTCCCGAACGATTAGCTTTACAGATTGCGGCATCTGAAGTGGCGATCGCGACAGGTGAGGTGCAAGTTTATGAACATGAGATCGAAAAATATGGCAAATTAGTCTATGAAGAAGTACGGATTAGTCCTTGCAGTAAGGATGAAGTGCTGGTTTTAGTTAGGGACATTAGCGATCGTAAATATGCTGAAGAAGCATTAAAACTGAGCAATGAGAAACTAGTCGTTGCTAATCTCGAACTGGAAAGGCTAACACGCCTCAAGGATGAATTTCTAACAACCATGAGTCATGAATTAAGAACACCACTCAATGCGATTCTTGGCATTTCCGAAGGGCTGATTGATCAAGTATTTGGGGATCTAAATCCCAAACAGTGTAGTCTTCTAAAAACCATTCAAAAAAGTGGTAATCATCTATTGGATCTGATTAATGATGTTCTTGATGTTGCCAAAATCGAAGCAGGCATGTTTCAGCTAGATTACAATCTAGTTATAATTAAAGACCTATGCGAGAGCAGTATTAGCTTTGTGCAACATCTTGCTCATCAAAAGAGAATTCAACTCGAATATACACTCTCTCCGCCTACTCCACATCTTATTAGAGCCGATGAGAGAAGAATTAGGCAGATTTTAATTAATCTTCTCAATAATGCTGTTAAGTTCACAACTTCTGGAGGGAAGGTTGGTTTGTCAGTTAATTTAGAAACATCCTCAGAATTATCAGGTGATAATCAAGTTTGCGATTGGATTTGTTTTGCTATCACAGATACAGGTATTGGGATTTCCGCAGAAGATATGCAACAACTATTTCAGCCCTTTATGCAAATAGATAGCAATCTCAATCGGCAGTATAAAGGCACTGGATTAGGTTTAAATCTGGTTAAAAAATTGACGGAACTGCACGGAGGAACTGTCGCGGTTGAGAGTGAAATTGGTAAAGGAAGTTGTTTTACGGTGCGTTTACCTTTGATACACAACCAATAGGCTCTCTGCTGTATAGTGGAATAAGAGAATTAATTGAGTTAGCAATGCATTTCATCGATCGCGTCACAATCCAAGTTAAGTCAGGCAATGGCGGTGATGGGCTAGTTGCCTTTCGCCGCGAAAAATATGTACCTGCGGGAGGACCAGCAGGGGGCAACGGTGGCAATGGTGGCTCGATCATTTTGCAAGCAACAACAGATTTGCAGACCTTGTTAGATTTTCGATTTGAAAATATCTTTAAGGCTGAAGATGGTGCGCGAGGGGGGCCAAGTAATATGACTGGCCGTAGAGGTAGCGATCGCATTATTAAAGTGCCGCTAGGAACCGTAGTCACCAATCAGGAGACGGGCGAAATCTTAGGGGATCTCACTGAAGTAGATCAGACCTTAGTGGTCGCTAAGGGAGGAAAAGGTGGTCTAGGCAACCGTCATTTTCTGAGCAATCAAAATCGCGCTCCCGACTATGCTTTACCAGGATTACCAGGCGAAGAATTAACCCTCTTTTTGGAACTGAAGTTAATTGCTGAGGTTGGCATCATTGGTTTGCCTAATGCTGGCAAGTCAACTTTAATTTCCGTTGTGTCAGCAGCACGCCCTAAAATAGCCGATTATCCTTTCACAACACTTACTCCAAATCTTGGTGTGGTTTCTAAGCCATCGGGTGACGGTGTTGTTTTTGCTGATATTCCAGGACTCATTGAAGGAGCTTCGGAAGGTATCGGCCTAGGTCATGACTTTTTGCGCCATGTGGAGCGCACTAGACTGCTTGTGCATTTAATTGATATTACGCAAGATGATCCTCTAGCTGCATATCATACAATTCAAGAAGAATTAGAAGCCTATGGTCATGGTTTAGCCGATAAGCCACAGATTTTGGTGTTGAATAAGATTGATGCGATGCTACCCGAAGATGTAGAAGCGATCGCGCAACAATTTAATCCCAAACCCCTAACTATTTCTGCGGCATCTCGAAAAGGTTTAGACCAACTCTTGCAAACCATTTGGCAAGCCTTAGATACAGCCTACACATCCGCTAACCATTGGGATTCTGTCAGTTTTAGCGCATCAAAGGTGACCGTAAATGAGTCTATAGATGCAGAATCAGAGGGGTTACTTAGGGGCTAATTAAAAAGTGAACAGGATTTGCTGAGTCAGTAAGTTAGTAAGTTATGCGGAACGGGGGACTTGAACCCCCAAGTCTTTCAACACATGTACCTGAAACATGCGCGTCTACCAATTCCGCCAGTTCCGCTTAGGCTTGTTAATTTAATAGTAACTTATAGTGACTCATTTGCTTTCAATCTGAGATGTATCTTAGATTCAAATTAGGCGCAAACCAGTACTCTTAAGCACGGATATTAAGTTTCAGGCAAAAATGCGCCAATGTCAATATACGTTTTCATCATACAAGACTTCCTTAAATCTACAAATGATAATAAATTTATCAATTCGTAACACAATCTACAGTAAAACGATGGGAATACCGCCTTATTTGTCTAGCAATTTTGCGATAAATCTTGTATCCTTAGTGTTGTAACAATGGTGACCGAATTTCTAGTAATTCAACCAAAACAAGATTGTTAGACAAAATCAACCTGTCCGACTAAATATACTGAACTAAAACTATGACACTGCGTTTAGGCGATACCGTACCCGATTTTACCCAAGACTCCACTGAAGGCGTAATTAACTTCCATGAATGGATTGGCGATAGCTGGGCAATTCTGTTTTCGCACCCTAAGGACTTTACTCCCGTTTGCACCACTGAGTTAGGCACTGTGGCAAAGCTCAAGCCAGAATTTGACAAGAGAAATATTAAGCCGATCGCTCTGAGTGTTGATGGTGTAGAGTCTCACAAAAGCTGGGTAGGGGATATTGAAGAAACTCAAAACGCCACCCTTAACTATCCAATTTTGGCGGATGAAGACAAGAAGGTATCTGAGCTATACGATATGATTCATCCCAACTCAGCTACTGGTAATACCCTCACAGTGCGATCGGTATTCATTATCGACTCTAATAAAAAGTTGCGTCTATCCTTGACCTATCCCGCCAGCACAGGTCGTAATTTTGATGAGATTTTGCGAGTAATTGACTCATTGCAGCTAACTGATAATTACAGTGTGGCAACTCCTGCTAACTGGACAGATGGCGGTGATTGTGTAATTGTGCCTTCTGTATCGGATGAAGAAGCAAAAACCAAATTTCCTAAAGGTTTCAATCCAGTTAAACCCTATTTACGTTTGACTCCTCAGCCAAATAAGTAATTCCAAAACTCAGAATGGCATAGCTGTATAAACATTTTGAGCTTTAGATAGCCTTCATACCAAAAAGAGAGTGGTGCAATGCACTACTCTCTTTTTAGTATTTATTTTGGAGCAACAAAATAGTATTGATTAAAATCTTGTATTACCTTGCTCAGACATCTGTTTGCAGGTGACTGAGCAGGGCTAAACCTATGTTTTGATTTCAATCGGCATATTAATTTTAAGTAATCGTTTAATTGCGCGTTTAATTGTATTTATTTGATTAAATTTGAGATTAATGTGAATTAATTTACATATTTTACCAACTTTCGTCTTCTACAGTAGTTTTGTCCCAAATCTCTAAATCTAGCTCCTCTAGATAAATAATCCCAGTCTGGATTTGTTGGGTTGTTCCAGTTAATTCTAACGTGAACCATCCATCATCCTCTGGATTTTCACCTAAGAGTGCCGCAATAATATTCACAATTAGCCCGTGTTCACAAGAGAGGCGAGTTATGATTGGCTCACCACAGCAGCTTCTCGGAACTCGCATGGCAATGCGGGTTGTCGTTCGGCGCTTTTCCTCTATATTTACAATAGCTCTGGAATCCATACATTCCGCCGCTAACATTGAAGTTTCTCCAGTGCAAATGTCTTAATGTTTTGACATTAATTATACTAACTAAATTTTTAAGGAATTGAAAGTAATTTAGGTCACTGGTAAGTAATTTAATAATTTATTTAGTAATTTCAAGTCTCTTGACTTTTACTAGATTGTAATGTGAGATACAGTATCAGAATGATCGCGCCAATAGCAAAGGAGCTAAATAAATGAGTGAAAGATGGACAGATGAAAGGTTAGATATCCTAGCGTCTAGTATTAACGAACTAACTACTAACGTTCAAAATTCTAACAATAGGCTAGATAGTTTTATTTTTGAATCTCAGAGACTATTTACCAAACTAGGTGAAAGCCAATCTCGTCATGATGCTGCCATCGAAACTTTGCTAGGGGCAGTCACTCGACTTACTCAAAACCAAGAAATTCAATGGCAAGCTATTCAAGAGATGCAATCTGAGGTTAGAGGCTTACAAGTTGAGAACCGTAGGATTTTGCAAAGGGTATTTGGAGATGAATTTTAGCGCTCTGTCAAAAGGATTGTGCTAAGGAAAAAATTTAGTAAGGGATTGCGCTAATATCAAAACCAAGTGTCCCTACATTTTTTTGATGATTGCTATAATTTTTGTATGATTGGCTGTATTAACTCTCTAGATACCTATGGCACAGATTGAGCGCTTGATTTTGATGGCAGAAGACGAACTGACGCAATATAGTACAAATGCGCGTAAGATTGAAAAATTGCGTCCGAAGTTTTGTTTAGCATTGAGCAATATTGAACAGAAAAAGGCGAAAGCGGATCTGATGGCAGAGTTGCCGAATGATGAAATTAGCAAGATTGTGGCGAATAATCGGCAGGCTGTCTCTTTGCCTTTTTGGGGGATTGCGGGTTTAGGGTTATTGTTAGGAATTTCGATGGATCAGCCTCAAGATTTTGCGGTGGCAGCGATCGCGATGGTAGGAGCGATCGCCATTCAAAAGTGGGGCTGGCATTTGCAGGCCAGATACTTGGTATTACAAACCCTTGAAGAAATTGAGAACAGCAAGCCATGATTGAATTTGCCGTAAATGGGACTTTGATGCGTGGTCTTGAGCTAAATCAAAATCTGTTAAATGTTGGTGCAGTCTTTGTTCGAGAGGATATGACGGCTCCAATTTATCGACTTTGGTCTATTAATGATGTGCATCCTGCGATGTTAAGAATGAATCATGGTGGACAGGCGATCGCTTTAGAAATATGGCAAATTAGCGCTGATGCTCTTGGGAAAATATTATTATCTGAACCTGCTGGGCTAAGTATTGGTAAGATCCTGCTGCACAGTGGCAACGAAGTGTTAGGGGTTTTAGGAGAACCTTTTTTATGTGAAGGTCAAAAGGAGATTACTTCCTATGGGGGATGGCGAGCTTACACTAATCGAGATGTGTCATAGCTTTACTTCTGTCTTACTTTTGCGAGTTATACAGATTGACATTAGCCATTAATGCTCCTTCAAAGAGGACTCCCTGCACCTTTGCCCAACTTAGATTTGCCCCTCTTAAATCAGCACCACGCAGATCTGCCCTTCGCAGGTCTGCCCCCTTGAGGTTAGCATGACGCAGATTTGCTTGATGTAAGTCTGCATCGCTAAGATTGGCATAGCTCAGATCAGTTCCTTCCAAATTAGCGCGGCACAGTTTAGAGCCAGAGAAGTTAGCTTTAACCACGCTGCAATGACTCAAATTCACTTTATGCAAATCTAAGTTCATCAGTTCTATACCAATAAGGTTAAAGTGCTTAAAACTCTTGATCCCTTTACGATATAGTTTTAAAAATTCATTAGTATCCATTGGCATTGCTCTATTTAGAGATTATTTTTATAGCAAATCTAGCTAAATGTTTCTATCCTCGAAATAGCCTAGGCGATCGCTATTTCGGAGAAGATGATTAGAGCGTGTTTGAGAAGTTTTGATCCCCCTAAATCCCCCTTAAAAAGGGGGACTTTTTTAATCTTTTCCCCCCTTTCATAAGGGGGGGGAGGGGGGATCGTCCCGTATTTTTAGCCTATACTTACACTTCTCAAACAGGCTCTTATCCTTCAAAGGAATCTAAATCTAGTGCTGCTGAACCACCACGCTCTAGTTCAATGAGCATTTGACCAAGTTGCCGCCAAATTAGCAAAGCAATGCCAAGGGTAACAGGAATTGCCACAATGTAACTAAACAAGGTTGGCAAGCCAAATATTTCCAAGCCTGTTCCCATAAATATGCCAATACTGATAGTCATACCTAAGTATGGAACTTTAATGCTGAGGCTTTTTAGTTCAAGAATGGTGCGCGAAGATTTTTTGGCTGACCATAGATTAACGAGGTTGCGTAGGGTGACTTCAAAGGAACGTCCACAGGCAAGCCCAGCAATCAAGGATACAGCAAACAAGAAGTATGGCGGATCAGAGGGGAAGTAATAATTCACGTTTATCTATGTTTGTAAAGTATGTTTTTATCTTAAGGGTTTTGGTGATTGTTAGAGATAAATGATGGGTTGCTTCCTAAAGCAAAAAAAGTTGGGGACAGGGAGAGGCGATCGCTTCAAGAAATAAACAAAAATACTTAATGATATTTGAATGATGTCTAGATGTCATTTAAAGTAATCAAACCATACAACTTAGGAATAACCATAATCTACTAATAAGACATGTATAAATCGTAGATTTTAGTTGTGCATTAGACAGAAATATTGTATGGTTTTAAACTACGGTAAGTACATATATTTACCGTAGTTTAAAACGTGAGGCAATCCCATGAACTTTCGGTATCAGCAACCTCTGTATAACTTCATTCGTTATTTCATTCCCAATTTCCAACTTAATTTCCAACTTAAGCATCAAGCGATCGCTGCCCTATTTAAAAATCTACTGAGCATTCCACGTCACTATCAACGGATCACTCAATTTCTGTGCTTCTTTCTTATCGGTGCTATGGTCAGTGCCACCCTTGCCGCCTGCACACCTACAACAAGTACTTCCAATGATTCCCCTCAAGCCAAATCTTCAAAAGAGTTAGAACTAACTCTGGTATCTTTTGCTGTTACCAAACAAGCCCACGAAGCAATCATTCCTAAATTTATCGAAAAATGGCAAAAAGAACATAACCAAACAGTTACTTTTAGGCAAAGCTATGGAGGATCGGGATCACAAACCCGTGCTGTCATTGATGGTCTAGAGGCAGATATCGTTCACCTTGCTCTTGCTGCTGATACTACCAAAATTGAAAAAGCAGGTCTTATTGATCAAGGATGGGAACAGGAATATCCCAATGATGGAATTGTTTCAAAGTCTGTGCCAGTAATTGTTACCCGTGAAGGTAATCCTAAAAACATCAAAGATTGGTCAGATTTAGAAAAGGAAGGAATTAGTCTAATTACTGCTGATCCGAAGACATCAGGGGTTGCTCGATGGAATTTCCTAGCCCTTTGGAATGCGGCTTTAAAAAAAGGTGGTAGTGAGGAAAAAGCCCTTGAATCTCTTACTAAGGTCTATCGCAATGTGCCAATCCTCACCAAGGATGCCCGCGAAGCAACCGATGCATTTTTTAAACAAGGTCAAGGTGATGCGTTGATCAACTATGAGAATGAAATTATTTTGGCTTCCCAAAAAGGACAAAAGGTGAATTACATAATTCCTGAAGTTAACATTTCCATTGATAATCCGATCTCCATTGTTGATAAAAATGTTGCCAAACATGGAACCAAGGAAGTGGCAGAAGCCTTTGTCAAGTTTCTATATTCTCCCGAAGCCCAAACTGAATTTGCCAAGTTAGGATTTCGTCCAGTAAATGAATCCGTTGCCAAGGAGAAGCAATTTGTGGATTTATATCCGCCGATCCAGAATCTCTCAACGGTAAAGGATTTAGGTGGATGGAGTGCCATCAATCAGAAGTTCTTTGCTGAAGGGGCAGCTTTTGACCAAATCCAAGCCAAAATCAAGCGCTAAACAAAATAATCCCATGACTACTGATACCAGACCTATAACCAAAAGCATCAAAATCCGAATTCCCGACGATTTGCATAGTGAGCCTGTTATTTCACAACTAATTTCTCAGTATGGTGTAATCGTTAATATCATTTCGGCAAGTTTGGGCGCTAACGCAGGAAGTGGTTGGTTTCACCTCAACATTCAAGGTACGATCAGCCAAATTCAGAGCGCGATCGCTTATCTCAATGATCGAGATATTGAAATTTGGGAAGACCACAGAGATTCCTTTAGCGATTTGTAAGAGCCTGTTTGAGAAGTGTAAGCATAGGCTAAAAATACTGGATGATCCCCCCTAACCCCCCTTACTGAAAGGGGGGGAAGATTGAAAAAGTCCCCCTTTTTAAGGGGGATTTAGGGGGATCAAAACTTCTCAAACACGCTCTAATACCAATTTAAAAACCAAAAAGATTGTTCCACCCGCGTAGCAGACAGAACAATCTTTCTGATTATACCTAGCTACTTAGCCATGCCTCTAGGAATTAGGATTACTCAGACTCAGAATAGTTTGATTATCCTTGGGTAACACATCATTAAATGCCTCAAAATATGATTTGGCTGAAGAAGGGAAGTGAGGAAAGTCAAACTGAGCATCTCCATCAGCAATTTTTGCCCAGAAGTAACGCAAATCTGGTGTCAACTTAGATGCTACATCAAGAGGCAGATTGAGTGGAGGATGCGTTAATAGTTTGAGAACAAAGGGATGGGATCGATCGCCCATCCATTCACGCGAGAAGTGTTGCAAATCTGGCTGTGCGGGGATTGACTCAACTCGAAAAGATTCTATCTCTAGGCGATCGCCATCGGAGTCAGATATATAACTGAGAACACGGTATGGATGTGGATAGCTAACAAGGGAACCTGTAGTAATGTCATACAGATCATAGCGATCGCTATAGGCAATATCCTGCACATGCAAGTGACCAGTAAAAACTAACTTAACTTGAAAACGATGGAGCAGCTCACACAATTGGTGATTATTACCAAGCATATAGCGTCTTCCCAGAGCATTGCAAGATTGATCATGCATATGTTCTAGAACATTATGATGGATAGTAACAAGATTTAATGCATAGTCTTGACGCTCTAGGACTGACTCTAGCCAAGCCAACTGCCTGTCATCAATCCATCCAATTTGATAACCGTTAGCATCAAACTGATTAGAATTTAAACCAATTAAGCGAACATTGGGTAGAACTTCACAGGCGTAATAAAGCTCCGTTGGTTTTTCAAGGCCATGTTTGAACCCAAACTGAACGTAATGCTGAGTAAATTGATCAAAGCTACTCACCCAAGGAACATCATGATTGCCTGCAATTACATAAACAGGATAGGGCAGCTTGGCTAATCGTGACGCTAACCACTGATGATTTTCTGCTTCCCCATGTTGCGTGAGATCCCCCGGCAATAGCAAAAAATCTAGGTCTAGGTGAGCTAGATGAGCAAGCACTGACTCAAAAGCAGGAATGCTGTATTCCACAAGATGAAATCGATCAGGATGATCCCAAATTGTATGGGGCAAAGCGATGTGCAAATCGGAGGCGATCGCAAATTTAAACTTAACAGCCACCTAGATCCGAACCATAAATAATTACTTCTTAATTATAGTAGTACTTACGCCATGTGACTACAACTAGGAGAATTAGCGTCAGCAATTCCCTGTCTATGTCTTGTTTGTGTTGCCTAGTAAGTCAATTATTTCTACATATACTTTTGCAAAATTATTTGAAAATCCTCTACAGGTAAAGGGCGCGAGATGAGATATCCTTGCACAACGTAGCAGTGAAGTTCCTTTAAAAATTGTAGTTCCTCCTCCTGCTCTATTCCTTCAGCGACTACAGAGAAATTAAGCTGATGAGCCATCCGAATAATTGCCGTCGCGATCGCGGCATTTTTGGGGTTTTGATGAATATTTTCCACAAAACAACGATCTATTTTCAAGGTATCAAAGGGAAAATGCTGCAAATATCCTAAAGATGCATAACCAGTTCCAAAATCATCAATGGCGATCGCGACACCTAACTGTTTAATTGCTTGAAATTGAGATAATGTATGCTCAATATTTTCCACAAGCGTACTTTCTGTGAGTTCCAATTTCAACCAACGAGAGTCAAAATTTAACTCCATCAACAGTAATTTGAGCATTGTTACAAACTGCGGATCTTGTAATTGCAGACTAGATACATTCACCGATATTACAAAGGGAGGAAATCCTTGCTTTTGCCAAGCAATTACCTGCTCACAGGCACGGCGCAAAATCCATTGCCCCAAGGGAATAATAAAACCCGTCATTTCCGCGATCGGAATGAACTCCGATGGAGCAACAATACCCCGTTGAGGAGAATGCCACCGCACTAAGGCTTCAGCGCCAACCAGCTTACCAGTTTGAGTATTGATTTGTGGATGGTAGTAAAGCTGAAATTCATGATTTTGGAGAGCTTTATGCAGACTTCTATTTTCTTGAGGCAACAGCCGATTACGATCTCGAACTAGGCTTTGGATGCGCCTTTGTAAGATTTCCATAATCCCAAAAAGCTCAATTGGATCAAGGGTCTGAGATAGATTTGTTTCTGTAACAATTCCGCATAATTGACCACTTTGGTTAATTACGACCACCCGTCTCACGCGATATTGCTGCATCATTTTTTGAGCTTTTTCGAGGGAGTCTTCGGGGCGCAAATAGAGTAAGGGTGAACTCATCACTGCCCCTACTAAGAGATTCTGTAAATTTAATTCCATCGCCTGAAACTGCACAATGTCACGTTCTGTAAGAATGCCCACAGGAGTTATATCTGACGTGTTATTGTTCACAACCACAACACAACTAATTCGATGTTTTGCCATGAGCTGGGCAACTTCCATCACTGATGCGTGAGGCTCAATGGTAATTACATGATGGGTCATGATTTCTTGCACTTCCCGAAACCTCAGGAAATAGCCAACATGCAAGTTTTGGCGCAGGATCGAAATGGTGACGATACCCACAACTTTTTGTTGTTTGACAATGGGAAGGTGACGAATTTGGTATCGCCGCATGAGGCTATAGGCGGAAAAGATATCAGTAAAATTTTCCTGCTCTAACATTTTGACAGGATGAGTCATGACTTCGCTAACCTTGGTATTTTGCAAGGTAGTAGAGACAAGGCACAGTCTCACCAGATCGCGCTCAGTCAAAATTCCCACAATTGCTCCTTGATCTTCTACAAGGATGCAGCTTTGCTTATTACCTTCTTTCCCAGAGATAATTAAGATTGCCTCTTTTAGTAGGGTGTCATGACTCAAAATAACTGGTACTTCTAGCTCGATATCCTCAATACCTACGGACTTATCTTCCTTGCCTGAAAATATCATAAATATAAGCCTATGTTTCTATGGTTATTGTACCTTGGACAAAATTTAAGTCAAATCCAATAAATCCCGACTTTTTTTATCGGATTTGTTTGACGAGGCAGTTTGTCTGTGCTAAGGTGCATTTCAATACATACAAATCTGTTCAAATTTTCAATTTTTCCATCTATCTCACATTCTAATTTCAGGGGCAACCACAAAATGACTGCAACGATTGTTTCTCCTTACACCAGCGATCGCCTAGAAACCTTTAGTAATCTCAAGTGCAAAGAGTGTGGTGCAGAATATGAAGCGAAGGCAATGCACGTTTGCGAACTGTGCTTTGGGCCTTTAGAAGTTGCCTACAATTATGATGCGATCGCCGCTAGGGTAAGCCGTGAAACCATCCAAGCAGGGCCACTATCGATCTGGCGTTATCGCGATTTTCTGCCTGTCAAAACCGATAACTACATCGATGTATCAACAGGGATGACCCCTTTGATCAAAGCCAATCGACTGGCAAAACGCCTCGGCATCAAAAATCTCTACATCAAAAATGATGCTGTGAATATGCCCACCCTCAGCTTTAAGGATCGGGTGGTATCGGTTGCCCTCAGTCGCGCCCGTGAGCTAGGCTTTACCACCGTTGCCTGCGCTAGTACTGGCAATCTAGCCAACTCTACCGCCGCGATCGCTGCCCATGCAGGTCTAGAGTGTTGTGTATTTATTCCTTCAGACCTAGAAGCAGGTAAGGTACTTGGTACAACTATTTATAATCCCAAGGTGTTTGCAGTTCATGGTAACTATGATCAAGTAAATCGCCTTTGTTCAGAAGTTGCTAACACTTACGGATGGGGCTTTGTAAATATTAATTTGCGTCCTTATTACTCGGAAGGTTCTAAGACCCTTGGCTATGAAGTTATTGAGCAGTTAGGTTGGAAACTTCCTGATCATATTGTGGCTCCCCTTGCTTCTGGTTCCCTATTCACCAAAATCTACAAGGGCTTTAACGAGTTTGTGAAAGTTGGTCTAGTGGATGACAAGCCCGTTCGTTTCAGTGGCGCACAGGCAGAAGGTTGCTCACCGATCGCTTCTGCCTTTAGGGAAGGTCGTGATTTTATCACCCCTGTAAAACCCAAGACCATCGCCAAGAGTATTGCGATCGGAAATCCTGCCGATGGTATCTATGCGATCGACATCGCCCACAAAACCAATGGCAATATTGAATCCGTCAATGATGATGAGATTATTCAGGCGATGAAACTCTTAGCAGAAACAGAAGGTATTTTCACCGAGACCGCAGGTGGAACCACGATTGCCGTACTGAAGAAACTGATCGAAGCAGGTAAGATCGATCCTGAAGAAACTACGGTTGCTTACATTACTGGCAATGGATTGAAGACCCAAGAAGCTATTCAGGGCTATGTGGGTGAGCCATTCTTGATTGAGCCAAAGCTAGACAGTTTTGAGCGAGCTTTAGAGCGTTCCCACACCCTTGAGCAATTGGAATGGCAGACAGTTTCTGTTTAGAATGAATTGCAAAAAATTAGAGCATCGGCACTTCGTGCCGATGCTCTAAGATACTGTTTGAGAAGTGTGGGCATTCGCTAAAAATACTAATTGATCCCCCCTAACCCCCCTTACGAAAGGGAGGAAAATATTAAAAAAGTCCCCCTTTTTAAGGGGGATTTAGGGGGATCAAAACTTCTCAAACACGCTCTAAATTAAAAATTGAAATTGCTTAACACTGGCTAACAGGTTAATAGGGTAAGCATATGGTTCTTGTTGTAGAGCAGTTTCTGCCGCCATAGTTACGGCATACTCTATCCGCCGTTGCCTCAGCTTCATCGGCATAGGCAGACCAACCTGTTCCTGCTGCGCCATTAGTACCTTCTGAGATCGACATACAAGCATTACGCGCCCAAATTAATACTTCACAATCTCCTGCATCAGAAATACTTTCGCATTCAGCGATCGCACGTCTCTCGGCAGCAGCACGGTTGGAATAGTTCCAAGAATATCCCTTATCTTGAGTAGATTGGGAACGAGCGATCGCACCAAAACTATTTTGAGCAGAGGCTTCTAATGCTCCGATAGAGACAGTAGGAATAGCAATAGCTACTGCGATCGCAAGCGAATTCCAGAATTTTTGGCTCATGTTTACTCCTTTGCAGAACTGACTGAATTAATAAAAACTAAAGTTATATAGCGGTTTTCATGCCGTAGGCAAAATGAAAACCGCTATAGTATGATTTAAAACCTAGCTTTCCCCCATGACGAGAAATTTGTTTCTAAGAGCCATAGATAGGTGGCAAATGAAGTATTTCTTAATCTTCAAGAAGCTATTAAGATATTAAGGTATCAATCTGGAGTAAATATTGCTGACAAGTACGAAAAATTCTCTAGTCAAACAATTGCGTGCCTTGGGAACAAGTACCAAAGAGCGGCGTGAACAGGGATTATTTTTGGTGGAGGGAAGCCATGCAATTATGGAAGCGATCGCCACTGCTTATCCACTATCGATTCTATGTTGCACTGAAAAATGGATTGAGAACCATGCAGATTTATATAGAGAAGTGCAGGATTTACAGGATCAAGGAATCGATCGCTTAGAGATTGTATCGGAGGAGGTGATCAAAGCGATCGCCACCACTCAAAATCCTGATGGGGCGATCGCTGCTGCTCTGATGCCATCGCGGGAAGTGGCTAATATTCAGCAAATGGGACTTGTCCTAGAAACAATTCAAGATCCTGGGAATGTGGGGGCAATCATCCGTTCGGCAGTGGCGGCAGATATTGATGGATTACTGGTCAGCAGTGATAGCGTTGATCTGACCAACCCTAAAATTATTCGAGCTACGGCAGGGCAGTGGTTTCGCTGTGCCATGCAGACATCTGAGGATCTCGCGGCAGATATTCGGCAACTGCAAGCTAAGGGGATCAAAGCGATCGCCACCCTTGCTAATGCGGAGATCACCTATTGGGACTATGACTTTACCCAACCCACAGTAATTTTGTTAGGGAATGAAGGCAATGGACTATCCGAAGAACTAATTGCTCTCGCTGATACGGCTGTGTCCATTCCCCAAAGCGCCCATGTGGAGTCGCTGAATGTGGCAATCTGTGCATCACTGCTGCTCTACGAGGCGAAGCGGCAAAGAAGATTGTTGCCGTAGTTTAACGAGATCGATCGCTAAATTAATTGCCTCCAGCATACTGGAGGGATCAGCAATACCACGCCCCGCAATATCAAAGGCAGTGCCATGATCGGGAGAGGTACGCACAAAGGGTAAACCAATGGTGGTATTCACGGCGCGATCGAAGGCCAAAAGTTTGACAGGAATTAGTCCCTGATCATGGTACATGGCGAGATAGGCATCATAACCAAGATGGATTTGCTCTGTGTGTTGCCAAGCACGCGCCGCAGGTAGCCACATGGTATCAGGGGGCAGAGGATCGCTAATCTGCACATGGGGATATTGCTGACGATAGCGATCGATTAAGGGTTGTAGCCATGCGATTTCCTCGCCGCCAAGTTGTCCTTGCTCACCGCTATGGGGATTGATCCCCGCGATCGCAATGCGTGGTGTGGCGATCGCAAAGGTATCTTGCAAAGTCCGCCGCAATAAATTTAATTTGCGTTCCACTAGCTCAGGCGTAAGGCATTGGCAAACTTGACCGAGGGGAATATGCACCGTTGCCAAAAGCGCTCGCATTACCCATTGGCTATGGGGCGACCTTGCCACAAAGAGCATTCCAAAATCTTGAACCCGACTGCGCTCCGCCAGTAATTCGGTTTGTCCTGCATAGTGATGCCCTGCTAGTTTCCACGCTGATTTGGCGATCGGTGCAGTCACGATCGCCGCAAATTTGCCCTCAAGGGTCGCCGCGATCGCCGCATCGAGATAGGCAAAACTCGCTGCTCCACTAGCTTCACTTCCCTTTCCCCACAACACATTATCACTAGCCGCCACATCGACAATATCGAGATCCATCAAGGATGGACAAGCCTTGCCCTGCTGCATCAACAAATCCGCCGCTTCCTGCAAAAATCGGCGATCACCAAAGATCGTAAAATGCTCTTTTAAACTAGGCACACCATGATCAAAACTATGGATAGCAAGGGATTTAAGAATGATTTCCGTACCAATACCAGCAGGATCACCTATAGTAATAGCTATTCGAGAATGCAACTTTGCCACCTAATCCAGATAATTAATTAATTATCTAATCCTTAGACAAAATTTTCTTGCACGCGATAAGATCGTATTTCGCAATTAAAATCCTGACCACCACCAACAATGTCCGTTGATATCTCCTTAGAAACTCTCTGGAACCAAGTCCTTGAGCTACTCGAAAGCCAACTTAGTCGTCCAACCTACGAAGGCTGGATTAAAACCGTGGTGGCAGGAGAACTGACCGCAGATCGCTTAACCATCCGCACCCCATCGGTGTTTGCTAAGAATTGGTTGCATAAATATTATTTTCAAAATATTGCCGATGCGGTGGCGGAGATTCTTGGCTATGCCGTAGAAATCCATATTGAAGCTGCCCCAGTTGCGATCCAAACGGAATTAAATCTAGATTTTGATGGTGTTGAGTCCTTAGAATCCATTAATTTAGTTGATACTAATCATCAGCAGGAAGTAGCGGCGATCGCTGATCCCAAGACCATCAGCCTAGCCAATGGTCAAGACGGTATGCTAGAGACCGCGATCGCGGCGGAAGCAGTACAGGCAATGGTGGCGGCCATTCCCAACTCCCACAGTCAAAATATGCCTGCCTCAGAGGGGCAGCAACCCCCACAGCGTCCCAGCAATCTCAACCCCAAATATACATTTAGCCGCTTTGTGGTGGGGGCGACTAATCGGATGGCTCATGCGGCTGCCCTTGCTGTATCGGAATCCCCCGGACGTGAGTTTAATCCTCTTTTTTTATGTGGAGGTGTTGGTTTAGGCAAAACCCACTTGATGCAAGCGATCGCCCACTACCGCCTCGAAATCGATCCCAAAGCAAGGATCGCCTATGTTTCCACCGAACAATTTACCAACGACCTTATCTCCGCGATCCGCAAAGACAGTATGCAACGCTTTCGGGAGCTATATCGCGAAATTGATATGCTCATCGTTGATGATATTCAATTTATTGAAGGTAAAGAATATACCCAAGAGGAGTTTTTCCATACCTTTAATACTCTGTATGAAAATGGTAAACAGATTGTCCTCGCCAGCGATCGCCCTCCTGCTCAGATTCCCAGACTGCAAGAGCGCCTTTGCTCCCGTTTTTCGATGGGACTGATAGCTGATATTCAAGTACCAGATCTGGAAACGCGCATGGCAATTTTGCAGAAAAAAGCCGAATACGATCATCTCAATATCCCTGCCGATGTTCTCCATTACATAGCAGCCAGCTATACCTCCAATATCAGAGAGCTAGAGGGAGCATTAGTGCGTACCGTTGCCTATATCTCGATTTCAGGACTGCCGATGACCGTTGAAAATGTCGCTCCAGTGCTAAATCCTCCCAAGGAGCCTGTGGAGGTCTCCGCCGAAATGGTGCTGAGTGTGGTGACAGAGATGCTCAATATTGATCTTGCCGATCTGCTGGGTAATTCACGGAGACGCGAAATTAGTCAGGCAAGGCAGTATGTCATGTATTTGATGCGTCAGCATACTAATTTGAGTTTGCCCAAAATTGGAGAAGCGGTGGGCGGCAAGGATCATACAACGGTGATGTATAGCTGCGAAAAGGTAGCTCAGTTACAATCAACCGATGGTGATGTGGCACAGTTATTAAGACAACTTAGCGATCGCATCTACCTAGTTGCCCAGACTAAGTAATACCCATTTATGAATATCGCTCTTTTTGGCACTAGCGCCGACCCCCCCAGCATTGGCCATCAGCAGATCCTGCAATGGCTGGAACAGCATTACGATCGCGTTTGGGTATGGGTATCCAATAATCCCTTCAAGACCCATCAAGCTAGTCTCAGTGATCGCTTAAAAATGATGGAACTAACCATTGCTGCGATCAAGCCACCCACGCAAAATATCTATCTTTACCCAGAGCTAAGTTATCCCCGCACAATCCACACCGTCGAAGCCGCCAAAAAAATCTTGCCCCATCCCACCTATACCCTTGTAATTGGCAGTGATCTAATACAACAATTACCCACATGGTATCGCGCCCAAGAGCTATTGACCCAAGTGCAACTATTAGTCATACCGCGCCAAGGTGTAACCATTGCCCAAAGCGATATTGAGCGTCTTAATGATCTTGGCACTCAAGTCGCGATCGCCCCTGAAAGCACCTCTATCCCCAATGTATCTTCATCGGACTATCGCAACAGTGGCAATAGTTCCGTCATAATACCCACAGTTGCCGCTTATATCCAACAAGAGTCGCTTTACGCATGTCAGACAAGTCCCGCCCCATAGCATCCAAACCCCTAGCAGATTTTAAAGTCGGTGTTGACAACGTAATTTTTTCTGTAGATACCGAGCAAAATCGTCTTCTTGTCCTGTTGGTGATGCGCCAACATGAACCCTATCGCGATCGCTGGTGCTTACCTGGAACCCTTGTCCGCCAAGGCGAATCCCTTGAAGAATCAGCCTATCGCATCCTTTCCGAAAAAATTCGCGCCAAAAATCTCTATCTCGAACAACTCTATACCTTTGGCGATATCGGACGAGATCCCCGTGAAGCCCCTGATAGCTATGGCATCCGCTACTTATCAGTCAGTTACTTTGCCCTCGTATCCTTCGCCCAAGCCGAACTAATTGCCGATGGTGTCAGTGGGATTGCTTGGTATCCCGTCCATCAAGTCCCCCAACTTGCCTTCGATCACAACCGCATTCTTGAATATGGGCATCGCCGCCTCTGCAACAAACTAGAATATAGCCCCGTTGCCTTTGATGTTTTGCCCGAAGCCTTTACCCTGAGTGACCTGTACCAACTTTACACCACAGTCCTCGGCGAAAACTTTTCTGACTATTCTAACTTTCGTACCCGATTACTTAAACTCGGATTTCTCAGCGATACAGGGATTAAAACCTCCAAAGGCGCAGGTCGTCCCGCCAGCCTCTACCGCTTTAATGCTGAAGCCTTTGCACCCCTAAAAAATAAACCGATGGTCTTTATTTAGAAAATTTAAAAATTTGAAATACCATCAGGCAATTGAACTTCCCGCAAAAATTGAGCGCTATCCTCAGGCATGGCCGTATTGATATACATGCCACTCCCCAACTCAAAACCTGCTGCCTTGCTCACCCTTGGCACGATCGCGAGATACCAGTGAAAATATTTAGCTTGTTTCACTTCCGTGGGAATTGAGCGAATGGTGTAATTGAACGGAGGATTATTCAGCCCATAGAATAGTTTGCCTAGCACTGTTTTGAGAACCTGCGCGAGATCATGCAGTTCGAGATCATTAATCTCGCCAAAGCAGGAGCTATGACGACGCGGAAAAATCCATATATGAAATGGAGAAAGAGCAGCATAGGGGATAAAGGCAACAAAATGTTCTGTTTCTAAGATAATTCTTTCTTGGGCTGCCAACTCATCGGCAAGGGTGACACAAAATAGGCATTCTCCCGTGTCATCAAAATAATGGGTGGCTTCCACGATGCGTTGACGAATTTGCGAAGGTACAACGGGAGTCGCGGTAATTTGAGAATGGGGATGTACTAGGGAAGAGCCTGCACTTTCTCCATGATTTTTAAAAATGATAATGCTTTCAATGCGATTATCTTGGCAGATGACATTATATCTCTGGCGATAGGCTTGCAGGATATTCTTAATATCTTTGATCTGCATAAGCGCGAGAATGGCATTATGATCGGGATGTTCGATGAGAACTTCATGGTAGCCAATGCCAGAAATTGAGCGCCGAATTCCTTGACTATGGCGCACAAATTCACCAATTGGAGAGAGAGCAGGATATTTATTGGGGATAATTCTGACGCGCCAGCCAGTTTCATCTTCGATGCGTAAGTACTCAGTTTCTGATTCGGTGGCTGATATAGTTTCATTGCCTTTGCAAAAGGGACAGTTTGGCTTGTAAACAGGTAAGTCCGTTAGCGTATTGTCTATGGGTTGAGCAAATTCATGGGGACGTTTGGCTCGTTCGGTGGCGTAGATTACCCAGTCTTTGGTAATGGTATTTTGGCGTAGATGGGACATGGTTGCTCACGGGCTGAAATGGATAGAAATGGATAGATAAGGACTGTAATTCGCTAATTTAGTTTGTTAATTTGATTTACCAAAACCTACAGGCGATTGCCGATCGCAAAGAAAGCAGACCAGTATTTAGGATGACGGAATTTATCGGAACGAATTAAGCTAATTTGCGCTCTATGTAAAGCTTCAGCCGCATTGACATCATTTTTTTGCAGTTCCTTATAAAAGGATTCCATTAGTGCCTGAGTACCGACATCATCCACTGACCAGAGGGACGCGATCGCATTTTTGACCCCAATTTTCTGCACCTGATAACCAAATCCCAAAATCTCCACCCCTGTTCCCAGTTTGCCAACACCCGTCTGACAGGCACTCAGTACCATCAGTTCCACATTGGGAATCTGCCAATCCGTAAGTTCGCTGAGGCGAATTTTATCGCCATTCCCAAAAATGATAAAGGAATTATCGGGAACACCCGTATTAAACTCCGCGTGGGTAGCAAAGTGGAGAATATTATGGTTATTGAACTGAGCTTCTGTGGCTTGGCGGCTAAATTGTTCTTCTAAAAGAGTGGTGGATTGAGGAAAGGTTTTAGCGATCGCCTGTGCCTCTTGGAGAGTGGCAGGCAGTCCAATCTGCCCAAATCGCCTCTCGCCAGACTTGCCCCCAAAAGCTCCTGCGAGGATGTTGGGCTGAATTTTGGCTTTAGGGGTAAAGTCAGAGAGGGTATAGGCTATGAGGTTACTGATGCGATATTTCTCGGCAACCCACTGTTTACCATCATTGAGAGCCGCTAAGGGAATATAGCGAAGGATACCATCGGAGGCATAGAGAATAGTTTGGGCTTTGGCATTATTGAGGTCGGCTTCGATGGGTTTAATGATTAAGTTATATAGGGCGATCGCACTATCTTGATAGTCTTCCGAACCTTCATCAATGAGATTGGCTTTAAATTCTGTTACTTGGGCTTCTAGTTGTGTTTGCCTAATATTAACTGTTTTTCTAATTGGTAAGCTATTAGTGGAAAACAGAATAATCTCTAGGCGATCGCTTAAAATTAAAGGATAAAGGAGAACTGTCCCTTGGGGAATTTGTTTGAGGTATTCTGGTACTCTATTTAGCTCAGTGGCGGGCAATTGTTGGATTTGGTTGGCAAGCTGACGATTGAGGTTACTGATAGTATCAAGATTTTCCAGAGGCGCGGTGGTTAGTTGCTGGGCAAGATTCTGCTCGACTGGCCACATTTTTACACCCTGAGCAGAGCGATCGCTACCCTTAATATTTTTGAGATAATCTTCCAACTCCTGCACCTTTAGCAAATCTAATACTTGCAGGGCTTCCATAACTCTGCCTTGCTTGAGCAGCAGATCAGCAAGACTACGGTAACTACTAGCAACAGTATTGAGATAGGAGGCTTGATCTTCTTTGCTGAGTTCCTTAATGTCTTTGCGAATAGTTTCGCGGACATTAATTGACTGCTTGTACGCCAAAATTGCCAGTTCAGTTTGCTGGAGTTGTGCCAAGGTATAGCCAAGGTTATTGTAAGAAATGCCTTGTCCTTGCCGATCGCCAATCCTTTGAAAAATTCCGAGAGCCTGTTGATAATAATTGGCCGCCTGTTGATATTGCTTGAGACTGATGTGGGCATTGCCCAAGTTGCCAAGGGAATTCGCCTGCCCCTGTTGATTGCCATTGCCCTTACTGATTTCAAGGGACTTTTGATACATGGCGATCGCTTTGGGTAGCTGCCCTAAATTGCGATAGATATTTCCTAAATTATTGAAGGATCTTGATTCTCCTTCGGCATAACGAAGCTGCTGGGAAATAGCCAAAGATTGCTCATGGGAACTAATCGCTTTGGTATATTCACCAAGCTTACTGTAGGCACTGCCTAAATTGTTGAGGGACTTGCCGACCCCTTCGCGATCGCCAATCTTCTCAAAAAGAGCGATAGATTGTTGATTAAAATCAATGGCTTTGCCATAGTTACCCAATCCGTCATATACGCTTGCCAGATTGCCCAACAGTTTTGCCTGTCCTTGACGATCCTCTGTTTGTTGTTTGAGAACTAATGCCTGCTGGTAAAACTCAAGGGATTTGGCATACTGTCCAAGGTTGCTGTAACTATTGCCAATACCAATTAAAGCATTTGCTTCTCCTTCTCGATCTTGAGTTTGCTTGGCAATAGCCAAAGAGCGTTGATAGAAGTTGAGTGCCTTTTGATACTGCCCAATAATGACATTGGCTGTCCCCAAATCATTCAGCACATCCTTGATACTAGAGCGATCGCCCATCTTGGTAAAAAAGGCTAAGGATTGAGTATAGGCATCAAGGGATTTTTGATACTGTCCAACACTACGGTAAGCATCTCCCAAATACCGCCATGTATCCCCTTCAATATAAAGATCAAGATTTTGTTCTCTTTGGAAAATCGCGATTGCCTGTTGATACACCTTAATCGCTTGCTCATGCTGCGCCAGACGATTATAGGCATTACCCAGATTAAAGAGAGATTTCCCTTCATTAAATCGATCGCCAAGCTGTCGAAAAATTACTAGAGATTGTTCATTAAACTCCAAAGCTTTCGCAAACTGACCAAGCCTGTAATAAATGCTACCTAAGTTATTGATGGCGGCAGCTTCTCCATAGCGATCGCCAAGCTGTTTAAAAATTGTCAAGGATTGCTGGTGAGCATTGATGGCTTTTTCGGTATTTTGGGACGAAAGTTCTAGGCCGCCATAGGCATTACCCAGACTTCGCAAAGTATTAGCCTCCCCTCGGCGATCGCCAAGCTGCCGCTTAATTAGCAAAGACTGCTCATAGAACTCAATCGCTCGCGCAAACTGCTTCAATCCATCATAGGCAAGCCCCAAATTATTTAATGCCGAGCTTTCTGCCTGACGATTGCCCAATTGTCGAAAAATTGCCAAAGATTGTTGATGATAAGTAATAGCCTGTGGATATAAACCAAGGCGATCGTGAGAAATACCTAGACCGTTTAAGGCAAAACTTTCACACTGCACATCTCTCAACTCGCGGCAAATGCTTAGGGCTTGCAGATCAAACTGAACCGCCGCTTGATAATCTCGCATCCGTCTAGTTTCCATCGCCTGATCCAAGAGCCGATCTGCTTCTAATCGGCGCGATGACGAAGATTGTTGTGCCTGTGTCATTTCTACCGCCAAAATCTGCATGGGGGCAGCAAATAATAAACTCAAAATCACCACATTACAGATCTTGTCCATAGCGCCAATTATTTATCTAATCTCAATTTCCAGTGTAATTCAATTATTATAAGACCTAATACCATAGCTAAAATTCACTTTTCCCCTCTTAGGAAAGGGACTAGGAATGATGCTCTTGTCACTTTTTAAAAATTCTAAAAACCTAGAAAGTCTCTCTGGATAAACTTTTTAACAATATTTGCAAAATTATCTAACAAAAAAGTTGACATAATATCCTCACTATCTGCTATATTACTAAAGCTGAAAACAGCAAACCTTTAAGGGCGCTTAGCTCAGTTGGTAGAGCGTCTCGTTTACACCGAGAATGTCGGGGGTTCGAGTCCCTCAGCGCCCATAAATTGCAGCTTCTAGATACTTTTTCTATAGCAATTCCACTCTTAATTTGGTATCAGTTTCACCCTAGCGCACTCCCCAAGGGCAGAGCAAAGAAACCGAAAAATAACTCTTATCTTTCCTTCTCCCAAGAGTAGAAAAGTTTATTTTGTCCTCCTCCTCAATATTTTTTGCAAATACCTTCTACACTTTCGTGAATTGGATATTAGCGTTCTTGGGTACTGTGATCGACCCCAATATCGCCAACAAAGGAGAAGGTACGCACGAAGTCGAAAATGTCTTTGATTTCTATGAGTTCTAATTCTTTAGATACAAGTTTTTCAACATCATGTTCTAGTTGATCCATATCATCGGCTAGGTATGAATTTTTTTTGTTTTTATTCTCTTCAAAATATTTCTTGAAAACGGTACTGAGCGTTTTTTCATCTTCTTTAGGAATGATATCTTTCTCGAAAATGGAGCCGATCTTTTGGAGAATGTCGCGCATGAGGTCGGGGTAGCGACTGGAAAAGGCAAGGAGGGTGAGAATTGTTTTTTGTTCTTTGTGGGTGGGTGTCTTACCGCGTGTGCGGCTGAGAACTTTGTAGAGTTTGTAGACGTTGGTGAGGCGTTTGAGACTGCGGGCGGATAGTTCCGATTCTTGGCAACATTCGACGAGGAGTTTGAATTCTTCGGGTGAGAATTCGTTGAATTTTGTGCCACTGGTTTCGCTGTCTTGGACGATGACTTGGGCTTTGAGGTATTTTTCGAGGGCTTGT
>JANRII010000042.1:0-31145 GCA_033765135.1 Pseudanabaenaceae cyanobacterium bins.39
GTAAGATTTTTAATAACCACTCATAGCACGCTTGCTCATCTAACAGTTCGGTCAGGGGAAATTTGATCATCGCTTCTCTGTCGATTCATGAATTTGACTGCCTCCTATTTTGTCATTTCACCTACTTCCCCTCATGAGCGATCTTTTATAAAACCCCTTCCTGCCTACTTTTGCAACTTTTTGTCCTGTACTTAGCAAGAAATATAGCTTTAGTCATTGGTACACCTCCAGATTTTAATTTCCCCATCTTTGCTACAGCTAACAAGGATATTGCCATCTGAACTGAAAGCAATATCCTGAATTGGTTTTGAATGCCCAGAAAGAGTCGTAATTAGTTCTTTTGTTTCTACATTCCAAAGTTGGATGTCTTCTGAAGCACTACCCAAAACTTGACCATCTCGACTAAAAGTAATTGCATAAGCTTTATGGTCAAAACTATGAATTAATTCTCCAGCTTGAGATTCCCATAGCTTTACTTTTCCATCTTTGCTAGAACTGGCAAAAATATGTCGATTGGGACTAACACAAATATTGAAAATTGCTTCAGAGTGACCTTTGAATCTAAAAAATCTTACAAATTCTTGGCTATTTTGTTTGTTTAATGGATTTTGGAAGATTTGAATGTATCCAGTATTAAGACCAGATATAAAAGTATTACTGTTTAGAATTTTAATGTCTAGTATATTAGAATCAATAAGGTAATAAAGTTCTTGGAAACCACCTTCTGGAGTTTCAAGTAGGCTCCAAGGATAGCTTCCACTTTTCATGAATAGCAGTATATTATCATTAGAATTATATTCAATAAGTCTATAACTATCAAGATGAGATTCCCTTTTCATTAATGACTGTGTAGATTGGTATGTGTAAGGATCAGTAAATTCCCAGTACCATAAGCCATCATGTCCAGCGCCAAAAAGAATATTTCTCTTGGGATGAAATCTAATTGAAGGAACAGTTCCATACTCAATTGGGTGAGTTTTTAACAAGGTAGCAATTTTATTCCCAGTTTTAAGATCCCAAATCTTCACAATCCCATCTTTACCAAGACTAGCCATCTCTTCTCTATTTGGATGGATAGCTATTTGCACCTCAGTGTTTTTGTACTTACCAAAGTGTTGTATATCAAAGTAGTGATCGATAGTGTGCAAGCAGACCCAATCTATTTTGGGTTTAGCTTTATAAATAGTGAGAGCCTTTGAATCTAAAGCAGTTGTTGTCTCAGTTGCATTCTGTTGTTTCTGCAATTCCTCTCGACGCTTCCGCTCCTCTTGCTCCTGCTGCCGACGCAACTCCTCATTAAAAGCCTCAATTCGTTCATTCTGAACCCGTTGCAAAATTTCCATTAGAGGCTGAATGTATTGACCCGCAATATCTTCAGGCAAACCAACATTCACACTATCTAACTTCGTGGCATAAAAAGGATTATCCCCATCCACCAAAGCATACAAATCTATAAAAAATACTGCATAGATTTTCTGCAAAGTCGTCAACCAATCGCCAATCATTTCATAGATATTATCCAAATCATGATCGCTCACTTCGCCCATAGAATCTAGCAAAGGTTGCAAAAACTCCTCGCGCCAAGAGAATTCCAAATCATAATGTTCATGAAGAATTTCCGCGATCTGACTACCCCACAGCTTGTAATGGAAATGGACATTACTACGGGTCAGCCGACTAAAACTCATCACGCAGGGAGTATCAGGAATAATACTTCTCAATTTTTCAACATCGGCATCAAAGACATCACGATCCTTAAAAAAGCGGCTATAAAAACGGACATCTCGCCGAAAAGTCGAATTAGCAAAGGTTCGCATTTTGCTTTCCACTTCTGCGGCAAGTTCTGTCTGAAAATATCTGGGTGAACCCTCAGTAATTTGGATCTTGGAGCAAACAAACAGAGGTAAGTCAGATTTTTGAGCGAAAATATCTACTAATTCTTGGCGACTGAAAACCGTTGGCAAGTTTTTCTCATCAAAATCTGCTTGGATTTGCACTGCTTGCAGTTCCCTGCGATTTTGAAACTCATTTTGTTGTATTTCCCGTTGAAAATTACAGGTAATCTCACAGAGTTCTTTCCTAAGTTCTCGATCCTTTTGGGCTATTTCAGCTTTTTGAGCAAGTTCGATCGCACTCAACACTAGCCCCGCCTTTTGCAACTTATTCTGCTCTGCTTGCACCGCCACGAAGCTATTGTGAATATCAATAAATGCTTTGTTGCTACTGATGGCGGCGGCGAGAGCGCTGTCGTGGTTTGATCCACCATGCGGGGGAAATACCTTTTTGCCAATTGATAAACCAAAGGATTCGGCAATACCACCGATGATTTTGCCACCAACTTCAAAGACTTTTTCTTTAAACTTATGCATATTAAACATGATGTTTAATCCTCCCAAATTGTATAAACTTCTTCAAAAACTTCAGCCCAACTGAGAGACATAATTTCTGGCTTTTTGCCCATCTCATCCCTCGCATCCTGTTTCGCCGCCGCAAAACATTTATCCCAAATCGAAAGCAAAAAATCGCGATTCAGACTGGGCATCTCCTCTTGACTATCCATAATTTCGCGCCGCGCCGAACGAATGGAAATCACCCAACTAGCACTACGTTTTTCAGGCTGGCATCGCCATTTAATTACATGGAGCATTAACCGCGTTAATTGACTGCTTACCGCCTTTCTTTCCGATCGCCCCATCGCTTCTGCTAAACTCTCTAAAACGTTATATGCTTCTGACATCTGGCCATCCTGTAACAGTTCTTGGGCTTTGATCACTGCTAAATATGGAGAGTGAAATACCAATTCATCCCATGCAGTTGTTAGCATATTCTTAACCTCGTTGCTTAGGGGAGACTTTATAGACAGTCTTGATATATACTGTCATTGACATATTATTTTGTCAATATATTTTATGCATGATTAACTTACAAATTAGCTCAGATAAACAATGGACGCTTGACGAATTGGCAGTAACTACTAATGAAATGCTGCCCCAAGTTTTGCCTACCTTGAAACCCAACGCCAAATTAAATACCAAACTATCGGAAGAAATCACACCCAGACTAATTCGTTATTACACCAATCAAGGTGTACTAGACGATCCGATCCGTGAGGGGAAATATGCCTTTTATAATCAACGTCATTTATTACAACTTTTAGTCTGTCGGCGACTCTTGACTGAGGGTTTTACCGTAGCTGTAATTCAGGCGATCGCCAAACACAAAACTAATGACGAATTAGAATCAATGCTCACAGGCGGTATTGAATTTAATCTTAGTGCTGCCCATCCCGATACCGAATCAAAAAACACAAAAAATGACAACCCTAAAATAATTACTAGTCAATGGCTGCGTATCCAAATTCGTGAAGGTGTGGAAATTCATTGGCGATCGGATGTCACTTTGCCACAAACCAGTTTGGAATATCAACACTTTCTAGCGGAGGTGGAACGCGCTCTCATCAAGTAGCTGCACTACCATATAAAGTTGTGCTCCTTGTAGACATGAAATCATTTTAGTCTGGTTCAATGCGATAAGATCATACTCACTACTCAAAACTTTGTTTCACATTAATCATGACCGTTAGTACCACACCCAAATTTTCCCCAGCCGAAATTAAATCTGAGGGCTTGACCCTTGACGAATATCAAATGATTTGCGATCGCCTTGGGCGTGAACCGAACAAAGCCGAATTGGGGATGTTTGGCGTGATGTGGTCGGAGCATTGCTGCTACAAAAATTCGCGACCATTGCTCAAGCAATTTCCGACTACGGGCGATCGCATTCTCGTAGGACCGGGGGAAAATGCGGGCGTAGTCAAGATTACCGATGATATTGCCATCAGTTTTAAGATTGAAAGCCATAATCGTCCTTCGGCTGTAGAGCCTTACCAAGGCGCAGCGACAGGTGTAGGTGGGATTTTGCGCGATATTTTCACGATGGGAGCGCGTCCTGTGGCGATTTTGAACTCATTACGCTTTGGTGAACTTTCCGATCCTTGGGTGCGGAGTCGTGTCAATGGCATTGTGAATGGGATTGCGGGTTATGGCAACTGTATCGGTGTTCCGACCGTTGGCGGCGAAGTTTATTTTGATAAGGCTTATAACCGTAATCCGCTTGTGAATGCGATGGCGATCGGGATTATGGAAACGAAGGAAATCGTCAAATCAGGTGCTGCGGGTGTGGGTAATCCAGTGGTTTATGTGGGTTCTACTACTGGGCGCGATGGGATGAAAGGTGCAAGTTTTGCTAGTGCCGAGCTTTCTGATAAATCGGAACAAAGTCGTCCTGCGGTGCAGGTGGGCGATCCCTTTTTAGAAAAATCCCTAGTGGAAGCTTGTTTGGAAGCTTTCAAAACGGGGGCAGTAGTAGCGGCGCAGGATATGGGTGCGGCAGGGCTGACTTGTTCCACTTCGGAAATGGCAGCGAAAGGCGGCGTGGGTGTGGTTCTGGATTTGGATAAGATTCCTGCGCGAGAATCGGGAATGACTCCCTACGAATATCTACTTTCAGAATCTCAAGAACGGATGCTGTTTGTTGCTCATAAGGGAAGAGAAGCAGAATTGATTGAGATTTTTGAACGGTGGGGACTTCATGCGGTGGTTGCTGGGGAAGTTCTCGCGGAACCGATTGTCCGCATTCTCTGGCATGGTGAGGTGGCGGCGGAGATTCCTGCGACGGCACTCGCTGACAATACGCCAATTTATCATCGTCAATTAGCGGATACTCCTGACTATGCTAAGAAAGCTTGGGCATGGGATGAAAAAGAGGCGATCGCGAATTTCCCTAACATCAATCCTAACGAAGCGCTATTGAAGTTACTGGATACGCCTGCGATCGCCTCGAAAGCATGGGTCTATCGCCAATACGATCACCAAGTGCAAAATAATACGGTCATCTTCCCTGGGGGCGCTGATGCGGCGGTAATTCGGCTACGCAGTCAAGGTTTCGGCACTGGAGAAGTAAATTCTGCTCAATGCCAAATTGATTCCCTTGCGGGTGTGGCTGCTACGGTCGATTGCAATGCTCGTTATGTCTATCTTGACCCCTACGAAGGCGCAAAACTAGCCGTTGCTGAGGCAGCTAGAAATCTCTCCTGTGTTGGTTCTGAGCCTTTATCGGTTACTGATAACTTGAACTTTGGCAGTCCTGAAAACGCGATCGGTTATTGGCAGTTACACGAAGCTTGTCGCGGTATTGCTGATGCTTGCCGCGAATTGTCTACGCCTGTGACTGGTGGTAATGTTTCTCTTTATAACGAAACTATTGACTCTGAAGGTAATGCTCAACCAATCTATCCCACACCTGTGATCGGTATGGTCGGCTTAGTGGAAGATGTCACGAAGGTAGTCGGTCAAGGTTGGCAGAATGTTGGTGATGCGATTTATTTGCTTGGTGGCGATCGCGCTAGTCTTGCGGGTTCAGAATATCTCGCCTCGGTAATTGGCGAAGTCACAGGTCGTCCTCAACCCGTAGATTTTGAGCTAGAGCGTAAAGTTCAATTTGCCTGTCGCCAAGGTATTGCCCAAGGCTTAATCCAATCCGCCCATGATTGTGCTGAAGGTGGTCTGGCGGTAGCGATCGCTGAATCTTCGATTTCTGGCAAACTTACCGCTAATATCCAATTATCTCTACCCACAGATCTCACGCTTACGCAACTTCTGTTTGGGGAAGGTGCAAGTCGGATTGTGGTTTCTGTGAAAGCGAGCGATCGCTCTCAATGGGAAGCTCTAGCCACAACTCTCGATTCGCCTTGGTATTACCTTGGAGAGGTCTGTGCTGCCGATCAAAATTTACAAATTCAGGCAGATGGTCAGCAGGTAATTAACCTATCCCTTCCCCAAATTACCCAGCAATTTAACGAATCGCTTCCAAATCGTTTGAAGGTCTAGATAGCAAAGATGTCTAGTATTGCTGCTATATGGGCAGATCTCTCTAGTTTGGCTGATCGCTTACCCCCCAACCTATTGATTTTAGGATTAGCCACATTGCTAGATCGCCTCATTGGTGATCCTGTGACTTGGTTGCATCCTGTGCAGGTCATGGGTTGGTATATCTCTGGATATACGGCAGTAGTTACGATTCCTGAGCAGGGAGATATTTCTAAGTCTTTACCTCGATTTTCCCCTTGGTTAATGAGGTACTTAGGTGCGATCTTGACTGGATCACTGGTACTGGGTAGTGGCGTAACGGCTTGGGCGATCGCGATCAGTACGAATCTTCTCCATCCACTTTTGGGAACTATAGTCGCCAGTATTCTCTTAGCTTCCTGTTTTGCGGCTAAAAGCTTAGGGGATGCCGCCCAATCAGTTTTGGTAGTACTAGCCACTGGAGATATTACCCAAGCGAGGCAGGAGCTAAGTCGCTATGTAGGCAGAGATACTGACGATTTATCAGAGTCAGAGATCCTACGCGCTGTGATGGAAACGGTAACGGAAAATGCGATCGATGCTGTCACAGCACCTCTGTTCTATGCCCTAGTTGGTTCTTACCTCTTTGACTATGGTGGCGTTACATTGGCGATCGCTTACAAAGCTGCCAGCACCCTTGATTCGATGGTGGGCTATCAGGTCTCTCCCTATACCGATCTCGGTTGGTGTAGCGCTAAAACTGATGATATCCTCACATGGCTACCCTGTCGCCTCACCGTACTTACCCTTGCCCTCTGTTCTGGAAGACCTCTTGCGGTTTGGCGCATTTGCCGCAGGGATGCTCATCTCGATCCCAGCCCCAATTCTGGTTGGAGTGAATGTGTCTATGCAGCAATTTTGCAGGTACAGGTGGGTGGTGAAAATCGTTATCGGGGTGTAGTTAAACTAAAGCCGCTACTAGGAGATGCGATCGCGCCAATTACTCCTCTCAAAATTAGGCAAGCATTAGCACTTACTAATTTATGTATGCTTTTATGGCTTGGACTAGCTGCGGGAATGATAATTTTTGCCTTTTCTCATTAAATAACGTGAGTTCGGCATAGTCTAAAACCCTCACCCTAGCCCTCTCCCATTTTGGGAGAGAGAACCGAAAAATAACTCTTATCTCCCCTTCTCCCAAGGAGGAGAAGGAGCTGGGGGATGAGGGACATTTTTTTAATTGGTATTACTTATTGACTTGGATTCTGAAATAAATTTTCGATCGCACAGACACGGCACATCTGCCATCTGGCTAACTCTCCCTGTAGGGCAGGGCGATCGCATTGAGGACAGTTTGGCATTTGCGGCGATCGCAGTCTCATGATTTTTTGCCAACGCTCAAAGGCTTCACGCGCATCTTCTGGAGGTTTAACCGACTGGACTTGAGGACAATAAGTAGACGCATCTTGAAACTCTGGCAAATAGCTGGGGTGTTCCTTATTATTCACCTTCGCTAGATTCAGCGTTTGTTGGCGAGTTGCCCATTTAGCCGTAGAGAAATGGATATCCACAAGCTTCATGGCATTTTGGCTGCTCTTTTGGTTGCTCTGTGGCGATAGCTGCGCCATCATGTCATTGATTTTTGACAAGATCCGCAACCTTTCAAAGGTTAGAGCCTGCGACCAAACAGAATTAGAAACTGCCACCTGCAAAACATTTTGATAGATACCAATGGGCGATGACTGCTTGGCAACAGATTCTCCCACGATCGCCGTCCAATGCTCAACCACTAGCAGATATTGACATCGCTGCTGCCAACTTGTGCGCGACTGGATATTGTGCAGAATGTGAGAAAGTCCAGATAATACCATAGAATTCACAGGTTCAAAGACTAATAAGTAGCTAGGCATAAATAACCGAGAAGATTGCTCTGCCCGCTACGCGAGTAGAATAATTTCTAGTTTTAGGAATATTAGGATTTTTGGGCTTTAGGTTTAACATTACTCGGAGCCTGTGCAGGTAATATATCTTGTTGCTTATCTTGTTGCTCAGTACATCCAATGATAATTTCTGTACTTTTAGGAAGCTCGCTTAAATACTTTTGAAATAGGTTCCAATCAAAGCTGCGTGGATCAATGCGTGAACCTGAACGATCAACAGCACGATGGGTAGTAATTCGTTCTAATGGAACATTAGTTCTTGCGACTAGCCACGCCAAAGAGCGATATTGCCAATCTGTATAACCACTATGACTATATTCATCATTAATACCATCTTCGGGGGTCTCTAAGGAAATATGATAAGCAAAATTATTCACAGAACTAGGAAACTTAGGATTAGTTTGAATTGCTTCTGATATTGATTTGCTCACAAAAACGGAATTGCCAGCGCCAAATGCGCGTTTATCAGGGGGAACAAAATATATAATCGTGCCATCAAGGGCAATCATTGTATGATAACTAGCCTGATAGTCTTCATTGCTCTGAAAGCTTTGGAAGTAATTGATCACACTATTAGCAGAACCAACGGTTTCATGCAGAACGATAATGGGTGGTAGATTCGCTTTATTGCCCTTAAGATCTAAAAGATAGCGATCACCATAGTTAGAATTTGCCGCTAGAGCAACGATTTCACGGGGATTATATGCATTGGATGCGGACTTAGTAGAATTGGCTACAGAATTGGCTGATGTTTCCGATTTTGCCATTTTATCGGCTGTGTTAGCGGTATTGTTGGTGTTAGCCACCGTTGCAGGTTGCCGAAATCGTGTGAGCGATATAGGCTGATTGCTTAACTTAGCTGGCAAGGAAGGATTACTCGGAGGCTTCAGTTCACAGCCAGCGATCGGTGCAAATTGGTTAAGTTCCGTAGAAAAATTGATAACTTGGCTCGATGGAGCTATATTTTGCGATATTTTGGATTGTGAATTTACTAGGGGATTGATTGGCGATTTTGTTTTTTGGCGATTTTGTTGATTAAGTTGATTAATATTAGAAACTGGATTAACTATATTGAAAGCCTCAGAACGTTTAGCACGAACAAATTCAGATATACCAATAATTGTAATGAAGGTCAGACAAAATATGGCAATTGTTGTTAGCCGTCTAATCATGGATTGAGGCATAGGTTTGGAATATGAGTGAAGGTTATAGATTCAGTTAATTAGGAATTATATCTTTTTTTAATAAATTATGTGTTCTATGCAGCCTATTGAGGCTTTAAGTAGCACAGAAATATTTTTGATTATTTTTAATATTTTGGGATTGTATCGAAATTCCAAATAAAAATTCCAAATAAAGTATAAGTAGCTTCTACAAATGATTTAGGAATGTCATATTCTCCATATTTTAAAGAGTTGTCAAAAGATATATAGATTTATTTCTTTCAATTTTACTATGGGTATTGTTTTGCATAATTGCAATTTAATTAGGTTAAGAATTTAAGGCTTATTTAGGGATTGCTGAGGTCTTAAACAGGATTAAACAGGATGAAATGTATGAGAGTATCTCACTTTGAAACATTTGATAAAGACAAGGGGCTTAAGCCCCTTGTTATAGGCTTAGTAAGATTTAGACTGCGCCAAAGTGAGATGCTCCCGAAATGTATCTTGTAGCACTTTTTGTAAAACCCGTTAATCACTATTTTTAGCTTTATTCTTAGTTTTTATTTGTTATTGTTTTTATTGCAGTAGAGAAATTCCCGTGACTCAACAGGCGACTATTCCTTCTACGGTCGATTTGCAGACCACAATCAACGGTAAATCCACATACATAAACAATATTCCACCTACAATGACGTTATTGCATTACTTGCGCCAGCATGGTTACGTTGGCACTAAGGAGGGCTGTGGTGATGGTGATTGTGGAGCTTGCACAGTGGCAGTGGTTGGTAAGGATGCCTATGGGAAGCCACAATATCAAGCGGTTAATAGCTGTTTAGTGCCGATCGCGGCGATCGCTGGTCGAGAGATCATTACAGCAGAGGGCGTCGCCCATGGTCAGTTACATCCAGTGCAATCAGCGATGGTAACGACGGCTGGTTCTCAATGTGGATACTGTACCCCCGGATTTATTATGAGTATGTTTGCCGCCTATTACAGTGGCAGTCTGGGAAATGATATCTGTATTGAGGGCAACCTCTGTCGTTGCACAGGCTATTTGCCAATTCGTCGTGCTGCCCAGCAAATAGCAGAAAATCAACCTCAAGATGCCTTTAGTGATGCTTTACCATCTAAGAATTTGCAGCTAGAGGCGATCGCCTATAAATATCAACAGAATCTCGACCATCAAGAGCAGGTTTTCTATCGCCCCCTAGACCTTGTTAGCGTCCTGCAAATTCTGCAAGAACATCCCCAAGCTACTCTCGTTGCAGGAGCAACGGATTTGGGATTAGAAATGAGTTGGCATCGGCGCTTCTATCCTATTCTCATTTCCCTCGAAGCAGTTCAGGAACTCCAACAGATTAACCAGACTCAAGATTATGTGGAAATTGGTGCAGCAGTTCCCCTCAGCCATATTGAAGATTTACTGCATGGTGTTTTCCCTAACCTAGATGAGATGCTGCATTGGTTTGCGGCAAGGCAAGTTCGCAACCGTGCCACCATTGGCGGCAATATCGGCACTGCTTCACCGATTGGGGATTTACCTCCTGTACTATTAGCCCTTGATGCTTCGGTAAAATTGGTGAGTATGGCGGGAGAACGGACGCTTTTGCTGGCGGATTTCTTTAAGGGCTATCGCCAAACTGAACTACAGCAGGGAGAAATTATTTATTCCGTAATTATTCCTAAAGCGATCGCAAATGGAGCAACTCAGCGACTGACGCAATCCTACAAAATTGGTAAACGCGGAACCGATGACATTAGTATTGTGGCGGCTTCCTTTGTGATTGATGTAGATGCTCAAAATCATATCGTCCATGCGCGGCTCGCCTATGGTGGGGTGGCAGCAACACCAATCAGAGCGATCGCGATCGAATCGATGTTAGTGGGCAAGCCTTGGGACATGACCACGATTAGAAGTATTAAACCTGCCCTTCATGATGCGTTTACACCCCTCAATGATCTGCGCGGCAGTGCCAACTATCGCAAACTCCTAGTGGGCAATCTCTTTGAGAAGTTTTTTGTGGAAATGAATGCATCGGCGATTTAGACAGAAAGTTTAGCACTTGTTTGAGAAGTATAGGCATTGGCTAAAAATACTGGGCGATCCCCCCTACCCCCCCTTATGAAAGGGGGGAAAAGATTAAAAAAGTCCCCCTTTTTAAGGGGGATTTAGGGGGATCAAAATTTCTCAAAAACACTCTTAGGCAGAATTTTCAGAAAAAGGTAAGGAGAAGATAATGAGTTTACATCAAGCAGCTAGTCAAAATATTGAACAAAATACTGAACAAAAAATCGGTCAAAAGAGAAGCCATGAGAGCGCCGCAGGTCATGTCAGTGGTAAGGCAATCTATACGGATGATCAAAGGATTCCCGCAGGAATGCTTTCGCTTTTTCCTGTGCTATCGCCCCATGCCTGCGCCAAAATCACTAAGCTTGACTGCTCTGCCGCCTATGAGGTCAAAGGCTTAGTCACAATTCTCACGGCAGCAGATATTCCAGGCGAAAACAATACGGGAGCAATTATCCACGATGAGGTGCTGCTACCTACGGATATGGTGAGTTATTGGGGACAGGTAATCGTCTGGGCAGTGGGAGAAACAGAGGAGGCGGCACGACAAGGGGCAGCGAAAGTGGTGGTGGAGTATGAGCCGATGCCAGCGATTTTGTCTATTCCCGATGCGATCGCGGCTGATAGTTACCATGTTGAACCCAAGGTGATTCGTCGAGGTGAGCCAGAGCAAGCTTTGCAGGAAGCAGAATTTCAATTAGAAGGAGAATTGGCTGTCGGCGGACAGGATCATTTCTATCTGGAAACCCATACTAGTTGGGTGATTCCCGATAGCGACAATGGCTATCAAGTATTTAGCTCCACTCAGCACCCCACCGAAACTCAGATAATCGTGGCGCGAGTTTTGGGACTAGCAAATAATCAGGTGGTGGTCACTTGCTTACGCATGGGGGGAGCATTTGGCGGGAAGGAATCACAGGCTAATCCCTTTGCGGCGGCGGCTGCCCTAGCTGCTTACAAAACAGGTCGCCCTGCGCGGGTGAGTTTGCGCCGCCATCAAGACATGATCATTTCTGGGAAGCGGCACAGCTTTTTGGGTAAATATCAGGTGGGCTTTACCCAAGCAGGAATGTTGCTCTCCCTCAATGCGGATCTATATGCGGAGGGAGGCTGGAGTTTGGATCTATCGCCACCTGTGTTGATGCGGGCGATGATGCATATCGACAATGCCTACTACATTCCCCATTTGCAAGTAACGGGCAGAATTGCAAAGACAAATCGCGTTTCTAATACGGCCTATCGTGGTTTTGGAGGGCCGCAGGGAATGGTGATCTGTGAGGAAATTATCGATCGCGTGGCGCGGCATTTGGGTTTACCAACCGAAGTGGTACGGGAACGCAACTTCTATCATGGCACTGGTGAAACTAGTACCACCCATTACGGACAGGAGATTGTGCAAAATCGGATTGCGCTAGTGTGGGCAGAGGCAAAGGCAAAGTCAAACTTCAGCGATCGCCAAGCCCAGATCCAGAAATTTAATCAGCATAGTCCTTATCAAAAACGGGGCATCGCGATCGTGCCAGTTAAGTTTGGTATTTCCTTCAATAAAACCGAATATAACCAAGCAGGGGCATTGGTTTTAATCTATACCGATGGCAGCATTCAGGTCAATCACGGTGGCACGGAGATGGGGCAAGGCTTACATACCAAAATGCTGCAAGTGGCGGCAAAGTCTCTTGGTGTGAAGATCGATCGCTTTCGGATGATGCCCACCAGTACCGATAAGGTTCCCAATACTTCTGCCACCGCCGCTTCGAGTGGTTCCGATCTCAATGGGCAAGCGGTCAAGGATGCCTGTGAGCAGTTGCGGAAACGCTTGGCAACCGTGGCTGTGAAAATGTTAAATCTCGATGCCCCTGAAGATCTTGTCTTTGCTGACGATTGGATTTATTGCCGTACCTATCCTTCGGCGCGAATTGCCTTTGATGAAGTAGTCAAACAAACCTATGTCGATCGCATTAGCCTCTCTGCCAACGGCTTTTACCGTACACCAAATATCTATTGGGATGCCAAACTCAATCGCGGCCGTCCCTTCTATTACTATTCCTATGGAACTGCGGTGAGTGAAGTGGAAGTGGATGGACTAACGGGAACCTTTAAACTGCGGCAGGTCGATCTGGTGCAGGATGTGGGAGAATCCATCAATCCTCTCATTGATAAAGGGCAAATAGAAGGAGGGTTTGTGCAGGGCATGGGATGGCTCACTATGGAAGAACTGGTCTGGGATCATCTGGGTCGTCTGCTTACCTATGCCCCTAGTACTTACAAAATTCCCACAGTTAGCGAAATTCCTGAACATTTTCATATCCATCTACTAGAGCGTGCTGCCCAAGATGGCGTAATTTTTGGTAGTAAGGCGATCGGCGAACCTCCCTTTATGTTGGCGATGTCTGTGCGCGAGGCGATTCGCGAAGCTGTGGCCGCCTTTGGCGATCGCGATCGCATTTCCCTCGCCATCCCCGCCACTCCCGAAGCTACCCTCTGGGCGATTGAGTCAGTCAAAGCCAACATCTTGGCATCTGTAGGGCTATGATTTATGAGGATCTGCTCACTTGCCTCCGTCAAGGGGCGGTGGTGGTAGCAACCGTAATCAAAACCACTGGCTCCGTGCCGCGCGAGGTGGGCGCAAAAATGCTCATTACTGGCGATCGCTGCTGGGATACCATTGGCGGTGGCGCAGGAGAAGCCAAGGTTATTAGCCATGCCCAGCAAATCTTGCAAAGCGGACAAAAGCAATGCCTCAAAATTGACCTCACAGGTGCAATTTCATCCCAGCCCATGGAAGGTATTTGTGGTGGATTGATGGAGGTATGGCTAGAGCGTTGGCAAGGAGAGAGCGCGATCGCGACAGTCGAGCAAATCATAACTCAACTAAAACGAGGGCAATCGGTTACACTCATCACTCCCTATGATGATGGGATTCCCTACATCGGCACATCTCCAACTTCTCAAAGCGTAAGTCCAGCCTTTATAGAAACGATTCAACCTGAGCCAACCCTTCTGATCATTGGCGCAGGACATGTGGGCGAACAACTTGCTAAAATTGGTCATCTGCTTGGTTTCCAAATAGCGATCCAAGACGATCGTTCCGACTGGGCAAACCAAGAGCGCTATCCCCAAGCGATCGCCCTTTACGACCAAATCGAAACAGCCCTATCGCAACTGAGTCACCACCAACATTTATATATTGCCCTAGTGACAAGGGGCTATCGCCAAGATCTCACCGCACTCACCGCCATTCTCAATCAAAATAGGGATTACATTTATATTGGTATGATTGGGAGCCAACGCAGGATTCAACAGGTGTTACGGGAAATAGACCAAATAGGCATTCCCAAAGCCAAGTTGCGATCGCTCTATGCCCCCATCGGTCTCCAAATTGGTGCGCTCACCCCTGCCGAAATTGCCGTCAGTATTGCTGCTGAAATTATTATGGTACGCAGACAATTTAATTAAAGCTATAGGCATTGAACATTTTGTGATTAGCTATTGATGCAAGAATTTAATTAACTTAATTAGGTAATTGAATTAATTGGCCTAACTCAGTAAATATTACTGAAAGGATTACTTAGCCATCAAATCAGTTCGCCAATACCAACATGATGCCATCAGCCAAACCCAAACTTCTCATAGTTGACGACGAGATAGATAATCTTGACCTGCTCCAGCGTATTTTTTATCGAGAATATCAAGTCCTCCGCGCCAAAAGTGGGTTTGAAGCTTTAAGCATTCTCGCCAATGAAACCGATATTGCTGTTATTGTTTCCGATCAACGGATGCCGATGATGTCTGGGACTGAGCTATTAAGCCAAGTTGCCGAGTCATACCCTGACACCTTACGCATTATTCTTACTGCTCATACGGATGTTCGCGAACTGGTTGAAGCGATTAATCAATCTCAGGTATTTAAGTACATTACTAAGCCATTTCAGGTTAACGATTTAGTAAATATTGTCCGTCAAGCTATGGAAACTCACCAGTTATTAAAATCTCGTACTTCCAAACTTAAAAATCAACTCGAAAGTGCGGAAGCGAAGTATCAGAGTATCTTTGAAAATGCGATCGAAGGAATTTTTCAGACCACCATCGATGGTCAGTATGTCATTGCTAATCCCATGCTGGCAAAAATTTATGGCTATGAGTCCGCCCAGCATTTAATTAAGAATATTACTAACATCGCCGAAGAAGTGTATGTCAATCCTAACCGTCGCCAAGAGTGTATCGATATTCTCTATACCCATGACACGGTTTCTAATTTTGAGTCTCAGGTCTATCGTTGTGATGGCAGCAAGATTTGGATTTCCGAAAATGTGAGGGCTGTGCGTGATGCGACTGGCCAAATTGTTGGTTTTGAAGGTACTGTTCAAGATATTACCCAGCGCAAACGCGCGGAACAGGAATCGCAACTTCTCCAAAGCCTTACCCTTGAAATTAGTAACGCTGATGATTTTCACACAGCGCTAGAAATTGCGCTGACTAAAATTTGCCAGTTTACGGGCTGGGACTATGGTGAGGTATGGATACCACAATTAAAAGGCGATCGCTTATCCTGTAGTTCCGCTTGGTATAGCAGTCTTGAAGGATTAGAAAATTTTCGTCAACAATCTGAAAATATTTCTTTCCCGATGGGCATTGGTTTCCCTGGTAGAGTCTGGTTAAGCAAACAGCCAGAATGGATCTGGGATATTGCTTTAGAATCAGAGTTTGACTTTTTTCGGAAGCATGAGGCTCTAGACTGCGGATTGAAGTCTGGTTTGGCAATTCCTGTGCAGTCTAATCAATCTGACTCCTCAGGGGAGAATGATCCATATATTGTGGCAGTGATGGTCTTCTTCACGCGCACACCTAACGATCGCGATCAACGTTTAGTAGGAGTAATCGGCGCGATCGCCACTCAGCTAGGCTCCCTCATGAGGCGCAAACGGGATGAAGAAGCGCTGCGGCTCATGAATGATGAACTGGCTCTAGCTCGCGATCGCGCCCTCGAAGCCAGCCGTACCAAAAGTACCTTTGTGGCAAATATGAGCCATGAACTGCGGACACCCCTCAATGCCATCATTGGCTATAGTGAAATGCTCCAAGAAGATGCCGAATTACTAGGTATCGAAGAATTTGTGCAGGATCTCCAAAAAATCCACCAATCAGGACGACATCTTTTAGACCTGATTAATGACATTCTAGACATGACCAAAATCGAGGCAGGTAAGCTCGAAATTTACTATGACAATTTTGATGTACCGAGCCTCATATTTGATACCACTAATACTATTCAGCCCCTGATTGCTCAAAATAATAACCGCTTAGAAATAGAATGCGATCGCCAGTTGGGGGTCATCCGTGCCGATATTACTCGGTTACGACAGGTATTGCTCAATTTACTCAGTAATGCTTGTAAATTTACCAAATCAGGAACCATTAGGATCAAAGTTCAGCGACTTACCCAAGACTCTGAAGATTACTTCACCTTTGAAGTCAGTGATACAGGTATCGGCATTAGTCCTGAAAATCTGCACAAACTCTTTCAACCCTTTAACCAAGTTGATAGCTCCACCACTAGGCAGTATGGAGGAACTGGTTTGGGATTAGCAATTAGCCATCGCCTTTGTACCATGATGGGGGGCAATATTCAGGTGCAAAGTAGTTTAGGGCAAGGTTCAAAATTTACGATTAAGCTGCCTGCAAATACTGAAAAAAAGCCTAAATCTTCTCCAAGTATTGATGCTGCGGTTAAGCATCCAATTGACTTTGCCAATCAGTCAAATACTGATAGCAAAATCGGTGGTGAATCTAATTCCCAAATTGTTAGCGATCGCATTTCGCAACTTCCTAAGTTCCAAACTAATCCAAATCAACCTGCCAATCAAAATATTGACCCTAGGCAGCCCGTTATTCAACCCCAAACTCAAAACTCATACCAATCCATTTTGGTCATTGATAGCGATCCGATGATCCATCACTTTGCTAGTTCGTACCTAAGCCATCGTGGTATATACGTCTATTCTGCCTTTAATGGACGCGAAGGGATTGACCTATCTCTCCAAATTCAACCCAATGCCATTATTTTAGATACTCAATTGCCCAATGGTAGTGGATGGGATGTTTTACAAGAACTAAAGTCTCAACCCCTGACCTCCGCAATTCCCATTATTTTACTGACGGCTCCCGATGCTCTAGAGGAAACGGGGCAAGATAATATACAAATAAGTAGATTTGAAATTGGTGCTAATGACTTTTTATTTAAACCAATCGATCGCGATCGCCTAATTACCACCATTGATAAATATCGCCACGATCAAGAACAACAATTCTCAATTCTAATTGTAGAAGACGATCTCAATGTGCGATCGATGCTGCGGCGGATGTTAGAAAAGGAACATTACAAAGTTTATGAAGCCCAAGATGGCCATGATGCGCTCAAAAAAATTGTGATACATCAGCCCCAACTAATTTTATTAGATCTCATGATGCCCAATGTCGATGGTTTTGAGTTTATCCATCTTCTGCGCCTAAAGCGTGACATCACTTCGATTCCCATCATAATTATTACGGCAAAAGATTTAGACGATCGCGAATGTATCCGTTTAAGCGGTTCCGTGCAGAAAATTTTACAAAAAAATATGTATAGCTATCCACAATTACTGGCAGAAATAAGCGATCGGTTATCCCAGTTTGGCATTTTATCCCAAAATTAAAAATGGTACGCCATGCTTAATTTTGGGAATAAAAGCAAAACGTGCAACAAATTTCCTTGAGAAAATTTTCTTGCACGTTTTTAGATTTATTGTATTGATTTGATATCGTGGCTTAATCGCAATTAAGCATTAACACGACCATAAAATACACCACGAATAATTACTTCCTTAGGCTCTACACCACCAAGGTCATTATCCGAAGTTTGCTCACACTCAAAAGTGCCAGCAATCTCACCTGTATCAGGATTCAACTTAGCAATTTGTAAGGAGAATGTACCCTTGCTAGTGGAATCATCTTTAATACTGCGATTATCAAAATCATTGCGTTTGGCAGGCAATGCCTCAGCCGCATCATAGCCGATCGCCAAACCACGACCCTTAGGATCAATAAAACCAGATCCACGATAGGTAGGAACATCAGTTGTACCAATAAAATCAACAGATGTGGTGATACCGTTTACCCCTGGTGCAGTTGTCGCTTGATAACCCTTGATGGTAAACAAAATAGCCACCAATTCACCACCTGGCATCTTGACCGTAATGGGCTGATAATCCAAACCATCGGTTTCCACCAAGCTCAAGCTACCATCAGCATTACCAGTCACGGTCGCCTTTACAAAGTCAAGACTAGAAGTAGAACGAGTGAGTAACTTGCTCGCCACAAACTCTGGTTTTTTACGCTTATTATTAGATTCTTCTTTAACAAAAAATGACGTTGGTTCTAAACAAAGTTCAGTAATTTGGGCAGTCTTGCCAGGCCCAATGGGAATAAAGTTGCGCCCACCGCGAGATGAGACAAGGATATCTGGGCATTTGTTAGCTAGACCAGTATTTCTGATTTGGTCATAGGTCAAGCCCTGTACGCCTGCGATCGCTTGATTTGCAAACATACCACTTGTCGCTAACATACATAAGCTAATGCAAAAGCTGATCGACAATGTAAAAATTGCTTTCGTAAAACTACGAAATTTCATAAATAACCTCTTTTTAAACAAACGGGTAGTATTTTAAACCTAATATTACGATTCAATTGGCTATAACTAGACTTAGTTAAAAACCAAACCACAATCAGATCATCATATTACAGCGCACGAGGGCAATTAGCTTGACACAAAATGAAATAGAATCACCAACACAATTGCAGCAACAGCAGATGCAAGATCCCATTGATCTTTCTAAGATTGATGCGGAGATTAATGTAATATGCGATCGCCTTTGGCAACTTGCTCAGTTACAACAAAAACGTCCTCAGGGTCTCCTCCGCATTCTGAGGGATCTTGAAACACTTCACAGACAAATCAGAGACGATTTATTTCAGCCTGCTTTGCCAACTAGTCGCCATGAGCTATTTAATCTGCTCCGTGACATCGAAGGTAACGGGGGCTGGCCGCATATTTACCGCATGAAAATCAATGAAATCTGCCAATACCTAGAACAAATAGAAGATAATTCGGAAACTTAGCCTTGTGTTTGGCGATCGAGACTCACTTCATGCTTAGGCAATAATGATTGAAAGTATTATTGGAGTAGACGATCCATTAATACTTTCAATCATTCTTTTGCCACTTACTTTTTAATTGTCAACTCGCTAAAATGTCGGTATTTGATCTAAATTTAAACCCTATATTTTTTAGGATACGCCTACTCAAATTACCCTTAGCTTGAGGAGACATTGTTTATTAGTAGATACCTTTTGTAATTTGGTATTTCAGATATTGAGCCTAGACTCTGCGATATTGCTGGTAGGCTGCAAAAAACAAACCACCAAGGGTAATAAAAATGAGACCAAGGCAAATGCCAGATAAAATTGGTTCTACCATAAAAATAGTTGAAGATAGATAAAAATATATGTCTCGAACATTTTACAGCAATCCCATAGCAGTTATACCAATTCTAAAAATGGCATAGTTACTTTTGGCTTTAAAGGGATAGCTAATTTGCATGTCCCCTAATTATTGCAGTGGTAATGCTGGCTGAGTAACTGCATTGGGATCGGAAGGTTGCACCGCAAAAACTTGAGCAATATTTTCATATAACTTTTGGGCAATTAGATCATTAGCCGCCTCTGTAAGATGAATCGGATCGATAAATGCTTGCTGCTTTTGATCTTGAAATAATTGATAAAAATTAATGAACTTAGTATTTCCTAATTTGCCTCCTAATTTGTCTTTTAGAGCCTGTTCAGCTAGTTGATAAGATGCCACGGCGCGATCGCGATATCGATTACCTAACGCCTTAACGATATTGTCTTCTTCAGGGGTCAAGGATTTTTGTTTACCTGTGATTTCAGGCTGCAATGCCACAAGCATCGGAATATTAGCCGATATTTTATGCATCTGTGCCAAATTGGCAACATAGCGATCAATCCGTTTCTGGCTTTCTTCGGCATCATCACTAAATTGTTCTGCGTTAAAAATTTGATATTCAGAACTCAAAACACTATTAGATGCACTGCTTGGCATAATCCATTTCTGCCAAACTTTAACTAAGTATAAAGAATTTAGCCAATTATTAAATTTTTGAGACTCATGCTTGCGATACTGAGCGATCGGATCACGCAGTACCTGTTCAATATTGGCTATTTCATTGGCAGACATATAGCTGGGCGATCGCATATCCTCATAGCCATCAATCGTCATGAATAGATTAGGACTATAGGCAATGACCCGATGCGCCAGCATCGCCAACTCATTCCCTGAGCTATAGCCTGGCACTGCTGCTGTAATCACCCGATAATTGCCATCCTGAATGCGTGGCGGCAAGGACTGTATAGCCTCAATTTGATCTGCAAAATAGGGGATGACCTTGGGCTTAAACTTTTCTGGACTTGCATTTTGAGTACGAACCCGATCATTCAACAGCTTTTCAAGCTTGACTGCCAGAGACTTCTGCTCTTGATCAGCCATATTGGTAAAAGCTGTCGAGCCTCCCATGAGAAATACGCGAATCTCATTGGCAGGCTTCTCGATCGCGATCGCTGACTCCGCCCGAAACCCTTGAGCATTAATCCGCCAATACTCACTACTTTGATCGGCAAAAAGTTCATACCCCAACACAGGACTTCTTTTTACCCGCAACTGTCCATAGTCAGATAATCCGGGGTAAGTATTACCATCTCGATCAGCTAACTTAAAGGCATAGGCATTAGCGATCGCCATCGTCTTGCTAGGCAAAACTTGATTAGCCATTCCTGTCGCCAAAAAAACTCCTCGCGCCATAAACTCTGCCGCAATTATGAGTAAAGGCAACCCCACTAAAATAATAATGAGGGTATTGCGAAACCAAGACTTGCGCTTATTTTGCCAAGAAGAACTATATCGATATTTACGCATGGGAGGGCTATGTTTGTGCAGTTTTACAGCTTACAACAATTTTTTGAGCAATTCTCTTGCCAAAAAAATTTAGATTTGAATCAGCCTTAACCCCAAATCAAATAGCAAACAAAGATCACATCCCGTTCCAAATTTGCAAAAGGCAAAAAATTGAGAACGCCTAATGTGATTTCACTTGAATTAGTTCAATCTTATAACCATCGGGATCTTCCACAAAAGCAATTTCAGTAGTGCCATGCTTCATCGGTCCTGGTTCCCGCGTCACCTTGCCACCCTTTGCCCGAATTGCTTCACAGGCTGCGTAGATATCTTCCATCCCTAACGCGATATGACCATAGCCATTGCCCAAATCATAGGACGTTGTATCCCAGTTATAGGTTAGCTCAATCACCGCATTGCTTGACTCATCGCCATAGCCCACAAAAGCCAGCGTAAACCGACCTGTGGGATAGTCCTTGCGGCGCAGCACCTTCATGCCCAGCACATTGCTATAAAAATCGAGAGATCTCTCCAAATCGCCAACTCGAATCATTGTATGAAGTACACGCATCGCTATTTACCTAAAAATTTGCACCAAAAGAACAAAAACTTAAAAAACTTATTTTTGAAACCCACTGAATAACAATATGGCAGTTTTTATGTTGCCGCAGACAAAATGAAAACCACCATAGGACACCTACCGATCATAATCCTCATCGTCAATTCCCCTCGGCTCCACCAACCAATCTGAATTTTGACCACCGATAATCAATTCCTCGATCGCCACATACTCACGGTCAAATTGCCGCAACGCATTAACCAACGTATCGATCGCGATCGCATCCGCAGTCCCCAAATCTACCCAACACCTAGCCCACTCATTCTCATACTCCAGATCCGTCATATTATGCATCAGCGACATCATCTCATCCTCAGCCGCCTCATTATCATAATCAAAATAACTAACATCAACACCCGTCTCCTGCACCTGCATATTGCAAGCATTAAAGCCACCTAACTTCCCCAGCAAAAACCAAGAATTAAACACCTCATCCAATAACTGCTTCTCAGCTTGAGACGGAACCTCTCTAAACTTAATCCAAATCCATAGATCAAACCAATCACATTCGCGAAATCTAACTTCCATGAAAAATTGCCAGTACCATAGGGAGTTTTATGCAGCTAATCTAACAAAAAAATAGACGCATCATGAACTAGCTTAAAACTAAATTTGCACCATTGCCAGAGAAAGCTAGACATTCAACCATTCATGCTTTAATATAGATGATCGCGACTTTTTTGGCATTCCCCATGAACGCTGTTGAAATTATCCGCTCAATTGAAGCACAATATATCAAAACAGATCTCCCCAAAATCTATGTGGGAGACACCGTTAAGGTAGGAGTGAGAATTAAAGAAGGCGGCAAAGAACGTACTCAGCCATACGAAGGCGTAGTCATCGCTATGCGTGGTACTGGCATTAACTCAGTGATCACCGTAAGACGTGTATTTCAAGGTATAGGAGTGGAGCGAGCCTTCTTGCTGCATTCTCCAAAAATTGAAAGCATAAAAGTGATTCGCCGTGGTAAAGTTCGTCGAGCCAAACTCTACTACCTCCGCGACCTTGTTGGTAAGGCAACCCGTCTGAAGCAACGCTTTGATCGTCCCCTATAAATGCTGTGGGTCTTTGCGTGTAAGTGTTATTAAGTAAATACAAAAATACTTATGAAATACTTGTTACACAAAAGACATCTACAGCTATACTAGATATCAAGCGAATAGCAAAACCGTAACAAGTACTCACACAAAACAGTAACTTGCACATTTGTTATTGCAGTTTGATACAATGAAATAGGTTGTATTGAAGTAATGCTTAATCGCGTGCGTCCTTAGTTCAGTTGGTAGAACGCAGGTCTCCAAAACCTGATGTCGGGGGTTCGAGTCCCTCAGGGCGTGCTTTACCAGCCTAAAAAATCTAACCCAAGAAACACTTAAGAGGGAGTGAGCTAAGTATCCAAACGAATAGCTTCTCAAAAGCCCATCCATTTGGCATACCGATCTGTCTCTATTCTTCTTAAAAAATAACGCATTTATAAAAATTGCAAAGGGATTGCAAGAGTTGCCGCTATGACAAAAAACGACCTAAAGGAGCAACCAAAGGACGCGACAAAGACTGAACCAGAGAAAGAATCTGACATCTCTGGCACAGCGAAATTTTTAGCAGAATCCAAAGCTGAATTTAGTAAAATTGTCTGGCCTAACCGTCAACAATTAATTAGCGAGTCTGCTTCAGTCCTCCTGATGATTGTTGCTGTTGCTACCTTTGTCTATTTGATAGATGCCCTGTTTAAGGCGATCGCATTGCAGGTGTTTCAATAATGTTTACTGACGACGAGCAACCCTTAAGCAATTACGAAAAGCCCGAAGTACTATTTCAATGGTACGCCGTGCAAATTGCTTCAGGCTGTGAAAAAAAGGTTAAATCGAGCCTAGAACAACGCATCAAAACCCTTGATGTGGAGGATAGGATTAAAAAAATCGAAATACCACAAACACCGACCGTTAAACTAAGAAAAGATGGCAGTCGCCTCAACTCCGAAGAAAAGATCTTTCCTGGGTATGTCCTGATCCAAATTAAGACCGTCAGAAATGAAGTCGGACAGTTGGAGGTTGATGATGATGCGTGGTTAGCCGTCAAAAGCACTCCGCACGTTATTAACTTTGTAGGCACAGAGCAGAAGCGCCATTACGGGCGCGGTCGTGGTCATGTCAAACCACGCCCATTATCTGAAAAAGAAGTTGAGAGAATCTTTCGCGTCACTATTGAGCAAGAGCCTGTTCTCAAGATCAATATGGCTCAAGGCGATAAGATTAAGGTGTTAAACGGCCCCTTCAAAGACTTTGAAGGAGAAGTGGTGGAAGTTACTCCAGAGCGTAGCAAACTCAAGGCTTTGCTTTCAATTTTTGGTAGAGATACACCTGTTGAGCTGGAGTTCAATCAGGTGCAAAAGCAAAACTAGGTAAATATATGGCTAAGAAAGTTACAGCAGTTATTAAGTTAGCTCTTAATGCTGGCAAGGCAAGCCCAACCCCACCCGTTGGTCCTGCATTGGGTCAGCATGGTGTCAATATCATGATGTTCTGTAAGGAATATAATGCCCGTACTGCCGATCAAGCAGGTATGGTTATTCCTGTAGAAATATCAGTATATGAAGATCGGAGTTTTACTTTTGTTCTCAAAACTCCCCCTGCTTCCGTATTAATTCAAAAGGAAGCTGGCATTACTTCTGGTTCTGCCGAACCTAACCGTAAAAAGGTTGGTTCAATTACAAGGGATCAGCTTCGCAAGATTGCTGAAACTAAAATGCCAGATATCAATGCTAACGATATCGAAGCAGCAATGAAAATCATTGAAGGAACTGCCAAGAATATGGGCGTAACTATTACTGCCTAGTCTCTTGGTTATCCTTAAATTGAAATTGAATTTATTCAATTCCTTCTATATTCAAATCAACTCAAATTAACTTTAATTTGGGGGAGGAAATTGTTAAATATTGTCAAATATATTTTCCGATCGCACCCCATAGGAGTAGTCATGGCAAAAAAAATATCAAAGCGACTCAGGGAAGCACAAAGCAAGGTTGAAGATCGTGCCTATGCTCCCATTGATGCACTCGAGTTAGTCAAGGCAACGGCAACGGCAAAGTTTCCTGAGTCTGTCGAAGCGCATGTAAGATTAGGTATTGATCCTAAGTATGCAGATCAGCAGTTGAGAACGACTGTGACCTTACCCAAGGGAACAGGTCAAACTATTCGTGTGGCAGTAATTGCCCGTGGTGAGAAGGTGGCTGAAGCCACTGCCGCAGGTGCAGATATCTCAGGTTCTGAAGAACTAATTGATGAGATTAGCAAGGGTAGAATGGACTTTGATCTATTGATTGCAACACCAGATATGATGCCTCAGGTGGCAAAGCTTGGTAAGTTACTAGGACCAAGAGGCTTGATGCCTTCTCCTAAAGGTGGTACGGTAACTACTGATTTGGGTGGTGCAATTAATGAGTTTAAGTCTGGTAAGCTAGAATTCCGTGCTGATCGGACTGGGATTGTACACATCTTGTTTGGTAAGGCTTCTTTCCCCGCAGAAGACTTGCTAACCAATCTCAAGGCTTTGCAGGAGACAATTGATCGTAATCGTCCTTCAGGTGCAAAGGGTCGCTACTGGCGATCGCTCTATGTGTCAGCCACGATGGGGCCAGCGATCGAAGTTGATATAACTTCATTGCGTGATCTCAAGTTGGCAGAAGCCTAGATATTTCTCAAAAAGTTTCTTGGAAAACAGTTGTTAAAAACCGCGTTTAAATCGTTTATAGGTAAGCTAGAGAGCAAATATTCTACAACTTAATAAATCCGTAGAAAGCAGGTGCTAAAGGCTTAATTTCCTGCCGAGGAAACTTGAAATAGATTCTTTAAGGGATCTATTTGTATGCCTCGGTCTGCGAAATGACGGGGCTTTTTTCATGAATTTCAAGATTCATCAAAATCACAGGAGGTGAAAACCATATGGGTAAAACCCTAGAGCAAAAAAAAGTATTAGTCGGAGAAATGTCCAATGAGTTTGAAGGAACTCAGATGGTAATGGTGATTGATTATGCAACTTTGTCTGTTGCTGATATCACTAAGCTGCGTCGTTCACTCCGTGCAAGCGGTACTGTATGTCGCACCACCAAAAATACTTTGCTCAAAAAAGCTGTGGAAGATAAGCCAGAATGGAAGCCCATCGAGAGCTTTTTGACTGGTCCTTCAGCTTGTTTATTTGTCAAAGATGATATTGGTGGCGCTCTGAAGGCTTATCAAGCTTTTCAAAAAGAGTCCAAGAAAACTGAATTGCGCGGTGGTGTTCTTGAGGGTCGGGCTTTAAGTCCTAAGGATCTGCAAGCGATCGCTGATCTACCTTCCAAGGAAGTACTAATCGCTCAAATTGCTGGAGCAATCAATGGCGTGGCTACCAAGCTTGCTGTTGGTATCAAGGAAGTACCTCAATCCCTTGGTCGCGCAATTAAGGCTGTTTCTGAAAAAGAAGCTGCTTAGGATAAGGCTGTTAGCTATTAGCTTTTAGCTACTAGCTCTAGCCACAAAGAACAAAAAGCTAAAAGCTAGTAGCGAAGTGCTAATAGCCAGAAGCTCAAAAATATCAACAACTAATCACTAAAGAGAAAAACTATGTCTGCAAAAATCGATAGCATTATTGAAGAATTGAAATCCTTGACCCTTCTTGAAGCTGCTGAGTTGGTTAAGGCGATCGAAGAAACCTTTGGTGTTTCTGCGGCTGCTCCTGTTGGCGGTATGATGGTGGCCGCTCCTGCTGGTGGCGCTGCTCCTGCTGAAGAAGTTGAAGAGAAGACAGCTTTTGATCTCGTTCTTGAAGATGTACCTGCTGATAAGAAGATCGCTGTTTTGAAGATCGTTCGTGAAATCACTGGTCTAGGTCTGAAGGATGCCAAAGAAATGGTTGAATCCACTCCTAAGACAATTAAGGAAGGTATGCCTAAGGCTGATGCTGAAGCTGCTAAGAAGCAAATCGAAGAAGCTGGTGGTAAGGTTTCCGTTAAGTAGTTTCTTGATGCTAAACGATTTTACACAAGTCGTATAGCAACTGAAAAACTGAGAAAAGAAAGAAGCACATCGTGCTTCTTTCTTTTCTGTTTTATATCAATTCTCAAACGTGTGACTACACTTTTGTGAATTGAAAGTCAAACCCAGTAACAGTTTTTAAAACTAAGAATAGCAACGCCATTTTTAGTTTTGGTATTAGATATTTTTGTTATAGTGGTTGAAAAATACATTTGTCACAAAAATATCAATAATTATTAATTATTATGAAATGGCGAGTTGTACTTGAACCTGATCCTGAAACCCATGATTGGGCAGTTTGGTGTCCAGAGTTATCTGGTTGCATGTCTGCTGGTGTTACTCAAGATGAAGCATTGCAAAATATCCGTGAAGCTATAGAGCTTTATTTACAACCTGATCCTATTGAACTTCTGCCTAACGCGGTTATTCGTGAAGTGGTTGTCGGATGACTAGGCTGCTACCATCAAGGACGAGATCTACCCGTTGGCACGTTGAGAAATATTATGGTCACGGGCATGATTCCAGAGCAAGAGTGGAAGTCACCATAGCATTGGACATTGCATCTGCCATCCTCTCTGCATCCTTTACATGGTACTGGGGCTGAATAATTGATAATAGTTTCAGCCATGTTTTAGTTTTATAGATTCTTAATTTTTATTTCTATAGCATAAGTAAACATCAATAACTCCTTGTAACTATTTAATATGAATGATCCTTTATCAGAATTATTTGCGGTGATTGTCGATCGCCGCGAAAATCCTCAAGAAACCTCATACACCTGCAAACTATTTGCGGGTGGTGATAATAAGATTTTAAAAAAAATTGGTGAAGAATCTGCCGAAGTCGTAATGGCTTGCAAAGATAATGATCCCGATGCGATCGCGTCGGAGGTGGCAGATTTGTTTTATCACACCCTAGTGGCGATCGCGCATCACCATGTCGATTTGCAATTGGTCTATGCTAAATTAGCGGCAAGACGCTAGGTAGAATTGATTAGGTAGTACTAGCTTTAATGCTAAATCTTTACTAATGCAGTAAGATTACCAATGAATTGAGTAAAGGGTATATAGCTGTGGCATCAAATAGGGTAGAGCGCTCAGAATCGCTTACAGGGAGCGTTATAAAAGGAACTCTGAAGGCTGTTGGTGGTACATTGCTGGGTGTCATTATGATCGGTGGTGCTGCCATAGCTGGAGGATTGGTCGGTCTAGCCCTTAGTTTTCGCGATCTACCAGATGTAAGAGTCTTAAAGGGCTATGTACCTGTAGAAACTACCTTTATTTACGATGTCAATGGCGGTTTAATTGCTCGATTGCATGGTGACGTAAATCGTGAGGTTGTCCCGCTTAACCGTATTTCGCCTCACCTCAAGCGTGCTGTACTGGCGATGGAAGATGCTTACTTTTACACCCATAAAGGGATTGATCCTAGTGGTATTGGTCGAGCAGTTTTGGCTAACTTTAGTGCGGGTAGTACCGTAGAGGGAGGCTCTACTCTGACGCAGCAATTGGTCAAAAATTTATTTTTGTCTAATGAACGTAGTTTAAATCGTAAGGTCGCAGAGGCTGTATTAGCTATGCGGGTTGAGCAGGTATTTTCTAAGGAGCAGATCCTTGAAATGTACCTTAATCAAGTATTTTGGGGCAGAAATACGAATGGTGCAGAAACTGCTGCCCAAAATTATTTTGGTAAATCAGCAGCAGATCTGAATTTGGCTGAGGCAGCAATGTTGGCGGGGACAATCCAAGCTCCTTCTGTATTTAATCCGACTGATAACTATAAAGAGGCGAAGAAACGGCAGGGGTTAGTTTTAGATCGTTTGTTGGAATTGGGCTGGGCAACTCCTGAGGAGGTCAAGGCGGCAAGGGCGCAGAAGTTGACTATTCGCAAGGAGGGGATTTCCTATGAAGCGAGTCGAGTCCCTTATGTGTCACAGGCAGTGACGGCTGAATTGGAGGAGAAATTTGGTCGTGATGTGGTGTTGCAAGGGGGATTGCGTGTGCAGACCACTATTGATTTAAAGCTGCAAAGAATTGCTGAGGAGGTAGCGGCTGAGGGTCATCAGGATCTGGTGGATCGGGGAGCCTATGCTGATCAACTATCTTTGGTGGCTGTTGATCCCCGTTCTGGATTTGTTAAGGCTTTGGTGGGTGGAGTTGGTGATTTTGATAAGAATCAATTTAATCGGGCGGTATTGGCAAGGAGACAATTGGGTTCTTCCTTTAAGCCTTTTGTGTATTATGCGGCTTTTGCGACGGGCAACTATACGCCAGATTCGATTATTGATGATAGTCCCATGAATATTCCTGATGGGAATGAGATGTACGCACCTCGAAATTATGATAATACCTTCTCTGGTCCGATCACGATTCGACAAGCGATCGCTGTTTCCCGTAATATTCCTGCCATTAAGTTAGGCTTAGAAGTGGGTAACGATAATGTGGTAGCAATCTGTCGTAAGTTGGGGATTAATAGTCCAATTTTGCCTGTGGTATCTCTGCCATTAGGTGCGGCGGATGTTACACCGATGGAGGTGGCAGGAGCCTATGCGGTGTTTGCGAGTGGTGGCTATAAGTCGAAAACGACACTGATTGCAAGGGTAACCGATCGCAATGGTAATTTGATTTTAGACAATACGCCCAAGCCAGAGCTAATTCTTGATCCGATCGCCGTTTCCTACTTAACTGATGCTCTGCGTGGGGTAATTACTAACGGTACGGCAACAGAGGCACAGTTGAGCGATGGCCGACCTGTGGCGGGTAAAACAGGAACAACGTCTGACTTTCGGGATGCTTGGTTTGTGGGATATGTGCCGCAACTATCGGTGGCGATCTGGATTGGCAATGATGACTATTCACCTATGGCTAATGGTGTGACTGGTGGTGTGTATGTGGTTCCCATTTGGCGGAAGTTTATGGAAAGGGCTTTGGCAGGTCAGCCGATTGAACAGTTTCCTGTACCTAGTGAGATTCAAGATAAGGAGAGTGGCAAGAAAAAAAATTAGCAATAGTGAGTATCGTGTTTTGACTTATAGAGGTGTGGTCACACTTTTGTAAATCGGTGTAACTGTTGAGTAATCATAGTTGCTAAGAGAACGAACAAGGTTGATACCCACAAGCAGCCTACTAAACCTGCAAACTGATAGACTAATCCTGAAAGAACTGTTCCCACTAAACGTCCTCCTGAATTGGCCATGTAATAGAAGCCAACGTTTAAAGCGACTTTATCATCATCGGTAAATGCCAAAACTAAATAGGAATGAACCGATGAGTTGAAAGCAAAGACAATACCAAAAATCAGTAAGCCAATGATTATCACGAGGTTTGCGGAGAGATTTAATTGTAAGGCGATCGCGATGACAGCAGGGACAGCGATGAGAGTAGTTGTCCAAAATTGAATTGTTTGCGATCGCGGCGGCTGACCAGAACCAAAACGCTTAGTTAACGTTGGTGCAAGGGACTGAATCAAGCCATAGCCAATGACCCAACAGGCTAAAAATCCACCCACTTGATAGAATGACCATCCTAAAACACTTCGCAAAAATACGGGCAATCCCACCACAAACCAGACATCCCTAGAACCAAAGAGAAAGAATCGCGCTGCCGATAAAAGATTAATTTCGGGACTTTTGGAAAAGAGTTGCTTAAATTTGACCTTAGCTTTAATTTTGCCCATGCCTTTGGGCAGTAATAAACCTGTAAAGAGAAGGAAAGTTAAGCCTATTGCCATGATCCAGAGGGAATTGACAAAGCCAAATAGACCTAATAAAGCACTACCCACAAAAAAGCCCACGCCTTTGAGCGCATTTTTGGAACCTGTGAGAATCGCTACCCATTTAAATAATGCTGATTGAGCATCTTGCGGTACAACTAGACGAATAGCACTTTTGGCACTCATTTTCGTTAAGTCTTTCGCAATACCTGAAAAGGCTTGAGCCAGCATCACATAGAGAACTGCTAAATATTGCTCCCATGCGGGGTTAAGCAAAGAGAGCATGATGAGTGAAAATATTTGTAAGCTGATTCCTGTGTAGAGTATGACTTTTAGTCCCAATTGGGAACCAATCCATCCACCTAAGAAATTGGTCACAACGCCAAAGACTTCATAGAACAGAAATAGAAAGGCGATTTGCATCGGTGTGTAGCCAATGCTATTGAAGTAAAGTAATACTAACAGCCGTAATGCACCATCGGTAATCGTAAATCCCCAATATGTGAGGGTGACGAGGATATAGTTTTTAAAATTTGCTGGGAGTGTGGTAATCATGGGTTTGCTCAGGGATGACATTTCCTTTCAGGAATAAAGTCGGTCTAGTTATTTGGAATTGCTTTTTTAGAATTGCTGTGGGATTGGTATTAACTGATGTTACGTGGAACTCAGGGTATGAATCTCCTGCTGCTAGCAAAGCAGGGCAACCACGGAGGGATTGCCCCTACCTGAATAATTTAAATTTGGCGTAGGGGCTGTGCCCCCGTGCCAGCCCCGATCATCCAA
>JANRII010000046.1:0-16455 GCA_033765135.1 Pseudanabaenaceae cyanobacterium bins.39
GGTGTTTGTTGATATTGGGGATGAGAATGTAAAGGGAATTATCCAGATTCCAGATTTTTTGGATAGTGGGGCGATGACTCCTGAAATGTATCCTGAGATTGGTTCACCTGTGGGGGCGGTAGTGGTTGGCTATACTGAGGATGATCGCAATCAAGTTTGGTTGAGTGTGAAGCCGAGTGTGTTACAAAAGTCTTTGGTTAAGTTGAGAATGCCAGTTGTGAGTCAAGTTTAAATTTTTGGGCGATCTTGTTTAATAATCGTTAAGAGAAAAAGGAATGAAAGACAATTTACTGCATAACACCCATATTAATAAAAAATTGCAATATAAATATTTAGGAAATTTCTAGCTATTAGTCATAAATCACCCACTTAGGATAGTAAGTACATGATTTTCCGTTAAGAAATCAGCTCTAAAACAAGATTCTTTTATGAGAATACTTAACCTGAATTATTTACCCAACCTTGAAAGTCTGATTGTGTAAACACATCAAAAAAACAGACTGTTTTTTCAGCAAATTACCAAGATCTACATTTAGCAGGGCTTTTGCGTATTTTCACCGATCATGGTGAATAATTCAGGTTAAGTCCTAACTTTATTTATCGAGAGCAAGAACAGGTTAATTCGGAACCGCCGAGAAAACCTGGGAGATAGTCGCATCCTTGACCAGTACCATTTCTATTATCAAAACTTGCAATGCACATTCCAACCTGTCCCCACTGTGAACCGCTACAGAAAGTGTCACAAGTTACTGTTCCGTTGTTCCCTTTCTTAGTGAAGAAATCCGAAGATTGTGCGCATTGGCACACACCAGACGCTCCTTCAGGTTGACGAGATCCAATGTTAACACCAACTTTACTCCCCCACACTGGTTGATTGTTTACATTAACAGCTCCACAAAATGTATCACAGGAAACAGTACCATTATTACCTGGTTTATCAAATCTTTCGCCAATAGATAAAGGCTTTTTTAATGATATTGGCAAATCAATTCCTAAATTGTCATAGTTTTGCCAGTATTGTCCTGAAGTGGGAGGACAACCAACTTGAGGACAAATAACATTTCTGGCAAAATCCTTAGCAGAATCTCTAGCCTCTACCTCCATGCTATTGGTTGCATAGGTCTGATCAGCTCTCTTAAACTCTCTGAAATAGTGAAAGCCAAATTTTCCTGCACCACCAAGATCCCTACATTGTTCAGAATGTCTCATTTCATGAGCTAACAGCATCAGTTGATCCGTATCATCGCGCTTATACGAATCTCTGACGTATATACGATCACAATAGGTTTGGGCAGCCGAATCGGTAGATGTGCATTTACCAAGAGCGCACCACTCATCCATCATTCTTGAGCCATATGAAACCCTGACCTGATCGACGAGTCCTCCATAGCGTTGTCTCAGAAAGCGCTTTTGTGTCTCATCTAAGTCTTGACCACCACCATTCCGCTCACGCATAGTTATAGCTGCGGCTTGATAGGCTGCGCTACCAGCGTCTCCCCACAATTCCTCAACCGCAGGTTTAAGAATTGGCTTGACATGAGGATTACAAGTAAAGTCGAATTCGTTACAACCAGCTTTAGCGGGTTCTAAAGATAAGTTAAAAAAACTAGCTGAGGCTAGACAAGCGATTGAAAACTTAATACCTACTTTAGAAAAATTTTTGTTCGACACATATACTCCTGCTATCTCCATGCAAGACAATTAATCAATATATGATTAATATATACATATACGATTTTAAAATACAAGTATTTCAGCAAAAAATATAATATTTGACAATAAATATACGATTATCAAATATTAAAGTCATGGCTTTCTCGCTGGGGCGGCGGCTCAAAGCAACTCGTGAATTACTGGAACTTACCCAAGAGCAAGTAATTGAACAATTAGAGACTTGTTTTGGAATTGTGTTGAGTCAGCAAGCCATATCTCATATAGAACATGGCAAGCGAAAAGTCGATGCCGAGAAAGAGTTACCTGCATTTGCCTCAGTATATGGAAAACCGATAGATTACTTCTATGACAAAATAGAAATCCCATCTGATCCATCACTTCCACTCAAGATGAAAATGAGTCCTTTGATTAAGATTGATTTGGAAGCACTTACGCATAGAGATAAACTAGAGTTAGCTGCCGACCTAATTCATAATGTACTGCAAGAAAAGTAGCTAAATCTCTAAATATTCTTGGAGATAAAATTAGATGCGATTGTAGTTTTGGTGTTGTTTTTTGGTGGGTACGATCGCTTGTGGGGTGAAAGTATGGATGATTTAGGCGATCGCTTTTTGGTTGAGATCTTGAGCGATCGCTGTTTGATTTTGTGGGTGCGTTGAGGAGCGATCGCTTGTGTGGGGAAAGTATGGATATTTTAGGCGATCGCCTCAAGCAATGATTTAACATTGATTAAGTAACTTTCCAGATAGCTAAAGTAATTCAGACTAAGAAGACAATGGAAGAAGATATTCGATGGATACAGAGGTTTTCTAACTTTGAGAGATCATTCCTTTTATTGCAGGAATCAATCAAAATAGAAAAACTTTCCGTTTTAGAAAGAGCAGGCTTGATACAATTTTTTGAGATGACCTTTGAACTTGCTTGGAAATTACTCAAAGACTATGAAGAAACAGAAGGATTGAAAGCCCAAACTCCTAGAGAGGCGATTAAACAAGCTTTTCAGTCAGGACTAATCAGCAATGGACATGACTGGATTGATGCACTCCAAGACCGCAATCTGACATCACATACCTACAACGAAGAAACAGCGATCGCTGTTGAAACCAAAATCAGGGGTAAATACTTTCAACTACTTGCAGCAGTTTATGCCTACTTCAAGAATAAAATAGCAAATCTATGAAATATGGACTAATTGAGCGAGATTTTATTTATATCAACGAAGCGATTCGAGAATTTCCTGAAATTGCGGAAGTGATTTTGTTCGGCTCACGGGCTAAGGGTAATTATAAAACTGGATCAGATGTGGATTTGGCGATCAAGGGCGATCGCATAATTTATGAGATTACAACCCGTTTTGCTGATTGCCTAAATGAAGAGAAGCCATTACCCTATTTCTTTGATGTGGTGCATTATGAAGCGATCGCCGAACCAAAACTCAAAGACCATATTGATTGTGTTGGTATTAAAATCTACGCAATCAATATTGATTTCTCTAAGATGATCGCTATTTGATGATGTTGTTTTTTTGAGAGGCGATCGCTACACTTATGCCCCCTGTTTTTGTATGTGATAACTTAGGTATAGAAATTTTGATCACCTAAATATCAAGGTTATGAGTACTCCCGTCACAATTGACGATATTTACAAGCTATTTCAAAACTCTCAAGAATTAGCTGAACAACGTGCTGCTGAATTTGAACGCTCTAAAGCTGAGTTTGATCGCCGTATGGCTGAATCTAGAGCCGAAGCCGATCGCAGTATGGCGGAACTCAAAAAAACAGTAGATCGCACCACTAAAGCCGTTGAAGCACTGACAACAAGATGGGGACGTTTTGTTGAGGAGTTAGTGGAACCTGCGGTATTGCGGCTATTTCAAGAAAAGGGAATTGATGTGAAGGAAGTTTATCCTCGCGCTAGAACTAAGCGTCAAGGTTTTGCAATGGAAATAGATATACTAGCTGTCGATGACACTGAGTTAGTCCTAGTGGAATGTAAGTCGCGTTTATCAAAGGATGATGTGGATGAGTTTGTTGAAAAACTAACGCGCTTTAAGGATTCATTTCCCCATTATCGCAACTTCAAAGCCTATGGTGCTGTGGCAGGAATTGAGATTAATGAGGGGATAGATCGTTATGCCTATCGTCAAGGTTTATTTGTGATTAAGCCTTCAGGTGATGGAGTGGCGATCGCTAATGATGAGGATTTTCAACCTGCTTCATGGTAACTCAGGAAAACCTTGGGTATAGATACTATATCGACAATTTCCTAAAAATGTCCGCAGTGTTGAATCGAGGAAAGATTATTTACTTGGGTCATGTGATAAAGCTGATCTATGCCATATTCACGAAGATTATCTGGTGTCATCTACTAAAGGGTAATCTGATCAAAAATCGCTAATCAATAATTCTGAAGTACAACACGCAATAAGTAATAGGATTACTATAATTTACATAAATAGTAGATAAGTTGATTAGTATATATGGCTGCGATTGGCATCATGACTGCTCAGGTACGTCCAGAGAGAGAAGTTGGACAGATCCATGTCTATGACGGCACTGGTAAAGGAAAGTCACAGGCTGCCTTGGGGGTGGTGCTGCGATCGCTAGGTTTAGGCATGTCCGATAGCTCTCCTTTAGGAACGCGAATTTTGTTATTGCGATTTCTTAAGGGTTCAGAACGAGAATATGCTGAAGATGCCGCAATTTCGGCTTTGCAGCAAGGCTTTCCCCATTTAATCGATCATGTGCGGACTGGTCGAGCAGAATTTTTTGACGCGGATCACATTACTAGTTTCGATCGCCAAGAGGCAGAACGGGGTTGGGCGATCGCCAAGGGAGCAATGGCTTCGGGTTTATACTCGGTGGTGGTGCTTGATGAAATTAATCCTGTTCTGGATTTGGGGTTAATTCCTGTGGAACGAGTGGTGAATGATCTCAAACACAAACCCTTGCATTTGGAAGTGATCTGTACGGGTAGAGGTGCGCCGCAAGCGCTGATTGATATTGCGGACTTACATTCGGAAATGCGATCGCATGATGATGATGCCCATGCCGAAAAGTATGGTGTGAGTGGGATTGAGATCTATACAGGGGCAGGGAAGGGTAAAAGCACTTCGGCATTAGGGCGATCGCTCAAGGCAATTGGCACTGGTATTAGTCGCGACCTATCGCACCGTGTACTGATCATGCAATGGCTGAAGGGTGGCTCTGGCTATACGGAGGATGCAGCAATCGAGGCTCTAAAACGGGGCTATCCCCATGTGATCGATCATCAGCGTTGTGGGCGCGATGCGATCGTGTGGAGGGGACAGCAGCAGGAGATCGACTGCATCGAAGCGCAGAGAGGTTGGGAAATTGCTCAGGCGGCGATCGCTTCTGGACTTTACAAAACTATTATTCTTGATGAACTAAATCCCACGGTTGATCTCGAACTTCTGCCTGTGGAACCAATCTGCCAAGCCCTGCTCAAAAAATCTCGCGATACGGAAGTAATCATTACGGGACGTTGCTTCAATATTCCTGCCTATTTTGATTTGGCATCGGTACATTCTGAAATGGTTTGTCACAAGCACTATGCCGAAAAAGGAGTAGATCTTAAGAGGGGTGTAGATTTTTAGTTGAGAAGCATCGCTCAGATGGCGAAAGATACAAAACCTGTGAAGCAATGTTGAAAGTAGGGCTGGCAAGCACCATCCACAGCCCCTACCCAAAATTTAAATTATTGTAGGTAGGGGCAATCCCCCCGTGGTTGCCCTGCTGTGCTATTGGCAAGAAATTCACACAATGAGTTCCACATAATATTAATCAGTTTTTTAATCAGTAGCACTAGCGCGAGGATATTCCTGCAAAACCTGTTGCAAATATCTTCCTGTATGAGAGCTTTGCACCTGTGCCACCTGTTCGGGTGTGCCTTCGGCAATGATCTGCCCACCGCGATCGCCACCTTCAGGCCCTAGATCAATGATCCAATCCGCACAACGGATCACATCAAGGTTATGCTCAATCGTAATAATGCTGTTGCCCTTATCTACAAGGCGTTGCATCACATCTAAGAGCTTATGCACATCGTAGAAACTTAGCCCTGTGGTCGGTTCATCAATGAGGTAGAGGGTTTTGCCTGTGGCACGACGCGCTAATTCAGTAGCTAACTTGACCCGTTGGGCTTCGCCTCCTGAGAGGGTGGGAGCAGACTGTCCTAAGCGCACATAGCCCAGTCCTACATCTACTAGCATTTGGAGCTTGCTGTGGGCAGCAGGAATATTTTCAAAGAAGTGCATCGCTTCTTCGATGGTCATATCCAGCACATCGGCGATCGTTTTATCTTTGTACTTGACCTGCAAAGTTTCACGGTTATATCTCGCACCTTTACAGACATCACACTGCACATAAACATCGGGTAAAAAGTTCATGGAAATGACGTTTACTCCCTGTCCAGAGCAGGCTTCACAGCGTCCACCTTTAACATTAAAAGAAAACTGCCCCGCTTTGTATCCCCTAGTTTTGGCAGCAGTAGTCAGGGCAAAGGTTTCTCTAATTACGTCAAATATGCCTGTATAGGTCGCGGGATTAGATCTAGGGGTACGCCCAATGGGAGATTGATCGATGACAATGAATTTATCGAGGTGTTTTAATCCCTTAACTTCTTTGATGCCTTTGGGAATGGGAACTTTGCGCGAAAAGTGATGATGGAGCGAATTATGCAGCAGATCGTTGATGAGGGTGGATTTGCCTGAACCTGATACACCTGTGACACAGACCAATTTGCCAAGGGGTAATTTGACGCTGATATTTTTGAGGTTATTGAGATGGGCATCGCAGATTTCTAGGTGCTTGCCATTTCCTGCGCGGCGATCGCTAGGGGTGAAAATCAGCTTTTGCTTAGATAGATAGGCTCCTGTAAGGGATTCAGGATGTTTCTCAATATCGGAGACATTGCCCTGAGCCACAATTTTACCGCCATGTACGCCTGCGCCAGGGCCTATATCAACGAGATAGTCGGCGGCACGAATGGTTTCTTCATCATGTTCAACCACGATCAGGGTATTGCCGAGATCGCGCAGTTTGGTGAGGGTGGCAAGGAGGCGCGAATTGTCGCGTTGGTGTAAACCGATGCTGGGTTCGTCTAGAACGTATAGCACTCCTGTTAACCCTGAACCAATTTGGGTGGCGAGGCGGATGCGCTGTGCTTCTCCCCCCGATAGAGACATGGTGGAGCGATCGAGGGTGAGGTAATCTAGACCGACATCGAGTAAAAATTGTAATCTTGCTTCAATTTCCTGTAGTACCCGTTCGCCAATTTGTCGGGTGCGATAGTCGAGGTCAAGATTTTGCAAGCGCTCTAGGCAAGTGGCGATCGGTACGGATACAAAATCAATGATGTTATAACCACCGATGCGAACAGCAAGGGATTCGGGCTTGAGACGAGAGCCACCGCAAGTGCCGCAGGGTTGTTCGATTAGATAAGTTTCTAATTTTTGTTTTTGTGATTCTCCTGCTTCAGCATATTGCTGTTCGAGAATAGAGATCGCGCCCTCATAGCGTTTCAAATATCCATCACTGCGATCGCGATAAAGAGAATCTGGCTTGATCAGAATCTTCTCAGTAGTTCCATAGAGAATGATGTCAATTTGAGATTGGGAAAGCTTTTCCCAAGGTGTGGTAATTTCAAATCCTGCATATTCCCCCACACTGGCAAGGAGCGAAATGTAATAGGTATGGGTTTTGTCTGCCCAAGGTGCGATCGCGGCATAGACAGGAAGACTGGGATCGGGAACGAGCAGTTCGGGATTAAAGGTTTTGATATGTCCTAATCCATGACAGGAAGGACAAGCGCCATAGGGAGAGTTGAAGGAAAACATTCGCGGCGATAATTCTTCCATCACTGCGCCATGTTCGGGACAAGCAAAGTTTTCGGAGAAGGTCATGAGATTACTGGCTGCTTCTGTATTGGTGTTAGCACTAGCATCAGCTTTGGCATCAGCACTGGGCAACACTTCCACAATGGCAATTCCGTCTGAACGCTTCAGACAAGTTGCTAAGGAATCCGTTAAACGTTCTTGAATATCATCTTTGCGAATGAGGCGATCGACCACAATTTCAATGTCATGGGTCTTGTTCTTTTCTAGTTCGATATTGTCGCTCAGTTCCCTAACTTCGCCATCGATCCGCACCCTTGCAAAACCTTCGGAAGCCAATCCTGAAATTAATTTTTTATGGGTTCCCTTTTTGCCGCGTACCACTGGCGCAAGGAGTTGAAATCGTGTGCGATCGCTAAGTTCCATAATCGCATCCACCATGCGATCAATCGACTGTGGGGCAATATTGCGATCGCAAATTGGACAATGGGGCGCACCTGCCCGCCCAAAGAGCAAACGCAAATAGTCATAGATTTCCGTAACCGTGCCGACGGTTGATCGCGGATTGTGGGAAGTGGATTTTTGATCGATGGAAATGGCTGGGCTGAGACCTTCGATATAGTCGACATCAGGTTTATCGACCTGCCCCAAAAACTGCCGTGCATAGGCACTGAGAGACTCCACATAACGCCTCTGTCCTTCGGCAAAGATCGTGTCAAAGGCAAGGGAAGATTTGCCTGAACCAGACACCCCTGTAAATACAATCAAGCGATCGCGAGGAATCGTCAGATCGATATTTTTAAGATTGTGCTGTCTAGCACCTCTGACATGGATATGGGTATGGTCTGGCATTCGATCGCAATAATCGTAAAGATTTGTATATTAGTGTATGCGATCGCAGGATTTTTGACACATTTTTGGTTGTTTAGAGATTGCTGATCCGCCGAACCACAAGAAAAAATAGAAAGCGTTGCTTCGCAACGCTTTCTATTTTTTCTTGGTTTGGTTTTTAGCATTTCTAAAATCCTGCCATCACCGTCTGCACAGGATAGCCCAAATGTTTCCATGCAGCAGCAGTTGCTACTCGTCCCCTTGGGGTGCGATTGATATAGCCAATTTGCAACAGGTACGGCTCATATACTTCTTCGATCGTATGGGCATCTTCACCAGTGGCAGCAGCTAGGGTATCTAGTCCTGCGGGACCACCGTTAAAATTTTCAATAAGCACCGTTAGTAATTTGCGATCGATCCAATCTAGTCCCTTGGGATCGACATTAAATAACTCCAAAGCTGCCTCCGCGATCGCCCCTGAAATGATTTCTCCCTTTGCCTTGACCTCTGCATAGTCGCGCACCCGCTTCAAGAGACGGTTGGCAATGCGCGGTGTACCCCTAGATCGAGAAGCGATCGCGATCGCGCCTTCCTCATCTAGGGGTGTGGTCAAAATTTTGGCACTGCGGGAGACAATCTGGGTTAGCTCATCCTGCTCATAAAAGCGGAAATGCTGCACAAATCCAAAGCGATCTCGTAGTGGCGAAGACAATGCACCGATGCGCGTGGTTGCACCAATGAGCGTAAATTTATTTAATTGGACACTGCGTATCCTTGCCCCCTGCCCCTTACCAATGGTGATATCAAGGCGATAATCCTCCATGGCAGGATAGAGGATTTCCTCCGTCACATTGGGCAAACGATGGATTTCATCAATAAATAAAATATCGCCCTGTTGCAAAGACACCAGTAGACCTGCCACATCACGGGGACGCTCTAGGGCAGGAGCCGAAGTAATCTTGCACTGTACCCCCATCTCCTGAGCAATAATCAGTGCTAAGGATGTTTTGCCCAACCCTGGGGGGCCATAGAGCAGTAAATGATCGAGGGCAGACGATCGCGATTTTGCCGCCGCGATCGCAATATGCAGCAACTCCTTTAAATCTTTCTGCCCAATATAATCCGCCAGATTTTTAGGACGAATATTGATCTCGGTACTGTCCTGTCCAGAGCGTGATAAATCGCCTAATTGGTCAGCTAATTGCTCCTCTGAGGTGGCTTTCGCCTGTAACAGATCTAGATCTTGCTGCTTTGCCTTAGCTTTTGGCGATCGACGATCGGCTTTGGGCTTACTGTCTGGCTCATGAGGACTTGGTTCAGGTTTCGAGGAGATGATTGCCATGGGCGTTGGGTTGCTCAAACCTATAGATGTCTTCGATCAATCTTACCCAACCTGCCACCAAGGAATCGAGAATTTGTGTACCCTTTTCCGCATTGGCCGCCTTCGCATCTCCTAACACCCCACTCCTGCTCAAATCCCTAGTTACCCACGCAAAGGGATTAGCCCCCTCCATACTCAGCAAGCTATTTTCAGGCAGTCCGTGGGGATATTCAGTTACTGCCAGATCCATCCGTACCTGTTCAGGCAGCAATGCCAACATCAAACTAGTTTCGCCATCCCCGCCATGAATGCCAAATTCTAATTCCTTTGCCGTCAGCAATTGCTTCGCTACATTCGGCACACGCCATGTAAACAGTGGGAAAATCAAAAAATCGGGATATTTCGCATGGAGATCACGGGCGATGATTTCTAAAATCTGCGGTTGTCCCCCATGGGAATTCATCAAAGCCAATTTGCGAAAGCCCGATCTGTATAAGCTTTCGGCAATGTCCGTCAGCAAAGCCAGCATCGTCTCCGTGGAGAGGGTGATCGTGCCTGCAAAGGTGCTATGTTCGTTGGACTTACCGTAATATAGCGGCGGTAGGGCATAGGCAGGGATCGTAGGATCAAGCTGTTCTAAAGCCCTTGCTAAGACCCCAATGCTAATGGCAGCATCAACAATAAGCGGTAAATGAGCGCCATGCTGTTCGATCGCCCCCATAGGCTGCACAATCACCGTATTGGCTTTGTCTGGCATCGCCGCGATCTTTGGGGAAGTTAGGTAAGCGTAGTAGCGGTTATCTGGAAAATAATTCATTGGCAGTGGTTGCAGTTGTTACAAAATAAAAAAATTATGGCTTTGACTACCTCAATGAACACTAGAATATACCTGAGAGCATAGCAAAACTATTAATCTACTCTCACTTGCCGTGCTAGGTAGGAATTATGTTTAAGACTGTTTTATTTCCTCTCAATCGAAGCCAAGAAACCAGCCAAGCCGTCGCCATCGCGATCGACTTCGTGCAGAAATATCAGACGGAGCTATATATTTTATCGGTTGTCGAAAGTGATGCCAGCGATCGCGATCGCCAACTGAGTCAAGAACTAATCGATGAAGTTGCCGCTTTCTTTGCCGAAGTGAATATTATTGCCAAAACCAGTATTGTGACAGGCAAAGCCGCCTTTGTGATTTGTGACTTTGCTGATGAAATTAACGCCGATTTGATCATCATGGGTTCACGGGGAGTCAGCCTCACTGAAGAACATCCAGAAGAACATAGCGTCAGTCAAAAAGTCATCAATCTATCTCCTTGTCCAGTTCTCATCGTTCCCTAGAAATTAGGAAACTTTTTTGTAACCGTCGGGGCATAGCATTTCTTTGCCTTCAAACTTCGGTAAGCCTGACGTATTGTTTGTGGGCTTAAGTGATTCGCAAGTAATGGCGAGGGAGGTTAAATTATCCAAACTGTAAGTTGGTTTATTGGGTTGATCCGAAAATGGCACTAGATAAACCACGCCAATATAGCTTTTTAAATCATCTTTTTTAGAAGTCGCTGTTTGAATCGTAATTCCTAGATTGTTGGGAACATTTAGCGTTTTAATCGGTAAATGAGAACGAGTACTATAACGATAGTTTTCAGTATCTTCTTTAATGCCGATTTGTAGTTCTGCGACAGTTTTACCCCAGCGCAATTTTTCTAAAAAGAAAGCCTGTTGTCCCCTATTCATTGATGACACATAGAGTTTTGCTTCTGATTCTTTCGCTCTTCTAGCTTGACTGATAAAAGGATTCTGAAACTTGACTTGCATTGGTACTGTCTTAGTATCAGACACCTTTTCAATTGTGCCAATTTCGACAGCTTCTTCCTGATTCTGAGGATTGATAGCGGTCACATTACCTTCATCAGAAACAATTATAGTAATGCTAGGAACGGATTGAGGAGCATCTTTGAGCGTTAATTTCCATGTGCCTGCATTATTGGGTACGACAGCTTGAGGCGGTTGATTTTGAGTTTTGAAAAAATATATCCCTCCTAAAGCAGCTATACCAATCAACAATGTCGAACCAGCTCCGAGACCAAAATACAACCAATTCTTGCCATGTGTCGCACTTTGATCAGCCATAACTTTTCCTCAGAGGTTTGCAAAATAAATAACAATCGAGAGTTTATAATTATCTAGATTATCTAGGTATCAATAAACTGAAAACCTTACCACTTAAAATATCTTAAAATTCTTGCTAAGTTTGTTGTTTTGATATTATAGGGAGTGTTTGATACCAAATTAAGAAATAGCGTACCCATTTCTTATAAAAAAACCTTACTGGGCTTGGTTTTTAAATTAAAAAAGTGTGGTAACACTTCTTTGATTTGGCATGAGAAATTTGTTGGGTAAAAATAGTGCCATAAATCTTTCAAGAGTATAGCCTGTCAATATACAAAAAACAAAGACAGCACCATGAAATCAATAAAGAAATTATATTCCTGCTGCAAATAGGAGGTCGCAAGAGAGAGTTTGATCACGTCATGTTCCTAATTGGATTACCCTTTAGATAAACAATCACAAACTATAAACCTATGATTGCTAATCCTCAAGTTAATTTTGTCTACCTAACTCCAGATCAATATCTAGAAATGGAAGAACAAAGCGACATCAAGCATGAATATATCGATGGATATGTGTATGCGATGGCTGGCGCAAGTGATCCCCATGTGACGATATCTTTAAACATGGCTCTTGCGATTCGCAATCATTTGCGTGGCTCAAAATGCCGTGTTTATATCTCTGACATGAAAGCAAAAATTGAATCCCTGCGGCGATTTTACTATCCTGATGTGATGGTGACTTGCGACCCCAGAGATACGCAAACGCCAAATCATAAAAGCTTCCCCAAACTGATTATCGAAGTTCTATCTAAATCGACAGAAGCCTTTGATCGTGGTGATAAATTTGCGGATTATCAACAAATAGAAACACTCCAAGAATATGTTTTGGTCAATACTAGCCGCTATCGTCTTGATTGCTTTCGGCGTAATGACGAAGGACTTTGGGTCTTAAAGTCCTATGCGGGAGAAGAGGATAACTTCCAATTAACGAGTATTAACTTTGAAGGTAAATTTGCTGATCTGTATGAAGATGTGGCTTTTTAGTCATAATGGTAGCTTATGCACTAAGACTTCGGGGCAGCAGTTGCAATCGTACACAAGAATTCTTGGTGGCGATCGCTGTTACCTGTAATAGTCTTGATGTTTACAAATCCAGACATTTTTAAGGCTGCCTCTATCTCTGAAACTTCATAGCCAATGAACCCATGCTCGGCAAACTTTTGCTTTTCTAAAAAATCCTTAGAGTTGTAACTGAGTAATAATTTGCCATCATCAGCTAAAACTCTGAAGCATTCACCGAAAACCTTGCTAAGCTCTGCCCAAAAATAAATGGTGTTGACTGAGCAGATTTTGTTGAAATTTCTATCTGCAAATGGTAATTCTATCGCATCGGCTAAATGAAGTTCTATTTCACTTTTATTGATTTGAGTGCGAAATTTCTGCTCACAGAGATCTATAGCATCCTGTGATTGCTCAACGCCTACAATTAGCTGGGGCAAAGCCGTATTGACAATTTGCTCGATTAAGTAGCCGCCACCAAAGCCAATTTCAAGAACGTGATCGCCTGCTTGTAAATTTAGATGTTGCAAAACAAGATCGTTCATCATGGCATTGTTGCGATTGAGAAATCTAATTAATAGTTTGCCAAACCAGCCTTTAGGAAAGCCAAGTTGATTAGCCAGAAAAGCACGAAATTTATTTGTGATCATTGATTTTAGGTTGTTTGAAATTTGTGAATTTACAACTTCTTGAGGCTTTGAGTAGTACAGAGGATTTTGGAAAGATTGCTGAGCAACCATTCCAAAATCCTCTAGGTTTTAGTCTACTTAACATAAGGCTCAAGCTTTTTGGGAGATACAATTAGTAGTGATAAGCCTACGGTCAACAGCCAGATTTCCCAGAGGATAAAGCCAATGGGAGTTATTTCAATTGAGGGAATAGATGGCATTGCTGTTGATAGAAGCTCACTTTGACCAATCAACAACATCGGTGTTGTCATTAGTCCAAACCAAGCAACCCAAGGATTAAAGATAGGAGATCGCAGCATGGCAGATCCCACGCCGATTGTCCAGCCAACTAGCAGGGTTTGTCCCAGATGTTCCCCTATCACTACTCCACCGTATTGGTGTATGGCTTGATAGACAACTTTTACAGTTTCGCGAATAGCCAAGCTTGATGTGGGATCGGTATATAAATTTGCTAATAGTGGAACCACGAATACCCAACGCATTAAGCCCACTGATTGAAGTACCCCAGATAGAACTCCCATTACTGTAGCGATCGCTAAATAAGGTGAACCTTGTCGATAAACAATCTGATGTAGCAGAATACTAGCGGGGATGAATAATAGAGCCGACAAACCAAAGGCAAACCAAGTCAACATTAGTTGTATCCCACCTGCATGAAACTTAGTCAGTACATCACCAATTGGTTTACGCAGAATGTCGTCATATTCAAAAATCTGTGTTAAGCGAATGTAAGGAACATTTAGAAATATAACCAATAGAACCAAGAAGATTCCTGTATAACGCACAAAATGTAAACGATTCATTGTTAATCCTTATTAACTCAATCTATCTTCAAAAAAGTTAGAAGCTGTAACCAACGCCAAGCAAAAGCCCCATGTCTGCCTTACGATCACTCGGTAAACCAACATTCAACTGCACAGTTCCCGTAATGTTTCGCGACATCGGCACATCTACACCACCTGTAATATGGGGGGCAATTTTAATTCCATTCTCATTCCTAAACATCACCCCACCACCAATAAAAGGAGAAGCAATAATTTGCTGAGAATTTGCATCACGGAGAGGAAAGTCAACTGTAAGATTCGAGGCAGAAGATGAAATTCCAGTCCCAAAAATTACTGTGTTATTGTGCATAGACAAGTTGTCAGTAAAAACTGTTTTAGAGAAAAGGGAAAAGCCACCAGTACCTAAAGCTGAGGTTTCGCCACTTAGACCAATTGAGCCACCAGCACCGATATAACCACGCTGGCGAATGACTGCCGTTATCGACTTTTGCGAGTCAGATTCTTTTGATTCAGATTGTGAAATTTTATTTATTGGTGATAGGAAAAGTGTTTGAGATTGGGATTCTCGAACTAGAAGAATGCTGCCTGTCAAAATCGTAGAAACGATTATTACTGAAATTCTTTTCGGTTGGATATATTTGTAAATCATGGGTTTGTATAAGATGTTGATTTCCATTGCTGATGAATTAAAGTTAAGGCTTTTTGATAAAATCCAACATGACGTAACGCGCCAGAAAGTTGACTTTTAATGCCAAGTTATGGGAAATGCAATCTCCGATCCGAATCAAGAAAATCATCAAGAGGCGAAATTTTCAGTAGCGATCGCTCGTGACATTTTGCAGTATGTCGCAGCGCAAGGGGTCGATTTGCAAGATATTTACCGCTCAACCAAGATTGAATCTGCTTGGTTAGAAGACCCTGATCTTCAAATCGCAGGAGAATTGCTCAAGCATCTGTGGCGAGAAGCGATTATCAAAACAGGCGATCAAGATCTTGGTTTGCATATTGGTGAAACCTTTGACTTGCCAGCGATCGGTATTCTGGGATATGTTCTCCTCAATTGCCAAAACTACGCTCAGGTGTTAGACAAGCTATCTCAATACACTCGCCTATTTAGCCAAGGGGTAGCCATTCATCACCAAACTTTGGACAGGTTGGTATATTGTGACTGCGAAATTGTGGGAGGAGTCAAAAACTATCTTCTAGATGAGCCAAGACATCCAATTGAAAGTACATTTTCCGCCCTACTAAAAGCAACTCAAAAGCTCACAGGAAAAACCTTACAGGTTCATGAAGTTTGGTTTCAGCATCATATTCCTATTAATTGCTCAGAACATGAGCGAATCTTTCAAACTCAGGTAAAGTTTTCCCAATCAATTAACCGAATAATTTTTTCAGCCGATGTCCTCAATTGGCAAGTGAGATCAGCTAATGCGAACTTACTATCAGTCTTTGAAAGCCATGCAAATGATATGCTCAAAAATCTATCTCAGTCTACCAAATGTAGTCATAAAGTGATGAAGCTGATTGCTCAAAATCTACAAGGAGATGTACTGCCAATCGAGGCAATCGCTCGTACCTTGATGCTCAGTGTACGGCAACTTCAGAGAGAACTACAATTAGAGAATACGTCTTATCAACAAATTCTTGATGATACCCGTAAGGAACTGGCGCTAAAACATATCCAAAATAAATACACTTCTATTCAAGATTTAGCTTTTTTGCTAGGATTTTCCGAGCCAAGTGCATTTTACCGAGCCTTTAAAAGATGGACAGGACAAACTCCCCGCAACTATCGAATGTAGCTTTGTGAAAACCACTATAATGATTGAGCCGACTACTGCAATTTGGATTACTAATGCATCGTATTGCCACTATATCAGGGGGCTGGAACCAGTCCACAGACAGCGTAATTTTTGTTGATCAGCAACCTGCACCGATTGTGATCATCACGGCTGCGGATACGGATATCCAAACCCTTGCGGCGGCTACTGCGAACTTGCCTGAAGATTTTCCGCAAATTCGGGTGGTAAATGTCTTGCAATTGCAGCAACAAATTGCGATCGATACCTATGCCGAAGAGGTATTACAGCAAGCAAAAGTGATTATCGTGAGGTTGATCGGGGGACAGTCTTAC
>JANRII010000049.1:0-66059 GCA_033765135.1 Pseudanabaenaceae cyanobacterium bins.39
ATGTTGGATGATCGGGGCTGGCACGGGGGCACAGCCCCTACGCCAAATTTAAATTATTCAGGTAGGGGCAATCCCTCCGTGGTTGCCCTGCTTTGCTAGCAGCAGGAGATTCATACCCTGAGTTCCACGTAACATCAGTTAAGAAATGGTGTAGCCATTTCTTAATTTGGTATTAAATCTAACCTAGCAGAACAAGGGGTGTCAGTCCCTTATCTATATCTCACCAACATAGGAATTGCTATAAGTGAATGATATGATGAGTTTGACTTTATTCTTGACGGTAATTGCACCTTTGTTTGGAGTGATGAGGTAATGCTATGGCAGACAATTCGGGAAATTTTTGGGGAGGTTTTCTCTTTGGAGCGATCGTTGGTGGTGCGGTTGGTGCATTGGTGACTATCAAACTCAGTGAACCCGATGAAGAATCAAGCGATCGCCTAGATAATCGTAATGATAATGATCAACTACCAAACCGTTCGAGCAGCAATGAATTTGCTCGCCGCAATCTGGAGAAAAAAATTTCTCAGCTCAATGCAGCGATCGATTCAGTTAGTCAAGAACTAGCTATGGCTGAAGGCAAAAATGGGCGCAGTCAGCAATCTTTAGACACCTTAGCGGACAACGCTCCCTAACATTGGGAATATAGGACTACCCTCTAGCATCTGTTAAACTGAATAAAACTAAATTAGACTAAAGCTTGTTTACATAATTTAAACTCATACCTCAAATCCCTATGGCTGTTATTCTTGGTACAGTTAGTTCATTTATATCTATTTATTTGGGTTTGCTATTTATCCGCGTCTTGCTGACTTGGTTCCCGAATATTGATTGGTACAATCAGCCCTTTGCCGCGTTATCCCAAATTACAGATCCTTACCTCAACCTATTTCGCTCTATCATTCCTCCCCTTGGTGGCATGGACTTTTCACCAATGTTAGCCTTCTTAGCTTTGAGCTTTTTACAACGTGCGCTTGCCCCTCTCGCAGCAAGTACAAGTATGGGCTTTTGATGTAAGCTTATTTTGGTATTAGGATCACCTTAGGAAATATACATGACGGGTTTCTTAGATTTGAGTGGTAAGACTGCTCTGGTAACTGGAATCGCCAACAATCGCTCGATCGCTTGGGGCATTGCCCAAAAGTTGCATGAAGCTGGAGCAAAGTTAGGAGTCACTTACCTACCTGACGATCGCGATCGGAACAAGGGCAAAGTAGCTGAGTTAACTGCCCCCTTGTCCCCCAGCTTTTTGCTGCCCTGCAACGTTCAAGATGACGCACAGGTAGATACATTGTTTGCCTCCATTGCAGAACAATGGGAAAAAATTGATATTTTGGTACACTGCCTCGCCTTTGCTAATAAAGAAGACCTGTCAGGAAATTTTAGCGATACATCCCGTGCAGGATTTCAACTTGCCCTTGATGTGAGTGCTTACTCACTCATTCATCTATGTCGTGCTGCCAAACCAATGATGACCGACGGAGGCAGTGTAATTACCCTCAGCTATATTGGTGGTGTCAAGGTTGTCCCTAACTATAATGTGATGGGTATTGCCAAAGCTGCTCTAGAAATGAATGTGCGATATCTCGCTTCTGATCTTGGCCCTAGTAATATTCGTGTAAATGCGATTTCAGCAGGGCCGATACGGACTCTCGCCTCAGCCGCGATCGGTGACTTTCACAAAATGTTGCATCATTACGAAGAGACTGCGCCATTGCGTCGCCTTGTTACACCCGAAGATGTGGGTAACGTGGCCACTTTCTTAGGCAGTGATTTGTCTAGTGCTGTAACTGGTCAGATCATCTACGTCGATGCAGGCTATGAGATCATGGGTGCATAGTTAATTTCTATTAGTATTAACCAGCTATAAAATCTTCATGCAAACGGATACCTTCAAAGAGCTATTTCCATTATTTGACACTGCCAGTGTCGAAACCTTGGAGTGGCTCTTAGCTGAAGCAGCAGAGCGAGACTATCCTGCGGGACGAGCAGTATTAATGGAAGATGCTTGGGGTAATGCCGTTTACTTTATCCTTTCAGGATGGTTGAAGGTACGCTTCTTGCGAAATCAAGATGCCACCACTTTGGCAGTACTTGGTAATGGTGACTTTTTTGGAGAGATGGCGATTTTAGATGAATCTCCACGCTCTACTGATGTTGTGGCATATACTCCTGTCCGAGTTTTGAGTATTCCCGCGCAAAAATTTATTCAGTTCTTGTTTAAAGATCCCCAATTGCACCATCGGATGTTGCAATTGATGGTCAGGCGGTTACGCAAAGCTAATCAGCGTACTCAGATGCGTCAGCAAGTACCTGCGGTCAGGATTGCGTCAGTATTGATGGGTTTATCGTCTGCCTATGGTAGTCGTACTGATGCTGGGGTTGATTTATTTAATTTACCGATTCAGGATATTGCTGATTTGTCAGAGGTGAGTGCTGAAGATACGACAAAGGTAATGGAAAAAATTAAGGATAAGGGTTGGATTAGCATTGACCTGAAGCGGCAGGTTTTAAGTATTACTAACGAAAAGCAAATGCAACAATTAGCAACTTTTCGCTAGTCCAATGGATTAACTTTCACCAAAAAGAGTGAAGCAATAGCTTCACTCTTTTTTATACCAATTTAAAAACTAAACCCAGTAAGGGTTTTTTAATTAAGCAATGGCTATGCTATTTCTTAATTTGGTATTTTTTAGTCGATCGCTAAAACTATTTTGCCAGTCATGGAGCCAGCCTCAAGCAGTTGATGTGCCTGTGCTGCTTGGTCTAACTTGAATACCTCTTTGACATGAATTTTTAGCTTGCCTGCATCGATTAACTTGGCACACTTTTGTAAAATTTCGGCTTGATGCATTTGTAAGTCAAGATTGCCTAACAGCATAGGGGTGAGCATTAGCTCAAAGCTAAATCGTAAATTGCGGGTGCGGGCAACCTTCCAGCTAATATCCGCAGGCGGCTCAAGAATAGTAATCAGATCTCCATAGACTTGCACCGCAGGAAATGTTTGCTCAATTAGTTTGCCACCGACTGTATCAAAGGCAAGGTTGACACCATTGCCATTTGTCCAGTCGATCGCTGCCTGCACGAAATCCGTCTGTTTGTAAGCGATCGCAAGGTCTGCACCTAACCCTCGGACAAATCTTGCCTTCTCCTCAGAGCTAACCGTCGTACAAACCCTAGCGTCTTGCAATTTGGCTAACTGAATTGCCACATGTCCCACGCCGCCAGCCCCTGCATGGATCAATACCTGAGCATCAGGCATCATTTCTAAGCGACCGCGATCGTATAGGGCTTCCCATGCTGTGAGCAAAACTAGAGGTGCTGCGGCTGCCTCCTCAAAGCTCAAGGATTGGGGCTTATGGGCAGCAAATTTTTCATCAATGGTTGTAAATTCGGCATAGTTGCCTTGATGTGCGCCCAAGCCACCATTGCAGAAATAGATCGCATCGCCCACCTTAAACCTAGTGACATCATTACCCACTGCCTCAACGATCCCTGCTCCATCACAGCCAAGGATGGTCGGTAAGCGATCGGGATAAAATGTCCCTCGACTGCGTAATTTGGTGTCAATGGGATTAATCCCTGCGGCTTTGAGCCTGACTAATAATTCAGTTGGTTTGCTAATAACTGGATTAGGGACATTCGCGACCTGTAATAGGTGTGGTTCACCTGCGGCAGTCATTAAAATTGCTTTCATCAATACTCACTCTTACTTCAGTTAATTCGTAACTATAGCAATCCTAAATGCTTTGTGGAAGCGCACCCCGAAGGAGTAGAGCAGCCTATGGTGTAGGTGCATTAGGAGGAGTCGCGATCGGTGGGGCTGATGGCTGGAGCAGATTGCCAGTACTAGGAGCCTGTCGCACTGTCCGAGTTTGCCAATCGCCAAATAAGCGACTCATGGATATAAATCCAAAGACCGCCGCGCCCCCCATAATGGCAATTAGTACAACCACCGTAGTAATTGTCTCGACAATCTCAGCAATACCATAGCGGGTACGGTAGGGATCAATGCGGCACTGATGATCGCGATCGCGAGCCGCTATAGGTCGGCGAAACCGCAGTCGATGGTCATCCAGTTTTTCCAGCAAGATCCAACCAGCTTGAGCTTCCTCTGCACAAACCTTATTTAATACCCTGCGACTACGAAACCCACCACTACTAGTGCGTAAAATCTTAAATTCCCAACCTTTAGGTTGATCACTAGAGGTGTTAGATTCGTAGCGAGTAAGGTTTTCTTCTTCCACTTCTTCTCGCCGCCTTTTATCTTGTTTAGATCGAAAAATTTTATCGATAATTATGGATTGAATTCCAACATCAAGAATAATTGTAGTAATAATAATTGCATTTACGGTCAGCATATCTGCTTGACTAGTTTATTGTTTAACAATTGCCAACGTAATATAGCCTTTTTTAGGTAAGCAAGGTGGAGAAAGATATTTCAGCATCAACATTAAGATATTAAAGTTTCTAACACAATATCGACCTATTGAGAAACAAAAAACTAAATTGATGGAATTTCAGTCTATTGCTAAGTATAGATGCTGACTAGAAAAATCTAGTTTTTTAATCTTATAAGACTAAAAATATCATAAGTAATATTTATTTATGATTATTTGCTTTCTATAGCTGTTGCTCTAAAACTTTGCAAGCTTCTGCCAGTATTGCATTATACCAATTTAAATTAAAAACCAAACCCAGTAAGGTTTTTGAATTAAGAAATGGCGTAGCCATTTTTTAATTTGGTATTAGAAGTTGGCGTAGGGATGTAAGACTACGGCTTTAAGAATGCGATCGCCTTTCCAGAGAGGCAAAGATAACCAGAGTTTATGATTGTTGATCCAAGTTTGATGGAGAGTGGCACTGCTAATTTGCGGATCGCTCGACTGAAAACAGATAATATTAACGGTGGGTTCACAGACTAACTCTAATTCAGGGGAATCGATGACCCATTGCTTCAGTTTCTCGGAAAGATAGAGTGATCGCTCTACCAATGCTTGACAGCCTGAAATGCCCAAGGTCTTGAGGGTCATCCATAGCTTGAGGCTATCGGTGCGCCTTGTTCCTTGGAGATTGAGATTCCCAAAATTCAAATTTTGATCATTCATATAGGGCAGGTTGCCATCAAATCCATCGATCAAATGTTGTTTATTCTTTACTAGAATCATGGCACAGGTGCGCGATACCCAGAGCCATTTTTGAGGATTAAAGGTGAGGGAATCTGCAAGGTCGCACCCTGCAAAGAGATGCTGTAATTGGGGTGTAAAGATGCCAGCACCACCATAGGCAGCATCGATATGGAACCAACAGTTATATTTTTTGGCGAGCTTACCGACAGATTCTAGCGGATCAAAGGCTCCTGTAACGGTTGTGCCTGCGATCGCCGCCACAAAGAAGGGTTCCTTCCCTTGTGCGATTTGTGCTTCTAAATTTAGTTCTAATTGATCGAGTTGAATTTCGCCACGATGATTGGTGGGAATTTTGATTAAATTATCCTTACCTAAGCCGATCACGTTCATCGCCTTTTCAAAGGAAGTATGGGCAGCATCGGATACCAAAGCAACTAAATTATGGACGTTGCCCTGTGCTTTGCTGTGGGGCTGTTTCCAGTTTCGCGCCATCAGTAAAGCGGAAATATTCGCAAGACTTCCTCCTGCGGTCATTGTCCCAAAGCAATCATCCCCCATGCCAAATTTTTGACCAAACCACTGCATCAGTTGGGCTTCCATTTGGGTGAAGACGGGAGATAGCTCATAGCTCAACATATTGTTGTTGATGGCGGCAATGAGCGCATCTGCCCAAATTGTAATGACGGCAGGAATACTATCCATATGCCCCATGTAACGGGGATTTTGGAAGTTGATGGTGCGAGGGATAATCTGCGATCGCACTTCTCTTAAAATATCGGCGATCACTTCTCCCTGTTGAGGAATATTGAGATGTAAGGGAGTTTGCTCCTGCACAAAGGGTTGCGACTGTTGGTTGAGTACTCCATCAACGATCAGATCGACAAAGCTATAGCCTAACTTGCGAAGGGTTTCGAGATTAGAGCGATCGGGATTGAGAAAATGCTCATCTAGGGCAAAGTCTGTAAAGAGATCGGGCAAGGGATCGGGCATCGGGCTAGGCGATTAATAGGCGACTAAAAAAGAATAACAGGGTGAGAGAATCTAACGATCCACTTGCGGGATACGCGGCACAGAAGCAATTAGTGATTGGGTATATTCATGTTGCGGATTGGTTAGTACATCATGGGTACTGCCCTGCTCGACAATTTTACCTTGGTGCATGACCGCTAGGCGATCGCAGAAAAATTGTGCCACCGCTAGATCATGGGTAATAAAAATATAGGTCAGTTGAAATTCTGCTTTGAGATCGCGCATGAGTTGCAATACTTGGCTTTGGATCGAAGCATCGAGCATACTTACAGGCTCATCGCAGATCACTAATTTAGGATTGGTGATCAAGGCTCGGGCGATCGCCACCCTCTGCAATTGCCCTCCCGATAGGTCGGCGGGATAACGTTCGGCAAGCTGAGGATCTAGCCCCACTCGTTCTAAAAGCTGATTAACGCGCGATCGGGTTGCCTCAAGGTTGGGCGCTAACTTATGGATGAGCAAAGGATCGGCAATGCTACGGAAAATCTGCATATGGGGGCTAAAGCAGGCGCGGGGATCTTGGAAGATCATCTGCATCTGCGATCGCTGAAGGCGTAATTGGTGACGATTGAGTTGCGTTAGTTCTACTCCATTGAATTTCACAGAGCCACGATCAGGCTTCACTAATTGTAAAATTGCCCGACCCGTTGTGCTTTTGCCTGAGCCACTTTCACCGATAATGCCAAAGGTTTCCTCTGCATAAATTTCTAAATTAACATCATCGATCGCCTTAATCACACCACTTTGGGGATTAAATAACCGTGCAATTAAATTGCTACCTGTGATGTAACGCTTGTGCAATTGCTGCACTGACAAAATCACAGGTGCAGCTAATTGATTTTCTGGCTGAGGAGACTCCTGAGCAATAGACTGGGGTTGAAAATGCAGAACTGACTTTAGCAAAGCTTGGGTATAGGGATGCTGTGGTTGGGTGAAGATCTCCTGCACTGTTCCCGTTTCTACGATCGCGCCTTGATACATTACCGCAATGCGATCGCAATAGGCGGCCACCATGCCCAGATCATGGGTGATCAAGAGCAAGCCCATGCCATTGTTGCGCCGCAACTCCGTAAGTTCTTGCAAAATCTCGCTTGCCACCGTCACATCAAGACTAGTGGTTGGCTCATCGGCAATCAACAGAGCAGGATTGAGCAGCAAGGAAAGTGCGATCGCTACCCTCTGCCGCATCCCACCACTAAACTCATGGGGATATTGCTTGACCCGTTGCGGATCGATGTTGACCGATTTGAAGGCTTCTTGAATTTTAAACTTGGCGGCTTGATTTGAGAGGGTGGGATAGTGGGAATGAATTACTTCTAGGGCATGGGCTTCGATGCTCATCAAAGGATTGAGCCGAGTCATCGGATCTTGGAAGATCAGCCCCACATTTTCACCACGCCATCTGCCATCTTTCTTTGTGGCAATCTCTTCACCATCGATGGTAATTCTCCCCTCTAGGGCTGCGGACTCTGGCAATAGTTTGATCAGCGATCGCCCAATGGTGGTCTTGCCACAGCCACTTTCGCCAATGAGCCCCAGAGCTTCACCTGCCTGCAACTGAAACGTTACACAATCGACTGCCGCAGATTTACCATAGCGAACGGTTAAATTTTCAACTTCCAGCAGCATGATTTTAGGGGGGAGAATAGATTTAATTTATTGATAATTTATTAAGGCTTTGTGGTCGGTTGTGGTGTAGTTGTACTGCTTGGCGCAGGTGCAGTAAATGGTTGCTTGTTAGGATTTAGAGAAGCAAGACGCTTGACTTCATCCTTAAATTCCGCAGGAGCTAACTCTATGCTCTTATCAAACAGTTGCTTGGCCTCATCATCTTTGCCCTGCAATTGTTTGAGTTGACCCTTACCCACATAGGGGCGGAAGTCCTTCGCATTGTCCTTGATCATCTGATCGTAAGTGGCGATCGCATCATCAAGGCGGTTTTGCTGACGATAGACCTCTCCCAAAATCCAACGGACAGAACTAGTATCCACAGAATTTGCTTGAATCTTATTAGCAGTTTCTGCCGTCTTGAGAGTGTCTTGGAGAATGCCGATCGCCGCTTCAGGACGGTTATCCGATAGCTCAATACTCACTAGACTTTGCACAGCAGGAATGAAGCCTGGCTTGGTACTGAGGATTTTACGGTACTCCGCCGCCGCACTTTTGGGATCTTTGAGTTGAATGTGGGTGCGTGCCAAAATCATCCGATATTCAGGCTGATCGGGATAGGTATCGGCTAATACTTGCAGAGGTTCGAGAGTTCCCTTGATATCGCCGATTTGGTTGCGAAGTTCTACTAAACCCGATAGAGCCGTAACATTTTTGGGATCACTCTTTAATACGGCTTCAAAACCTTCGATTTGGATCTTGATGCGTTCCTGTTCTGGTGATGGTTGGGCAGCATTATTATTAGAGGCTGGTGGGGCAAACATACCTCCCAATAAAGGTGCGATCGAAATTCCTAAAAAAGATAAGGTAACGACGATCAATACACCATTAATAATCCATTGTCTTGCTGTACGTTGTGACACGATATGTACCCTAAGAGATCACCAAAATATTAACCAAGGTATACCATTATATGGCAGACTTTCGGCAACCACCGCAAGATTAATCCCAATTCAATGAGGACGGTGATCACTGCTATATAATATTTTCAGCACATTTAACGAGAAAAAACTAAAGCCCATGGACAATACCCTCGATACACAGGCGATGCGGCGCAGCTTGCAAAAGTCTCCTAATTATTTTCGGAAAGGGTTCGGGCATGGCGAAGAGGCTGAATCCACCATGCGATCGCAGTACCACAGCGATCTAATTCAAACTATCCGTGAACATAATTACATTTATACCCAAGGAGATGTCACCATTTATTTGGCGAAGTCCTTTGGCTTTTGTTGGGGTGTTGAAAGAGCCGTAGCGATGGCCTATGAGACTCGCACGCAGTTCCCCTCCGAAAAAATTTGGATTACCAATGAAATTATTCATAATCCTTCCGTTAATTCCAAATTGAAGGAAATGGAAGTGCAGTTTGTACCTGTGACTGCCGATGGGACAAAGGACTTCTCAGGCATTGGCGAAGGAGATGTGGTCATCTTGCCTGCCTTTGGTGCGAGTGTGCAGGAGACACAGTTGCTCGATCGCCTTGGCAGTAAGATTGTTGATACTACTTGCCCTTGGGTATCTAAGGTATGGAATCGGGTGGAAAAGCATAAAAAAGCAGACTTCACTTCGATTGTGCATGGCAAGTATAACCATGAGGAAACGATCGCCACTAGCTCCTATGCCAAGCGTTATTTGGTGGTCTTAGGGATGCAGGAGGCGGAATATGTGGCAAATTACATTCTGCATGGTGGCGATCGCCAAGAATTTTTGCACAAGTTTCGCAAAGCGACATCACCTAATTTTGATCCCGATCGCGATTTAGAGCGTTTGGGGGTAGCGAATCAAACCACAATGCTCAAGGGAGAAACCGAGGCGATCGGCAAACTATTTGAACGCACGATGATGCAAAAGTATGGTGTGGAAAATCTCAACGAGCATTTTATGGCGTTTAATACCATCTGTGATGCCACTCAGGAGCGTCAGGATGCCATGTTTGAGATTGTGGAAGAAGCTTTGGATTTGATGATTGTGATTGGTGGGTACAATTCTTCTAATACCACCCACTTACAGGAAATAGCGATCGAACGCAATCTGCCTTCCTACCATATCGATAATGTAGATCGGTTGCTCTCAGCCGACACCATTGAGCATAAGCCCCTTGGTCAAGAGATTACCCAATCTCATAATTGGTTGCCACAGGGCAAAATCAAGGTGGGAATTACGTCAGGAGCATCTACTCCCGATCGCGTTGTGGAAGATGTAATTAATAAAATCTTTGCGCTCAAATCTGCCATTTAACCCATTACCTCATCATCCATGCTGCAATCTAAATCTCGGCAAACTCTAACTCAGAAGTCAAATAAACGCTCTAATTCTCGAAAATTTTGGCTCTGGCTAGAGTGGAAGTTGGCGACACCTGAGTTTATTGGCGGGATGTATAGCTTCTTGGCGATATTCTTCTTTATGGCGGCAACCAATACCTTGTCGGGTTGGTTATATGTGATTAGTGGTATTAGTTTCGCTTTGCTGTTGGTGGGGGCAGTGATGCCCAAGCGCTTGTTAGCGGAGTTGAAGGTAATCCGATCGCCAATTGATCCTGTGAGTGTGGGTGATGATTTGTGGGTAGATGTGACGATTCAGAATAGGGGTAAAACCGATAAGCGCCTATTGGAAGTGCGGGATGTTTTGCCTCCCCTTCTCTCCAATATTGAGCGACAGGAAGTTGTGGTGGAGATGATTGAGCCTTTGCAATCCTACCAATGGAGCTATGAGGTCAAGACCAATCAAAGGGGTGTATTTGTATTTACTGCCACCGAAATTGCTACCTCTAGTCCCTTGGGATTGTTTCGCAGTCGTCGCGCCTGTCCCGATCTGCAAAAGGCGATCGTCTATCCGATGGTGCTGCCCCTCGATCGCTGCCCCCTGATTGATCGCATCGGTAATGAAGTAAGTCCTCGTCAACATAGCGAAGATCACAACTATCACAATGCTACGGAGGGTCTCACTAAAACCCTGCGCCCCTATCGCTGGGGTGATCCCACAAGGCTAATCCATTGGCGCAGTAGTGCTAAATTTGGTGAGTTGCGGGTGCGCGAGTTGGAGGTGACGATCGGGGGGCAAGAGGTGGCGATCGCTCTCGATAATTCGGCAGGTTGGCATCCAGAGGATTTTGAAGAAGCAGTGGTGGCGGCGGCTTCTTTGTATTTTTATGCTCAAAGATCAAATCTGAGTGTTTGTCTCTGGACGGCTAGTACAGGTATGGTTAAAAGCGATCGCTCCGTATTAGAAACCCTCGCCGCCGTGCAGATTGCCGATACATCGGTAAATGAGTCCCATATCCTCAAAGATATTCCTGATTTGCCTGTGGTTTGGCTGACCTATACGCCCCAAAACATTGCCTATCTGCCCTTTGGTAGTCGTTGGGTATTATGGACAGATGCTCCTTCTAAGGTGACTTCTTCTAATCCGCGATCGCTAGGTATTACGATTGAGTCTAGCCGCAACCATGAGCAGGATCGAGACTATCGCCAATTGCGATCGCAACTTCAAGAGAATTGTCATGTTTGATTTTCTTAAAATTGAGATAGCATAGCTTGACCATGATGAGTCTAAAAACACTTTCTCAAGAATTGCTATTATCAATAACTGCGGCAATGGCTATGCCCACATTGGTGATCGCGCAACAGGGAGATTTTTGTCAATTTCCAGAAGCCGAAATCATAAAAAAAGAAGCGTTGCGAAGTGCTGCCTTTGATCCAAGAATCAGCTATAGCGCCCAGCTTAATGCCCAAAAACAATATGCGGCGATCGTCCAGAGACACCAACAAAGTTTGAGAGAATGCCGTCAAAAATCTTGGCTCAAAAATCAAGGCATTTGGTTGAGACTGTATCCCTGTGATCTAGAAACTGGTCGTCTTGAAGCCCTGCTCGATCGCATTACCAATCGGGGCTACAACCAAATTTTTGTCGAAATATTAACCGATGGCAAAGTCCTCTTACCTGAAGCTACTAACTTCAGCCCTTGGACATCCCTAATTACAGGTACTAAATATAAACAAGCGGATCTCTTGCAAATGACGATTGAGCGCGGCAGAGCAAGGGGATTGCAGGTCTATGCATGGATTTTTTCCTTAAACTTTGGGCGCGGTTATGCTCAAGGTCGCGATCGCAATGGCAATCCGCAGCAAACCGTTGCTAGGCAGAGAGCGATCGCCCTCAATGGTAAAGGTGAAAAGGCGATCGTTGATCGGCAAGGCAAAACTTCTGAGGTCAACATCGAACAATTATTTGTCGATCCATACAATCGTCAAGCCCAGATTGACCTATACGGCATAGTCACCGAATCTTTGAGACGGCAACCCGATGGAGTTGTCTTCGACTATATTCGCTATCGGCGGGGAACTGGAGCCGACTCAGTGGTGAGCAATGTCCGCGATCTGTGGATTTATGGAGAAGCTTCTCTGCAAGCACTGCGCGATCGCGCCCAAAATCAACAGGGTCGCGTCCTCATCGATCGCTTTCTCAAGCAAGGTTTTGTCACTGCCACCGATCTCCAAGCCGTCAAAAAGCTCTACCCCACAGAATCTGCTCCTCAATGGCAAGGACTACAGCCAATTATCATCCAAGGCAACAAACCGCCAACTGCCACAATTCCTCTTTCCTATTGGCAAAACCAACTTTGGCGATTAGCCGTAGGTCATGCCTTCATCGGTATCACCTACTATCTAAACGTTGTATCTAGACCAGTTTTTCAACAACGGGTAACGGCAGGCATTGCCTTTTTCCCAGATGGCAATCAGCCTGTGGGTAATGGCTTTGACTCAAGAATGCAACCTTGGCATCTATTCACCAACAACTACATCTGGCAACCCATGACCTATGCCGCCTGTGGTCAAACAGATTGCATCATTAATCAGGTGCTTAGGGTGACTAATGCGGCTCCACCTGCTACACGAATTGCCCCAATTTTGGTGGGTCAGTGGCAAAATGGCGAGAATTTGACAACGGTTAGTGATAATCGCCCCTCCCTAGATGCTCAAATGCTGGCGATTCGACAGGCAGTTCCCAGCATTAGTTCTATTAGTCATTTCGCCTTTAATTGGCAAAATGAACATACGGAATTTAACCGATCGCGCCAGTTTTGCCGTCTCCAAAATTGATCTGTCCTCAACTTGGTATAATTACCCTCTGTATTCATAGAGTTAAGAATTAGCATGGGATTGTTAGAAGGTCAGGTAGCGATCGTCACAGGTGCATCGCGAGGTATTGGTCGGGCGATCGCCACATCACTAGCTGCGGAAGGAGCCAAGGTGATGGTTAATTATGCGAGTTCGGCTAGTGCCGCCGAGTCATTGGTTGCCGAAATTGAGAGCAGTGGTGGTACAGCGATCGCGATCCCTGCTGATGTATCTCAAGAAGAACAGGTGGATACCCTCTTTAAAACGGCGATCGAAAAATGGGGCAGAGTCGATATCCTTGTGAATAATGCAGGCATTACCCGTGACACCCTTTTACTGCGGATGAAGCTTGCGGACTGGCAAGCAGTAATTGACCTTAACCTAACGGGCGTATTTCTCGCCAGCCGTGCCGCCGCTAAGATCATGCTCAAGCAAAAATCAGGACGCATTATTAATATTGCTTCTGTGGCTGGACAAATGGGTAATCCCGGACAAGGTAACTACAGCGCCGCTAAAGCAGGTGTGATCGGATTTACCAAAACCATTGCCAAAGAATTAGCTAGTCGTGGTATTACCGTCAATGCGGTTGCTCCTGGGTTCATTGCTACGGATATGACTGCCAACTTAGGCAATACCGAGGAAATCCTCAAATTTATTCCCCTTGGGCGTTACGGACAGCCTGAAGAAATTGCGGGTATGGTGCGTTTTTTGGCGGCTGATCCTGCGGCTGCCTATATTACAGGTCAAGTATTTAATGTTGATGGTGGCATGGTGATGGCTTAGGGCTATCTATGCTAACTTGAGAGCATAAATTGAAGCGCATGGTGGACGCAGATAGCGGTGTGGAAGTTTTTTTGTGAATAAGCTAATCCCTGTATTTAGACAAAAAATTCGGCAAGTTAGCAAAAGTATCTTTACTGCTATTACCTTAGCTTTGTTAGTTGCCTTGGCGATCGCTTTACCTAGTTGCGGTAGTCAGGCTCCGCAGGTCAAATCAACTCCCATACCTGCACTATTATTTCTCCAAGCTTCTCCCGATGGGCAGATTATCGATGGCTTAGTCCCATCGGATCTAGTGCAGGCCTTGGGCAGTCTAGAGCAAGTAACTGCCGCCATTCCCACCGATAGCCAGATTACTTTAACCCAGTTTGGCGAAGATTTGGGAACCTTACAAATTAAAGAAGTGCGCGTTTCCAGTGCCTTTGGCGCGATCGCCAGTTTGCGCGTTCAACCATTAACGACTAGCGATCGCCCTCCCTTTAACCCTGCGGTATTACGCCAGCAAAACCTTACTATCACCGTAGGTCAGCATCAAGGCGATCGGCGTTACTTCTTTAACTGTCCGAAGGGAATTCCTAAACTGGTTCTCGAAAAATCTCAACAGCTATTTACGGATTTGGGAATACCATCCGCAGATTTGTCGCGTGTGGCGATCGCTTCCCTCGCCTGTGTGGATATTGATGGTGATCAGCAACCTGAAATCATTGCAGGTATGCGGCTTGACAATGCTCGCCGTCCCGTTGGCTTTGATCCGCAGCCTTGGCAAGCTTTTTTGCGCCTATCTCCCCTAGAGCGTCAAGAATATAGCGTACTAGCTGTGTTGCGCCAATCAAAACAGCAACAATGGAACGCTACTCCTATCGTGACCCATACAAGGGCGTTGTCCTACATCAATGATAGTGTGAGTAGTTATGCCCTCTTTGGCATTCAAGATTTGAATGGCGATCGCTATCCTGAGCTATTAGTCAAGGAAATTGGCTTAAATTCCCTTGATGTTAAGGTTCTGAGCTTTGGGCTAGATCCTGATGGTAATTGGCAATGGCAAAATTTCTACGACAAATCGCGATCGCTAAAAATTGAACAGTAACTAGCTAACATGCAATACTAAACCCTTTAAATAAGCTCCTTCAGGATGAAAAATACTGGTGGGGTGGTCGGGTGGATGGGTCAGGTGATGGAGAATTTGGATATTTCGTCCCGAAGCGATCGCCGCCGCCGTGACAGCGCCTGTAAAGTTTTCCACATTAACCACCTGTGAGCAGGAAAAGGTAAAGAGCAAGCCTCCTTTTTTGAGCTTAGACATAGCTTGCAGATTGAGTCGCTTATAGGCTTGCATCGCGGCATGTCTAGCGGACAGGCTCTTCGCAAAGGCAGGCGGATCAAGCACAATCACATCATAATCTGCATCGCATTGCTTCAGAAAATCAAACACATCCCCCGTAAAAGATGTATGGTTAGCCTGTGCAAAATTTGTCGCAATGTTGCGATCAGTCCATTCCATCGCTTTGACGGAGCTATCAATCGAATGAACTTCCTTCGCACCTGCGGCGATCGCATAAACAGAAAATCCTCCTGAATAGCAAAAGGTATTTAATACTTTTTTATTGGCGACATATTTACTCAATAGTTGCCGATTTTCCCGTTGATCTAAGAAAAATCCTGTTTTCTGCCCCTTTTCCCAATCCACAATAAAGCGATGTCCGTATTCTAAGATTTCCGTAGCAGTATCGTTTTTTTCATCAATTTTGCTGCTAATTAATAGACCATCCTGTGACTGGGTTTGTGACTTGCGCGACAGGGTAGCAGCGCTTTTGTCATAGACTGATTGCAATCGATCGCCATAGAGATTTTGTAGGCCGATCGCGATATCTTGGCGATAGCGATAGGTTCCGAGGGAGTGACATTGCAAAACCGCAGTACTTCCATAGATATCAATGATTAATCCTGCCAAACCATCGCCTTCGGAATTGATCAGGCGATAGCAATTGGTTTGGGGATTGTCGATTAGTTGTAAATTTTGGCGCAGGGTAAATGCTTGACGCAGGCGATCGCTCAATAGAACTGGAAATGATTCCACAGGTTCAAAGGAGAGAACTTTAATGGCGATACTACCCACACCCCAAAGTCCTAACGCCAAAAACTGCCCATCCTCACTATAGGCTTCTACTAAATCCCCTTCTTGGACTTCACCACGCACTTTCGCGATCGCACCTGAAAAGATCCAAGGATGAAAACGTTGAACCGCATCAACTTTTTTGCGGTGAATGATCGCACGGGGCAACGTTGGCATGATCGGTAAGTTTAGGGATTAAATGGGATCGGTTGCTAACGATAGCATAATTTCGTAACTCATTTGGCATATTCCTTTTATGCTATTCTCAAGAAGACCCCGTTATTGATAATGATGTGATTGCCGTGGAGACCTCCTACTCACCCGAATCCCTCAAAGCTGAACTAAATTCCAAAGGTTGTCGGATGACACCACAGCGCGAAGTAATTTTAAGTACATTTCAGCATCTTCCTGAAGGTGAACATCTCAGTGCTGAAGATCTCTATGAACGGCTCAAACAACAGGGTGAAAATATCAGTCTCTCAACGGTATATCGAACTGTGAAAATGATGGCACGGATGGGCATTTTGCGGGAATTAGAACTCACGGAAGATCATAAACATTATGAGATTAATCAGCCGAGACCCCATCATCATCACCATCTTGTCTGTGTCAAGACTAATCGTGTCATTGAGTTTAAAAGCGATCAGATTCTTTCCATTAGTAAAAAAGTTGCTGATAAATACGGATTTTCAGTTTTAGATTGTCAACTCACGATTATTGGAGTCAGCCCAGAGGGGCAGAGGTCGATTTTTTAGCCCGATTATTTTAACTATTTTGCCTAGTCAATCAATGGGGGATGGGGTCTGTACCTTAGGATGATTATCAAAAATTCATAATAGGCTATCCTATGGTTGTCAAGCTTATGAACAGATAGAAATCGCTCTGTATATTTTCTATGGATACTTGGGAAAGCTTTCGGATGGCGGGGAAAACCCTTGCTGCCAATCGGTTACGCAGCACCTTAACCATGTTGGGTATTGTTATTGGTAATGCTTCCGTAATTTTGATGGTAGGTGTGGGGCAGGGAGCGCAAAAGTATGCCTCGCAACAGTTTCAATCCCTTGGTACAGATGTGATTTTTATCATTACAGGTACTGACAATGCACGGCGTAACGTGATTGCCCCTCCTAATCGCTTGGTTTTGGCGGATGCTGAGGCGATCGCCGAGCAAGTTCCAACTGTGCGGGCAGTGGCTCCCCAGATCAATGGCTCAGAGTTGGCGATCGCAGGTAATAATACCAAACGTGCGACTCTCATCGGTACTACCGATCGCTATGCGATCGTGCGAAATGCTGAGGTTAGCTCAGGCAGATTTCTGAATGTCGAAGATATTAAACGGAATTCAAGGGTAATTACCTTAGGAGCAGCGATCGCGAAGGAGTTATTTCCCCAAGGTAATCCCCTAGGAAAATTAGTACGACTGCGGGGGACAAGCTATGAAGTAGTTGGTGTTATGTCTGAGAAGGGAGCATTTCTCGGTACGAATCAGGATGACACGATTTTTATGCCCGTCACCACGATGACTAGTCAATTAACTGGACGTACTTCACCCTATGGTGTTGCGGTGCAAGTAATCAATGTCTCAGCAACCAGTAACGCTGATGTTGAAGCGGCTCAGTTCCAAATTGCCAATTTACTAAGATTACGACATCGCAGTTCTGATATTAATACTGAAGATACTTTTACGGTGCGAACCCAACAGGATGCCTTAGAAATTGTGGGCAATATTACTGGAGCCTTAACGATTTTGCTGGCAGCGATCGCGGGGATTTCTTTGCTAGTCGGTGGTATCGGCATTATGAATATTATGTTGGTATCTGTTACTGAACGCACTCAAGAAATTGGACTGCGTAAAGCGATCGGTGCGTCTCCTAGCGACATTTTGACCCAGTTCACCATTGAAGCTGTAATTCTATCTTTGCTAGGTGGTGCGATCGGGACAGGAATTGGAATTGGTGGAGTTCTCTTAATCGGTGCGGTAACTCCTCTGCAAGCAGGAGTATCTATTGGTGCGATCGTTCTTGCGGTTGGTGTATCAGGAGGTATTGGCTTGTTCTTTGGCATCTTTCCCGCAAAACAAGCCGCAAAACTCGATCCTATCGTGGCTTTGAGAAGTATCTAAAAATCATCTCTCACCGCAAAGGTAATTTGTTGCTGGGTTAGCAGATTGATCACTGTACTAGGTTCGATTACCGTTACCTGTGGTGCAGTGACATTACCCACAATCACAGAGGCGGCTGCACCGCCAAGAATATCGATAATCTGCACATTCCCACGCAATACGCCACCCAAAACCGCCCCTGCGGCTCCGCCGATCCCTGCATCGGTCAAAATTGCGCCTGCACTGGTTTCACGGGGATCTTTGACATCATTGATCAAGGCTGACTCTGCCTTTAAATTAATCGTTGCGCCCCGACTCGTTAACTTTTGGGCAACAAACTTGGAACCACCTTCTACGGGGGTAAACTGCCCTTCAATGATTGCTCCCGCAGGAATGAGAACTGTGCCATTATTGGTGGCGATATCGCGATCAACAATAAGACTTGCGTTAACCACTTCTCCCTTATTGATATAAAGTGTGTCTTGACGATTAATCTTCGTGGCGATCGCCTGTCCCACGGGTAAACTCATCGTACTCCGAAATACCTGAGAGATGCTATTGCTAGGAATAGAGCGATTATAAGTGGGGCTATCAGTGGAATTATTAAAATTAACAGCATTAGTGTTATTCACGCTAGGTGCTGTATTTTTGAGAGGCTTACGAAATTGCTGCCGCGATCGCTCATTTGACCTCTCAATGGAGTAATTACGATTACTAGCGTATGCATTATCACGATCATAATCGCTATGGCGGGGAGAGGCATAGCTTGGCAGTGCAGTAAATGCAGTTAAAGCTATGCCCACAGAAATGATCACAGACTTCGTAAATTGATTAGTAAGTTGCGAAGACAACTGCGCGTTCATGATGGATTACCAATTGGATTCTAGCCAGCATGACTTACCACAGGTTGATTTTGTTCCATACTATGGGATTCAGGCGACTTTACTTGACTCAAAAGGCTCGTAAGGAAATCTCCCTCAATCACCTCTGATTCTAATAACTTCTCTGAAATAGTCTCAAGCAACTCGCGGTTAGCATTGAGAATTGCTAAAGCCTTATCATGGGCGCTTTCCACAATGCTCTTTACTTCGCGATCGATCGCTTCTGCGGTGGCAGGACTGACGTTGCGAGACATTTCCATCCCACCGAGAAATTGACTCTGCTGCTTTTGATATGCCAAAGGTCCTAAAATTTCGCTCATACCGTAGCTAGTTACCATCTTGTCCGCCAAGTCCGTAGCCCGTTGCAAGTCGTTAGAAGCCCCTGTGGTAATACTACCAAAGATGATTTCTTCAGCCGATCGCCCACCCAGTAAAGTAGCAATCTGTGCTTCGATTTCCTCTTTGCTTAGTAAAAAGCGATCCTCCGTTGGCAACTGCAAGGTATAACCAAGGGCAGCCATACCACGAGGGACAATGGAAATCTTTTCCACCTTGCCACTGCCGGGATTTAACGCACCAACTAAGGCATGACCAACCTCATGGTAAGCAACAATACGCTTTTCATTCTCATTGAGAACACGGCTCTTCTTTTCCAGACCAGCCACCACACGCTCCACAGCCTCAGCAAAGTCTTCTAGCAATACGGTTTCACGACCAGCGCGGGCTGCCAACAATGCCGCCTCATTGACTAAGTTAGCAAGATCGGCTCCTGCAAAACCTGAAGTTCGCGTGGCAATTACTTTCAGATCAACACTAGGATCGAGGCTAACTTTAGCAGCATGGATTTTTAAAATTGCTTCACGACCACTCTTATCGGGACGATCCACTAGCACTTGGCGATCGAATCGACCTGGACGCAATAGCGCTTGATCAAGAGTTTCAGGACGATTAGTTGCCGCCAAAACAATTACAGTCGTACCATCAACACCAAAACCATCCATTTCCGTTAGCAATTGATTGAGGGTTTGTTCCCGTTCATCATTACCACCATAAAATCCGCCGCTAGAACGCGCCTTACCGATCGCATCTAACTCATCAATAAAAACAATACAAGGGGATTGCTTCTTCGCCTGTTCAAACAAATCACGAACCCTAGAAGAACCCACACCCACAAATAGTTCTACAAATTCAGAACCAGAAATACTAAAGAAGGGAACACCTGCTTCACCAGCGACAGCCTTTGCCATCAAAGTTTTCCCAGTCCCTGGAGGCCCTACCAACAAAACACCCTTAGGGATTTTTGCGCCAATTTTAGTATATTTCTCTGGAGTTTTCAGGAACTGCACAATTTCCTGCAATTCTTGTTTGGCTTCATCCACACCAGCCACATCTGCAAACAGAGTTTTAGTAGATTCACCCTCCACATAGACCTTAGCTTTGCTCTTACCGATTTGCAAGCCACTAGCACCACCGCCAGCATTACGGCTAAACAACTGGAAAATACCCACAAAAATTAGTGGGGGAATTACCCAACTCAATAAAGTACCAATCCATCCTGGCTTTTTCACAGGAGCCGCCGCAAATTCCACGCCACTCTTTTCCAGACGCTCAGGTAAGCTCATATCAAAAATAGGAGTAGTCGCAATTACCTCTCCGCCAATATCAGGGCTAACCCCTTTAAGCTGGTAGGTGATTTGATCTTGACCAATGTAAACCCGTTGCACATTACCTTCTTCTACGTCATGGACAAAGAGACTGTAAGGAACCCTTGGTAATGGCGGTGCAAATAAATTTGGTAAAAAGATATTAATAATTAGTAAGCCTGCGCCGATGAGCAATAGCACATTGCCAATCAACCGAGAGCGCGATCTTTTGGGATCTTCTTTTTTAACAGCCATTTTTTATAACAGTTAGACTTATACAACTGTACACATTATAAAAACCAAACCGTAAGCTGCATAGGTAAGAAGCGTAGGGATAGCCGTCTCATCCTCTAGAATGGTCGATGCTTTATAAGCTAAACGACACAAAGAAGCACCAACAGCACACAGATGTTCTTTGCAAAGCTTGACTATATGCCATGAATTTTTGTAAGAGCTATGTCAAAAGGGGTGACGATCGCTATATCTCATCAGTCGGCAGACAGACAAGAAATAACTATAGCTATATAATTTACGAATCCAAATTAACTCACTTGTTACATTTCTATGAAATATCGCCAGCCTAGCAAAGGAATTCGTGCCAAAGTTGAGGATGTTAGAGAAAGAATAGAACTTTCAAAATGGAAGACCTATGCCAAGCAAAAAGTTAGGAACAGCAACGACACTTTACCTAGGCAAATTCTAGATAAACTTGATCAAAAGACTATTAATCAGGCCTCTCAAGTTGCTTGGGGAGCTTTGATATACGACTCTCGGAATATTGGTGACGAAATCCAAACCCTAGCAGCACTCAATCTAACCCCACAGACTTCTAAACTATTACCTATCCATAGGGAATATCTAGACCAAACCCAATTCTCTTTATCCAATCAGTCTATTTTGCCAATTTTCTTAAATGGTTGGTTTACGCATTTACCTGACAACTGGCCGCCACATCCGTCTTTGAAGCCAATCTTTGTGGGTATGCACATTAATGCTGAGAAAAAGGCTCTTTTTGATCCTAAACATAAAGATTATTACAATGCCAACGGACCGATTGGCTGTCGGGATACTACAACTTTGCAATATTTGGAGAGTATTGGTGTTGAGGCTTTTTTTAGTGGTTGTCCAACTATCACGATCGCTAGACCACAGGTAGAACGCACTGACCAAGTGCTGGTTGTGGATGCCTATCAAGAAGCTGATGTTCATGTACCTGATTCAAGCCGTCTTTTATCTGCCTTAGTTCCCCAGCAAGTTCTAGAAAAAGCAAAATTTGTAACCCACAATGTCGAGTACTACAAATATCGCCGTCATGGATATAAGTTCCGTAGAGCCATAGAGACATTAAATTTATACGCAACTGCTAAACTAGTCATCACTTCGCGTTTGCATTGTGCTTTACCCTGTATGGCGATGGGAACACCCTGCTTATTCCTTAACCCCAGTCTGAATAGTGATCCTCGCTTAATTGACTATCGAAGTATTCTCAATGGCTATGCTGACACTAATGAGAAAGTAAAAATTAATTGGCAAAATCCTGAACCACAGGATGTAACTGAGTTCCAAAATCGTATTTATACAGCCGTTGCCCATAAGTTGCAGGGTATATTTGGTAATACATAATATTTTTGGTATAACATGAACTCAGTATCACGGTTTGAATGCTTCGCTTTGTCTAGGGCAAAATGAAACACCAAAGAACCAAATATGCAGCATTCCTGTTACTTTAGCCCATGTACCAATGTCTGATCTATTAAACTCCACACCTCAGCCAGATCCCCCCGACGATCGCCAGCAGATTGAAAAATTAGAAACTGAAACTTTACCGCGTCGGCGCTTTTTAAATTTGGCAGGGGCTGGTGTACTGACGATTGGATTTGGCAGCTTGGTCGAAGAATTTGTTGGTAAATTGGCAGAGCCTATTAATGAAAGGGTAGAGTCGCTGATCTTTCGTCCCCAACAGTTAATACCTGAATTTCCTGTAAGTGCGATTGAGCCAGATAAGCTGATTGTGAATAGTTTTCGGTTTACACCGATGCTTGATCCGATCGCCTATCGATTAACCATTGATGGTGCTGTGCAGAATCCCTTGAGCTTGAGTATGGCAGATTTGCAAGCGTTACCATTGGTAGAAATGGTGATTCGGCATGTTTGTGTGGAGGGCTGGGCGGCGATCGTGCAGTGGGGTGGGGTGCGTTTGCGAGATCTAGTAGCGATCGCTCAACCCAAGCCTTCAGCTAAGTATGTTTATTTCTATTCTGCTGATGGCTATTATGAAAGCTGGGATCTAGACTCAGCTATACATCTCCAAACCTTGATGGCTTACACTAAAAATGGTGAAACTCTGGCTCCTGCCAATGGCGCTCCCTTGCGTTTAGCATCACCAATTAAGCTAGGGTATAAACTCAGTAAATGGGTAACTAGAATTGAATTAACTGAAAGCCTTGCTTCTAAAAGGGGATATTGGGAAGATTTGGGCTATGAATGGTATGCGGGACTGTAGTCTATGAGAGAGGATTGGCTAGTCAAATTTGTTCTTGCAGTCCACGAGTAAAAGCATGGCTACAGAAGGCTAGGTTGTTAAGATTTCCTAGCTTAATCCAGGCCTATATTTTGTTAGCGATCGCTGTAATTTGTTATACCAAATTGAGAAATCTTACTGGGTTTTTTAAATTGGTATTAGCTTAAAGAAGCGGCAAGACGTATCTTGTCGCTTCTTGATGTGAAATTGAAATAGAATATTGTGATTGTGATTCTAAACAGCTTCTAGATCTTTTTCTCCAGTACGGATTCGGATAATGCGTTCCACAGGAGATACAAAGATCTTTCCGTCGCCAATTTCGCCAGTGCGTGCGGCAGTAATAACTTTATCTACTACCATATCCACTTGGTCATCTTCCACAACAATCTCAATCTTGAGCTTTTGTAAAAACTCGACCGTATATTCAGAGCCTCTGTAGCGCTCTGTTTGTCCCTTTTGACGACCAAAACCGCGTACTTCTGATACGGTCATACCTACCACACCAGCATTTACCAGTGCGATCTTTACTTCGTCAAGCTTGAATGGACGAATGATTGCTTCAACCTTTTTCAATTTAACTCCTCCACTGATTCTTGAACTTTAATACACTTGAATAGCTACCCCAATTTGTAGCCTAGCATACTTTTTATGATTGTCATTGGAATTGACCAAATGATTTTCATTTCTATACATCCTAATTTTAATAGGATTGTAGGGATTGAAAAGCTCATTGCATCAGTTTTGTTTGAAAAAATTGCGAATCACTAATTTCTCAAGTTCTATCCACACAAACATAAGGGCGCTGAAGCCAAAACAAATTGCGAGTTCTAGGGGGCTAATTAGGTGGGTTCCGAAGAAGTTGCGTAGTGGTTCTATATAAATTAAAGCTAGTTGTAAGGCTGTGGTGGTGAGGACTGATCCCCATACATAGATGTTGGTGAGGGGATTGAGTTCAATGGTGAGTTGAGTATTAGATCTAATGGCGATCGCATGACCCATTTGGGCAAGGCAAAGGGTGGTGAAGACCATAGTAGTCCAGCGTGATTTCTGATAGATTTCATCATAAATCGTGTGGGTATAGCCAAAAGCCCAGACCATTAGGGTAATGCTAATGATCGCCAAAACGATCCCAATTCTGACCATATACATGCCCATACCTCTAGCAAAGATGCTTTCACGGGGATCAAAGGGAGGACGCTGCATGACATTTGGTTCGGCAGGTTCGACGGCAAGGGCAAGGGCAGGGAGACCATCGGTAACGAGATTCATCCACAGGATTTGGAGGGGGCTGAGGGGAACTGTAAGTCCGAGAAATGGAGAGATGGCGATCGTGATGACTTCGCCAATATTGCTACCAAGGATGTATTTAATGAAGCGCCGAATATTGGTGTAAACCACTCGACCTTCTTCGGTAGCAGCGACAATCGTGGCAAAGTTATCGTCAAGGAGGATCATGTCACTAGCTTCTTTTGAAACGTCTGTGCCTGTGATCCCCATAGCGATGCCGATATCTGCTTGCTTTAGGGCTGGTGCATCATTGACTCCATCGCCTGTCATGGCTACAAACTGATGTTGTTTTTGCAGGGCTTGAACGATCCGCAGTTTGTGTTCTGGCGATACTCTGGCATAGACACTAACTTCGAGCGCCACTTTTTCTAGATCTAGGTTGCTCATCTGTTCTAGTTCTTTGCCTGTCACCACCCGATCGCCTGCCTTAGCAATGCCTAAGTTTTCTGCGATCGCCTTTGCCGTCAATTGATGATCCCCAGTGATCATGACAGGACGGATACCTGCTTGACGACAGTTTTTGACGGCTTCGCGCACCTCTGGTCTTGGCGCATCATACATGCCCACTAAACCAATCCAAATCAAATTATTCTCATCTGCTTCTGTGATTTGGTCATTTTCGAGGTTGGCAATATTGCGATAGGCAAAGCCAAGCACCCTAAGACCATCGGATGCTAAGACGTTATTTTGTTCTAAAACCTGTTGCCTTTGGTGATCGGCGATCGGTACTGCTTGATCCCCGACTTGAATATGCGTACAGCATTCGAGGGTTAATTCGGGTGAGCCTTTGCAAAACATCACATAGCCACCAGACTCACCCTGTACTAATACACTCATGCGCTTACGTTCAGAGGAAAATGGGACTTCGCGATAGCGAGGCATTCGGTGCTGCCATTCTGCGGCTGCACATCCTCCCTTTTCCGCCAGCACAATTAATGCTCCTTCAGTAGGATCGCCAATAATGATCCAATCCCCTTTTTGCTGTTGCAAGATTGAGTCATTGCAAAAGATGCAAGCCATCAGCAATTGTTGAATTTCTGACACATTGCCCACCGCGATCGCGTTGTCATGATCCAGAAATTCTCCCTGTGGACTATAGCCATCGCCAGTCACCTGCAAACTATGCTGAATCGTGCGAATACTTTGCACCACCATTTTATTTTGGGTGAGTGTGCCTGTTTTGTCTGAGCAGATAGTGGTAACGGAGCCAAGGGTCTCAACGGCGGGAAGGCGGCGAATTAAAGCTTGGCGTTTGACCATGCGTTGTGTGCCAAGGGCAAGGGTAACGGTCACAACGGCAGGCAAACCTTCAGGTACAACAGCCACAGCCATACTTAGGGAGGTTTTGAGGAGTTCACCAAAGTCACCTTTATTTAACAAGCCAATACCGACCACCAGAGCCACCAAAACGAGAGAACCGCTAACTAGGACATTGCCTAATTGGGACATTCTCTGCTGGAGAGGAGTGTCTTCGGTTTCCACATCTTGGATCAGCGCCGCAATTTTACCGAGTTCAGTTTTCATGCCTGTTTTAGTTACCAGCACCTTGGCTCTACCTTGAGCAACTTCTGTGCCTTGATAAACACAATTGAGGCGATCGCCTAGACTGGCATCTAGTTCTAGAATGAGTCTAGGGTCTTTATTGACGGCTTCCGATTCTCCTGTCAGGGCTGATTCACGAATTTGTAAGTTTTGAGCGTCAAGGAGGCGACCATCGGCGGAAACCTGCCCACCTGCCTCCAGAAACATGACATCGCCAGGCACTAATTCTTTGCCACTGATCTCAAGGATATTCCCGCCACGCACGACTTTAACCTTGGGAGATGATAGCTTTTTAAGGGCAGCAAGGGCTTTTTCAGCATTGCTTTCTTGGGCATAGCCAAGGATGCCATTGAGTAAGACAATCAAGGTAATCGCGATCGCGTCTTTGGGAAATTCTTGGGCGCGAATATCGAGTACTGCCGAAACCACTGCTACTGCCATCAACATCAACAGCATGATGTTGGTAAATTGATCTATAAAAATCTGTAGAGAAGTGCGCCCTGATTTGGCAGTAAGTTCGTTGACTCCATAGTGTTCCAATCTTTGCAATACCTCGGCATTACTGAGTCCATTGTCAGGATCGCTCTGCAATTGCTCAAGGGCTTCATTAGTAGCCAAGGTATGCCAAAGGGGATTATTAGCGGGATCTGTTGTCGCAGGTGACATAGATGTTTTGCTGGTAGTGAGGACTAAGACTATAGTACTATTTTTTAGTGCTGTGATGTACTTTAAAAAATAAACCTAAAAATAAACCCGAAAATAGACCTGAAAGTATAATTATTTATGTCAGTTGTTAGCTCTGTACTCATCCCCGTTATTAAGCTGTGGTTACGATCGCAGGTTGAGCATATCGACCATATCGAGATTAAAATTGCTGGCAAAAGCCGCCAAATCTTGAGTGGTGATATTCCTCTCGCTACAGTCTTGGGATCAGGAGCCAAATATCAAGGACTAGCAATTACCAATATTGATTTGTCGGCCGCAAATATTCATCTAAACATTGCCCAAATCTTAAAGGGTGAGCCTTTGCGATTACTCCAACCGATCCAAGTAACTATGGATGTGCAGCTAGATGCGGACGATCTCCAAACCTGTCTAAGCTCACCCCTATTTCTTGACGCGATCGCCACAACAGAACCTCCTGTGGTCAAAACTGATGCTGAGATCCAAAGTTTATTAGAATCGTTACTACACCAACTCGGCAATGAGTTTACGTTGCATGAACTTGCGATCGCCAATGGTGCGGCCAAGTGTCGAGGTGAGTTTGCGATCGCCGCAACTTAAGCAGCATAAAATGAAGTTCATGCTCTGCCCATACCTATGCTCATATATCTGCGGAAATATCTATCCAATTTGCTATATCTAGAATCCAGTTGGTCAAAAATATGTAAGTTAGCCGAAAATTTGCGCCATCAATTAAAACTTATGCCGCTAACAGTGAAAGCTATGCGTGGGATCGGTCTAGGCTGTTGTTGCTTGGCGATGTTGGCATTGTTAAACATAGCGATCGCGCCTTCCGCATGGGCAACAACCTTTGCCGTTAGAGTCTTTGACGGAGATAATATTACCCTTGTGGATCGAGGTATCAAAACTAAGGTACATCTCTCCTGCATCGATGCTCCCGAACTCTTGCAAGAAGAAGGTCAACATGCCCGCAAGGTCTTAGACAATCTGCTGAAGGACGAAGAAGTTTATCTTCGTGTATTTAACAAAGATAAATTTGGTAGATATAATGCCGAGGTATTAGCAGGGGGGCAGAATGTCAATAAGGTCATGGTTTCTTTAGGTTTAGCCCACTATGATCGTCTGCAAGAAAAAGATTGCCAAGGTTATGAAGAATTACAAATTAAGGCGCAAAGCGATCGGTTAGGCGTATGGGCAAATGGAACTAATGTCATCACGCCCACTCAATTTCGGCGAGATAATAAATTATTGGGGGTGGGATATTAAGGCTAACCTAGCCACCAACATGAATGATCGGTCTTTGTTGCGGATTTTTTTCAGCATTGCGTAACACCTCACGGGTAACAACCGCAATATCTCCTTCACCAAAAAGAATAAAGCGAATTAAGTACTTAATTGGATTGCCTTCAACCCATCCGAAATAAGCATGGGGTATTTTGTTTGTGCGATCGCGAATGTTTAAGAGAATAGCAGCGATTGTGTTGGGAACGGCTGCCCCCTGCGATCGTAAAATACGATGATGCCCAACTTGCAATCCTTGGACACTAATTTTCCCCGCAAACTCAGAAGGATCAGAGATTTGAATTTCTAAAAAGAGAATTGAATCATCCTCAGATATCGAATGATCCTCACGGGTACTAATTTCTTTAATTGTATATTCACTCTCATCACCTCGATTCGGTCGATGGGAAATGATCCGAATAATTTTGTTTTGTTCTTTTGATAGAAATTGCTGTGCCATCTCATCTAGTTCAATGGTTTCCACTCTTAGTTCTGTGGATCGCCATACCCTTGATATTAAGGAGGTTGTGATAATGGTCACAATGAAGATGGCAGAAATTTTAATTCCTTCAGGGCGCTCAATAATATTGGCAATTGTGGTGTAAACAAAAATAAGGGTGATCAGGCTAAATATAAGCGTACTGCGCTGAGAACCTCTTCTTTTAACTGCTAGGGTCACAGCTAAAGATGCTGAACTCATCAATACTAATACTCCTGTTGCATAGGCTCCGCCCTGAGCTTCTACATCCGCATTAAAAACTAAGGTGACTAAAAAAGCGATCGCTGTATATACCAATACTAGGGGGCGAGTCAGCAAAGTCCAGTTGGGAGCCATGCCGTAGCGTGGTAGATAACGCGGCACAATGTTTAATAACCCAGCCATTGCCGAGGCTCCTGCAAACCACAAAATTGAGATCGTACTGAGATCATAGACAGTGCCAAAAATATTGCCCAGATACAAATGTCCCAAATAAGCAAGGGCGCGTCCATAGGCTTTACCACCCACAGCAAATTCCGCAGGAGGAATGAGTAAGGTTGTGACAATACTACTAGTTAACAAAAAGAAGCTCATGATTAGAGCTGCTGTGGTCAACATTTTATAGGTATTCCTGATTCTGCCGTGGGGGTATTCTTCCGTATCTTGGCTTCCCCCTTTAACCAGAGGCATTACGGCCACGCCTGTCTCAAATCCCGACAATCCTAAAGCCAATTTGGGAAAAATCAGGGCAGAAATACCGACCAATTGCAAAGGATTACGGTTGTTGGCAAATAGTAATTGTTGCCAATCACTAATTACTTGAGAATGGGTGATCACTTGGTAAAGACCAAAGCCGATGGTAATGATATTGAGAATCAGGTAAACAACCACCAATACTACGGCAATGCTTATAGCCTCGCGAAAACCTTTGAGAAAGATACCTCCTAAAAGACCAACTAAGACTAGAGTGATTGGTACTGCTTGTCCATCTAAAAAAGAGGGAACTAGGGGATTTTCAATAATGTGGGCAGTTGCATCGGCAGCAGATAGTGTAATGGTAATAATGAAATCTGTGGCGACAAATCCCAATAAACACAACACAAATAATTTGCCCTGCCACCATGGTAAGAGATGCTCTAGCATAGAAATAGACCCTTCCCCATGAGGACTAGCCGCCGCTACTTTGCGGTAGATGGGCAAAGCCCCAAATAAGGTCAGCAATATTAAAATTAGGGTGGCGATCGGTGAGAGCGCCCCTGCTGCTAGAGCCGCTATCCCTGGCTGATAACCAAGGGTTGAAAAATAATCTACTCCCGTTAAACACATGACTTGCCACCAGTGATGCTTTAAAGCATGGGCATTCTCTTTTTCATGGCGATTTTCACTAAATAACCATTGAGTTAATCTTTCGCTTAAGGTGCTTCTTGCAATGGAAGGTAGGCTCATACATTTTCGGCAATAGTCTAGGATTAGTTTCTGAAAACAGAAAATTAGAGATAATTAGTAAATATCAAGCTTATTTCCCCTAATTGTATGCCCTTAATTATGACCAGTGATACTCACAAGAATAGTGATATTTATGAAATCCTTAATCAAATTTGCAAAACAAGGGTGAGTGATGGTGCGATCGCCCCAGTCCTTGAGGGTTGCCAAATGTCTTCCTATAAACTGGTGCTGGTATTACCTCAATTAGGAGACTTTGACAGCCTTGAATATATCTGGTGGATTCAACGTGATATTAAGCTCATCCATGCCGCAGGAATTGCCGTTAGGGCTGTGGGCATAGGCGATCGGCGATCGGGTGAGCGCTTCTGTCAATTTACAGGCTTTGATCCCCATCACCTCTTTGTCGAGCCGCAACCTTCCTTACATCAGAAACTCCACCTCTATGCAGGTATCACCACCCAATACCCAGTCCTATCCTCCGCCCAAAGTGCATGGATTAATCTAATGCTGATGTGTGCAGGTATAGCCAGTCAAGGCACATTAAAAGAGGTTTTGCGTGGATACACAGGCGATCGCCACGCCCCACAATTAATCGCCGACAATGAAACCATCAAAGCTGCTCCCTTGCCTCCACTAAAAGGAAGTTTCTTTGGTCTTGCAGGTGGCAAAGGCTTTCAACGCCCCTTTGAGCTGGCAACCTTGCGTCTGCGTAACATGGCTGAAGTTTTGGGTAAATGGAGTGAGTATGTACCCGATGCTTCTTATTTAACCCAACGTGGCGGTACATTTCTCTTTGATCAGCACAATCAATTAATCTATGAACATCGCGATCGCGGCATTCTTGGCTTCACCGAAACCCCCAGCACTCCCCTAAAATTTTTGCAAGAGCGTACTAGCCTATCCCAACTTGCACAGGTTTTATAGTTTTTATAGGTTTTATAAAGTGAAAACCGCAATACTCTATCTTTGGGGTATCGATCCAAAGAGGGATTCTAAAACAACATCAGCAGTTTCTAGACTGCTTGCGTTAAGATTAATTAATTAAATTAACAGTTCTTGGCAAATTGATCTAAGGACAACTCTGTTGATGGAGCAGTAGTAGTGAAAAGCAATAATAATAAAAACGATAATAATAAAAAGTGGAAAAATTTTGGTCTGTACGCCTTGCTTGGCATAGTCGTCATCACCTTAGGAACCACCCTGCTCGATAGCCAACCCGCTCCTCAAGGAGAATGGCGCTACAGCAAATTACTGGAGGAGGTTCGCAAAAAACCAGCAGGCGTGTCTCGCATTACCCTGAGTTCCGATCGCACCTTTGCTGAAGTTACAGTACCAGGGGGGCCTGAAGGTAAGCGCAAAGTTCGCGTCAACTTACCTAACGATCCCGAATTTACTAAAACCGTTAGAGAAAACAACATTGAGCTAGATGTGGCTGCCCGTCGTACCGATGGAGCCTTGATGCAAACCCTAAGTAGCTTGATTTTGCCAGTTTTATTACTTGTTGGTTTATTCTTTTTACTACGTCGCGCCCAAGCAGGCCCTGGCAACCAAGCAATGAACTTTGGCAAATCTCGCGCTCGCGTGCAGATGGAACCACAAACCCAAGTTACATTTACTGACGTTGCAGGTATTGAGCAAGCCAAATTTGAGTTAACCGAGGTTGTTGACTTCCTCAAAAATCCCGATCGCTTTACGGCTGTCGGCGCAAAAATTCCCAAAGGTGTACTTCTCGTTGGTCCTCCCGGAACTGGTAAAACCTTACTCGCCCGTGCTGTTGCTGGCGAAGCTGGTGTACCTTTCTTCAGCATTTCTGGCTCAGAGTTTGTGGAAATGTTTGTGGGTGTCGGTGCTTCACGGGTGCGCGATCTCTTTGAGCAAGCTAAGTCTAATGCGCCTTGTATCGTATTTATCGATGAAATTGATGCAGTCGGCCGGCAGCGTGGCGCTGGGTTAGGTGGTGGTAACGATGAACGTGAACAAACCTTAAACCAGTTGCTCACTGAAATGGATGGTTTTGAAGGCAATACAGGCATCATTATTGTTGCGGCTACTAACCGTCCTGATGTATTAGATGCCGCCTTGCTCCGCCCCGGCCGTTTTGATCGCCAAGTGGTTGTGGATCGTCCCGACTTTGCTGGTCGTCTTGAAATTCTCGGAGTCCATGCACGCGGCAAGACCTTATCTAAGGATGTTGACCTCGAAAAAATTGCCCGTCGCACCCCTGGTTTCACAGGTGCGGATCTGTCTAATCTCTTAAATGAAGCGGCAATTCTCGCGGCACGTCGAAACTTGACCGAGATTTCGATGGATGAAATCAATGATGCTGTCGATCGCGTCTTGGTTGGTCCTGAGAAGAAGGATCGCGTTATGAGCGAGAAGCGCAAAGAACTAGTTGCTTACCACGAAGCAGGTCATGCCCTCGTTGGAGCTTTGATGCCCGATTATGATGCCATCCAAAAAGTCACTATCATTCCTCGCGGTCGTGCTGGTGGTTTGACATGGTTCTTACCCACAGAAGAAAGAATGCAAAGCCGTGCTTACTTGCAAAACCAAATGGCAGTTGCCCTCGGTGGTCGCATCGCTGAAGAAATCGTTTTCGGTGAAGAAGAAGTGACCACGGGTGCATCCAGTGACTTACAACAGGTTGCCGCGATCGCTCGTCAAATGGTGATGCGTTTTGGTATGAGTGAAAAGCTTGGCCCAGTTGCCCTTGGTCGTTCCAGTGGCAATATGTTCCTAGGTCGTGACATCGCCGCCGAGCGTGACTTTTCTGAAGAAACTGCCGCCACCATTGATGAAGAAGTTGGCATTTTAGTGGCTGACGCTTACCGCCGTGCTAAACAGCTACTAGTCGATAATCGTCATGTACTTGACACGATCGCCCATGCCCTAGTGGAAAGAGAAACTGTTGATGCTGAAGAACTGCAACAAATTTTAGAAACCAATGATCTAAAGTTGGCTGCTGCTCTCTAAATTTGGGAAAACAAACAATAAAAGCCCTGCATCGCAGGGCTTTTGCTGTTTATTTTTTAAGCAATTAATTGCTTGGCGATTTCTAACTGGCTACGGACTTGATCAATACCAGTACCTCCGTAACTATTGCGTACCTTTACTACCTGAGCAGGGGCGATCGCCTCCACAATATCCGCCTCAAATTGAGGATGGAAGGTTTGCCAACGCTCTACCGATAGATCCTTCAGCAAAATACCTTCACTGGTGCAGGTCTTGACCAATTTCCCCACCAACTGATAAGCCTCGCGAAACGGTACACCCTTTGCCGCCAAATAATCTGCCACGTCGGTTGCATTGGAAAAATCTTCTGCCACCGCTTCACCCAAGCGCTTAGGCTGAAACTCAATCCCTTCTTCGATAAGAATTGTCATTGCCTCAAGACAAGCACGCACTGTAACTACAGCATCGAAAATACCTTCTTTGTCCTCCTGCATATCTTTGTTGTAGGCAAGCGGCAATCCCTTAATGATTGTCAGCAAACCTTGCAAATGGCCAAAGACTCGCCCAGTTTTACCGCGTACCAATTCTGGCACGTCAGGATTTTTCTTTTGAGGCATGATGCTAGAACCTGTGCTAACCCGATCGCTTAGTTTCACAAACCGAAATTCTTCAGAAGACCACAGGATTACCTCCTCCGACAAACGACTTAAATGCACCATAATCAAACTAGCGGCACAGAGAAACTCAACGGCAAAGTCGCGATCGGACACATTATCAAGGCTATTCCGACCAACTGCACCAAATTCTAACAATTCGGCAGTGTAGTGGCGATCGATGGGGTGGGGAGTACCTGCTAAAGCTCCAGATCCCAAGGGAGAAACATTAACCCGTTGATAGATCTCATCTAGTCTTGTCCAATCCCGTTGTGCCATTTCAAAGTAGGCGAGTAGATGGTGAGCAAGGCTAATGGGTTGAGCGCGTTGCAGATGGGTATACCCTGGAATAAATGTATCTACATATTGTTCAGCTTTGGCGACTAGGGTGTGTTGCCATGTCCTCAAATCAGATTGAATTTTGCGGATCTGATCACGCAGATATAGTCGGACATCGGTAGCAACTTGGTCATTGCGCGATCGCGCTGTGTGGACTTTTTTACCCACATCACCAATCAGTTCAGTTAATCGACGCTCTACGGCAAAATGCACATCCTCAGCATCTATACCAGGATTAAAATTGCCTGCACGATATTCTTGACGGATTTGTTCTAATCCATTAACGAGCATTTCTCCTTCGGTGTCGCTAATGATCCCTACCTTAGCTAACATCCGCGAGTGCGCCTGCGATCCTGTAATGTCATATTCAATGAGATTAATATCAAAGCTAATGCTGGCATTAAACCGAGCGATCGCAGGATGCAGCGCTGTCTCAAAACGCTGACTCCAAGGTTGAGGGGCTGTTGTCTGGCTCATACGAAGAATTTATATTACTTGAGCATTAAGTTTACTTTTTGCTGAGGAGATTTGCGACTTTTGTTATGGATTCATTACTATTTTCTGGCTAAATTATTTGCCACAATAACCTTCTAGGCAAATTTTTTTACCGATCCACTTTTGATTTCTCAATCTAGCCTGAAACCTATGCAACTGATTTGTCATTCCCAAGGAGCTATCGATCTGCAAATTAATGGGGCGCTGGGGATTGCCTTCAACAATTTAGATCGCGATCGCGCCCAAAATTTACCTAAGATTTGCCAATTTTTATATAGTCAAGGTATTGATGGATTTTTACCCACCCTTGTTACCACATCACCTGAACAAACAAAGCGATCGCTATTTTGGCTGAGTCAAGCCATGCAACAGCAACAACAGGATGGCAATCTCCATACCGCCCAAATTTTAGGCATCCATCTTGAGGGACCTTTCTTACATCCAGACAAACGAGGCGCACATCCTGCCGCTTACTTACAGCCCCTCAACCTCCATACCTTGCAAAGGCTCATCGGCGATTACCAAGAGATGATCAAAATTATTACCCTTGCTCCTGAACTTGACCCCTCAGGGGAAACGATCCAATTTCTGCGCGATCGCCAGATTATTGTGAGTCTTGGGCACTCCACTGCCAATGCAGACCAGACTAAACAGGCGATCGCCCAAGGCGCAACCATGATCACCCACGCATTTAACGCCATGCCTAGCCTCCATCATCGCGATATCGGTTTACTTGGTGAAGCCATTCTCAGCGATCGCACTTGGTGCGGTCTCATTGCCGATGGTATCCATGTTTCACCAGCCATGATCAAACTGCTCTATCGCATGACCACCCAAATTTTTCTGGTTAGTGATGCCCTTGCACCCTTGGGCTTGCCCGATGGTATCTATCCTTGGGATGATCGTCCCATCACAGTCAAGCAAGGCACAGCTCGACTTCCTGACGGCACATTATCAGGTACTACCATTCCCCTGCTAGATATGGTCAATAACCTCGTCAAATGGGGGGTCTGCGACCCGCAAACAGCAATTGATATGGCGATCAAATCTCCACGTCATGCCCTAAATATCCCCCTAGATAACACCAAGCATAGACTCACTTGGTATCAAGACTCCTCAGGCAAAATCACTTGGCAAAGCTAATACTAAATTACGGCAATTTGTTTTCAAACCCACCACAAATTCAAATATAAAACCCGTTGCGGGGCTTCGCTCTGCGACCCTTTTTGTAGTGGGTTTGATCGAGCTTTGCTGTAAGAAATGGCTACGCTATTTCTTAATTTAGTATCATTTAGCAACCACAGGCTGATGTAACTTTAAAATCATCGCCAGATTTTGTTTTAGCTTAGTCCTCGGAATCACTGCATCCACAAAACCATGCTCTAGTAAATACTCTGCTGACTGAAACCCTTCAGGAATTTTCTGCTTCAGGGTTTGCTCGATTACCCGCCGACCTGTAAACCCAATCAAGGCTTTTGGTTCTGCCAAAATCAAATCACCCAACATCGCAAAACTTGCTGTTACACCACCTGTAGTTGGATTAGTCAAAATTGGAATATACAACAAACTAGCCTGACGATGCCGTTCCAATGCTGCCGAAGTCTTCGCCATTTGCATCAAGCTCAAAATCCCTTCCTGCATTCTGGCTCCCCCCGAAGCACAAAAAATTAGGGCTGGCAACCGCTTTTCGGTCGCCACCTCAATCATTCTGGTAATCTTTTCTCCCACCACAGAACCCATACTGCCACCCATAAACCGAAAGTCCATGACTGCCAAGGCTGCATCACAACCCTCAATTTTACCAATTCCAGTAATTACACCATCACTTAGACCCGTCTTTTGGCGATACTCCTTAATGCGATCGCTATAGGGTTTACGGTCTTTAAAACCCAGAGGATCACAGGACGTTAAGTTAGCATCCATTTCCAACCAAGTCCCCGCATCGATCAACTGAGCAATCCGTTCATAGGCATTTACCTGATTGTGATGCCCACACTCTGGACATACCATCAAATTAATTTTTAGATCCTTGACATAGGTTAAAGCTCCACAACCAGAGCATTTGTGCCACAAACCATCAGGAATCTCCCTCTCTTGAGCATCTTGACCTAAACTAGGATTTTTACGGCGATAGGCCTCACTGGCACGAGAACGAGTTTCCGCAAACCAATCAAACAGTGACATAGCTACTCACACTTCACAACACAAAGTTATGGTATTTAATAATACATACCAATCATACCGCTAATGCATCTTACAGCGAAGATAGCAGATACAAACTCAGAATTTACCCTTCTCCTAATCCATAGCAGTGAGACCTAACTGCTAAGAAGCATTATAAATAGTCAAATAGTTAGCAAAAGCTCAAAAAGCAATAGCATCGCCATCACAAACTACTTATACCAATTTAAAAAACAAACCCAGTAAGGTTTTTTAATTAAGAAATGGCGTAGCCATTTCTTAATTTGGTATTAATCCCACCTAATCAAATTCAATAAACCCTTGATCAAAAAAGATCAGATTTGTGTAAAGTTAAATCCTACTCTAAGCTATCCGAAGACTTTTGCTTAACTCGTTCTACCTGCGAATATTTTTCTACAGCCTGAGTCAAATCAAACAAAGACTGTTGTAAAGGTTTTAGAGCAATTTGAATATCTCCATAGGTTGCCTCCTCAGATTCATATAGACGTTTCAAAACATCTATATTTTTAAGAGGCTCCTCACGCATACTTTGACTAATTACAGTTGGCCCATTATCCTTCAGAATTTCCTCAACTGTCCGAATCAAATTAGAAGCCTGATTACGCATATTAGCTAACTCACGACGCTCGGCATCCTCCTCAGCATAGACCTCTGCCTCCATCCGCATTCTTTCAATCTCACTGGGACTCAAACCACCCGTATTGGTAATACTGATACTTTGCTCAACCCCAGTATCCACGTCCCTTGCTGATACCTTTAAGATACCATTAGCATCAATATCAAAAGAGACTTCAATTTGAGGAATACCTCTAGGCGCAGGACGAATTCCCTCTAGCTCAAACTTACCAAGGCTCTTATTGTCTTTAGCCATAGCCCGTTCGCCCTGTAAAACATGGATCTCCACAACGGACTGATTATCCACAGCCGTAGAAAAGATTTGCGATTTACTCGTGGGAATAGTTGTATTTCGCTCAAGGTTTTTCGTAAATACTCCACCTTGAGTCTCCAAGCCAATCGACAGAGGAATTACATCTAATAATAGTAAATCTTTAACCTCACCGCCTAAAATACCAGCCTGTACTGCGGCTCCGATCGCTACTGCTTCATCAGGATTAACCGATTGATCAGGTTTTTTGCCATCAAAGAAACGAGAAATAGCCTCCTGTACCGCAGGAATCCTTGTTGAACCACCAACTAGAATAATGCGATTAATTTCTTTAGGTAATAAACCTGCATCCTTGAGAGCTTGAGCCGTTGGTTCTAGTGTTGCCTTAACCAAATTAGAAGTAATTTCTTCAAATTTAGAGCGGGTAAAATCTAGCTCAATAGTTTTTGGCCCCGATTCGTCAGCAGCGATAAACGGTAAACTAATTAGGGTCGAAGGCGCACTTGATAACTCAATTTTGGCCTTCTCTGCTGCTTCTTTTAATCTCTGTAAAGCCGTTTTATCTTGAGAGAGATCAATATTTTCTTTTGCCTTAAAGTCAGCAATTAGCCAATCCACGATCGCTGCGTCAAAATCATCACCGCCTAAGTGGTTATTTCCCGAAGTTGCCTTTACTTCAAAAATACCATCGCCCAGTTGCAACACAGACACATCGAAAGTACCACCACCCAAGTCAAACACTAATACAATTTGATCTTGATCTTGCTTATCTAGCCCATAGGCAAGGGCGGCGGCGGTTGGCTCATTAACAATCCTTAGGACTTGAAGTCCAGAAATAGCACCAGCATCCTTTGTTGCTTGGCGTTGCGTATCTGTAAAATAGGCTGGCACTGTAATTACAGCCTGTGTAACCTCTTCCCCTAAATAATTCTCGGCATCTTGCTTTAGTTTTTGCAAAATCATTGCTGAGATTTCCTGTGGAGTGTAGTTTTTACTATTAACTTGCACATCCACCGTATCATCTTTGCCCTTAACTGTAGTGTAAGGGACTCGGTTACGCTCGGATTCTGTTTCATCCCATCCACGACCAATAAATCGCTTAATACTATAGATGGTATTAACTGAATTCGTTACGGACTGGCGCTTGGCAACCTGTCCAATAATGCGTTCGTTGCTATCTTTAACAAAAGCAACAATGCTCGGTGTAGTGCGTCCGCCCTCAGCACTAGAGATGACAACAGGTTTGCCACCTTCAAGAACCGAAACACAACTATTTGTCGTACCAAGGTCGATCCCAATTACTTTTGACATAATCGCCAGTTCCGTAGAAGCTTTACAGTTTATGATTTGTCTATGAGTTAACCATAGATTAACAATTAATCATAGGTGTAGATTGCTAAACCTAGATAGTACATATGTCTTAAAATCTACCTTAAACGAAGTCCTTAAGCTTGAATTAATTTGAGCTTAACTAAAGCTTTTTAGTAAAATTTCAAGATGCACGATCATGGCATCTTGAAAAATTTAGTTAATTGTTGCCAGCTAAGGCATCATCTTCAGCAGCATTTGGTTCACTAGTTTCACTCGCCTCAATCTTGCCTGAAGATACTTTTACTAAGGCATGACGGAGTACCCGATCATCGCTGACAAGGTATCCTGGGCGTAGTTCTTCAGTAATTACACCCTCTTCATATTCAGAGGATGGCTCCTGCATAATTGCTTCATGAAAATTGGGATCAAAGGTTTGACCAACACATTCCATTCGGGCAACACCAGTTTCTTTGAGGCATTTGAGCAATTGTTTATAAACTGACTGATAGCTTTTATGAATTAAAGCTTCACCGTCATTTTTAGGAGAAATTTGCAACTGCGCTCTCTCAAAGTCGTCCACTACTGGCAATATTTTTTTGAGGATTTTAGAGGTAGTTGCTGACTCTTGCTCCTCCTTATCGCGCTCTGTGCGTTTACGGAAATTTTCAAAATCAGCGTATAAGCGCAAATATTGTTGCTTACGTTCATCTAGCTGCTCTCTTAAGGAGGTAGATTCAGCAATCAAACCATTTATTTTTTCAAGGGTTGCTGCTGTCGCAGTACTAGCTTTGCTCTCAGTTTTAGTCTCAGCAGTATTTTCTGGCAGGCTATCTTCACCATTAGACGGAGAAGCTACCTGTGGCATTGACTCTAATTCTTCGGTTGCTAGTTGTTGCAATCGAGACTCTAGGATTTCGTCATCTTCATCAATCAAATCGTCAGAACTCAGGACGTTTTCTTCTTCAATCATTACTATTAGTACTCTTTAGCTCTACTTTAATCTAAATTAACTCGTTCGATATTCTAGCTAATATTGGTGATCTGTTATCTTTAACATCCTAAAGTTTAACTATCCCAATCTTTACGATTTAGCCTTCTATTTTCTGGCGATCGCTTTTAACCTTAAATATTTTTGGGGCTGATGATCGTTTTACAGGCTATCTCCACAAGCTTTACGTTCTTTTATTGTTGATATCTTAGTAAATACTTGTGCAGAAATGATTTTAAAGGCGAGTCATACATTTCTCTATTTTTTTAACTAAGTATTATCGGCTAGTCTGTAAAGTCTGCTCAAACGAATTTTGCTTGCTAGACTGGCTACATCCATTGTTATACCACATCTACTCACTGTGTAAGTCCTAGCTAAGTAGCAGAGTACAACTAAAGCTACAAATCAGAGGTGGCTCTGCCTCCACCCAGAAATAACCTCTAGGGCTTTGGCGAAGGGGCGATCGGGGCAATTTCTGGCTGAACTGGTGCAGGAGGTGGTTCTAGGGGGGCTGGTTGAGGTGGAGGATTGGGAAGGGGAGACGGTGCTACTGGCTCAGAGGTAGGATTGCTAGGAGGAGAACTGGCAGGAGGATTTGTGGGAGTTGGCTCTACTGGTTTAGGCTGTGGTGTTTCAGGGCTTGTTGCTTGGGGCTTGGGATTGTCTTGCGGGGTTTCCGATGGTTGTTCTATGGCTTGATTTTTTTGCTCTCTGTTTGTATTGGTAACGGTATTTGTTGTAGCAGTACTGTTAAGATTTGGCTTATTGTTATTACGATTGGTTTGTGTTGGCAGATCAGATCGTCTAAATTCGATAGTATTGGCTTCTTTAATGGTGGCAGTTACACCAAATTCTGTGGTAATTGCCGCTAAACTGGCTAACTGATTACTAAATCCAAATAGCAACGTATTGTTGGCTATGTACTTGTTAATAACTTCTTTGGTGATTGCCTTTGGTTCAGAAGCATTACCATCAGCCTTGATCAGAATTTCCTCCCCTTTATTTAGGGAGATTAGCTTTGATGATTTTTGGAGCCGTAAATTGGCAGTGCCATCTAGAGAGATGATTCTTCTTTCTGTAGCTGCTTGATCGGGGATCTCTAGATAGACAGTGCCGTTATTGGTGGATATTTCCCCGAAAGGAGTTTTAATTTGGGTGGGAGATTTTTGATCACCAGATGCCCAAGCTACCAACTTGCCATTCTTAATCTCTACTTGGTTTTGAGGCTTGAGTGTCAAACTCGCGCTTCCACCAATTCTCATGATGCCCCCGTTTTGCAGATTAATTTGGGCGGAGGAGTTATCTTCTGTCCTAACGCTTTCATTGACCTTGAGGGGTGTTCCAACCGTAGCAATTGTGTAACTTGATGTGTTAGTGTAACGAACCCTGACTGGATAGCTACGAATTTCACTGATTTCAGCGATCGCTTCAGTAGGAGATGTTTCGCTACTGAAGGGCTTAGGTGGCTGACTCGTAATACAACCAACCAAACCCAACGTGGTCAAAATGGCGATCGGTACAAAATGCTTAGAGAGATGAGATAAATGCCGAAGCTGCATTGTAAATTTTTTGTAGGTTCTACAAAGCCAAATTTTTCGCTATACTAGTGATTCTGGTTAAAACCGTAAAATCCTAATATATCCATATTAGGTCTAACATTGTTGTTTGACCATAGACAAAAAAATTGAGATTGGTTTTGCAATCACCTAGTTATTAGAGTACAAAGAGAGTCCAAAGTACATGGCAAAAAGTAATTTGCAGGTCATGTTGACCAAAAATGTCACCAAATTAGGCAAACTTGGTGATTTAGTATCGGTCGCCCCCGGTTACGCTCAGAACTTCTTAATCCCTCAAGGTTTAGCTATTCGCGCCACCAGTGGTGTGATTAAAGAAGTTGAAAGACGTAAAGAAGTAGAGCGACAACGCCTTATTGCCATTCGTCAAGAGGCAGAAAGCCGCAAAGTGGCTCTTTCTACCATTGGTGGATTCATTATTAAGAAAAAAGTTGGTGAAGGCAATGCAATTTTTGGTACGGTCACAGACCGCGAAGTTGCTCAGTTGATCACAGCTAAGTCAATGCTAGAAATTGATCATCGTGACATCACAATTCCTGACATCAACCATACAGGTACTTTTGATGTGTCAATTAAGCTTCATGCTGAAGTCACTGCAACAATTAAAGTGCAAGTTATCCCTGAATAATTTTGGTGATATCGTAAAATTTAAGAGTAGGGAATCCCGATGAGGAGGCTTTACTCTTAGATAACTTGGTTTCAGGCGCTATCGAATTAACTATCCTCCAATCTCCACACCCCCCTGTTAGTTAATTATTCATAGCTTATTCACAAAAGATTCTAGCTATATTCGTTGTTGTCCAACATCCCTAAATCCTGATCAAAATTACTCAAACTTATATTAGTTAGTTCTTTACCTAGATTCAACAATGCAGAATATAATTTGGATCTAGGTTTGGTCTGACACATCTCAAAATATATCTGGGTATGCAGACTAAACAACACTACATATGTAGATTTCTTTAGGTACAAACAATTACTTTCAGTCTTTTGAATGAGTATTTATACATACATCAAAAGATATAGATATATGATTTTAATACTTTCTTTATGATTTTTGAGATTAAATTGCTAAGGTAAATTACCTTCAAATCCTTGCTCCGTAATAATTTGACGATTTTAAGGATTTTATAAGACCTCAAACGTAAAGATGTGTTAAGCTAATTTCAAATCCATATAAATAATAATTAGTTAAAGCAGGATTTAAAATTATGACCATTGCAATGGGCAGGTCGCAGCAAGTCGAAAGAGGCTGGTTTGATATCCTCGATGACTGGCTAAAGCGCGACAGATTTGTATTTATTGGTTGGAGTGGTGTATTACTTTTCCCTACCGCTTTTCTATCGATTGGTGGTTGGTTTACAGGTATTACCTTTGTATCTTCGTGGTACACCCACGGTCTAGCATCTAGCTTCCTAGAAGGTTGCAATATTTTGACCGTAGCTATTTCTACTCCAGCTTTGAGTGTTGGGCATTCATTGCTACTGCTTTGGGGACCTGAAGCACAAGGTGACTTCACTCGCTGGTGTCAAATTGGTGGTCTATGGACATTTGTCGCTTTGCATGGAGCCTTTGCACTCATCGGCTTTATGCTTCGTCAATTTGAGATTGCCCGTCTAGTTGGTATCCGTCCTTATAACGCGATCGCTTTCTCTGGCCCTATTGCCGTTTTTGTATCCGTATTTTTGATGTACCCTCTAGGACAAGCTGGTTGGTTCTTTGCTCCCACCTTTGGCGTAGCAGGCATCTTCCGCTTCATCCTATTCTTGCAAGGTTTCCACAACTGGACTCTTAACCCCTTCCACATGATGGGCGTAGCAGGTATTCTTGGTGGCGCATTACTCTGTGCTATTCACGGTGCAACTGTTGAAAACACATTATTTGAAGATGGCGATGGCGCTAGTGCTAACACCTTCAAAGCTTTCAACCCAACCCAAGCAGAAGAAACCTACTCCATGGTTACAGCTAACCGCTTCTGGAGCCAAATCTTTGGTATTGCTTTCTCCAACAAGCGTTGGTTGCACTTCTTCATGTTGTTTGTACCAGTAACTGGTCTGTGGTTTAGCAGCGTTGGTATTGTTGGTTTGGCGCTCAACTTGCGTGCCTATGACTTTGTATCTCAAGAAGTTCGTGCTGCTGAAGATCCAGAGTTTGAAACCTTCTACACCAAGAACCTACTCCTCAACGAAGGTATCCGTGCTTGGATGGCTCCTCAAGACCAACCAGCAGAAAGATTTATCTTCCCTGAAGAAGTATTGCCTCGTGGTAACGCTCTGTAATTTTTGACTAAGCCTAAGATTTGCCTAGCCCTTAAACTCAAATTTTAGGCTAGGCAAATTTTTTGGTAATTAGCTATCAGCATACTCAGGGTTTTTGGCTTATGATGGATTCATCACATGTCTAAGGATGAATAAATATCAAGCAAACTCAATACCCTGATAGCTAAATATTTATTTACATCTTCTTGCTTATTTCTTGCATAATTATTTGCAACTGCAATTTAAACCTATAAACAGTTTTCTGGAGATTATCTCTCGTGACAACGACCATTAACTTAAATTCTTTGGGAGTGGGTGGACGTACTCAAGACTCATCAGGTTTTGCTTGGTGGTCTGGTAATGCTCGGCTCATTAACCTATCTGGCAAACTACTGGGCGCTCACGTAGCTCACGCAGGTTTGATCGTATTCTGGGCAGGAGCAATGACTTTATTTGAAGTTGCTCACTTTGTTCCTGAAAAGCCTATGTATGAGCAAGGCTTTATTCTTCTACCTCACCTTGCTACCCAAGGATGGGGTGTTGGCGCTGGTGGTGAAGTTGTGGATATTTTCCCCTACTTTGTAGTTGGCGTATTGCACCTTATTTCTTCGGCTGTTTTGGGATTTGGTGGTATTTACCATGCTTTGCGAGGCCCTGAAGTTCTAGAAAACTATTCTTCTTTCTTTGGCTATGACTGGAAAGATAAGAATCAAATGACTAACATTATTGGTTATCACCTAATCTTGTTAGGCTGTGGCGCTTTGCTCCTTGTTTTCAAGGCTATGTTTTTTGGTGGACTCTATGATACATGGGCTCCTGGTGGAGGAGATGTACGCGTGATCACCAACCCAACTATTAACCCTGTAGTTATTTTTGGTTACTTGCTAAATTCTCCTTTTGGCGGTGAAGGAAATATTATCGGTGTTAATAACCTTGAAGACGTTGTGGGCGGCCATATCTGGATCGGCTTTATTTGCATTGGCGGTGGTATTTGGCATATTCTCACCAAGCCTTTTGGCTGGGCGCGTCGTGCATTAGTTTGGTCTGGTGAAGCTTATCTTGCTTACAGTCTTGGTGCTTTGAGCTTGATGGCATTTATCGCTACTTGCTTTGTTTGGTTCAATAACACTGTTTATCCAAGTGAATTCTTTGGTCCTACTGGAGCTGAAGCTTCTCAATCTCAAGCTTTCACCTACTTGGTGCGTGACCAAAAGCTAGGTGCAAATATTGCTACTTCTCAGGGGCCTACTGGTCTTGGTAAGTACTTGATGCGCTCTCCTTCTGGAGAAATTATTTTTGGTGGTGAAACCATGCGCTTCTGGGATTTCCGTGGTCCTTGGTTGGAGCCTCTCCGTGGTCCTAACGGTTTGGACATTGACAAACTGAAGAATGATGTTCAGCCTTGGCAAGTACGTCGTGCTGCTGAATACATGACCCATGCTCCTCTAGGTTCCTTGAACTCAGTAGGTGGCGTTATTACTGAAATTAACGCAGTTAACTTTGTTTCTCCTCGCTCTTGGTTGGCAACCTCTCACTTTGTGCTTTCCTTCATGTTCTTGGTGGGTCACCTATGGCATGCTGGTCGCGCTCGTGCAGCCGTTGCTGGATTTGAAAAGGGTATTGATCGTGAAACAGAGGCAGTATTGTCTATGCCTGAGCTTGACAAATAATTGTTTTTGTAATTTCTATTTCTAAACAAGAAAGGGACGCGATGCGTCCCTTTCTTGTTTTGTTTTTTATTAGTTGCTGCCAGTGAATATAACATCAGGAAATTTGCCCTGAGCTTCTGTCATCGGACGACTTTTGCCTTCCTGTTGCCAGTAATTAATTACTTCAGTTGCTTTGTTTAAGATTTCGATACGATCTTGATCAGCAATCCAAGGTTTGCTTTCCATTTCAGTTTTCAGTTGATCCCAAGCATCATCGCGAGGCCAAAAGAAATACTTGGTAAGAGGGCTGAACCCTTTGCCAACGACTTGATCAACGGCAAGGGCTACATTATTTTCTAACCATAGGATTTTTAGAATAAACTGGGACAATGCTACCTACCTCCAACAAAAATTAAATTACATATTAAAGTAGCGATCTTGCAATATAACATGATTGAAAGCCTAAAAGTTGATTCAAACCTATCTAAAAGAAGTATTTTTGTCTTCGATATTGATGGTGTAATTCGTGATGTTTCGGGTTCCTATCGCCGTGCCTTGGCGGATACTGTGGAAAAATTTACTGATTATTCCTATCGTCCAACGCCTGAAGAAATTGATTTGTTAAAGTCTGAGGGTATTTGGAATAATGACTGGGAAGCTTCTCAGGAGTTGATTAAGCGCTATTGGAATCAACAGGGTAAGGATAGCCAAATCTCTTATGGGGAAATTGTTGATTTTTTTCAGGGGCGCTATCGCGGTAGTAAGTCGGATTGGTCTGATGGTTACATTGCGAAGGAGCCTTTGATTGCTAATCGAGAATATTTTCAAGAGTTGACTTTGGCGGGTATTGGCTGGGGTTTCTTTAGTGGGGCGACAAGAGCTTCAGCAAGTTATGTTTTGAGACGTTTGGAGATTGTTGAGCCTGTTTTGGTGGCGATGGAGGATGCGGCGGGTAAGCCTGATCCTGCGGGTTTGTTATTGGCTGTTAAGCAACTTGAGTCTGTTATGACTGATCTTTTTGGTCTGGTGGTATATGTTGGGGACACGGTGGCGGATATGCTGACGGTTGTTAATGCGCGTAGCTATGATCCGAGTTATCAATATGTTGCGGTGGGTGTGATTCCGCCCCATGTGACCGATCGCGATCGCTATGGGGATTTATTAAGAACCAATGGTGCAGATCTGGTATTAAACAGTGTTCTTGAACTACGGCCGAATTTGATTGTTTGATTTATATAGCAATTCTTAATGGTTTGTGGAAGCTCATCCCTTTGAGATGTACTTCCACAAATCCAAAAATCCATAAATGAGTTAGGACTGTTATAGCAATTCTAGAAATTGGTGTTAATTTAACTTCAGAGTAAGCTGCATTTTGCCCTGTTGTGGGGCTGTCAATACAACATTCTGAAGCGATCGCTTGATCATTTCCACCGTTGCCTGATCCTTGAGGCTAGAAGCGGCATCATCAAATATAATTCGCACCAATCTACCGTTTTGAATAGTTACCTCAAAGATAAGGTTGCCACTCAAATTGGCGGCAATTTGGAGTAGTTTCAATTGGTCGGCGATCGCTTTGTTGGCGGTGGCTGTATCTGCGCCTAAGCCAGTGATGCTCACTATACTAATAGCACTGGCACTCTTCGCGATCGGAGTGGCTCCCGATTGCAAAGGCTTATTGGAGTTAGTCACCTGATTTTGAGGAACTGGCATCGCAATATTAGAATCAGCTACGCTCCTGCGTGGAGCCGACATTGGTGCTGATCTAGTAATAATACCTGCTGGAGCCGATGGCATTGCATAGCTAGGCGCTACACTCTCAGCCGCAACTGACCCAAAAATGCCTTCATACTTTACGCCTTCGGGCAGTTCCACAGGAACCTGTACCGTGATCTTGTCGCCATTAGGGTTGACTCGCACTTCTTCGCTCACCGCCACAAAAGCTGTGTATTGCGATAGTAAGCGATAGCTCAGAGCAGTCTGAGTCACTGCATCAACAAGAGACTTCACTTCACCGCCAAACATTTGATTCATCAAGCTCTTGATCTTGGCTCGTCCCCACAGTTGCGCGATGCCCAAGTTACCACTATTCTGCTCAAAGTTGACATCTAACACCTGCTCAAAGCGCTCACCGCCTGCGGCAACTCCTGTGATTTTTAATTTGCCACTAGCGCGATCGCCCTTTTTGCCAAATAAAACCAATGGCTGTTCAGCAAAAAGATCGGGCAGTTGTTGAGGATAGATCTCAGGGGCTGCACCGTCCCCTTGCCACTGCACTTGAATATTTGTCAGTACAGGATTATTAATTTCACGGAAAAATTTCTCTGCCACCGCTTGAGTGGGTTCATCCTGACGCACCACCTGCGATGTACCACGACCAACCTCCGCCAAACGCTCCAAAATATAGCGATTGACAGAACTGCCAACACCAAAACTATAGAGGCGATTGCCAGGTTTTAGTTTTTTCTGCACCTCTGCAATAATCTGCTGATCATTGCCAATATACCCATCAGTAATTAAGACCACACTCCGCAACCTGCCATCCTTTACCGCAGGAAATTTCATCACGGCGTTAATACCATTCATTAACTCAGTACCACCATTGGCATCAATTTGATTGATGTAATTTAAAGCCTTTTGACGGTTGGCTGGTGTATTGGCAAGGGGGACGCTGGATAGTTGGCGAGTGGTGCTGGCAAAATCGATAATTGTAAAGGTATCGTTGGGATTCAGACCATTGATAAAGCGGCGCATCAGTTCTTGGGATTTGGCGATCGGATCGCCCGACTGCGAACCCGATGTATCCATCAAAAAGACCACATCCTTCGGCACAATTTCATCACGGCGATAGCTCACCGCAGGAATAACATAGGTGGCAAAATGGGAACCCTGCTCTGTGTTTGTGGTGAGAATGGTGGGCTGGGTGCGATCGCCACTCACTTGATAGCGCACAATTAAATCCTTATTGGGAATATTGTCTCCCGATGCCAATTGCACCGCGATCGCCTCCCCATTATTGCGAACATCTAAACGATGGGAGGTGGAATAGAGATTGCGAATTGGTAATCCCGCCTCAATTTCTAGACTAACCTTAATATCATTGCCCGATCGCATTGATGGTTTGAGTACAGGTGGGTTAATGCGCGAAGCATCGGGAACCTGCATCGTATTTCCCTTAGTATCAATGGCATTGCCAGGGATATAGCGGGGGCCTACCACCATTGGAAATACAAATTCATAATCACCCTTAGAAAACTTCAAGCTCTCGGTATAACGAATCGTGACCTTGATTTGTTCGCCTGGTTTAATATTTGCCAAGGATTGCGTGAAGATATTGTCTCGTTCCTGTTCCAATAGTCCTGCGGTACGACCTTCCTGCCGCGCCCGTTCATAAATTTCCTTGGCCTCCTCCCGTTTTTTGATATCTCCCTTAATAATGCGATCGCCAATCTGAATCTCCATATCATCCACTGCCGCCTGATCGGGAAGTGGAAACACATAAATTGCCTCTAGGGGTTTGTCATAGGGATTTTGGAAGGTTTGCGTCACTTCCACCCGCGCAATATTGCCTGCAATTTTTCCTTTAACATCAGTATTTGTTAAGGTAAATGCTTCACGGCGATCATCACCAGCATATAGACCACCAATGGGCAGATCTTTTACAGGCAAAACGTTAGGCTGGTTGATCGGCTCAATGATACCTGTCTGAATCATCGATACAGTCATAGGATGATTAGCTAAAGAGCTAATGGATTGGATGATTGATTGACCAATCATGGTTGACTGGGCAATGGCACGATGAGCAGCTAGTCCTGCTAGGGCGATCGCCAATGGAATGGCGACATAGATAATTGGGGCGGGTTTGGATGGCTTCATGATGGGTTGCCTAGTAGCGGAATCTTGGCTTAGTCTCTCACCAATTTCCAGCGACAAATCATCAGTTGCATTTTTGGTAACGCCAATAAATGGCAATCAAATCCTAAAGTGCATGTGCTTGCAAATCTGCCAGAGTAACGTGTTTAAGCGCCGCTTCATGGGTTGCCTCTAGATCAACTTTTGGTGCAACGCCGTCCTCCATGGCTTCTCGCCACCGAGACGCACATAAACACCAGCGATCGCCTGCTTTTAACCCTGGGAAATCATACATTGGTACAGGTGTCTGCAAATCATTGCCCTGCGCCTTTGTATAGGCCAGAAACTGATCTGTGACCTCAGCACAAACCACATGCACACCCAAATCGCGATCGCCAGTCTGACAAAAGCCATCACGATAAAATCCTGTTTTGGGCGAATTACAACATAGTTTGAGGGGCTTACCCAACACATTTTTCGGTTCTGACATTTCCATTTAGCTGCAATATCTGTAACTGATAAATATGATAAAACAACTGCCAGAAATATTTTTCAGTCAAGCCACAGGTTGAAGCTCCTCGCAATACCACATTGGAATACCAATCATTAGGTGCAAGCTCATGGTTGAGTTTATTCACGACACTATAGGTACGCACATTGGGATAGATCTGATTGCCCACTCGCACCGTAATTATTTCATGCTGGTAGCCGCCCATAGATACATCTTCACGAAGATCGAGGCGATCACTCAGTCGGCATGGCAACCGATACAAGACCCCCTCCACATAGGAGTTACTATCCTTGACAATATCAAGACATCCACAATCTCGATGCGGCGATCGATAATAAAATCCTAAACGATAGCCACTCAACCTTGCCACACCCACAACATAATGATGGGCTGGTTCCCCTAGCGATCGGCGCAAATCCACAGGACACATGCAGGAGCCATAGGCAAAGTAATAAAACATTGGCTCAGATGTAGAATCATGCGTTAGGGGCTGAGTCTTAGGCATATCTATAATTTACGGCTTTTTACAGCAAAATCTATCGGGAAATAACAAAGGTAATAGCAGCAGCCAATAGGCAGAACTTACTGAAAACTTGGTGTCTAAGCTATCAAGTGTGACCCTGATGGTAGAGATTTAATAATTGTTACTGCGGCAACATGGGGAATTCCGTATTCTGCGATACCTGCCCAAAGTATAGATCTATATGTATTGTTATTGCAGAAAGTTAAGCAATGTAAATTTATAGATTTTTTTGATTTCCTAGCTGTAATAGCAAGCTCAACGCCACCCATGACTATCCCCAACGACAATCATCAAGGAAATTATCCGCCTTCATTGCCAGAGATAGTCTTGGTATTTGCCAAGCTTGGTGCGATCGCCTTTGGTGGCCCCGCCGCCCATGTTGCCCAAATAGAACAGGAAGTGGTACAACGCCGTCAATGGATCAACCGTGAGAGGTTACTTGATCTATTAAGTATTGCTAATCTCATTCCAGGCCCTAACTCAACGGAATTAACCATTCATATTGGTTTGGAGCAGAGGGGATGGCGTGGGGCGATCGCGGCAGGCGTAAGTTTTATTTTGCCTGCTATGGTGATTGTCTGGACATTAGCCGCTATTTACAGCCACTATCGAACTATCCCTGCATTTAACTGGCTCTTGAACGGGATTAAGCCTGTCATTATTGCTATTATCACCACATCTATTTGGAAGCTAGGTAAAGCTGCTTGCAAAAATCGACTAACGGCGATCGCTGGGATTATTGTTTTAAGTTTTTATTTTTTATCCATTAACGAGATCGTCCTGATGCTCGGTGCAGGTGTAGCAGTCAGTCTTTTGGAGAATATCAAAAATATATCCAAAAAACAAAATCTGATGAGCTTAATCTCCCCCCTTGCTCCTTTGAATGTTTTTACAGATATGGGTAATTTCCATTTGGCAGCTATGGCGGTTGCAAGTACACCCAAAACTTGGACAGCAGTATTTCTCAGCTTTTTAAAAATTGGTTCTGTTCTCTATGGTGGCGGCTATGTCTTACTTGCCTTTATCCAACAGGATTTTGTCGAGCGTAACCAATGGTTAACCCCACAAGAACTACTTGATGCGATCGCGATCGGACAGTTTACACCAGGGCCAGTTTTGACAACAGCCACCTTTATCGGCTACCTAGTGGCAGGACATCTCGGCGCGATCGCTGGAACCATAGGCATATTTCTCCCTGCCTTTATCTTTGTGCCTCTAGTCAATCCCTTGGTATCGAAACTGCGCCAATCTCCTTGGACATCAGGATTTCTCAATGGAGTAAATGCTGCGTCAGTAGGACTCATGTTAGCTGTGACTGTGGATTTAGGTCGTAGCACCCTGATTAATATAACCAATATCCTAATTGCGATCGCGAGCCTCGCTATCCTCATCAAGTTTCCTAAAGTTAATTCTCTTTGGTTGGTCTTAGCAGGAGCCGCGATCGGTGCAATCAATTATTTACTTGGTCTATAGCCTATGAGAATTAGCATAAAAAGCAAAAAGTGGTAAAGACTGCTAAGTAATGCAGAGATTTTACCACTTTTTGTTCCCCCGAACATTCATGAAGTAAACGGATCGGGAGCGGGATTTCCCATGTGTCTGAGTTAACTCAGTATTAATTATTAATTTAAGCCCAATTGCTTCATTTCTTGTTCAAGAACATTCAGCAAATTAGCATCATTATTGGAACGTGCAACTTCCATGCGACGCTTGACCAAAGCAGCTAGATTAGCTTTATGGGTGGCGGCTGCTTCAGCTTTTCTTTGATTAATATTCATAGTCAGTATCCTTATAGCTCACATGTTATATATGCTTACCATAACATACTTATATCAAAATGGTATCTCTTGTTACTAAAGTTTTGTTACATTAATGTACAAAGATTTTCAAAGCAATTAGGACAGTTACGCCCAAATACTGCCTTTATTTTCGCGATCGCCGCCATAGTCGTAAGCTAATGAAAGATGCGATCGCCAACAGTACCGCAATCACAACGCCCTTAGAAATTACATCAACATAACCTTCAACTAGATTGTAATTTCGTCCAAGGAAATACCCCGCATAGGTGAGTAAAGTGACCCAGCCAATTGTGCCAACAGTGGAATAAATAAAAAATGGGACTATAGGCATTTTGCTGAGACCCGCAGGAACAGAAATTAAGGTGCGAATACCGGGGACGAGTCTTCCAAATAACACTGCCTTATAGCCATGTTTTTGAAACCAGTGAATTGATTTATCAATATCTTCGCTAGAAATACCAATCCACTTGCCATACCTATCTGCTAGCAATTCTAATCGTTTTCTGCCCAAAATTGCCCCTGCATAGTACCAAGGCACAGCTCCCACAATTGTCCCAACTACGCCTACGGCGATCGCAGGCAGTACATAAATTTGCGTATTGGGTGTAGTAGCTGTATATCCAGCCAAAGGCATAATCAATTCCGAAGGAATTGGTGGGAATAGATTTTCTAAAAACATCAGTAACCCAATCCCTAGATACCCTAGGGAATTCATCGTACTAGTAATCCATTCCTGCATAGCTTTTTATTTAGTGAATATTTAATACAAATTTAAAAAAGTGTGACAACACTTTTTTAAATTGAAAACCAAACCCAATAAGGTTTTTTAATTAAGAAATGGCTACGCCATTTCTTAATTTGGTATAAGTAGATGGGCATATTAAATCCTAAAAAGATGGTTCCATCCGCTACGAGGGCAGAACCATCTTTTTAGGTTAATAAGGGTGATGAAGCTACACTTGCAAAAATTTCTGGTGATCCTAACCTGCTGTAAGAGGACGATAGGTGCGGTAGTTGATATCGGGGAAAATATTATCCATATATTCCACCTTCTCTAACCAACCAGAATCAATCTTGCCTGACTCTATATCTTCAAACAATTTCTCCAATCTCATCAAGTGCGATCGCGTTCTTCTCACTGCATAGGGAACCATCGTTCCTGTTCGCATAATAAATGCCCAATCTGAAGACTGCGCCAAAAGTAATTCCCGTGCCGCCTGATTCAGCGCTCGCCACTCCAACTCATCGGCAGGTTCTCGATAGGACAAATGGATCATCCGTTCAGCACCCTTATGTAAATGCTGATAGACCCAAGCATTAGTTTCATTGAGCCAATATTCATGAAATCCCTTATAACCCCAACTAGATTGCGCAGGACGCGCCACCTGTTGGGTGGGATTACCGCGTAAATAGTCAGCCAGATGAGTCATCTCAAAGGTATCTTGATCGTAGTAAGACTTACGAATTAAGAAATCAATAAACCAAGGCCCCTCATACCACCAATGTCCAAACAACTCTGCATCATAGGGGGATACCACCAGAGGAGGACGACCCATCATCCCATGCAAATAACCAATTTGACTTTGACGGTTTTGCATGAAATTAGTCGCATGTTCTGCCGCCTTCTCCCTTGCCCAATATGGATCGTATAGTTGCTTGGCATCTAGACCAAAATCGCGTCCTGTGATGCGATGGTACTTCACGCCCGTATTTTTGCGCTGACCGTTGGGCATGATAAAGGGCTTAATATATTCATAATCCGCTTCCCAGCCTAAGTCCTTATAAAATTCTCGATATACAGGATCTCCGGGATAGCCGACCTTAGAAGACCATACTTGCTGCGAAGATTCATGATCACGAGCAAAAGCAGCTACACCTGGCTCTGTAAATATGGGTGCATAGGTTCCATACTTAGGTCGAGGCTGACCATAGAGAATGCCATGACCATCAGTTAAAAAGTAGCGCAACCCGACATCAGCCAACATGCGCTCCAATCCATTGTAATAGGCACATTCTGGCAACCAAATGCCGTTAGGAGCGCGTCCAAACTCATTGGTGTAATGCTCAACAGCTACCTCTAATTGTGCCCAGACTGCCTCTGGATACATTTTCATTAGAGGAAGATAGCCATGGGTCGCACCACAGGTAATGATTTCTAAATTATTTGTATCTTGGAATTGCTTAAAAGCTGTTACCAGATCGCCGCCATATTTTTCCCAAATTTCGCGAGTTTCCGCAAATTCCTTGACATAATACTCTGCAAGATATTTAACATGCCCATTATGCTCGTTATGAATTACTTCCAGTTCTACTAACTGCTGTAATAGGGCAAGATGCTTATCGTATCGTTCTTGAAGTAAAGGATCGCGCAGCATTGATACCAAGGGCGGAGTCATGCTCATGGTCATCTTAAAGTTGATACCATCACGCCTGAGTCCTTCGTAAACTTTGATCAGGGGAATATATGTCTCGGTGATTGCTTCATATAGCCATTCTTCTTCAAGTACATAATCACTTTCAGGGTGGCGAACAAAGGGCAGGTGAGCGTGTAAGACCAGCGCGAGATATCCAATGCTCATAGATCTTCTTTTTTCCTAAAGAGTCTTGAAAATAGCCAAATCTTGCTAAAAATTTAGGATTTGTGAATGCTATTTTTTAAATAATTTTTAAACAATTTTAGGCTATTGTTGCACCCTATGTGACCTATATAACAGTTATCGATTAAGGGGCAGTTTTTTAGTCTCCAATTTTAGTCTCACAAAATCTGAATTTGCCTCAATCTATGGTCAGTCTGGTAATCATTTGTGCTTAGAACCGTTGAATTTTGCTACAAATTGTTAAATATGTCTTATGGACTTAGCTAAGAAGCAATTGGTTGCTATTGGAAGAAAAACGGAGATATTACAAGATAATCAGAGATAACCTTTAGTCAAAACCTCCTTAACTCCCCTTGCGATAGAGCAAAATGAGCGATAGTTTAATTAAGCAGATCCATTGAAATCTTCTTGGAGCCTTGCAAAAAATACGGGCATGGGATGAAAACATTTTGCTAAACCTAACTCTGGGAGTATTTGGGCTTAAGTTAGGGTTGCGTTAATTTTGTTAAATTATTTTGCCAATCTGGGGCTTGACATTTGAATTGTGTATATGCATCAAACAAAGAATTGGGTTTGAATGCACATCTTGTTGATTTTGACTGTTCATTATGAACTTGTTTAAAGGAAACGATCAGGGTAAGTTATGTGAGGTAATTGCTCTTTATTTAGGAGACTCCTTAAGCCAAAGGATTTACCCTAACGTGTTCTCACACCAAATTCATTTTATTAATTACGGGCAAAGCTAGTTTAGAGGAGGCAATTTTTTGAAAAAGATATCTTCCAAGGACGAGGATCTACAAACCAATGTTTCCCTGACGTTGGCCGAGAAGGTATCCTCTTTGAAGGTGCGTCGATCCTTGGCGGTTTTGGGCTTTGCCCTGTCCGCAAGTACTGTGGGATTTCTAATTAATCAACAAACGGCAACTAACGGATTAAAGGTTGCACCTGTGGCTACATCGTCAAGAACTTTGACCGATGTTATGTCTCAGAATCAAGGACGTAAATATGAGATGGCGAGAGCAGCGATCGCGTCAGGAGCATGGGATCAAGCTCAAGGAGTAATTGTTCATGAAGTTCGAGAAGACGAAACTCTTTGGAAGTTAACCCAAGTTTATCAAGTTGATGCAGCAGCGATCGCGGCTTCCAATGGCATCAGCGCCAATACAGAATTACAACCTGGGACTAAGTTAGTTATTCCGCCTGTCAATGGTTTGGTGCATAAAGTAAAACCAGGTGACACCCTTGAGGCGATTTCTAGCTATTACAGTGTGCCTAAGGACGAAATTATTAAATATACCTCTTTGACCTCTGGTGATTTCTTAGCGATCGATCAGCCTTTAGTTATCCCAGGCAATGTATCGACACTTATGCAGGTCAAAGAAGCCCATGTTAAGCGTCAACTTCTTGCAGAGAAAGAAAGATTGACTAAGCGTCTTCAACAGCTAGAGGGCAAGAAGGCTGGTGCAACCTTGGTGGCAGCAAATACTGATAAGCCTATCGTGGCAGAAAATGCGATCGCCAAACAGCCTAAGCAAATTTCCTATCGTGTCCAAAGCGGCGATACCATTGAAACGATCGCGCGTCGTTATGGCATTACCCAAAAGTCGATTATTGAGGCAAATAAGCTCGAAAATCCTCAATGGTTGGAATTAGATCAAGAATTAAAAATTCCCCAAGATACTTCTCTTGGTAATGTGCAGACCATAGCCGCTTCTAACCAAAAGCCTCTGAAACAGGTGCCATCTCCTGTGGGCAACAGTGATAATGCAGTTGTAGGCAAAATTGATCAGGTGCGTGTTGTGGCAGCAACACCAATGGTTCTGCCTAAGGAAGTTGTGACCAAAATTGCGGCGGCTAATCAAGTATCCCCTTGGAATGGACTTGCTCAATTGACTGGTACTAATCAAGTAGTCGCTAATGATGCTACACCTGCTGCTAACAATACTCCTAGCAACAGTTCTAGCGCTCAATCTCAGGAACCAGTTGTCGCCAAGGTTGCCGCCTCATTACTACCATTTGCTCCCGATCAACTGTTTGGAGAAGTGCGTAATGATGCTTCCTTCAATTCTCCTACAGCCTTAAACCTACCTGCTCGTACCCTCAGCACGCCAACGGTTCCCGCCGCAACGGCTACAGAGCAGTTGAGCAACGGCAATTCTACTCCCTTAGAGTCTAGAGCCTCTCAGCCTGTGGCTGAACCTACTTTACAAATACCTGTAAGACTAGCCGCAGCACTTTCGGTTCCTCAAATCCCTGCGACTACAGCTAAAGAGCAGACAGTTAGTTTGCGTAACGTTCCCGCAGAAGCTACAACTCCACCTGCCTCAGAACCATCAGTTAAGTCTGATAAGCCCACTGTAGTTGCCGCAGTGAGTGTACCAACTATTCCTAGCAGTCCTGCGATCGAGCAGTCTGCTTCTGGTGACAAGTCTTTGCCCGTAGGCTCACCTCTCCCTGCGGCCAATGAGCCAAGCCTCAAAATTCCCCCTCAGGTTGCGGCAAATCTAGCTCCTAAAGTTCCTGCTCTAGCATCGGTTGAACAACAGGGTGAAACGGCTGTACGTCCTAGCCAAAGTCAAGTTGCTTTACTGCCCGATGCTGAGGGAAGAGTATCTTCTTTAGAAGTGAAGATGCTAGAAAGTGAGATTAATCAGCTTAATGCTAAGGTGCGTGAGGCGGAAATTAAGGAAGCGGCGCGTAAGGCAGAGGAAGCGAAGAGATTAGAAGCAGCTAAGATTGCGGCGGCTAACCTTGATGCTATGCCTAACCCCGATCGCAATTTTGATGCCAGTCGCAGTGCGATCGCTAACCCCGGAGATCCTTCTGGTATAGCTCCCCAGTTGCCTCAACTAATGGCTAGTGCATACCTGCCAGATGTCAATGACTATGGTCTATCCACAGGTTTCATTTGGCCTGCTGATGGTGTATTTACCTCTGGATTTGGTTGGCGCTGGGGTAGAGTTCACCAAGGTATTGATATTGCAGCCCCTGTCGGTACACCAATTTTGGCAGCCGCCTCAGGTACTGTTGAATATGCAACTTGGAACGATGGTGGCTATGGCAACATGATCGACATCCGTCATGCTGATGGCACAATCACCAGATATGCTCACATGAATGAGCTATATGTCAAAGCAGGGCAAACCGTATCCCAAGGTCAAGTCATTGGGGCAATGGGTAGCACTGGTTTTAGTACTGGTCCTCACCTCCACTTTGAAATTCGTCCAGGCGGTGGTAGTGCGATCGATCCAATGACCTTCCTAGCCAGAGCCAGCAAGTAATAGTAAATCATAGGCTTCTGCTCTGCTGAGTCTAAACAACAAAAAAGTGGTGCAATGCACCGCTTTTTTGCTTTATAGGAAGCTTTTCTGCTAAAGTTAGGACAGCAAAAATTCTTCATAAAATAATTAGGAAACGTTGATGGCAACGGACTTAGAGAGCCTCACTGCTCAATTGCAATCTCTTGCTGAACTCGCGACTCAATCAGTAAAAGATGTACAGACTGCTGAAGAATTAGAGCATCTGCGATTGGAATATTTAGGAAAAAAGGGAAGTCTCTCCCAAATTTTAGGGGCTATGGGTAAACTCTCTGCGGAGGAACGACCTCAAATTGGCGCGATCGCCAACCAAGTTAAGCAACAATTGCAAACTCAGCTAGAAAGCCGCAAGATTGAAATCCAGCAAGTCCTAATTGCTAAGAAACTAGAGGCAGAAACTCTTGATGTGACTATGCCAGGAGTCTTTCCCTCCTATCAAGGTCGAATGCATCCCATTCAAAGCACAATTGATCGGATGCTAGATATTTTGGTGGGCTTAGGATTTACGGTAGCTCAAGGGCCTGAAATCGAGACTGATTATTATAACTTTGAGGCTTTAAATACACCTGCCGACCACCCTGCCCGTGATATGGCAGATACACTTTACTTGAGCGATGGTAAGCTATTGCGATCGCAAACTTCCTCAGTGCAGATCCGCTATATGGAGGAAAATGAGCCACCCCTAAGGATTGCCTGTCCAGGACGGGTATATCGCAAAGATGATATCGATGCCACCCATTCGCCAATTTTTCATCAGATTGAGTTACTTGCCGTTGAGGAAGGATTAACCTTCGGCGATCTCAAAGGAACTGTCAAAACCTTTGTCGAAGAATTACTGGGAGAATGCCCTATTCGTTTCCGTCCTAGTTATTTCCCATTTACAGAACCATCTGCTGAGGTTGATGTGATGTGGAATGGACGGTGGCTAGAACTAGGAGGCTGTGGCATGGTTGATCCTAATGTATTTAAATCCGTAGGCTATGATCCAGAGCAAATTACTGGATTTGCATGGGGATTTGGTGTGGATCGAGTGGCTATGGTTTTACATAAAATTGACGATATTCGTCGGTTGTTCAATAGCGATCTCAGATTCTTGCGGCAATTTTAAGCCTGTGCCAGACCTATTGCATTTTTTGTTTTGTCTTATAAATACTCATGGGAAAACAGCAATTATTCTGGGACTTATCTGTAAATAATATTTAGTTGAGGATATAACTTGAATGTCTGATGTTGTAATTCGCGTAGAGAATCTAAGCAAGAAGTATGCCCTTGGCAAAGCGGCTAAGGAGCAATCCTTTCGCGATGCAATGACAGAAACTGCAAAATCTATAGGTAAGAAATTGCTGCGCTCTCAAGGAGAGTCTGCGGCATCTGATGAATTTTGGGCATTGAGAGATGTTTCCTTTGAAATTAAACAGGGCGATCGCGTTGGTGTGATCGGTCGCAATGGTGCGGGCAAATCCACATTGCTCAAAATTCTCAGTCGCATTACAGAGCCAAGTACTGGCCGCATCAGCATCAAAGGTAGGGTCGCTAGTCTATTGGAAGTGGGAACGGGATTTCATCCTGAGCTATCGGGGCGTGAAAATATTTTCCTGAATGGTGCGATCTTAGGGATGGATATCCATGAAATCAGGAAAAAATTTGATGAAATTGTGGCTTTCTCTGAGGTGGAAAAATTTCTGGATACTCCAGTCAAGCGCTATTCCTCAGGAATGTATGTTCGCTTGGCCTTTGCCGTGGCGGCTCACCTAGAACCAGAAGTTTTGATTGTTGATGAGGTGCTGGCTGTGGGCGATGCCCAGTTTCAAAAAAAATGTTTAGGCAAAATGGAAGATGTGGGACGGGAAGGTCGATCCATTATTTTTGTGAGCCATAATCTTGGTGTTGTCCAAAATCTCTGTACTAGGGGGATTTTCTTGCAAAAAGGGACATTACAACTAGACGGTACTGCCTATGAGGGTGTAAGCAGTTATCTTAAATCCTTTGAGTCTGAATCTACCAATATTTTGGATCGTACCGATCGCCGAGGCAAAGGAGATATTAAGTTTGCCAAAATTTCTATTGGCAGTGGTGATGTTTATAACGCTAATACTTTGTCTGTGGGGAGAAGCGCTAAAATTGTTTTTCACTTTACTCAAGTGCGAGTGGGCATGGCCTGTTTATTTACTCTATACGATCAGTATGGGCAGGCAGTTATTCACTTTAATAGTAGCCAGCATGGACAAGAAGATATAGTGGATCAGCAGATTGGGGATGTGATGATCTGTGAAATTGACGAATTGGGACTAGTTCCCGGTCGCTACCGTATGAATGTGGCACTATATTGGAATGGTGAGCTACAGGATGCGATCGAATCTGCCACCAGCATTGATGTGGAAAATGGGGAAATGAGAGGTAGACCAATTCCTAGCGCTAGTGGTTATGGTAGTGTTTGCTTTGCCCATAGGTGGACTTCCCCAGTTTAAACCAGTTGAAATCTATGATTCGATACTTACCTTTAGTTGTGGGTATATTGGGTGGAGTCGGACTGCTGCTCAATCGTGTGGTAACGGAAAATTTAACCAGTAGTCAGTCAAGGGCTGATGCTTTGGGAATTTTACTGAGTGCCATTTTGATCTTAATTGGGTTGCTGTGGCAGCAGATCCAGCCGAAGCCTCCAGACGCGGTACAACTTGAGGGGGAGGAGGGCTTTTTTATGGAGAAGACCCTATCGGAGCCGATCAAAACAGAGTTGGCTTGGGCTTCACATATTTTACTGACCAATACGGTGACGAAGACGGTGGTGATTTATTATGACCAGCAAACAATTTTGCGGCGAGGGATTTTGAGCAAAGGCGATCGCGTAAATATAGGAACCATTGCCGAACGGGTCATGAAAACTCAAAAACCAGTCTATCTAGTCAAATTAGCGCTCTACCCAGGTCGGATCGAGTTTGACTATTTGCCCGAAAATACGCAGGGAGTAATTGTGCAGCCCCTTGGAGATAAGGGCATTATGGTATTGGGGGCTAATGTACCGCGTAGCTATACCAAGCAGGATGAAAATTGGGTGGCCGCGATCGCTGATAAATTAGCCTATTCTTTACAAATGCAATAATGGCAAAAAATGGCATAGCCATTTTTTTACCATTACAAAACGCGCAAAATATTAGGAATACTATGCAGGGTCGGCAGTTGGCGGATCGTGGTGATCGCCTGTTGAAAGTTGAACTCGCTCACCTGCTGCGTAATCACTACAATTTCAGCTAATCCATCATGGATCGTATTTTTTTGCAAAATAGCATTAAGGCTGACGGAATGTTTACCAAAGGCTGTCCCCAAATCACCAATTACCCCTGGTTGATCATGGGTGAGCAATCTTGCATAAAACTGTGTCACCGTGTCAGAAATGGGCGCAATTTCTGCATAATGCTCATGGGAGCAGCCCATTAATTGATTTACTTGATTGGGAACAGATTTTAAAGCTGCAACTACATTGATGATGTCTGCGACAACGGCACTAGCAGTTGCTCCTGAGCCAGCCCCAGGACCAGAAAAGACCACCTCGCCAATTGGTTCTCCCTCAATGCGAACTGCATTGGTCACATTATTAATACTAGCTAAGGGGTGAGAAATAGGAATTAGGGTGGGATGCACGCGAATTTCTAGGCGCTGATCGCCTTTGGTTGTATTTTTCTTAGCAATACCCAATAACTTAATCGTAAAACCTAGCTCCTTGGCATAGCCAATATCGGCACTGGAAATGGAGCGAATGCCTTCACGGTAAATATCATCAAGATTAATTCTTTGTCCAAAGGCGAGACTCGCTAAGATTGCCATCTTGTCGGCGGCATCATAGCCATCCACATCGGCAGTGGGATCTGCTTCGGCATAGCCTAATTTTTGAGCTTCAGCGAGGGTAGCATCAAAATCTGCTCCCTCAAAATACATTCTGCTCAAAATGTAATTAGTTGTCCCATTGACAATGCCTTCTAGTTCCGTAATGCGGTTTCCCCCAAGGCTTTGTTTTAGAGCTTGGATCACAGGAATACCACCACAGGCGGCTGCCTCTAGCATTACATATACACCCTTTTGTTTGGCGGCGGTGAAAATTTCATTGCCATATCTAGCAATAACGGCTTTATTAGCAGTAACGATGTGCTTGCCATTGGCGATCGCTTGCAAAATTAAGCTCTTGGCTGGCTCAATGCCGCCGATGACTTCCACAATAATATCGATATGCGGATCATTAACAATGGAGGCGAGATCATCTGTGACAAGGTGGGAAGCGATCGCGATATCACGCGGTTTATCTAGAGATCGCACACCCACAGAGGCAATCTCTATATCAGGTAACAAGGGGTGGCGACCCGCAGGGTCTTGAAATATCTTGGCAACACCAGTACCAACTGTTCCTAATCCGAGAAGTCCAACTTTATATGTCACAGTCTTAACTTTTACGATTTCTTTTACGATTTACTTTTATGATTTATACCAATTAACGAAAGTGTGATCACACTTTTGTAATTAAAAGCCAAACCCAGTTAGGGTTTTTAAAACTAAAATTAAAACCAAAAAACGGCGTAGCCATTTTTTAGTTTTGGTATTAGATAATTTATCTGCAATTGCAACTATTCTCTATTGTAAACCGATCCTTATGCCATCCAAGCTTGAATCTTGACATCGAGCAGGCATCTGTCTAAGAGGATACAGAAATTCGAGACAGTCCTTTGATTGCTGTATGATTGAAGGCTGAGAGTGATTATTATCTATCAGTACCTATCACAAGTGGCATGACCCTTCGCATTTATAACTCCCTGACTCGGCACAAAGCAGAATTTCATCCCCTCACTTCAGGCATGGTGACTATGTATGTTTGTGGTGTCACCGTTTATGATTATTGCCATTTGGGACATGCGAGAGCCTATGTGGTTTGGGATATGGTGCGCCGCTACCTGCAAACAAAGTATCAGGTGCGGTATGTGCAGAACATTACCGATATTGATGACAAGATCTTAAAGAGGGCGCAGGAACGCAACTCGACTATGCAGGCGATAGCCGAGCAGTATATTGCTTCCTATGATGAAGATATGGCGAGGCTTAATGTGACTCCCGCCGATGAATATCCCCGTGCTACGGAGTCGATCGCAGCGATCATTGACCTAATCCAAGAGTTGATTGATCGCGGCTATGCCTATGCTTCTGGTGGCGATGTCTATTATGCAGTGCAGAAATTTCCTAGCTATGGCAAGCTGTCAGGACGCAAGTTAGAGGATATGCAAGCGGGGGCAAGTGGTCGTGTTGATGAGCAGGATGAGCAGAAGCGATATCCCTTTGATTTTGCGCTTTGGAAAGCTGCCAAACCTCATGAGCCATTTTGGGAGTCTCCTTGGGGCAATGGTCGCCCAGGATGGCATATTGAATGTTCCGCAATGGTGCGATCACGATTGGGAACTACCATTGATATCCATGCGGGTGGTGCTGATTTACAGTTTCCGCACCATGAAAATGAAATTGCTCAATCGGAAGCCGCCTATACTCAACCTTTGGCTCAGTACTGGATGCACAATGGTTTTGTGAATATTGACGGCGAGAAAATGTCCAAGTCTCTGCACAATTTCAAAACTATTCGCGACTTACTAGAATATTTCGAGCCGATGGCGATTCGCTTATTCATTTTGCAAGCGCAATATCGTCAGCCCATAGATTTTACGGAAGAAGCGATCAACGCTGCGACTAAGGGTTGGGAAACGATACGAGATGGGATGTTATTTGCTGAGGATTTTGGGCAACAGTTGGGATGGGCTAATGTTGAAGTTCCAGAGCGAGCAGAGGTCAGCCAAGCGATCGCCAAATTTGAAGAGGCAATGGATGATGACTTTAATACTTCGGTGGCAATTTCCTATGTATTTGAACTAGCCAAAAAACTGAAGGCAGAACGTAATTCTTTGACCCACGCAGGCAAAATTGAATCTAGCGCTGATTCCCTTTATCAAAGCTGGCAAGCCCTTAGCTATGTGACTAATGTGCTGGGCTTTGTGGCAGCCAAGAGCGATCGCCCTGAGCCAGAGACGGTTAGCACCATTAGTGATGCCGAGATTGCAGACTTCATTGAGCAAAGACGGGCAGCTAAACAGGCCAAAAACTATGCTGAAAGCGATCGCCTTCGCAATTTTTTAAAGGAGCAAGGTATTACGCTGATCGATCAAAAGGATGGAACTACCAGATGGATTAGAGATTAACGTTAAGATATATAAAGATATTTTTTAAAGATCAGGGCTTATTTCAACAAAATAACTTTTTTATCATTCTTAATTCATTTATAAATCTTAACTATTAACCGACTGTCCTATGTCAGAACTAAGCAATCCAACTAAATCTCTAAATAACTCTCAGGTGGTTAGCGATCGCATTCTCTATGTGCGACTACCCTGTAACCCCATTTTTCCCATCGGGGTTGTCTATCTAGCGGATCATATTCATAAAGTTGCTCCACAGGTACAACAAAACATCTTTGATCTCGGTACAGTGCCTCCCCTTGATTTTTACAGCGCCCTCGATGCGGCGATCGACAAGTACCAACCCAACCTCCTCGTATTCTCTTGGCGCGATATCCAAATCTATGCCCCCGTGGGTGGACGTGGCGGCAATCCGTTGCAAAATGCCTTTGAGTTTTACTATGCCAAAAATCCTATTCGTAAGTTGCGTGGTGCGTTCAACGGATTACGCCTATTTACCTCCTATTACACTGAGCTATGGCGCAATTCTCGCTTAATTCAACGGGGACTTAATCGAGCCAGACGCTATCACCCAGAGGCAAGGGCAATGATCGGCGGCGGTGCGGTGAGCGTATTTTATGAGCAGCTTGGGAATATTTTACCCAAAGGCACAATTATTTCTGTGGGGGAGGGCGAATCTTTATTAGAAAGATTAGTGCAGGGACGCGACATTACCGATGATCGCTGCTATGTGGTGGGTGAAACAAAGCCCAGACCAAGGCTAATCCATGAGCAACCCGCTCCCATCGAAAAGAGTGCCTGCGATTACGACTATATCGAATCTATTTGGGAAGACTTTAATTATTATTTCCGCGATCGCGACTTTTATATCGGTGTCCAAACCAAGCGCGGCTGTCCCCACAACTGCTGCTACTGCATCTACACCGTCATCGAAGGTAAGCAGGTACGCATTAATCCCACCGATGAAGTAATTACGGAAATGCGCCAACTCTATGATCGCGGTGTCCGTAACTTTTGGTTTACCGATGCTCAATTTATTCCTGCCAAAAAATTTATTGACGATGCGATCGAGCTACTGGAAAAGGTCAAAGCCTCTGGCATGACTGACATTCACTGGGCAGCATACATCCGCGCTGATAACCTCACCCCTTATCTCTGCCAACTGATGGTCGAAACGGGTATGAGTTATTTTGAAATCGGTATCACCAGTGGCTCCCAAGAGTTGGTTCGCAAAATGCGGATGGGCTATAACCTCAAATCCGTCCTCCAAAATTGTCGCGATCTCAAAGCCGCAGGATTTAACGAGCTCGTATCTGTTAACTATTCCTTTAATGTTATTGACGAAACCTTAGAAACAGTTCGTCAGACAATCGCCTATCACCGTGAACTCGAAGCAATCTTCGGTGCTGACAAGGTCGAACCTGCGATTTTCTTCATCGGTCTCCAGCCCCATACTCACCTTGAAGAATACGCCCTCAAAAAGGAGATTCTTAAGGAAGGTTATAACCCCATGAGCATGATGCCTTGGACAGCCAAAAAGCTGCTTTGGAATCCTGAACCAATGGGATCGTTCTTTGGTGAAGTTTGCCTCGAAGCATGGAATCGCGATGATCAAGACTTTGGTCGTGCTGTGATGGATATTCTCGAAGAGCGTCTTGGTCGCGCTCCTTTAGAGGAAGCATTATCTGCGCCTATGGAAAATCCAACTAAAAAACTGGTTAATGTGTAATCCCAAATTAAATTGGTATAGCTGCTGTCATGCTTGTTAGGACACAAAATCAGAATACGAGTTGCGCCGCGTCGCAACTCGCTTCTTGGGTTTTGATTTTTCCTAATACAACGTGAGTTCGATAGGTTAGACAAGAGTAAAAGAAAAGCTGAGACTAGGTTTGAAGAACTAAAAGCCTCAGCAATATGGACAATATCGTATCGCACTTGGATATCACGCAAATCTTCTGCGAAGTGGATGATTTTTGCCAAAGTTTTGCAAAACACTGTGAAGGGCAAGTGATGCTGCCATCGATGATGGGAGATCCGTGTACCCTGCCGCGCCCGTGTCCACAAGGTGTTCAAAGGTATGGTTAATTGGGGTAAAAACTCGGTCGGGGATTTTGAGAGACTCACATTTTGCTTCAAAGACTTGTGATATTCTTCAACTTTCCAACGTTTACGGTAGATTGTTGTAATTTGCTTGTAGGTGATTGTTAGGTCGCTAGTGACTAGATAGAGAACACCAATATT
>JANRII010000050.1:0-97004 GCA_033765135.1 Pseudanabaenaceae cyanobacterium bins.39
CTGATGTTACGTGGAACTCAGGGTATGAATCTCCTGCTGCTAGCAAAGCAGGGCAACCACGGAGGGATTGCCCCTACCTGAATAATTTAAATTTGGCGTAGGGGCTGTGCCCCCGTGCCAGCCCCGATCATCCAACATAGCAGGAATTCCTTCCACGTAACATCGTAACATCAGTTATATTTTGCTATATTTAGTTAGCCCCACAAAGATAATCCTATTCTGAAATTTCTTAAGGGGAATGATATTCTAAGAAATATGACAGCAGCAAACCAAACCATCAAATCCAATCCAATCTTTGCAGATCAGCTAGATCGGATGCCAGTAGTTTGGATTATCGATAAATCTTCCCACAACATAGAGATTCTGATCTCGATCCTGTCAACCCAAAATCTGCAAATTCATACTTTCATAGATGACACATTTGCCGCCAATACTGACTCGTTTGCTCTCCCTAATGTCATTTTAATCACCCCTGACACTCGATCCATAGAAGAATATCAGCCTTGGCAATTTCTCCGATCTTCTCCAAATCTGCAACATATTCCTATTATTATCATAGTTGAATACTGCGACCCGATCGCCAAGACAAAGGCATTTAATCTAGGTATTGCTGATTATATTGTTAAGCCATTTCATCGCCAAGAAGTCCTCAATCGCATTAATCACCAACTGTTAATTAGATCTTCTCAAAATTGCAGTCAGTCATTTCAAGTATCGGCCAAACCAGAATCAATTTCTCTTCAAATACTTCCATCTAAACAATGTGATATAGATTTAAGAAAACAGCAATTAGAGAGTATTTTAAATTCGCTTGATGACTCGGTATGGTCAATTAAACCCGACTTTTCAGCATTTATCTATCTCAATAATGCTACTGAAAAAATCTACGGCTATCCTAATTCCACCTTTTTGGAAAACCCTGCATTTTGGTCTGAAGTAATTCATCCTGAAGATCGCGGGAGAGTCATCTCAGCGCACAATCATCTCTTAAATATTGGCTTTGTCCACCATGAATATCGGATTATTCGCCCCAGTGGAGAGGTGCGTTGGATTAGCGATCGCAGTTACCTTGTAAACGACGCTCAGGGAAATGTCGTTCGCATTGACGGCATCATTCAAGACATTACAGATCAAAAAAATACCCAACAGCAATTGGAACATAATGCTCTCCATGATGGATTGACAGGTTTACCCAATCGCAACCTTTTTATGGATCGCGTAGATCGGGCATTGCAGTATTCCAAAAGACATCCACGCTATCAATTTGCCCTGATGTTCATTGACCTCGATCGCTTTAAAATGATTAATGATAATCTCGGTCACTTAGTTGGCGATCAATTCTTACAGGCGATCGCCCATCTCCTGTCTAGTTGTTTGCGATCGGGCGACACCGTAGCGAGGTTAGGAGGAGATGAATTTACAATTCTCATTGATGATATCGAATCCTATCAAGAACCCCTAGTGGTGGCCGATCGCATTCTCAACAAATTGCAGCAACCCATCGAAGTCAAAAAACAAACAATTAGTGGTAGTGCCAGCATTGGCATCGTCATTAGTACCCGTGACCATGAGAGCGCCGCCGATCTGCTCCATGATGCAGACATTGCCATGTATCATGCCAAATCCCTTGGCAAAGGGCGCTATGCTCTCTTTGACAAAGAGATGTACGAACAAAATTTGCGAATTGTGCAAATCGATAGCGATCTGCGCTATGCCCTAGAGCGACAGGAACTAGAAATTCTCTATCAACCAATTTTTGCATTACGCACCAATCAACTAGATAGCCTAGAGGCATTAATCCGATGGAATCATCCTCAGCGCGGACTGATCTCACCGAATGAGTTTATCCCCATCGCTGAAGAAACAGGACTAATCATAGCGATCGGTGACTGGGTTCTTTCGCAATCTTGCCAACAGATGTGTAAGTGGCAAAGCCAGTTTGCCAAAGCCCAATCCTTAAAAATCAATGTTAATCTCACCTGTCATCAAATTCGGGAAGCACAACTGGTGGAAAAGCTCGATCGCATTTTGCGAGAAACTGGGATTAGCGGCAAAAACCTGCGACTCGAAATTACCGAAGCCACGATGATGGATCAAGGAGAAGACACCATTCTCATGCTCGAAAAACTACGCTCACGCGGCATTCTTCTCAGCATTGACGATTTTGGACAGGGCTATTCATCCCTTAGCTACCTGCATCGCTTTCCAGTCAATAGCCTCAAAATCGATCGCTCTTTTGTTGAGAAGATGAGCTTTGGAGGACAAAATTTGGAAGTGGTACGCACGATTATTTTGCTGGCGCATACCCTGCAAATAGCAGTGGTCGCTGAGGGGGTGGAGACAAGACAGCAGTTAGCATTGCTAAAGGAAATAGACTGTGATTATGCTCAGGGATATCTCTTTTCTCGCCCTCTGAGTGCCTTGGATGTGGAAAAATTATTTTTACATCAAGCCTAAATTATGTCTAATCTATTGCCTAAATCGAAGATCAAAATTGCGATCGTGGGAGATGTGCATCACCTATGGCAATCTCAAGAAGATTACTTAGCCCTGCAAGCCTTAGAAGTTGATCTGGTATTGTTTGTGGGTGATCTTGGTAATGAATCTGTGGAAACGGTGCAAGCGATCGCCAACCTTCCGCTTCCCAAAGCAATTATTCTCGGCAACCACGATGCCCACTACAGTTCCACCGATCTCCTAAGCAAGCACAAATCTCAACGCCAATGCCCCTACGATCGCACCAAAGAAGATCGCGTCCAGCAGCAATTAGACATCCTTGGCGATCTCCATGTGGGCTATGGCTGCCTAGACTTTCCACAATTTCAGATTTCCGTCATTGGCTCCCGTCCCTTCAGTTGGGGAAGTTCTCAATGGAAAAAAGAATATTTTTATAAATCTCGCTTCGGTGTTCATAACTTAATGGAATCAGCCCAACGGATTACAGAATCTGTGGCTAAGGCAAGGTATAACACAGTCATTTTTTTGGGACATAATGGCCCCTCTGGTCTAGGTGCAGAACCCCATTCCATTTGTGGTAAAGATTGGAAGCCCGTAGGAGGCGACTATGGTGATCCAGATTTTGCAATGGCGATCGAGCAGTCATATCAGTTATCCAAACATATTCCCCTCGTTACCTTTGGGCATATGCATCACCAACTCCGTCACACACCTCACCAAACCAGAGAGGTTGTCGCCACTAATTCACAGGGAACTATTTTTTATAATGCCGCCTGCTGTCCGAGAATTATCAACACCGATCAAGGAACCTATCGCAATTTTTCGTTAGCCACCCTTGAATCGGGACAAATCAAGCAAATTGCCCTTGTTTGGCTTGATGCCAAGCAGCAAATTACCAACACATCAGTTTTATATCATACCAATTTAGAAAAGTGTGGTAACACTTTTCTAAATTAAAAACCAAACCCAGTAAGTTTTTTTAATTAAGAAATGGCGTAGCCATTTCTTATATCAACTGTAGGGTTTTGCGCCATTTGCGCCATGCTGAAGCTTGTTGCTTGCTGTGCTATTAGCCTAGACCTTGGCAGGTGAAGGCTGCCCAGTAGGTGGGATTCTCGAAGGGTCGAGGATGGGCAAATACTGAAAATAGATTTGTTTCGAGACTGGGCTGGAATTTTCCGTCCTCGTATTTGCCATTTTTTGCTTCGTCTAGGGCTGTTTGGGCAGTTTCCCTTGCGGATGTGCCTTCGGGGAGGCTCAGGGTGTAGTCGCGCAATTGTTTGATGTAATCTTGGATTGAGTCTTCTAGGGCATCGCCAAATTCTGCTTCGATTTGTGCGCCAGACATCTCGCGGAGTTGCGTTTGGGCAATTTGGAGAGATTGGGCTTTGCGGTGGTGGGGATTTTCACTTCTGTCGCGGTAGTAGAGGACGCAGATCAGGGCGGCGGAGAGTTGCTCCACTGACCAGAGTGTGCCGAATACGGTGCGTGCGCCGACACAGAGGAAGCCACTGGCGATCGCGAAGATATCATCGGTAAGTTTTTTACTCAGTCCTAGTCCTGTTTCGCAGCAGGAGAGGAAGATATCAGAGAGTTGGGGTAAGCGCCATGTCAGGATTTGGGCAAGGGTGATGTCGCCATCGGCGGCGGTGAGGCTGGCGTTGAGGGGTTCGCCAAAGTCGAAGTTGCCGTGATGATAGACATGGAAGATGTTGACTTGGTGGATCAGTTGTTTGTAGGCGGCTTTGGTGGCTTGGTTGATGCCTTTGAGGTGGTTGTTTGGGGGGATTTTGCGAAGTTTGGCGATCGCATCTCCTTGGAATTGGGCATAGGGGACATCGCGGCTGGCTCCTGCGATGAGTCCATAGGTGAGGGGTTCGGGGATGGGGTCACGGATTTGGCAAAATTGCAGGACTTGGCAACTGGGGGCATAGCGGATCGTGAAATGGTCGCCGAGGTATGATCCCCCTAAATCCCCCTTAGTAAGGGGAACTTGAGAGTTCTCTGTCCCCTTAGCAAGGGGGACTGTCTCTTCTCCCCCCTTCGATAAGGGGGGCTGGGGGGGATCAATAGGTAAAGCGATGAAGGGGATTTGATGGAGGTAGAGGTGGGGGATGAGGATGAGTTCGGTGATGTTTTGGAGGTATGCGGTGATCAGGTGGTTGAGTTGCAGTTTTTGGGAAAGTTCGGTGAGGAAGTTGGGGGCGTTGGTTGCCCATTGTTGGCGGTTGTTTTGGCTTTGGGCGATCCATTCGTCAAAGATCCAATCGTGGAGTTTATCGATGCCTTGATCGGGGATGACATGGAGATCGACCCTCACCCCCTTCGACTGGCTCAGGGCATCGCCTTGCCCCTCTCCCAAGTTGGGAGAGGGGGAGTTAGAAGAGTTGGGATCGTGGCGGAGGATGAAGATGTAGGTGTTGTCTGTGGTGCTGTAGAAGTTAAGCAGGGCGGTGGTGGTGCTGCCTTGGAGGAGTTGGGCGATCGCATCGAGGTCAATGGGGGCAACTCTGGTTCCTGCGGCGGCTAGGGGGTCGCGTTGGCGAACTTCTTGGTAGAGGCGATTGATTTCGCGGCGGTGGTAGTCGATTTTGGCTTTTTCATGGTCTTTGGGAGCGTAGCGGAGGCTGTCGGCGGTGGCGAGGTTGTGGGTTTGGTTGTAGGGGTGATAGATTTTGTCGATTTCGCTTTGGTGATTGTCGATTTGATCGAGGATTTCTTGGACTTCGGGGGGGATTTCGCCATTTTTGTAAAAGTCATGGACGTGCATGAGGTCAAGTAAACGCTTGGAGCGGGAGCGTTCGACATAGCTAAAGGCTTGGGCGTATTGGTTGAGGTTGATATATGCCTGCACGATGTTGCTATAGATTTCGATAGATTCGGCATGAATTTCTTCACGACGAGTTTCGTCCTTTGTCCAACTGCGGGATGTTTCCACTGCTTCAATGGCTTGAACATAGCCTGTGATCGCAAGTTGCCACATTCCTTCTTTAAAGCCAAGATTGCCAAGATTGCGCCCTGTTTGTAAGCAATCGTTGGGAAATGCTTCACTGGTTCTTACTTCCAAGGCGAGATGATAGCGGGCGATCGCTTCTTCAATATTCTCCGCCCGATCGCCTTTGAGCCTGTCTTTGTAGGCAGTTGCTAAGTTGTTCTGAGTCATTGCCCAGTCTTCTCGAAAATCTTCGCGAGTTCTTACTTCCAAGGCGAGATGATAGCGGGCGATCGCTTCTTCAATATTCTCCGCCCGATCGCCTTTGAGCCTTGCATAGTAGGCATTTGCTAAGTTGTTCTGAGTTGCCGCCCAGTCTTCTCGAAAATCTTCGCGGGTTCTTACTTCCAAGGCGAGATGATAGCGGGCGATCGCTTCTTCAATATTCTCCGCCCGATCGCCTTTGAGCCTTGCATAGTAGGCATTTGCTAAGTTGTTCTGTGTTGCCGCCCATTTTTCTCGAAAATCTTCGCGGGTATAAACTTCCAAGGCGAAATGATAGCGGGCGATCGCTTCTTCAATATTCTCCGCCCGATCGCCTTTGAGCCTGTCTTTGTAGGCATTTGCTAAGTTGTTCTGAGTCATTGCCCAGTCTTCTCGAAAATCTTCGCGGGTTCTTACTTCCAAGGCGAGTAGATAGAATGTGATTGCTATCTCGATATTCTCCGCCCGATCTCCTTTTAGTCTTTCAGAGTAGGCAACTCCCAAGTTGTTCTGAGTTGCCGCACAATCTACTGGAAAATCTTCACGGGTTCTTACTTCCAAGGTGAGCCGATAGGATGCGATCGCCATCTCGATATTCTCCACCCGATCGCCTTTTAGCCTGTCTTTGTAGGCAGTTGCTAAGTTGTTCTGAGTCATTGCCCAGTCTTCTGGAAAATCTTCGTGGGTATAAACTTTCGAGGCAAGTCGACAGGATGCGATTGCCATCTCGATATTCTCCGCCCGATCTCCTTTGAGCCTTGTATAGTAGGCATTTGCTAAGTTGTTCTGTGTTGCTGCCCAGTTTTCTCGAAAATCTTCGCGGGTATAAACTTCCAAGGCGAGATGATAGCGTGCGATCGCTTCTTCAATATCCTCCGCCCGATCGCCTTTTAGCCTGTCAGAGTAGGCATTTGCTAAGTTGTTCTGAGTCATTGCCCAGTCTTCTGGAAAATCTTCGCGGGTATAAACTTCCAAGGCGAGATGATAGCGTGCGATCGCTTCTTCAATATTCTCCGCCCGATCTCCTTTGAGCCTATCTTTGTAGGCAATTGCTAAGTTGTTCTGTGTCATTGCCCAGTCTTCTGGAAAATCTTCGTGGGTTCTTACTTCTAAGGCGAGTAGAAAGCATTGAATCGCCATCTCAATATTCTCCGCCCGATCTCCTTTTAGTCTTTCAGAGTAGGCATTTGCTAAGTTGTTGTGAGTTGCCGCCCAATCTTCTGGAAAATCTTCGCGGGTTCTTACTTCTAAGGCGAGTAGAAAGCATTGAATCGCCATCTCAATATTCTCCGCCCGATCTCCTTTGAGCCTATCTTTGTAGTCAATTGCTAAGTTGTTGTGAGTTGCCGCCCAGTCTTCTGGAAAATCTTCGCGGGTTCTTACTTCCAAGGCGAGTAGAAAGTATGAAATCGCTATCTCGATATTCTCCGCCCGATCTCCTTTTAGTCTTTTAGAGTAGCCAATTGCTAAATTATTCTGAGTTGCCGCCCATTCCGCAGGATATTGAGAACGCGTGAAAACGCCAAGCATAGTTTGATTGGCAGTGATCGCAATTTCTAAATTGATGGCGCGATTGCCGTGCGGAAATTGACGAATTAGCTCCGCAAAGTTACCGATAACGGCACAAATACCATAGGCTTCGCTGGGATCTGAGGTTTCAGAGAGGGTGGCTAAAGTCCATTGCTGTAAAATTGCGGCAATGTCGAGGGTGAGTTTGTCTTGATGCGCTGCTAAGAGGGGATAGATAATCCTTGGATCGTTGTTTTCATTAACTGCCTGCAATACTTCCATCAAGAAATTGAAAAGAGTATTCCTATCCACTGCCCTGTTACCACCACGCTGCTGCAAGAAATTAGTAATCTGTGCCGCCATATCTACCAAAAAATCCGCCGCACCCGCTTGACCTTGCTCCCGCAGATAGTCCGCATACTGCCCCATCACCGCCACCAAACCCAGATCAACCAATTCCATATTGGCACTGAGAATATTTGCTTCTTCTCCATTGGGACAACTCAAAAGCTCTTGAATCAAACCCACATATTGCTGTACCCGTTCTTCATTATTCATAACTTTCAGATTCCTAGAAATAATAATTTTTTGTTTTTCCCTAAACTCAACCCTGCAAATAGCGCCATAGATCCGCCGCCATTTGTCGAAAAGTTGACTCCACTTGCTCATCAGTGAGATCCTCAGTTTCCTCATCGCTCAATACCGCAAACTCCCGATGGATTTCAGCAAACTCGCGAATAGTTGACTCCTGCCTCGCCAACTCCTTGAGAGTACGCTCGATCGCTGACCTCTGCAAACTAGGCTCAGACTCCAACATCAAAATGCGTTGCAGCCGCGCCACTAGCTCCATCGACGAAGATAGCTCCAAATCCGCCTCCACCTTAGATAACACATCATCCTCTTGCCGATGCGCTGCCAACTCCTTCACTCTATTTAAAAAAATGGGTAAATTAGCGATCATATTTTCAGCCTTGCGAGGTCTAAATTCTTGCAAAAAGATAGAACTTCTCGACTCACCACAGATCGCTCCTAACAACACCACTCGATCCAATACTTCACTAAACTGCACCGCAACATAGGCAAGGCGACCATTTCGCGCATCTTCAGGAATCTCGATATGGCGCTGGTCAGGCAATACAGGACGACATTCAATCTGTCCAAGATCAGGCAAATAGAGATCCGCCACATCAAAAGGAGTCATGGGGTTAGGATACCAACAGTCACTCGCTTCGAGGTCAGTTTCGATGCCATATCTCTCCAAAAAGAAGCTCACAGCATAGACTGCTAAGGTATTGAGATAAACTCGTCTCCCAGACTCCACATCATCCTGTTTCGCCGCAAAAATTCGCGCCCATTGATGCGCCTCTTGCGGCAAGATGACGGTGACTTTGCCTTCATCGTGAATGATCATTTCTTGGTAATTAGTTTCTTCTATTTCAAACATGGGTTTGGTTCCTTGGGTAATTGGTAATTGGTAATTGGTGATTGGTGATTATTCTTACGAGCTATAGGTTAGGACTTGGGCGGCGATTTTGCCGATTTTTGGGGCGCATTTTTTGTCCCAGATCTGTTGTAGTTTGGGTTCGTCTAGTTTTTTGTAGGTCAAGTAGTCGTATTCGGGGCTTTGCAGCAGTTTGATGATTTCTGCGATCGTGAGGGGCTTTGGTTGAAACATTGGTAATAGTTTCTCTGCCATGAACTTGGGTGTGATTGCAGGGTAGTTTTTGTAAACGGGAATGTCTAGGCTTTCGCTATTAGCGATCGCTTCTCGAATTTGCTCAATTTGCAAGGGTGTAAACAAATTCTTGGTGAGCCGTCTAGTCAAGATATCAGGATAGAAATGATCACGCAGTTGGCGATCAACCCTGCTGTAATAGGAATCTCTAGCCTTGGCAATTTCTTCTGGGGTAGCATCCTCAGCGATCGGGCAGAACTCATCGACGATCGCTTGAAATTTCTCGCGCCCAAGGCAAAAATTATGCTTGAGTCGCATAGTTAATAGCCGATAGGTCAGCTTTGGCTCATTTTTGATGTAGTTAATCACCCAAAAGTCGCTTTCTAGGACATCCTTTTCAAATGCTGTCAGCAACTTTGCCTCTTGCTGTTTCAATCTTGCTTCCTTCTCTTGCTCTCGGATCTTGGCTTGATCTGAGGCAATGAATTGATTGAGGTCGCTTAGGTTAATTTTGTTGTCACCATTAGCCCCCAAACCCTCGTTAGGCACATCTAACCTGATTTTTCGATATTCATCAAGCAAAATATACTTTAAGCGCACCTTTTCGTTTACATACTTACGCCAACAGCCAACCAATGACTCACCCGTAGGGTTAAATCCTCTCTTAGGTGGTTTCCACATTTCTCGAATTGCTGTGGCAAGTACTAAGGGCATTGACTCCCGAACAAAATCCCTAGCCCAATTTGCATATGCTCTTTCACGAAAATTTTTGTCTGCACCGTAGCCAAGCTTGCTGACATACTGATAAAAATCTGTCTCTGCACGGTGATAGCTTCTTGAATCGTAGATAGTAGTAGCAATTTCATGAACGTGTCTGGCAAACAGTCGATCAGACGGATCATTACTGTCAGCATATTGCTGAACACTACACCATAGGCGATAGCGAAAATCATCAGGATCGGGTTCGGATGGCATAGATGAAGCTTTGGGAATGAGGGTGGATGTCATCGTTTAAAGTACTCCATATTTCACTAAAAAGTCTGTAAATAGTACATAAATACACATAAATTAAGGGATATAGCGATCGCTCTTTTGATCGCCACATCCCTACTATCTGTCTTGCAAAATTTTTTCTGCAAAAAATTAAAACTAAAATCAAACCAAGTTATTGATAGGCAACGCAAGTTGCCGCCTATCAAGGAGTTAAGGCTGCCATAGCCCCTTTTGTTGTGCCTTTGCCTCTTGGACTTTTGCCAAAATCTGCACGCGATCGCGACAGGGCTTTGCTAAGAATTGCGATGAGGTGGTGTAGCCACTGGCGACCTGATGGGCATTTAAGGAGATATTCTCGCGGCGATCGTATAGTTCCACGATGGGCTTACCGTTACTATCGGCGATCGCGGTCAGCATCAAGTTATTTGCACCCGTGCGATCGAGCAATTGCTGCAAGTTCTGAGTCGCTGCGCCAAAAAGTGGACTATTGGGCATTGGTGCATTGAGTCCACAGAGAATTACTTCTTGAGGTTTGCCATCAATTTCCAAGAGAACTTGATTACCAGAAATTGCTTTAGCGATCGCTTTGGGCTTCTGTTGAGAATTTGCTTTAGGTTCTGCCTGTGCTGGTTCTGCTCCCATGCTGGCGGCTACTTGATTGGAACTTTGGCTAGGGGGGGTGGTGCTGCGATTTGGGAAGATTTGATTAAAGGAGAATATACCAATCGCAATTCCAATCAATCCCATACAACTGCCAACAGCGATCGTGATCGGCAACCATTTAAAGTCTGGATCGTTGAGATCTTTGTGATGGTCACAGGCAAAGCATTTAAACACGTTAGGTTTAATCTGCGTGAAGGATGTTTTGCTGCACTTAGGACATTCATGAACTTTGTTTTTAGACATCGCTCGCCTCACGCTTTGCAATTATGGTTATTCTTTTATCAGTCTGTTCACTGTTCCTTTTGCAATATTTATTCTGTAAAAAAAGCGGCGCAATGCACCGATGAGCATATTAAAACCAAAAAGCTTGTTCCGCCCGCTTAGCGAGCAGAACAAGCTTTTTGGTTTCCAATTTATTTATGCCTAGCGGTCTAGCTCAGAGCGAAACACATCCTGCTCACGCAAGCCTTCAGGCAGTCTTGCTCGGATCAAGTTGCAAACAGGGCGATCGTTAGCATCAATATAAGCAGCTTCGATCAACTTATGTTCGCGGGTCTCCAGAAAAGCAAAGTACAAAGCATTCAGAGGCTGGTTAGGACGATCCTTCTTGCTTGCCAAGATACTATTAATCACATGATTACCATATCTATCATTTAAAGTCAGATGCGCCTTCAACCGACCTCGAATATCATTTTTAGAACGCCCAACATATTGAGTGTTGTAGCTCCAACCCGTTTTGGTAGCGATCGCATAGACACCACCTGAAGGTGGTGCTTCTCGCAGATTACTGGTATCGAGTTGACCGTTAGCATCAAAACGACATTCAATCCAATTACTCCAAGCCATTGATATTGCTCCTAATCAGAGAAAGTTAATGAAGTGAGCGACTGAGTAACACTCGTCTTGCTCTATATCCCCATCAGATTCCCTTCCAAGTTTTTTGCAAAATCCAACACTTAATTAGCGATCGCACTACCACCGAAAATGTAATACCAAATGAAGAAATGGCTACGCCATTTCTTCATTTGTATCTAGCGTAAGCCTTGGCAGATGAAGGCTGACCAGTAAAAGGGAGAGGCGAAGGGACAACCCTTGGGGTTCTCCTTAATGTATTTTGCTAATACTTTACTTGCGCCATTGATGCTCTCAATTAGGGCTTGATTGTTCTGCGCTTTTGCGGCTAGAAGCTTGGTATTTAGATACTGTACTAGGAAGAGGGAAGTAGCAGTGCGGAGTTTGGTTTGGGCGCGATGGATGGCGGTGGGTCGATCGCAGATCTCTCCATCTCGATCGCCATTCTCACCCTTGCGCTCATCGTAATAGAAGGCGCAAAAGAAGGCAGTGGCGATCGCATCGACAGACCAGAGGGTACTAATTACGGCTCTTGCGCCTGCGGTGAGGAAGCCTGTGCCAAGGGTAATCAGGTCATCACTAGCGCGAGGTAAGCCCAAATTAGTTTCACAACAAGACAGAAACACCTCATCGAGATCGGGCATTGCCCAAGGTGGGGTCATCAGTTGTCCTGTGGTGACTTCGCCATCGGCAAGCTTGAGGGCAGATTGCATCGAGTTCATCAGGTCGGCGGCGGCGTGGTGGCTAGAGTGCAGGTGTTGCAGTTTGCCATTGATGACGAGTTTTTGAAATTCGGCAACGGTGGCGGCTTGTCCTTTGAGTCTTAGGGCATCGGGGATTTGATAGGTTTGGGCGATGATGTCACATTCGAGTTGGGCAAAGAAGAGATCGCTGGTGGCATCTTCGACGGAGCCACGTTTTAGGGGATTGATGGGGTTGCGCTCTTGGCAATATTGCAAGATCTGGGCGCTAGGGGCATAGCGGATCTTCTCGAAGTGATCGCTGAGGTGAGATCCCCCTAAATCCCCCTTAGTAAGGGGGACTTTTTCTTCTTGCCCCTTGTCAAGGGGCGCGTTTTCTTCTCCCCCCTTCGATAAGGGGGGCTGGGGGGGATCAATTGGCAAAGCGCCAAAGGGAATCATGTGCAGGAGTAGGTGCGGAATGATTACTAATTCTTGAATATCGAGATCGGGTTGGGTGAGCTTTTGGGTGAGTTTATTAATTTGGAGCATTTCAGCAAGTTGGGCTAGGCGCTGATCGATTGACTCGCGCCATACTGCTGTTTCTCCTAAATATGGAATCAACCAATTGTCAATCAACCATTGACGCAAAGCGTCTCTGCCTAATCCTTGACATTCATGGCGGATCAGTTGTGGTTGCTGATTTTGATCTTGGCAAAGCACAAAGAGATAGGTGTTGTCGTTGGTGGTGTAGATGTAGAGAATGGCGGTGGTGGGGCGATCGATCAGGGTTTGCATGGCTTGATAGTCGGGGCTAGTGACTTCGAGTTTGCCTGCAAAGATGGGATCGAGTTGGCGCATTCTTTGCCAGAGTTGATCGCGCCTTGCTTGGAGTTGGGAGATTTCGGCGATCGTCTTTTTGAGGCTGTCAGGATCGCGCTTTGTGCCTGTGGTGGCAAGTTGTTTGGCTTCGCCGTCTCCTTCCTGTTGTTGTTTGATTTCAATGATGCTGCCGATCTGGTTATATTCTTCCCAGAGCTTCTCCAGTTCGGGTTTGTGGGTTGCCATCCACTCACGGATCTCTGGGGCAATTTCACCATCTTTGTAGAGGTCATTGGCTGCCATGAGTTCTACAAGGTAGCGACTGCGGGAGCTTTCGGCAAGACTGATGGCGGCAGGATAGTCACCGAGGGCGATATATGCCTCTATTGCTGTGGCATAGATGCTGATCACGTCTTCCATGACTTTTTGGCGGTCTTGGTCATTTTGGTTGATCGTGCGTAAATTTTGGGCGGCGGCAATTGTTCTTAGACAGACTCGCAATGTTTTTTGCCAATATTTTTGTTTCACATATAGACGGCTGAGGTTTTTCCCTGTTTTGATACATTCCACGGGCAAAATTTGCGGATCGCGAATGCTAAAAGATTTTTCATAAACTTCTACTGCCTTGCCTAAGTTCGCTTCGGGCGCGATTCCCAGTTCTGACAAGGTGAGGTAGGCATTTCCCAAATTGGTGAGGGTTTGAGCATATTTTGGAGGATCATTTTGGCGGCGCTCTAAAACCAAGTTGTAACCGATAATAGAGATCTGAGCCGTTTCATAATGCTTACTATTTGGGAAAGTTCTGATACTCGTACAGACATTTTCCACTAAGCCCACAATCTCTGCCGCCTCATCAGGATTTTGCGATAGATACAACTCCACAAATGGCGCAATCACCGAGCCTAGCTCAATTGTGACCAAGTGCAGATTTTGCTGCATCACCCGATGCACTGCCTCATCATTACCGCCACTTTCTGCTTCAGCTTGCAGCAAATTTACCCAAAACTGCATGAGTGGATCATCCGTTTCAATCCTAGGAATTGTAGGTATTTCTGGTAGATCGGCTTCAGACATTCCTAACGCTCTTGCAATCCCTGTCAGTTGCTGCAACAACTCCCTAGGCGAAACCCCAGCAGGCAATTCTCCTGTCTGTTCGATCGCTTGCTGAACTGCATTCATGCGCTCTAAAAAGTCCGATCCCCCCATTTGCGCGATTAGGTTGGCTGGATTATTTTCTGACTCATCAACACCAGTGACCATGACTCTCTGTAAGCGTGGCATTACCAACCCATTAAGGGTTCTCTCAAGACGTGTTAACACCTCCGTGAATAAACCAACGGTCAGATCCGCATCTTCTAGGGGTAGCTCTACTGAGGCACGCACCTCCCCATCACTGGGGTCATACTCAAACCTGACCAACTTGTACTCATAGCCCATGCTCACCAAGGTCTCTAGTACAGCCTCTAGATATGCACAATTAGCGAGATTGAGCAATTGCGGGATCACAAACTGCAAAAATTCACCTGATTCCGTCAATTGCAGCGACAGATATTTCCCCGTCAGATTTTCTCCCTCAAGTTCTGTCAGAATGCGATCGCTTTCCTGATCGGTCGCAAAATTACGACCCAACTCACGCAAACAATCCTCTAAAAATGCTAAAGTCGTCGCCATGATCTTCTCCTAGTAATTGATACCCAAAAAACAAAAAACTATTCCCCATCCATTACCAAACCCTCAAGCTGCGATCGCAGTTCGGGCGGTAAACCATCCAAGAGCGCTGCTAATTCACCCAGTTGGGAAGTGAGTAGTTCAGTAGTATTGCGATCGCCGCTATCTATTCCCGTCTCCAAAACTGCCTGCAATCTGGGCATCGCTTGCTGGTCAACCAAGAAAATCAAACCATCCAAGCATCGATCAAATAAGCGATCAGTCAGGGGCATATCCTTAAGTGGCAACTCAATTGCAGCCCGCACCTCACCATCACGGCGATCGTATTCAAAACGTAGCATCTTTTTCTCATAGCAAATATGTAACATCGTTTGCAACAGTGCCGCTTTGTGCGGATGCTCAAGTACTTGCAATAATTGCGGTGTGACAAACTGCACATACTCACCATCTTCACTCAGCTTGATCACAATTCCCAACTGGGGAATATTTTCACCAGCAACACCTGTCAAAATAAGCGATCGTTCCTGATCAACTTGATACCGCCAATCACGGCGATCGAGATGTTGCCCTAATTCATGCAAAGTTGTTGACATTCCATTTCCTCATGTTTCACTGATTTATTTAGTTAGGCAATGTGTTTTCATGATTCCGTAATTCCGCAATCTCAGACACACTTAAACCCGTACTATTACTAATTGCTGCATCATCCAGCATCGGCAATAGCTGACGGGCAATAGCCAATTTGGCATTCAGTTCACCTTCCTGCCGCCCTTGCTGTAACCCTTGCTGTAGTCCTTGCTGTAGCCCCTGTCTTAGACCTTTCTGTAATCCTTGCCTTAGACCTCTTTGCATCGACCTTTCCGCCAGAGTTTGCTGATCGTAGATATAAAACATGCGTTTTTCTAGATCATCCAACTCCTCACGAGTCATATTTGACGTTCGCGCAATCTCGAAGGCATGGTTAATCTCTGGCACTGTCTGCATCACCTCTGGCACAGACTCCAATTGCCTTGCAGATTTCATAAAATAAATCCACTTGTCGGTCAAGGTTTCCAAATCTGCCAACTCCTTAGTAAATTTGGGCAGCTCGATAAATACCAGTTCCAGATCGTAGATAGGATAGTCAGTAAGATCGTTTTTCTCCTTGAGAACAAAATGTGAGATACATTTCTCAAACTCAGAAAACATCTCAAAATCAGCGATCGTCAGCGCAATTACGGGCTGAAGATTCATATATCGTTCACCAGCGTCAATTTGTCCCGCATAGGCTTTAGCGGCATTGTATAAAATCCGTTTCTCAAAGCCTTCCACATTCAAAACCTGCATCTCAATAATCACTGAAGAAGTTTGATTATTTTCATCAATGATGGTTGCCTTCACATCCACATAGGTATCCTTCACACCGCGTATTTTCGGCGCAAGATAAGGATCGATAATTTCTAGGTCTTGAATAACGGGTTTAGCATCGTACAGCAAAGCATTCAGAAAGCTAATCAAAATATCATGGCTCTGGTCTGAGCCAAAGATTTTTTTGAAAGCATAGTCAATTTTAGGATTAATAAATTGCATAGTTCTAGCTCCGCATTTTTCGCTAATCTTGCCACAGCGACTTCAATCTTCGCAAAATCACCCTCGCCATCTTCTCCTGTTGCTCCTGTTCCATAACATCCATAGGCTCTGGCGGTGAATCCACCAATTCTTCAGACTGTTGATCCTTCTTATTTTTCAAAGCCAGTTCTCTCATCACTGAAGACTCCTGCAAGTTGCCACAGATCATCGAGATCATCATCTGATCATCAATATCTGATTTAAACAAGTCCTCTAAATGCCCAAAATCATCCAAATCAAAAGCCGCCGCCCTGATCTCAAAAGCCAAATCTTCAGGAGCATATAACTCACTCAAAGAGATAGGTTTTGTCAAATCGCGACTTGCTAGTTCTACCGCAGGCAAAAATCCCAATATCTCAAGCTCCACCAAATCCTCTGGCAAGCGCACCACCACATAGGCAATTCTAGGCGCATTGCTGCTAGAGTCCATTTCAGGATAAACATCGGGCGAAATCATAAAGTCTGTCGCCCCATCTTCAACAATGCAGCATTCGATTTTGAGCATTTCCTGCACGATCAGATCCGCTACATCATGACAGTCCCGCAACAATGGATCATAAAAATCCCCCATTGCCACATCTGCTGTCAAACCTAAATCATAGGTCAACCAATCCGCCAATCCTGCCAATGCCACAGATTTATCAAATACATCTTTGCGTTTAGCAATGGACTGATGACATCTAGCCATCTCCTCCGCCTCAGATATAGCAAAATCTGTCAAAGGCACAAAGAGCGAGTTTTGTTGTTCAATCAATTGAGTAGTCATAGTTTTTTAGGAAGTAAAAAGTAGAAAGGAAAAAGTAGGAAGTATTAGGAATCAGGTTGTTGGTCTTTTTTGGGTCGCTTTTTGACGTTATAAAGACGAATGGCTTTGGCAACGGCTGGCTTGCCTTCTTCTTCCCAAAACTCCTGTACCATCTCAACAGTGATGTTGTATTGATACTTGTTGACCAGTTCGCGTGTCACATCTTCAGTACTACGATTCTTGTCAAAATCTGTCAAAAATTGCTGTGCTAAATAGTAGGCATTGGCTTCGGGACAGTTGCTTTTGCCCTTGGCATCTTTCATCTTGGTCTTAGTCAAAATCTTGTTAGGATTGGCTAACACTGCCTTACGAGTTGTGGCGGGTTCATAACCATGACTAAGCGCATAGGCTCCCAGATAGGGATAGGCATGATCACGCAGTTTTCTTTCAATTGCGTCATTGTCTGCACCTAAATCCTCCGCAATTTTTGATTGTTTTTCATGGAGAATGTGCTTGCGATACAGGATTTCCTGACAGTCCCATAGAGGATTACCATCAATACACATCGCCCGCAACTTACCATCTGGATCATTGATGATCAATTGTTCAATCTCAAGGCAGGTTTGCGTAGTTTCTGCGGCTGCCAGTTTTTCTAAACCCGAATGAATAGAGCTACGGCTCTTGGGTAGATTGATTTGGCGATTTTCGTCAAGTAGTTCTAGTAGGGTCAAAATTTCCCCATCATCACCAACGATCGCCCCTTCGCCAATGTTACGGCGTTCGCGAATTGTCTCTTCCTTTTTTGTGTTGGGATTGATCACTTGACGATCGCGATAATAAAAATCACCATCTTGTCCCCTTTTGCGCTTCCGCAAGTCCTTGAGACGTTCGCGTAGATTGGAATTAATCCAAGCCACCAAACAATCCATCAACGAATAGTGGGCAGGATAAATTGCAACTTTTTGCCCGTCCTCTAGCTCCTTGACTACATTGAATTTGTCAAAGTTTTTGACAAACCATTTAATTGTTTTCTCGATCGCCTCATTCTCGTTTGCTCTGACAATCGGCAACTTGACCTTAGGTTCTTCAGTACGCACAGCACTCCAAACAGTCCAAAATACAACAAGAGGATCTTGTTGCTTGAGGGTTGTCACATCCAAATTTTCAAACTGGTCTTGCAAAATCGCTGCCGACTTCAGGATTCGCTGACGTTGAGACTCTTCAAAATTACGATCGCACATAAATTCAGCCTTAGACTGCGCCTCAGGTAGCGCCTTGGGTGGATGCTCCACGACCTGATCAGGGTAATCAGACCGCAGACTTTCCTCAAATTTTAATTCATCAGCCATATTGCCTCACAGTCAGGTTAACAAAACATAAAAATTAAATACATAACAAATGAATAGAAGCCTCCAAACACCAAAAAATTAGCGTCTGAGTAGTAGTCAAAACTCAATCGCTAATTTTTGCTAAATTTCAAAAAAACTTTTTTTAGTCCTAACGTCTTTGCTGGATCTGCCCCATTAACCAAGCCAGATCCTCTGGTGTAGCTCTAGTGAGCAGCATTTCCGCACTACGCCGAAAGTCAAAACTTACCCCAACGCGATCGCCCATCGCTGCCTGATACAAATATTCAATTGGGTTGAGCTTTCCTGTGTCTTCCCCTGTAGCTAAGACCCGATTGAGGCGTGGCATTGTCTCTAGGTCGATTAAATGAATTAGCTCATCTAAACAGCGATCGAATTGTCTTTGGGTTAGGTTGGCATCCTCTAGGGGCAGTTCCACTGAAGCGCAAATTTCGCCATCATTTGGATCGGTAGCAAAGCGGATTAAGGGTTCGCTATAGCTGATATGTAGCAAAGTTTGATAGGCGACTCCTTTAAATAGGTTATCTTTGAGATGGCAAAGCTGCGGTGCGAGAAACTGCACATATTCTCCATTCTCTTTGAGCCGAATAAAAATCAATAGTTGGGGAATAGAACTGGTGCGGACTCCTGTAATTACGGTTTGCGATTGGCGATCGATTTCGTATTGCCATTGTTTGTTTTCAAGTCGTTGCGCGATCGCGTTTAATGTAGTTGCCATATATAAATCTCTTGGTGATTTGCCTAACTGAATGATTTAATCCATCGATTTTAGGAAGCTAGTGTTTGTATATCGGAACTAGCTGGAGTTTTTTTGCAATTTTAACCAAGTCCTTGAATTGTGAAGGCAGCCCAGAAATCAGGTGAAGCAAAGGGCTGAAGGTGAGCTTTCTGCTCTTTAGGTTCTGCAATTAAAGCTAAGGCATTACTTAGTTTAGAGAGAAGTTTATCAATCTCTTTTTTCTGTTCTTTTTTCTCAGGATCGTTTTTGATGTTGTCATAGACGGCATAGAGTGGAGTCAACAATTTACCGAGATATGCTTTTAAATCCCAGTCTATGGCGATTTCGTGCAAATCCATTCGTGTCATTTCTCGTAATTGAGTCTGAGCATTTTGTAAGGCAGTCAGGCGATCGCAACCCTTTTGACGTTCTTCATGATAAAAAATCGAAAATATGGCTGTTGCCAGATCATCGACTTTCCAAAGAGAACTAATGACACTTCTTGCACCTGCACAGAGAAAGCCTGTACCAAGGGTGACAATATCATCAGTGAGGTTTTGCGATATGCCTAAGCCTGTCTCGCAGCAGGAAAGAAACACATCGACAATATCGGGATAGCGGGAGGTGAGTAACTCGCCGAGGGTGATTGCGCCATCGCCTAGCAGCAGCATGGACTCTAGGGGAATATCGAGGCGTGCTTCGGCATGGTGGCTAGATAGGAGAGCGCGAGAATGTTTGAGGGCTTGACGATAGGCGGTTTTGGTGGCGCTTTGTTTTCCTTGGAGGCGGCGTGCTTGCTCGATCGCGAACATCTTGGCAATTTGTGAGCCTTCAAAGGCGGCAAACATCAGGTCTTCGCGGGTATCTTCTACGGTGCTAAATTGGGGAATCTGCTCTGCAAAGGGAACATCTCCCCGATCGCTACAGAATTTAAGAATCTGAGTGCTAGGAATATAACGGATTTTAAAGCGATCGCTGAGATACGATCCCCCTAAATCCCCCTTATTAAGGGGGACTTTATCTTCTCCCCCCTTCGACAAGGGGGGCTGGGGGGGATCAATTGGCAAAGCGGCAAAGGGGATTTGGTGTAAGGCTCGGTGGGGGATGATGATTAGTTCTTCGATATTTTGGAGATGTTTGGTAATGAGGCGATCAATGTGTAATGTCTGGGCAAGTTGGCGCAGGAATTGGGGCATATTTGCTGTCCATTGTTTCTTGTCCAATCGGTAGGGATTGAGCCAAGTGTCATAAATCCATTGGTTGAGATCGGCGATGCCGATGCCATTGAGGTCGGCGCAGTGGAAATAGGTGGGTTCCCCAGTGGAACGCAGGATCAAGATATGGACATTGGTATTGGTGCTGTAGATGTTGAGGATGGCGGTATGGGGCTGATCGCTGATCAGGGCTTGCATAGCCTTGAAGTCCAGAGCATCGACTTTTTGTTGTGAAGCAAGCACAGGGTCGCGGCGGCGTAGTTCTAACCAGATTTCTTGTTTTTCTTGCTCTAGGATTTTAATTTCGGCAGTAAATGCTTCATTACGGGCGCGTTGGTCACGGCTGTCGCGCAGTTCTCTGGCGGCGGTGAGCGATGATCGCCCATCTCCTAACAAAAGTCTCAAGATGCGATCGATTTCCTGTTGTTTGGCTTCGTAGGCGGTGAGTAGTGCTTTGACTTCTTCAGGAATTTCCGCATCGCCATAGAGGTCTTTGCTATGCATGAGTTCCACAAGGCGACGCGATCGGCTCCGTTCCACATATTCCATCGCTTTGTCGTACTGCTTGAGATTGATATATGCCTGTACGATGTTGCTATAGATTTCGATAAAATTTGCCTGTACTTCTTCACGGCGAGTTTCATCCCGTGACCAACTGCGAATATTTTCCACTGCTTCAATTGCGATGCTATAACCTTCGATGGCAATTTCCCATAGTCCTTGTTTAAAGCCAAGATCGCCAAGATTTCTCGCAGTTCGTAGACAATCGGTAGAACGTAAATCTACTGTCCTAACCCGCAAGGCGTTGCGATAGGAATCAATTGCCCGTTCGATCTCTTCCTTGGGATTGTCTGAATAGGGTGCTAAATCTCTGTAGGCGGAGCCGAGATTATTTTGGGTCATCGCGAAATCTTGAGGGAGTTCGGCTTCTTTATAGACCCGCAAGGCGTTGCGATAGGCGGCGATCGCATTCTCGATCTTTTGCTTGGGATTCTCAGAGAACGGTGCTAAATCGCTGTAGGCGTTGCCGAGATTATTTTGGGTCGTTGCGTATGCTTGAGGGAGTTCGGCTTCTTTCCTAACCCGCAAGGCGTTGCGATAGGCGGCGATCGCATTCTCGATCTCTTGCTTGGGATTCTCAGAGAACGGTGCTAAATCGCTGTAGGCGTTGCCGAGATTATTTTGGGTCATCGCGAAATCTTGAGGGAGTTCGGCTTCTTTATAGACCCGCAAGGCGTTGCGATAGGCGGCGATCGCATTCTCGATCTCTTGCTTGGGATTCTCAGAGAACGGTGCTAAACGACTGTAGGCGTTGCCGAGATTATTTTGGGTCTGGGCTGTTTTTTCGGGGTTATCAGTGCGGAGACTGAGGACATATTGATAACCTGCGATCGCACTGATGATCTTGCCTCTGGGATTGCCCAAGGGAAAATTTGTTAAATGATTAGAAATATTTTCAGTCAGCCCTGCTACCATTTCTCGTAATTCTGGATCGTCATTACTAGCGAGAATTCCTTGTTGTACTGTGATCAAGGCTCGACCCAGATTTTCATTCACCAGTTCCAGATGTTTCGCCAAGGCTGAAAATACTGCTCTTTGACCACCATCGATTTCTGACCTTAATAATTCACCACAAAAATCCCGCAACCCTTCGGCATTTACGCCACCACTCTGCTGCAAAAAGTTAGTAATCTGTGTCGCCATATCTGCCAAGAAATCCGCCGCACCCGCTTGACCTTGCTCCCGCAAATAGTCCGCATACTGCCCCATCACCGCCACCAAACCAAGATCCAACAATTCCATCTTGGCACTGAGAATATTCCCCTCCTCTCCATTAGGGCAACTCAAAACCTCTTGAATCAAAACCACATATTGCTGTAACCGTTCTTCATTATTCATAATCAATCCATCTCCATTAAAAAAATTTTACCAAACCTGATTAGCCAACCCGCGCAATTCAAATCCCCTCCCATAGTCACCGATCGCCACATCACTCACCCCATACTGCGCCACATACGCCGCCTGTTGCGGAATCGGGCATAAAGAAAGCGGCAGAATTTCTAAAGCAAACCCCCGATCGCCCAACTCCCGCAATAATAACTCAGGCTCAGAGAGATCGCGCCATGTCGCGACAAAACGAAAAAAAGTAGATCGGTAATCCAAACTATGGGGCATCACCTCCGTTAAGCCAATCTCATTCAACGCCGCCGCGATCGCCAAACAATGGGACTGATAGACTTGCAAATCCTGCATCGCCTGCTCAAAGGTCGCATTCGCGATCGCCGCCGCCAAAGGGTGCATCCTGCCATTTAAACCAAACTGATTTTCTAATCCTAAATCGCGATATTGGCGATAGGGATGCTGCGTAAACCACACCAACTTTTGATAAAGCTCCGCATTATCCGTAATAATCGCCCCACCCTCACCCGCACAAAGGGACTTCCCAACTGTAAACGATACCACGATCGCATCCGCCAAACTACTCGCAGGCAAGCAATCGCGACAGGCTCCCAAACTCTGCGCCGCATCCGCAATATACCAAAGCCCAAACTCATCGGCAATGTCTCGCAACCCCTGCATATCGCAAGGATTGCCAAACAGATCCACCGCCAAAATCGCTTTGACCTCTGGCGTAATTGCCTCCCTCACCGCCACAGGATCGAGGGTATAGGTGACAGGCTCCACCCCTGCAAATAGAGGCTGATTGCCCAAGAGCAACCAACCCGCAAGGGTTCCGCCATAGGTTAGCGGCGTGGTGATAAACTGCTCCTGCTTTAAATCCAGAGCCAAAGCGATCGCCAATAATGCCGTAGTCGCATTAGAACAACAGAGCGCATATTTTTTGCCATAATGCCGTGCTAACTTCTCTTCTAGAGAAGCGATCGCCCCAGTACCAGAAAGATGCTGACTAGGATCTCTCTGGTAATATTCCGTAACTGCGGCGATCGCTAAATCCATAGAACGAGACGATTTAGAGGTTTGCATGGGGCTTTAGCTCCTCAATACGGCGTTCCAATTCAGCGCGATCGATTTCACCCGTAACCCGATTCACTAAACCTTCCAAATGATCAGGAAATGGATAGGAATCCAAACAATCTGCCCAAGGAAAAAATGACTTCGCCGAACAAGTCGCCACTGCCCACAGGTCAGCATAAATAGAAGAAATGCGATCGCTCGGCACAGTGCAATCTTCAGCCGCAAACAAAATATGCTCAGGCGATAGACTACCCTTCAGTAAAAGCGCATTGCTCAGAGCAGCCCGAATATGGCGAGGATTTGCTCCCTTTGTATAAAAGAGATTCGCAGCTTGGGTGATTTCTCGATCCTGCAATGAGAGATTAAGACTCGCTTGGCGATCGACTCTTTGCGCCGTTGCCAGCACAATCGCCCCATAGTCAGACTGCAAAGGATGCAACACAGGAATCATCATAAATCGCGATCGCATTGCTGCCCCAATCCGATAGGGACAATTAGTAGTCGCAATTAACAAAGACTTACCGCGCAAACTCTCATCCGCAAGGGCAGTCAAAAGCGCCGCCGCCACTGCTCGCGTTGCCCCACTATCGCCATCAAAGTCTGATCGCTCCAAGGGCAAAGCTTCCGTAATCTCATCCACAAAAGCAATATTCGGAATTGCTTCCTTACGAGTACGCTGCTGCAATTCCGACTTGCGTTCCGTTTCCCCCACAATCCCTCCCTTGGGGCTATGCATCTGATAAGCCGACACTCCCGCTAACTTCGCCACTGCCAAACTCATCTCTGTTTTACCCGTTGCTGGAGGTCCCACCAGCAAAACGTTCATCGGCATATGGGGACTACCATCAGCAAGATGCTCGGCTAACTTGACTAGTAGTAATTGTGGCTTGGCGCTATTGATACCCTGCAATTGCTGATTAGCAAACACCTGTGAGGTATCGAGTACCGTCAAAGTTCCTTCCGATTGCATCTGCACATCCGCACTTTTTTGAGCCACCAATTCCCTCGCCGTGATCAAGCGATCGCCACGATGGGAAGCCCTGATCAGTGACTCCAGACCACGATTAGGCGTATTGCTAGTCAAAAAAGCAACATTCTCTAAGCTTAATCCTTCCTCAAACTTTGCCTTGTCATACAGTTGCAAAGCCGCTTGCAAAAACACCAATTTTTCCTGTGCCTTGGGCTGAGGTAAATGGATCGAATGCACAGCCGAGCGCACTAGGGAACTGACTAGCGCCGCATCGTGGGTATGCCAAATGACAACATGACCATTATTTCGCATCGCTAAACTTTGCGCCAACAGATTGCCATGTTCAGCCGCCACAATCTGAGCATCAGAAGGATTGCCCTGACAACTAGGGGCAAGATCTTCGGCAAAGTCCAGCCAAAAGCAAATCCGCATATCCCCACCACTAGCACTAGATAGCGCCTTGGTATTTCGACAAAAGCTAGAAATCCCCCGCAACACATGGGGAATCTCTTGATCATCTTGAGGAATATTGAGCAAGTGATGGGCGCGAAAAGCTGTTTCAAGGGTTTGGCGATCGCGATCGCTCCCCAAGGTCGCTGATTCCAAATCTAGCCCTTCGGCGCGACTATAAGCAACTAAAATCATGCCATGTGCTGTTTTGAGTGCTTGCCGCAAAATCTCTAGCAATGGTCCTAGCCGTTGGGTTTCAGGATAGACATCTAAATCACGAATCGAACGTCCTGATAATAAAAAGGCAGCACGACCTTCTTTAATACCTTGAAGAATTGGTTGTAATGTTGTGGTCATAAATGTATTTCTCAAAGAAATTCTCAAATTAATAAATTTGCGAAGTCATCTCTAACTGCGTAGCAATTTAAAGATGACTTCGCTGTAGCGGTGAATTAGTGGCGAATCTGTGACTGCTTCTGCACAGGACGAGGTTTTGCTGTTGCCTTGCGCTCAGTTTGCTCTGACGATGCCGCTTTTGCCTTGGGCTTGACCTTCTGACTCACAAATTGCCGTGCCGCCTCTAGCTCAATGATGCCGCCCGTAAACTTGCGATCGCGATCGCCCATCTTCACACCTTCCGCTTCGAGCGCCGCATGGAAAGCATCAAGAATTTGATTGCAAGTGTGATCACTAGAGCCAATAATTTCCGTAGCCATACTGATGTCATGATCGCGATCGCTACTAATCTCTGTCACCAATACTCGCCCAGTATCATCGCTCGCCGCCAAACGCATCTTGCCATTGACCATACTTGTTGTTGCCGATGCGATTTGCGTAAACCCAACCTTAAGCGCAGCATTCTGCACCGCCAAACTCAATCGTTCCACAAATACCTGTTGATGGGCATTTTCTAACGTGGTTTGGAATGCCTGCAAGTTTTGCGCCGAAGGATTATTTTGTAAGGTTTGCAGAGATTGGGTGATGATTTGCGGATCATTGACCATGTAATTAGAAGCGATCGCCAATGCTGCCACTGTATTAGCTTCAGCAACACTCAATCCTTGCTCACGTGAAATCGCGATCGCTTGCTGTTGCATAGTCTGAGCCGATGTCCGCAATTCCTTTGCAGATTGGATGGCAGTACTTACCAAACCGATGGAAGACTGCACAGCATTAAAAGCCATTTGAGCAGTAGCACTCAATCCTTTAGCAGTCATGGCGATTAATGCACCAGTGGCACGCATTGCTTGCTGAGATTGGTTAGTGAGACTCATTGAAGTTCCCCTTACCACAGGACGACGTTCGATCGAAGACATAAATTAATACTCCTATTGCGAAGTGCTTTAGTAACAACTACAAATCCGAGTTAAGCGCCAAAATTTTGCAGATTCTCAATTCTTTCTTAGCAAGTAATCTCAAAACGACAAAAAGCCCTTCACATCAAAATGTAAAGGGCTTTTAAAATCGAGCTTTTAGACCTTAAGGGCGTACTTCCCTCTCATTTTGTTGAGCGTTGCGGCGCAACTGATCACGATAGAAATCACGCTCTGCGGCGGCATTATTTTCACCCTCATCGTCATCCATGTCATCAGTTTGGGGATCTCTGGACGGCGGATTAGGTGGAGGATTACCCGTCATGCCATCATCCAAATTTTCGGGAGGACGGCGACGACGGGGGAGAGGCTGATCCCATTGGAGATTATCAAAAAACTCAAAATCTATTTCACGAGGACGGGGTGGCAGTCCTGTGATCGCCTCATCGCCCCTAGAATAGTTGACAAACCATCCCGTAGTATGGGCAAATGCCAAAGGAGGAATCGGTGCTTGAGGATAGGCATTATTATGACGCTCATAAAGCCGTCCCAATCGACCAAATACTCTAATTGCTGTATTCTTAGCCTTATTAAATTTCTCCTCTTGTTGCAGAACCTTATTTTTGGTGCGCGCAAGAGAAAATTGACAAGCGGCAAAAGCCCTTGCCATATCAATTAGATCATAACCATTAACGATCGCTGCATCAGTGCCTCCCGCGAGGATCATCAAGGTAATCATCAAGATCCAGTTAAACGGTTTATCTAGCATTCCTCCTGCAACATAGGTTCCTAAAATCATTAATGGGGTAAATAAAATCAGGAACCATCCGATCGCTTCCCAAGTTCTTTCTGCATCTTCGTCGTCCTGATGGCGAGCTTCTTGTAACTGTGCGCCAGTATAAAGCTCAAAAATCAGGAGAAAAACAGGAACAGCAATTGCCGCAAAGGTCTGCCACAATCCACTAGCACCACTCTGTTTGACGATATACTCCACTGGAGCCTTAATCAATAATAGATTAATGACTACAACTGAACAGGTTCCAAATAGCACGAAGTACAAAGTCATCTTTCTTCTTACATCAGGATTGCGATACTCTGGTGCAGAATTGTTCCAAGTTTCATGGTATTGATTAAAATAACGTTTACCTAAATAGATAACACGGGTAGCGATCGCTGTTTGCTGATCTAGATTTTCGTTATAAGTATCAATCTGCTGCTGAGTTTGACGATAAGCTTCATTCGCCCTTCCTTGATTACGGCGCTCCCTTCTGCGTTGATGATGATTATTGTTAAAATTTGGATTCATTCATTTCTCCTGTACTCTAAAGCAGTCAACCAATGCTTATTTATCTAGAAGAGTTAGAAAAATTTTGCAGATAGATCAAGTTTTTTGGTAGTGCTAAACAGGTAAAAATGGGTAGTGCGAAGCGCCACCCATCCTTATTATGCTGAGCTACTTACTATACAAATCATTCTCATCCAATCATTAGCAACGCATTGCCAATTTTTGAGAAGGACAGAATAGCCTTATATCAAGTCCACAAGATGGGTGATCGCTCTCTTAGGGGACTCAAAGCGATCATGCTTAATCTTGCCAAAAATCCCCACATTGACACTGCCATTCACCAAAATTACCCGTGCATCGGCAGGCAGATTAGCAGGGGCTTCCGAAAAAGAATCTAAACCATCAGTAATGAATAAAGCAAAACGCTTGTGAGATTTAGGAGTTGCCTCTTCAAAATACCACTTCGCACGATTGAGAGAGCTTTGAATGTCTGTGGCTTGACAATTGCGAGGAGTTTTGAGAATTTCTTCAATCTCTGGCTTAACCACTTCGATTCTCTTTTTTGCCTCTTGGCGGTGCTGCTGTAACTGTTTCTTGTGAGTAGCGATCTCGCGACTCTTTTGCTCAATCTGACTGTTGTAACTAGCCAGTTTAGCAGCATAGGCTTTTTCACGCTCTTCCTTTTCAAAAGGACTGCCCTCGTCAACTAGTTTTGATACAGGGGCTGGCAAGGTCAAAAATTTGTCATCAAGCTTAGGCGGCTCTGAAAATGCCAGTCGCACTAAAGGACGATTGGAGCGATCGCAAATGGCGCTCAATGCAATTTCTCCGCCTGATTCTTCTAGTTTTTGGAAAATCGGTTGCAGATCTGCGAAGTTCACATAATTAACACGCGCACCCTGCATACTGCCTGATTGATCGATTGCCACCACAATTTTGATCGGTGTTGTTGCTTTGCTCTGCGACAGTTTCACTTCCGCAATTTCTGCTTCCAGTTGCTTGGCATTTTCGGAAATGGGAACTACTTCAGGACGAGTAGCACTAGTTGCTGATTCGTTGTTATTATTACAACCATACAGACACAGAGCAACAGAAGTAAAAGCAATAGCTAAAAAGTGCTGTAGAGATATGGGTTTGTGCATAGATAAGTATTTCCTTAGTTTAATAACTTGTATAATGTGAAGTAAGGTTAGAGAAAAATTCCAACCTTCCTATAAATTCGAATCAGGAAATTACTAAGCTTTTTTGCAAACTTTTTAAATTATTTTGGCGTTGCATAATGGGGTATGAGTTCAAAATTGATTAGCTATTGTCAGTTGTGGCAGCATCAAAATTAGTCTCCTACTTGCTAGGAGTTGTGATCGATTGGAAACTATACTGAAATCCTACTCTTATAACCCACCATGTCAACGCCAAACTACGATGTCGAGAATGCTTAATCTGAGAAATATTTTTGAGATGGTCGTTGACAGATTCAATTAATGAAGAGGCTTTACTCCTGATTTGCCTTTACCTAAGAAGGGAATCAATAATAGAGAACAAAGAAAAACGATGCCGACAAAACGAAAAATATCAGCATAGGATAGGACTGCGGCTTGTTGATTGACGAGCCTTTCTAGAGTGGCGATCGCCTGTTGATGGGCAGCGATCGCATCGGAGCCAGAATTTTGAAATGCACCAGTTAATAAATCTAGGCGTTCGTTGCTAATCGGATTATAGGAACTGAGGTTTGCTAGTAATACAGACTTATGAAAAGCTTCTCTTTGGGAAAGTAAAGTGGAGAGAATGGCAATGCCAATACTGCCGCCAAGCTGACGCGTTAAGTTATAGAATCCTGAACCAGAGGAAATCGCAGCTTTGGGAATAGAACCTAAGGTTGCTAAACTGAGGGGCAAAAACATCAGCACAGTGGTAGCACCGCGCCAGATCATCGGCATAAATAGCTCATCACTGCCAGTCTGTGGCGTAATCGTTGCCAATTGATTCATCACTAAAGCCGTACCGATCGCCCCACCAGCAATTAACAGACGGGCATCCACTTTCGCGGATATCTTCCCTAAAATGATCATCATTACTGCCGAAGCCAGCGCCCCCGGAGCAAGTAATAAACCAGTCTGGGTTGCTGTAAAGCCGAGAACGCTTTGAGTAAATAGCGGCACAGCAAATAGAGCGCCATACAGCCCCATCCCCAGAATTCCTGAATAGATGCTACCCGCCGCAAGGGAACGATAACGCAAGACCCTGAGATCAACGGCTGGGGAAGGGGTATGCAGTTCGCGATAGATAAAACAAGCTAGTCCGACTACAGCCGCGATCGCTAAAGTCGTAATCCAGCGAGATGAGAACCAATTGTCTTGTTCTCCCTCTTCCAAAAAAGTCTGCAAACTACCCACCGCGATAACTAAGAGTCCGATTCCCCACCAATCAACCCTTTGTTTAATCTGTTGGCGACGACGATCCTGCGGTAGAAATAATAATGCCATCGCTACGGCAATGATGCCGATGGGTAAATTGATAAAAAAGATCCATCGCCAACCCAATCCATCGGTGAGAAATCCGCCCAAGGTTGGACCGATCGCAGGGCCAGCAATGACCCCAACCCCAAATACTGCTTGAGCAAGACCCTGTTCAGCAGGAGGAAAAGTCTCAAAGAGAATCGCTTGCGCCTTAGCCAACAGCCCACCGCCGCATAGTCCTTGGAGAATGCGACTAGCGATGAGCATTGGTAAATTGATGGCAAAGCCACAGAGGACAGAAGCGAGCGTAAAGCCAACCATAGAGAAGACAAAGTAAGTCTTTTTGCCAAAGTAATCACCGAGCCAAGCGGATAGGGGAATGAGAATCACATTCGCGATCGCATAGCCTGTAATCACCCAGCCAATTTCGCTAATAGTTGCCCCCAAGCTTGCCTGCATATCCTTGAGAGCAACATTGACAATGCTGGTATCAATCACTTCTAAGATTGCACCAAGGGAAACCGTAATGGCGATCGCCCATTTCAGGGAACCTTGGACATAGCCCATTTCGGGAGGATATTTAGAGGTCGATAAGTGGAGAGATTTGTTAGACATGATCAAAAATTATTTACTACCATTTGCCGTATCGACTGTGACCTTGACACTCAAGCCTGCTCGGAGGCGATGTTGTGGATCGGCATTGGGACGGAAGACTAAACGCACGGGCAACCATTGCACGACCTTGTTATAGTTGCCTGTGGCATTGTCGGGTGGCAAAAGTGCGAAACTAGCTCCTGTAGCAGGACTAATCCCCTCGACCGTAGCAGGGAATACTTCCCCAGGATAAGCATCAACCTCTACTTCCGCAGTCTGACCAAGGCGCAAATTTTGCAGAGAAGTTTCTTTAAAATTAGCTTCTACATATATCTGTTCCGTTTGTAATGGCACGATCGCCAACAGATATTGACCTGATTGCACTTTTTGACCGACTTGAGCCGTCAATTTGCCGACCACACCACTCACAGGCGCTTTAATCACGGTATATTCCAATTGCTTCTCCGCAAGGGCAATATCCAATTTGGCTTGCTCCACCTGTGCCAAAGCCACTTTTTCTTGATCCTGTTGAACTACTACATTCTCTTCCGCAACATCGGTCTGAGCAGCTTGCCCTTTGCTCACTTCGGCTTCTGCGATCGCTTTTTGGAGTTGTGCCTCGGCATTCATCAGTTCCGCTTGAGACTGTTCGACAACACGATTGGTTGCGGCAAGATTTGCCAAATTATTCTCATAGACAGACTTAGCCGCCTCCGCTTGTTGGGCAGAAATCGCCCCATTTTGATAGAGGGAGTTATAGCGCCGATAGTCCGCTTGAGTTTGTTCAACCTGCGTTTGTGACTGGACAACCTTCGCCTGATTGACAGTGATCGCCGCCTTTACCTGTTCCACATTGGCGATCGCCGCATTCACTCCTGACTGGCTGGCGACCAGTTGCGCTTGCGACTGCTGCACCTGTGTTGTGTGGGTTTGACTGATCAACTGCACAGTATGTCTTGCACTTGCCAATTGCGCTTGTGCCGCCTGTAACTTTGCCTTCGCCTGCTGCAAATTTAATGCCAAGTCTTGGTTTTCCAACACCACAAGAGTTTGCCCTGCCTGCACATATTCCCCATCCTTGACTAGCACTTGCTGCACTGTTGCCGAGATTTTGCAAGAAATGGGGGAAAGATGCCCTTGAATTTGCGCGTTTTCGGTACTGATATGGGTTTTCTGAAACTGCCACCAATTCCATCCACCAATGGAACATAATCCTAAAGCGATCGCGCCCGCTATTAAAAGCAAGTTGCGCTTAATGGGAGATTTCATTACAACTTGCGATTTTGTACCTTTACCGTCCTCAAAGTCTTGAGCAATCTGATCAATGGACGGTGAAGTTTCTGCAACTTCTTGAGCATCTAAAGTTACTTTGTCATGATTGAGCGTACTGGCTTCGGAAGGATTAACATCCTTTGGTAATGGATAAGATGGACTACTTTTCATGATTTTGGACTAATTAAATTTAAGATTGCTATTTAGAATCGACCTTGACAGCCACAGGACTGATTCCACTTACGAACACTTCCACACAACTCTCAACATATTGCTCTTGGCTATACCCCCGTGAAATTGGCGAAATATGTTGACGCAACATCCCCGCAAGGATCATCCCCGTAAACATATCGATCGCCAAAGCCAGATCCACATCGGCACGGACAACACCCCTATTCACACCATTTCGCAGATAAGCAATTAACTTCTCACGCAGAGGCATCATTGCTTCCTGTGTAATCCTGAGCGCTTCTTCAGGATGCCGCTTGGCTTCACCAATAAACATCCTCACCAAAGCTTCATGTTCTTCAAGATGATTTCGATAAATCTTGCCGTAATGGAGCAAATCGATTCGCAAATCTTGAGTCCATTCCTCTTGATGATCTAAAGCTTCCGCTTGTAAGGCGGTAATGTAATGCACCACCTCCTTGAGTAGCTGTTCTTTGTTTTGGAAATGGCGAAATAATGTTAATTCATTGACCTCAGCCCGCCGCGCAATTTCACGGGTGGTAGCTTTAGCGATGCCCTCTGTGGCAAATACCTCAACTGCGGTTTTTAACAGGCGATCGCGGGTCTGAGCAGGACTACGGTTAGCTTTTGGCATAGGCTATGCTAATGTAAGTAACTACTTGCATTAGTATAGCCTAAATAATCTGAATTGTGGTTAAGTAAAAAGGATCAAAATCAAATTTTTTAAGTTCGAGCTGTAGACACTTGTGTTTGGGAGCATCTCACTTTGGCGCAGTCTAAATCTTACTAAGCCTATAACAAGGGGCTTAAGCCCCTTGTCTTTATCAAATGTTCCAAAGTGAGATACTCTCCTCGTGTTTTAACCAGCATGACAGCAGCTATATTTGTTCCTAGTATGACTAAAGGTATTCCCGAAAAGTGTAAAAAGTGTGCGATGCTCTCGGCGGCACAGGCTCAAGACCTGCATGGTGATTTGGGCGATCGCTGTTGGAATCCTGCGGTTTGTTATAGTCGCCGTTCCTATGCTCGCCATCGCGATCGCCGTAACCTAGTTCGCTCTCGCAAACGGGTTGATGCCGATCAGAATTTGATTGTAAACATTGATGAGTTTGCCTCAATATTCTGGGCGGTGCTTGTGGTTTATCGACCTTCGGGAACGGATACGCCTATCCATGCGATCGCGGTGCAGATTTGGCAAGGACAAAAAAAGTTTGCGGAAATTAAGCCGATTCATTGTGCGGGAATGGTTGCGACTCAGGTACATGCCTATGTGCAGAAGGTATTAGTTTTGTTGGAGGCAAATTATGGGATTAAGAAGTTTGCCAGCCAAGAGCGCCTCGATCCTTGGCTTTGTCCGTTGCGTCCCTGTCCTTGTCATCCTGTCTAATTTTGTTGCGAATGCCTCTCGCTCACAACAAATTCTTAATTAAAAAAATCAGAATACGAGTTGTGGCACGGAGCGTTGCAACTCGCTTCTTGAGTATGACAATCGTAGAGCTAATGGTAAAATCTTCTCAACAAGAGAATGGGTTTGCATATGCCGACACTAAAGATTAGTGAATCAGTAATTCGCCAAAATACAAGTGATAAGTCTTTTGAGCGTGGCAAAGAATATGCGCGATCGCAATCAGTACAAGATTTATTTTGGCGAGATCATACTCTGCAAGCCACAGTAGCAGGCAGTACTTACTATCGCGTAAGTATCGGCTTTAGCGATCGCGGTATTCAATCAGCAAAGTGTTCCTGTCCCTATGATTTTGGTGGTTGGTGCAAACATATTGTGGCTGTTCTATTAGTAGGCTTGGAGAAACCTAAGATAGAGGAGCGTTCTAGCCTAGCCCAAATGCTCGAAAAATTAGATCTAGAGCAAACCCGCAAACTATTACATAATCTCACCGCCCAATCTCCTGATCTAGTCGATCTTATTGATATCCAGATCCAACTTTTAACGAGTGTTAGAGAGAACAAGTCTAAAGCTGCTAAGTCTTCCGCTAAATCGAAATCTCTTAAAACCGAAACTCAACACCCTGAAATTGACCGATCGCCTTTTCGTCGCCAATTAGCCTATTCGTTACGCAAGGCTCTACGCAATTATGAATATAGCTATAGTGATGCAGATGATCCTTTTACAGACACCATTTACGAAGAAATGGAAAAGACGAAGGTGTTTCTAGAAGCGGGAGATAGCTTTCGGGCGTTTGTGATGCTGTATGCGATCGCTGAAGAATTATGTAACTTTACCGAAGAAATCGAAAACTATTTGGGCGATGTGGAGAACTTAACCGATCATCTCGATCTAGCCATGGCTGAAGCAATTCTCTGGACAGATTTTTCTGTGCAAGAACGTCAAAAATGGCTAACAGAAATCGAAGGCACTCAGGATACACTCTGTGCAGATCTTGATTTTACTCTTGCTGCCTTGATACAGGGTTGGGATGATCCCTATTTGCAAGCAGTGCTGCAAGGTAAGAAAAAGCCAGAAAATCTTGACAATCAATCCTCCAAAATCTCAACACAATTTAAAAGCAAAAGGTCAACTATTCATAAGGGGGGAAATGTCTATACCAAGGAAATCAATCACCATCAATTAGTAGAAATTCGCCTCAGAATTTTGCACGCCCAAAAGCGTTTTGATGAATACCTCAATCTGGCTAAAGATGCAGGCGTATTGACCAAATATATAAATATGCTGCTTCAGTTATGTCGATACAGAGAAGCGCTTACAGAGGTGGAGAATGTCAAAGATGCAGACCAAGCTTTTACGATCGCGCAGCAGTTGCTAGAGCATAGTTTTGAGAAGCAAGCTTTATACATTGCCCATAAGGGATTGCTATTACAAGAGGAGGATACGAAACGCTACCGCACATCGGAGTTAGCCGAGTGGACAGCCCGTTTAGCTGAAAGTTTAGGAGAGACAGGAATTTTGCTTGATGCCAAGATCATTGCGTTTAAACTCGAACCTTCCCTCGCTACTTATCACCAAATCCGTGACTTGACTAAAAACAAATGGAAGACAACTAAAGATACTTTGCTCAAATATTTATTGCAATTCAATTCTTTTGTTGCTGCTGAAGCCAAGGTCGATGTCTTTTTAGAAGAAGGTCTATTTGATGAGGCGATCGCGATCGCTAATGCCAATTATTGTCTAAATCACACCAAATTAAAAGTGATGCAAGCGGTGATCAAAAATAATCCTCAATGGGTGATCACCAAAGCGCAAGCTCTGGCGGAGGATATTATCGCTGGTGGTAAATCCAATGATTATGAGCAGGCGATCGCGTGGTTGGAACAAGTTCGCAATGGATATAAGTTTTTAAAACAGGAAACAGAATGGCTCAACTATCGCAATCAATTAGTTGAAGTGAATGCCCGTAAGCGTAAGCTCATGGAATTAATTAAGCGAAAGGGACTTTAAGCGATCGCCTATAGTTGTTATACCAATTTAAAAACCAAACTCAGTAAGTTTTTTTTAATTTGGTATAACTGCTTGGAATGTTTTAAAACCTCCACTGAGATTGTAAGCCTTAAATCCATTTAAACTCAGAATCCGCGTAGCGTAATAACCTCGCTGTCCGACCTGACAGTAAACCCAAATCTCCTGCTCTGGATTTAGTTCATTTAAGCGATCGCGCAATTGCGGTAACGGTATATTCACGGATCCTTGCACATTCCCTGCTTCAAACTCCTCAACACTGCGAACATCTAAAAGTAATCTCCCGTCAAGATTTGAGAGTTCCTCCCAATGGACTAAGGTTGCGTCACCTCTAAGGACATTTGCCGCGATCATTCCTGCCATATTTACAGGATCTTTGGCGGAACCAAATTGGGGTGCGTAGCATAACTCCGCTTCTTCGAGATCGAATACGGTCGCGCCCATCTGCATAGCGATTGCGATCGCATCAATGCGTTTCTCTACTCCCTCTTCTCCTACAGCTTGCGCTCCCAAAATTTGCCCATTCTGTTTTGAAAATAGAAGTTTTAAATCAATCGGTTTAGCATCGGGATAATATCCAGCATGGTGAATTGGGTGGAGATAGACCTTCTCGTATTCCCATCCTAATTGTTTTAGAGTTTTCTCATTGACTCCTGTAGACGCGATCGTCAAGCCGAATGCACCACAAACCGAAGTTCCCTGCACGCCTCGGAAGATACTATGGTGTAACCCTGTGCTGAAGACACCGCAGATCACATCTGCCGCAATCCGTCCTTGACGATTCGCAGGTCCCGCCAAGGGAATTAATGTGTATTCACCAGTTACAAAGTCTTTAACTTCAACTGCATCCCCCACCGCACAGATTTTCGGATCGCTAGTCTGCATCCGTTCGTTGACACGGATACCACCACGATCGCCAATTTCTAAGCCTGCGGCTTTTGCCAAGGTTGTCTCTGGACGGACACCGATGCCCAGAATAACGATGTCGGCGGTATGGGTTGCCCCCAATTTTGTGGTGACAACTATGCCATGATCATTGCGTTCAAATTTGCTAACGCTATCGCCTAACACCAGATTGACATGATGCGATCGCATTGTTTCCTGTACTGAAACCACCATCTCAGGATCAAGGGGTGACATTACCTGTGATTGCGATTCAATCAGAGTTACCTCAATCCCTCGATTAACCAGATTCTCAGCCATTTCTAAGCCAATGAATCCACCACCAACAACCACCGCTCGTTTTACCTGATGGTCGGTAATCCATGTCCGAATCTGGCGACTATCGGGAATGGTTCGTACTACAAAAATTCCTGTTAAATCTATCCCTGCTAGAGGGGGAATGATCGAAACTGCACCAGTGGCTAAGACCAGTGCATCATAGGATTCCTGATAAATCACACCTGTTTGGCGATTTTTAACAGTAATCTGCATCGCTTCTCGATCAATCGCCATTACTTCATTTTCTAAGCGCACATCAATCTTAAAGCGATCGCGAAACAATGCAGCATTGGCAACCAGCAACTTTTTCTCATCGGTAATCACATCGCCGACATAGTAAGGTAATCCGCAGTTAGCAAAGGATACAAACGAACCTTGCTCAAAGACAATAATTTCTGCCGTCTCTGATAGCCGTCGCGCCCGCACCGCACAGGATGCTCCTCCCGCGTTACCACCAATAATTAAAATCCGTATTCGTTTTGCGCTCATAGTTCCATTTCCTTAATTTGGTAAAAGCCGTGGAAACAACCTTCACGGTTAACAGAAGCAAACATCCTTTTACAACCCATTTGTTATGTTTAACTCACCTGACGTAGAAGGTTATAAGACCCTCACCCCTAGCATATTTCCCCAAAAAGGAGAGGGGGACAAGAAAAATCCCAAAACGTTTCTTACTTTCCCTTTCTGGGAGGAGAATCTGGGGATGGCAATCGATCGCCTTTCTGCATAACATCAGTGTTTGAATAATTATATTGTTATATAGTAAAGCAAGATATCCTTAGACATAAATTGAAACAATGCCCAATATCTCAATACTTTTAGTCGAATCATGCAACAACGCCATCTAGCACCGCAGTTGGTTCATCAGCTAGGACAATTTTGGGATGACTGACGATCGCCTGTGCGATCGCTGATTCATTATCTTCATGACACTTCTATTCTCTTATCCCCCTAATTCATACTTTGTCCTGCAATTTCCAATTTACGTCATTGGTTCCCGTCCCTTCAGTTGGGGAAGTTCTCAGGGGCTGAACCCCATTCCATTTGTGGTAAAGATTGGAAGCCCGTAGGGGGCGACTATGGTGATCCAGATTTTGCAGTACCAACTCTCAGGAATTAGTATTATGATGGTTAAGGCTAAATTGCAATTACTACAACTGTATAAATTATAAAATTACAGCCAAAATATTCATCAAACTTGTATATTCTGGCTGTGGTGCTAGATTTCAACATCAATTTTTATGAAAAATGCCCTAGAGCCAAAACCGACCATCAACAAATTTTTGCTCCCTGCGATCGCGATCGCCTTAGCCGCATTAGGCATTAGTTTTTGGGTAATCATGGGACGCTCTAATAGTGCCACTGTCCCTTCAGCAACAGCCAATACAACAGCCAAAGAAGAAGCTCCCAAATCAATTAGTGCCTTAGGACGCATCGAACCTCAGGGCGAAGTGGTCAAAGTGGCATCTCCTTCAGCCCTTGGCACATCGAGAATCGTCAAAATGATGGTCAAAGAAGGCGATCAAGTCAAGCAGGGTCAGGTAATTGCTATTTTGGATAGCTACGATCGCTCGATGGCAGAACTATTACAGGCACAGAGCTTGGCTCAAGAGAGTGAAATTAATTTAGCTAAGGTCAAGTCAGGAGCCAAAAGTGGAGACATCATCGCTCAAGAAGGTAATGTCCTTTCGGCGGCCGCCAATATTAAATCCTTAGAAGCCAATGCCGCAAGAATTCAATCGGAACTAGAAATTGCTGGCAGAGACTATAATCGTTTTTTGCAGGTCTATCGAGAGGGAGCCGTTTCTCAGACGGTGCTGGATAGCTATCGCATTAGGGTAGAAACGTTACAAGGGCAGTTGCTCCAAGCCAAGCAACAGGTTGAACAGGCGCAATTTCAGTTACGACAGGCACAGGGGCTATTGAGTAGTGTGCGCGAAGTTAGACCCGTAGATGTGCAGGCGGCTGAGGCGCAATTACAGACCGCCATCGTCAATATCAAGCGAGCTGAGGTGGATCTGGATTTATCACAGGTGCGCGCTCCCTTTGATGGGCAGGTTCTCAAAATTAATTCCAAGCAGGGGGAGGTGGTCAGTCAGACTAATGGGGTGATTGATCTTGGTAATACGAAGCAGATGTATGTGGTGGCTGAGATCTATGAGACTGATATAGGCAGTATCAAGGTGGGGCAAAAAGCCACTATTGAAAGCGAGGCATTTGCTGGCACAATTACGGGCAAGGTCGATCGCATTGGGCTAAAGATTGCCAAAAATGATGTCCTAGGTACTGACCCTGCGGCAAAGACCGATGTGCGGATTATCGAAGTGAAGATCAAACTAGATGATAGTAAGTTAGTGGAACGCTTAACTAACTTACAAGTTAGGGTCAAGGTGGAGATTTAAATGCAGAAATATTCGAGCATAATCCTGTAATAACCTATGAAACGTCGTAAATTTCTGTGGCGATCGCTCAATACTTTAGGGATATCTGCCATTGCTGCTTCTTTTTATGGAGTATCGCGGACATCCTATTTATCTACCAAGGCGCAGGCTCTCGAAACAACAGAAACACCAACCATGCGCGTTGCCGCGATCGCCGATTTTGGCGTTGGCAGTCCCGATCAGTATGCGGTTGCGCGTGCCATGAACCAATACTATCAGCAGTATCCCTTCCAAACTGTGCTCATGGCAGGGGATAACATCTACCCCTACGGTGAGATCCGCCTAGTCCATCAAGTATTTGAGAAGCCCTATGCCTATTTACTCGATCAAGGGGTGAAATTTTATGCTGCCCTAGGGAACCACGACATTATTAATTCTCAAAATGGGCAAGACCAAATTAACTATCCCGCCTTTAACATGAGCGATCGCTACTACTCCTTTCGCTCCACCGCAAAAGCCTCAGCATCAAATCAAATCGCATCAAATAACCCTCTAGTCGAATTTTTTGCCCTCGATACCAATAGCAACGCTCCTTGGCAAGAACAATTGCAATGGCTAGAGCAACAATTGAGCATGAGTGAAGCCCAATGGAAAATCGTTTTTGGACATCATCCTCTATATTCTTCAGGAATGCATGGCAGTAATGCCCATCTAATTGCGATGCTACAGCCCCTATTTGCCAAACATCAAGTTAAGATTTACCTCTGCGGTCACGATCATGGTTATGAGCGCTTTGTCCCCATCAATGGTACTACTTACATCGTCAATGGTGGTGGTGGTGCGCCCCTATATCCTTTCGGCAAGTCAGCGCAAACTGCCTTTGTAAGTCCGCAATTTAGCTTTATGATCTTAGACATTTACCCCCATAAAATAGTTAGTAAGGCAATTGCTGTTAATGGCACTGTCTTTGACCAATCTACAATCACTTCAAGTTAGTAATTATCATGAGTCTATACCTATACACAATTTTGCAGTCTGAGCATCTCCATTTGGTACAGCACTTAGAAATTCAAGGAATGAATGGACAGCCTGTAAAATTCCATGTATTAGCTCCCTTCGCGATCGCCTATAGCGAATCTCAACAGGAACGATATCTAGCCAGTCGTGCTAACTTGATTGCCCATGAGACGGTCTTAGAATACTTAATGCAACAGATCGATCCTCACCTTGCCGTTCCCTTGCCCTTACAGTTTGGGCTAGTGGTTGATAGTTGGGAAGATGTGCAACGGGATCTGCTGCTCCCTTACGAAGATAAGCTCAAATCCCTAATTACTAATCTCATTGGAAAAAGAGAAGTAAGTGTTAAATTGTTTTGGAACCAAACTGAAGAATTAAATCTCGCAGTACTTGAGAATGCAGATTTGCGTCAAAAGCGTGAGTCATTAGTTGGCAAGATTTTGAGCATGGATGAGGCGATTGAAATTGGTCAAGATCTAGAAGCGGCGATCGAGAAACGTCAGCAAAATATTGTTGAGACCTTCTTTAATGCTCTCAATCCCCTAGCCTATGAGTATGCAGAAGGAGAGTTACTCACAGAGAATATGGTTTACAATGCCTCTTTTCTAATTGATTGGGATCAAGAGCCAGAATTTGCCGCCACAGTCGAAAGTCTCGATCGCCAATTTGAGAATCGTCTCAGAATTCGTTACAATAACTTCACTGCTCCTTACAACTTTGTCAAGGTTGAATAGGTCTCTTAAGTATCTTTAGTAGAAAATTCATGCCATCGATCACCAATTTATTGAGTTACGCTCTAATTGTCACAGGATTAATTTTCTGGTTTTGGGGAACATCCAACTTACTCAAAAAGCGTTCCGTTCTCTTTAAACTGCATAGCCTTTCTGTTGCTGACACCCTTGGCTCCATTTTAATCGTAACTGGTCTGATCTTTTTATATCCTAGTGGTTGGCCTCTGCTCCTCTTGGCAATCATAGCCCTTACCCTATGGAATACCATGCTAGGCTATGTACTTGCCCATTGTTCTAGTAATACAGCAGCAAAAAATATCAGGGGGATTTAATGGATTACCATTACGATGGGTTTGTCTATGCGATCGCCTTTCTCTTGCCCATATCAGCAGCTATCTTAGTTTCCGAATCAAATCCTTACCATGCTCTAGTCATTCGCGGCATCTTAGGAGCAGTTTCCGCCTTAGTTTATACGGTGCTAGGAGCAGCAGATGTGGCATTGACAGAAGCTTTGGTGGGAGCATTTTTGGCAACAATGCTTTATGTGGTGGCAGTTCGTTCTTCTTTGGTACTGCGTTTAGGTGTCATGAAGGAAATTGCGATCGCACAGGAATTAGAACAAGAATTTCAGCCTCTCAATGATCTAGATAAACTAGAACGTCAGAACCCATCAGCCTTAGACAATACAGAGAGCATTGAACTAAACCTAAATAAAGCAGTTTTACCACCTGAAGAATTATCAGAATCTGCCGCCGCTAAGGTGGCTCCTTTGTCAAAATCTGCACAGGTTGCCCAAATCGTTGCAGCCTTACAGAACGCTTTTAGTCGTCACTATATGCGGGTTGAATTAGTTCCCTTTGAGAATGATGCAGATCTGGAAAAAGCTTTGGTAGATAAGGTGGTTCATGGCATTATGCTTGTGCAAGATGATCGCGATCGCAGTCAAATTAAAATTCGCTTGCGGCGACTCCATGAAATTATGCAGACCGACCCACAACTTGCCAATATGCAGATTATTTATACAAATTAACTGGCGCTATACCCAATATAACTAAAGAAATCCTCAATGAACCTTAACTTCTTTCAACGTCCACAACGCATCGAGCCACAGGCAGGACAAGAGTCAGTCTGGGACTACCCTCGCCCCGCCATTTGGGAAGACACAGACAAACATTTGCGTGTCATTTGTCAAGGTATCACCTTAGCGGAAACCCAACGGGCAAAACGGGTTCTTGAAACTAGCCATCCACCTTGCTATTACATTCCCATAGAAGATATTCAAATGGAATACTTGGTGCAAACATCGCGCCGCACTCGCTGTGAATGGAAGGGAGTTAGCGCCTATTACGATGTGGTGATTGGCGATCGCCATATTCCCAATGCTGCTTGGCGCTATGTGGAACCAACTCCCAACTTTATCGAGATTCAAGATTCCATCAGCTTTTATGGCAGTTTGATGGATGCTTGCTATGTGAATGATGAACTAATTACCCCACAGGCTGGTGATTTTTATGGCGGTTGGATCACTAGTGATGTGGTTGGCCCCTTCAAAGGAGAAATGGGAACTTGGGGTTGGTAAAGTGCAGATTTAACTTTCTTCGATCGCGCCAAGAGAGAGCAACTTACTCCTTTGGGCACTCGTTAAGCCCGTTGCTTCCGTAATATTTAAGCCCTCATAGGGTCTTGGCTCACGGAAAGAGCGCAAACATTTACCCGTATGGACTTCCCATAATTTCAAGGTTTCATCACGGCTACCACTAATAATAAACTGCCCTGTCGGTGAAAAGGATAGGGAATAGATCAAACCACTGTGACCCGATAGACAATTCACAATTTCGCCTGTCTGCCAGTTCCAAATCTTAATGTAAATGTCTTCCGCGATCGCCACAAACTGACCTTGAGGATCAACGGCGATCGCCAAAATATTTTCCGCAGTTTCTAAGGATTTTGGCAGCATCTCGCCAGTTTGCAGATTCCAGAGATAGACCAAATGACTGGTACATCCCAGTACCAGATGAGGATGCGATGGCACAGTTAAAACATTGGAAGTGATTTCTGGTAATCCATCCACCGTTGTGACACAGTTGCCTGTTTGCACATCCCAAACTTTTACAGTCTGATCGCGACTACTACTAATCAACAAGCGATCGTCAGCACTAAAATCGAGGGATAAAATTATCCCCTTATGCCCTTCTAGGGTCAAGAAACATTCCCCTGTAATGATGTTCCGCAACTTGATCAACTTGCCAGTTTCTCCCGTTGCCAAAATTTTGCCGTTACGACTAAAGTTGATCGTCTTTACCAAATCGGGATGCTCATTGATCGTAGCGAGGCAATTACCACTACTCACATCCCATAGCTTAATTGTGCAGTCTTCGGCACAACTAGCTAGAATCGTGCCACTTGGACTAAAAGTCACCTGCCATACTAAACCAGCATGTCCTTGAAGTGGGCGAATACATTGTCCAGATTGGATATCCCACAAACGAATAATGGAGTCATCACCTGCACTAGCGATCAGGGTTTGCTCTGGATTAAAGCTAACGGAACGAACAGCATTGGTATAGCCTTGCAAAATCCGAAACTGCTGTCCTGAAGTGACTTGCCAAAGATTGAGTAAATGCTCGTTGGAAATATCGCCAGTGGTTTGCATATCCCCTAAATCCGACCAAGCTCTGCCCTTATGTCCTTGGAAAGTACGCATACATAGCCCAGATTCCACCTCCCACAGTTTCACCATTTCATCGCCGCTACTACTTGCTAAAATCAAGCTATTAGGATGAAAGGCAACGGAGCGAACCCAGTGGTTATGACCTGTTAGAGTTTTATAACATTCCTTGCTCTCCAGATTCCACAGTCGAATCGTGCGATCGCCACTACCAGTTGCAAGACTCGAATCATCGAAACTGAAACTGACCGCAAAAACCGTGTGGGAATGCCCCACCAATGTTTCGATACATTCGCCAGTTTCCACTTCCCATAACTTGCTCGAACAGTCTTCGCTACCACTAGCTAAAAGATTGCCTTGGTGATTAAAAGCGATCGACCACACAATATCTGTATGACCAGTCAGAACGCGCACACAACTACCCGAATTAATATCCCAAAGACGAATCGTGCCATCATCACTACCACTGGCCACCAAATTTCCTTGAGGGCTAAAGGCGATCGTTTCCACAATGTCTTCATGATCTTGCAAAACCTTGATGCATTGTCCCGAATCTGCTTTCCATAGTCTCACAGTGCGATCGACATGCCCACTAGCTAAAATTTTGCCATCGGGACTAAAGGCTGCCGCCATCACGGCTCCAATATAACCCTGTAAGGTATTAAGACAGTCCCCAGTTGATACATCCCACAGCTTAATTGACTGATCGATGCTACTACTCGCCAAAATTGTCCCTTCTGGATTAAAAGCCACCGATACCACCCATCCCTTATGTCCACGATAGGTGAGGACAGGCTTCCCATCACTGACGCGCCATAGATGAATATCTCCCTTAGCATCGCCGATCGCCAACAGACTGCCATCAGCACTAAAGGCCACTGAAAGCACGCCTCCAATCACCTCAGCAAATACGGACTTAATGAGAGCAGTTCTGGCAAAATTAACCCGATGCAACTTCACTTCGGATAAATAGGCTTGCCGAATCGCCAAATAGGAAAAATCTATCCCTGTGAGGTCTATACCCAAATGACAAAGCAGATTAATAATATTGCCCCCACCATAGCCAAAGGTGGATTTTAGTTCGCCTTCAGGTCGTAGCTCCCGCCGCCGCAATTCCTCAATGGTTTGCAATAGCTCCTTAGCGACCATTTGTTTACTGCCCAATCTGCCCAATAGCCTGACCAACAGTGGCTCTAGGATCAAGCGAATCTGGCTATGTCGCACATAGTCCTTTGCCGTTGCTTTGATTAGAGCGTAGTGCCGCAAATAGAATAATTGACGGTTGAGCTTAGATTGGATGCTCGGCAAAATACCGAGGGGATGTTCTTGGGTAATTTCTTGGTAAATCTGATCAATTAAGAGATTAGTGACAAACTCCATCACCACAGGTTGTTGAGTAAAGCCAGAACTGGTGTATTCGATGAGCGATCGCCGCCTTAGCGATCGCAATGACATCATCAAATAGTTATGTTCAATCGTTGGCACAATATCGGAGCGCAACTCATTGGGCTGCACAGGCTCACGATTAATCGCCAACCAAATCATGATTTGTTTCTCATAGGCGGTTAGCCTTTGATATTGCTGCTCAATCAAGCTGCCAATGCCACTAAAGACAATGGACTTCTGCTCCAAAAAGCGCTTGATATCTCCTGCATACAAATCTTTAATGGAAGTTGCTGCAATTTTTAAAGCCAGTGGATTACCACGATACCAATCAACTAGTTGATGCAAATCCTCTGTCTTTGCCTTGATCCCCTTAGAACTGAGAACATTTTCGGCTGCCACCTCATCAATACCATGCAACTGCAAAGCCCGAACTGGCAAAATATCGCCCTCAAGGGTTGCCACTTCTTCAGGTATTTCCCGACTAGTAATCACCAAACAGCTACGGTGAGACACTTCACCGACCCGCTTCAACAGTGAGCCATAGCCTTCATAGTCTTTACGGTATGCCCCAGCTTGAGCTTCATCCCGCAGTACTGACTCAAAATTATCCAACACCAACAGACAACGATAGCGCTGCAAATATTCCATCAATCTGGAAATCAAAGCATTATCATCGCTCGTTTCAGGATTTTCATGCTGCTGCGACAAGAAATGAATGATTCCCGATAGCATTTCACTAGGGGGCTTGGCATTATTCAGCGATCGCCAAACCACAAAATCAAACCGTGCCTTTAACTGTTGGGCTAACTTCACTGACAAAGTAGTTTTACCAAGCCCTCCCATGCCAAAAATACCCACCAGTCGACAGCGATCGCGATCAACCCACTCCTCTAACACCCCAATTTCATTAGTTCTGCCATAAAAAAAAGTAACATCAACCACCTCTCCCCAATCCTGCCGATAATTTGCCTCCACCTTCGATAGGGCAGGTACGGCTTCAGTTTCCGCCGCAAAGGATTCTCTAGGCACAGTTTGCCCCTGTCTTTGGCGGCGCACCACACTTTGCACAGAACTTTTAGTTACTTTTTCCTTAAAAGTTAACGTTAGTAAATGCCACAGCTTATGACTAACTAACTTGATATAGCCTGCATCGTAACCAGTATTTTTGGCGATTTCCGAATAGGACAAACCTTGCCAAACACCAACAAATACTGAACGTTCAACCCTAGTTAGACTACGCCCATCCAACGACAACTCAACAAATTCTAGTGCCTCATCTGCTGTCATAGATGCGCCTTAAAACCCTAAATATAACTTTTATATAACTTCACGCTTGCTATTTTAAGCTGTTTTATGATTTATGGTGTTGTAATTTGATAATTTACGAGATCTATGAAAATTGCCCTAGTGCATGACTATTTAACACAACGGGGAGGCGCAGAAAGAGTTTTTGAATTGATGTGCAAACATTTCCCAACGGCTGACATCTATACTTCTGTATATGATCCCCATAACACAATTCATCTCGACAACCGCACTGTCCATACCACTTTTTTACAAAATATCCCTGGAACTCGCAAATATTTTCGTCTTTTTGCACCTTTCTACTACCAAGCATTTAGATCAATTAACCTCCAGAAATATGACTTAATTCTCAGCAGCAGCGCTAGTTTTGCCAAGGGAGTCCAAAAACGCGATGATGCTGTACATATATGCTTTTGTCATAATATTACACGATTTTTATGGGATACCGACACATATCTCCGTGAATATAGTGGATTCCAGTTTTTGCAGCCAGTTATTAAATTTTTGTTTAAGATCATGCGCCAGCAGGATCTGGACTATGCTCAAAGCCCAGACTATTACATAGCGAACTCCACCACTGTGGCTCAACGTATAAATAATGTATATAACCGCGAAGCCATTACCATTAATTACCCCATTGACGATCAAAGATTTACCTTCAGCGATCGCAAACAAGACTATTGCCTAGTCTCCTCACGCCATCTCAGTTATAAACGCCTTGATATTATTGTGGCTGCCTTTAATGACCTTGGATTCCCCCTCATCATTACTGGTGAAGGCCCCGAGACCGCAAAACTACAGGTCAAAGCCAAGGATAATATTCAGTTTTTGGGACATGTTAGCGATCGAGATCGCTGTAATCTCATGGCTCAAGCCCAGTTTGTCATCATTGCCGCCCTTGAAGATTACGGCCTCGTCCCCATCGAAGCCAATGCCAGTGGCACACCCGTAATAGCCTATGGAGCAGGCGGAGTCCTTGACACCCAAATTTCTGGAGTCACAGGCATTCTTTTTCCAGAACAAACCGCCGAATCCCTAAAAGAGGCTATAATTCAGGCAAGAACCATCTCATGGGACTATGCCAAAATTCGCGATCATGCCATCAATAACTTCTCAGAGCAAGTTTTCTTTCAGAAAGTAAATCAAAAAATCGCTGAAATTTGTCAAACACACAATCTTCAATAACAGTCAGCAATAATCATCCATTAGGTTAGTAGATTAATGTGAAAATCACTGTAAAAATCACAACGAAGTTTTGCATAGATTAAGCCAATCTAAACCCCTAATACTTCATTTAATATTTCTATATAAAGATTAATTTCTAAGCCGAATGCAGGAAATAACAACAGCCTTAGAAATGCTATAAAAGTGATTATTCGTGATTGTTGTACGCTCTAACCCTAACAGCATTAGAAATAATAAAACTATGTATACAAGTGCTGCTAAACCAAATCCACCTATGCTTTCAGAGCAAGATCCTGGCTATGGCAAAATCTTAGCTGTCTTAGTACGGCGCAAATTTTGGCTCTTAGGTGGTCTAGCAGTGGGACTAATCATTGCGGTTGTTGTCAACGTCACAGCCAAGCCCAAATACACAAGCATTATGCGGCTGTTAGTTGAATCAACTTACAAATCACGCAACTCCAACGCCTCCTTTATTGATCCTAGTGTGCAAATTGACTATGCAACACAGATCAATATTCTCCAAAGCTCATCAATGTACCAAAAGGCCGCTAATCTCCTCGCAGATAAATACCCTGGGATCACTGGCAGAGAATTACAGTCCCTCTCTATTGGCATGTTGGGCGATGCCGAAAAACCAACAAAAATTGTGGAACTGCAATATACAGCCCTTGACCCCATTAAAACTCGCGAAGTCTTACGCGCCTTTCAAAAAGTCTATACCGACTATAACCGCGAACAACAAGAAAAGCGCTTACAGCAGGGATTAGCAGGTATTGACGAGCAGATTACCAATGTTCGCAAAAATATTGATGAGGCTTCTGGACAGATCGAAGCATTTCGGCGCACCAATAATTTATTTGATGCCGATCAAAGGGTGAAACAAGTCACTTCATTGATCAGTGATATCGAACAACAAAAAAGGGTTGCCAACTTAGAGCTAGATCAAGCCACCACCAAACTAGCTTCTTTGCAACAAAAACTGAACTTATCGCCGCAAGATGCTGTTCTCATTACCCGATTAAATCAATCTCAACGCTATCAAGCCCTAGTGGCAGAAATGCAAAAGATTGAGGTGGCACTTAATCAGGAAAAGGCAAGATTTCAAAGCTCAACTCCAGTCGTAGAAGCCCTTGAACTCAGATTTAAACAACAACAAGCCAGTCTACAGGAAGAAAGACGGAGCATTTTGGGTAATGAAAATATTGAAATAGCTCCTACTTGGAATGGGGATCAGTTAAGCGGTATTGATGCATCCCTCGCCAGTCAAATTGTGGAGACCCAAACCCAAATTACTCTTTTAAATTCGCGGCTTGACTCCTTAGAGCAGCAAGAGGCGGTTCTGCGCCAAGAGATTATTCGCTTGCCTAAGCTTTTAGGTGAATATGAAACTCTTCAACCTAAGCTCAAAATTCAGCAGGAGGCTCTGCAAACCCTGCTCAAAAATCGCCAAGAATTAAGTTTAGAGATTGCTAGAGGTGGATTTGATTGGCAGGTAGTTGAGGAGCCAACTTTAGGGTTTAGTGATACTAGTGATAACTTTAGACGCAATCTCTTACTTGGGGTTTTGGCTGGAGTCTTTATCGGTGGTGCTGCCGCGTTTTTGCGCGATATGCAAGATGATACGATGCGGACATACAACGACCTAGAGCAACAGATTTCTTCCCTCGCATTGTTAGGTATGACTCCGCAGTATCTATTTGGTGAAGAGTCTAACTCTGGCTTTTTGCCACAGTTTTTGAAGGGGCAGTCGGTTTCTCCTTTAGCGATCGAGATCATTCAGTGGCTTCCTTTTCGGGAATCCTTGGACTTGATTTACAAGAATATTCAACTTAGTAACTATGCTCAAGAAAACTCTTTACGCACTCTCTTGATTACATCAGCTTTGCCAGGAGAAGGAAAGTCAACGATCGCCTTGGGATTGGCGACCACTGTGGCAAGGTTACATAAGCGAGTCCTACTCATTGATGCGGATATGCGATCGCCAACCCTCCACAAAAAGCTCAATCTGCCCAATGACAAGGGCTTATCTTCACTTCTCGCCAGCAATGGCAGCATCAAGAGTCACGAAGTGATTCAATCATCCAATTCCACCATTGACATCCTGACCGCAGGCCCGATTCCTAGCGATTCCGTCAGTTTACTAAGTTCTGAATGGATGCAAAAACTCCTTGAAAAATTTGAACAGGAATATGATTTAGTCATTGTTGATACGCCTCCTGTTCTCGGAACCGTTGACACGATTCAAATTGCATCCTGTGGTGGCGGAGTCATTCTGATTGCGAGACTAGATCGCATTACTCGCAGCGATTTCTCTCAAGCCATTGCCGTTGTGCAGAAATTTAACTTAGTGGGTGTAATTGCCAATGCTGTAAAACAACTGCCCCATAGCTATAAGTATGGCTCTGTCAGTCTAGAAGACGATGAAGATGACGAATAGTTTGAGAAGTTTTGACATTGTGTGGAATATACCCATTGGCAAAAGTGTGGTTGCACTTTTACCAATGGAAACCCCAATGCAATAGTAAGGGTTTTGAATTTTGGTTGTGCCTACGGCAAAATCAAAACTGCTCTGAATGATTAGCGATCGCGATATTCTTGCAACTCAGTTTTCAATTGAGCAATTTCCGCTCTCAAATTATCAATTGTTTCCTGCAACTCATCGGCATCAATTTCATCCCCATCTGGCTTAACGACAGCCTTTTGAGCATCTGCCTTTTCAATAACAGCTTCCACAAATAATCGAATTTGCTCACGCTGTTCAGCATCAAATTTGCCCAGAGCGCTAAGGGTATCAGAAACCGTTTCGCCAATCCGATCAATTACGGCTTCAGCAGTGGCTCTACCAATAAAAAAAGCGTCTAGTGGTGATTTACTCATAAATTTGCAATTAGATTTGATTTTAACTGGTAAATATTGGGAAATTAACGCAAGATTAACGCTTGAACAATTGGCAATGGTTTATCTGCTCTGTAACTAATATAGCAACCCTCTCAAACTTTGGGGAAATCTGCATTTCCACATGTAAGACAATTACTAAAAACAATTACTAAAAAGGAGCTTTGACCTTTGGTTCCTTATAATCAAGTTCCTTAAGCTTTTTGAGAATGCGACTAAAGTACTCTTGCATGTAGGATTCCAATGTGGTCATCTCCTCCTCCTGTAAACCAAAAATTCTATAGGTTTCAGCCATATCAGCATCAAGGGGAATACCGCTCGCAAGTACTTCAGCATAGGCCATCCGTTCCGCGAAACTCCATCCCCATTCAAAGCCTAGAGCAACCTTACGCGCAAAACGTAATAGTCCTAAGGGCATGTTGGCAGTGCGGCGAGTCCGTCCTGACATTCTTTCGCATAGCTTGATGATTTCGCTAGGTTGCCATGCCTTTGGCCCTGCGATCGCAAAGGACTGCCGCTCAGTTTCTTTCACAGTCAAGGCGCGTACAGCAAATTTAGCAATATCTTGGGTATTCATATAGGCGATCGGCGATGACTCACCACCAATCCAAATAGTCTGATTTTCCAAAATGGGGATCGCATATTCCCCAATTAAATTTTGGAAAAAGCCACAGGGTTTTAAAATGGTGTAATTTAAGTCAGTACTTGCCAGAAATTTTTCTGTGCAGTTTTTAATATCCATCAGTGGCACGTTTGGATATTTCTCAGAATTCAAAATCGAGAAAAATACAAATCGCTCAATCTTTGCACGCTCGGCAGCTTGGATCAGGGAAACCTTGCCAAACCAGTCCACATCCTTGATGCGTAGAGAACCAGTTGCACGGGTTGTGGCCGCATCAATAATCTCGGTAACACCCTCTAAGGCATCATTAAGACTATCGGTATCCATTAAGTTACCAGCCACTAGCTCGGCTCCCCATTCCCGCAAGAATCCAGCCTTTTTGGGGTAACGGACAAGACACTTGACTTTCAGCCCCCGATCTAGTGCATGACGGGTGATTTGACGACCTAATGTACCTGTCGCACCAACGATCAGTAAGCTCATAAAATCTTTTATTAAATTAACTTTGTAAACATATATAAATCTAACAGATATTTGGTGACAACTTTTGCTTGTGATTTTTTAGCGTAGGTTTAGGCACGATTGTGTGAATTGCCATTGCCGCTAAATGTTAATGAATATTACAAAAAGTCGCCATTGCACGAAGAATTATTGAGAACTATGGGACGACTTGGGTAACTGCGATAAGGTGATGCTTATTAAAAAAATTTGCTTATCTTCGATAATTTTTGGTATTAAAAAATGTATAACAATTCAACTAAAGATCCTGTAGTTGCCGCAGTGACGGCTGGGCTAGGTGCAGGAGTGGTGGCGTGTTTTAGTGTTAGCCAAGGTCAAAATATTATGGTGGCACTCATGGTCACAGCTTTTGCAACGATCGCCGCACTGCTAGTCGATCGCATTTTTTTTAATTAGTTTGAATTAGATTTACGAGATCTTTTGATTTAGTGCAATTTTGGCCTTAAGCAATCGATTTTTCTTAACCTAAACCTGATTGCTGTTCAAGACTTTTACTTACTGGTCATAGACTTAGGTAATGGAACCAGTGGCTCTTCCATAGCAATCAGGACTGGCTCTTCTTTGACGGTTGCAGGGGCTTTGAAGCTATTAGCCACTGGGCTAAGTTGGCTGTTGGGGTTAATGGTAAATAAAGAGCCAAATACTCCCACAACGGCGGCAACGGATATACCAAGCCCGATAAATTTCCATTTACGGCGTAGCGATCGCCGATCAATCTCCTGCATGACCCGATTTACCATTTTTTCGGTTTCTAATTTAGCCGAAGAATTGGCGGCGACAGGCACAGGCATATCGATTAATAGCTGTCGTAATTTCAGTTGATGTTGATACAGACGACGAAATTCTATATCTTCGGAGAGCCACTGTTCGACTAGCTGCTCCTCTAGGTTATTAACTTCACCATCGATATACGCACTGAGTAACTCAAAGCGCTCTTCAGGAATATTCATGGCATTACTAGAACTTTGATTGACCTTCATAACTTAAATACACCACCCGATTACATACTTGATAAATAGGGCTGTAGTTGCGCCTGTAGCTTTAGTCTGGCTCGTGCTATCCGCGATTTTACCGTACCTAGAGATACGCCTGTCAATTCGGCAATTTCTTCGTAGGATAAGCCTTGAATTTCACGAAATACGATGGTTTCTCGAAAACTGGCGGGTAGCTCCTCGATCGCCTTGCGGAGTTGATCATAAAACTCTTGCGTGGACATGTTTTCGATGGGGCTAGGGGCATTGCTAGGCAAGTCCCAAGTCATTTCATCACCATCGCCAGACGTAAATGGTGCATCTAGGGAAAATGCATTACCAGACCGTTTGCGCTTGCGTAGCTCATCATAGAATAGGTTAGTGGCGATGCGACCAAGCCACCCTCTAAACTTTTCAGGCTCTTGGAGCCGCTTAATGTTGCGATAAACCCTTAGCCATACTTCTTGGGCTAGGTCATTGCGATCTTGCCAATCAGGAGCCAGCTTATACAAAACCTGATCCACATAGGATTGGTTCCGCCGCATCAGTTCGGCGAAGGCATGGCGGCTGCTTGGATTTTCGGCTTGGCACATTTGTACCAATTCAACTATGGGGAGCTTATCAACGGACACGGAGTTGGAGGGCATATACCTTCCGATGCTGGTTGACCAGGATAGGCTGTAACTCATCTATACAATCGCTCCTAACTGAACTGGTTTCTAGACTCAAGAAATTGAGGGTTTGGCAAATGGCGCAATTAGTCATGTGCTGCTCAGTGTTTAGGACGTTGATCGAAAAAGTTTGTTCCTATCGTTTTTACAGTGTTTTTGGCAATATACTGCCATATACTTTTGTATATTTTGAATATATTGCAAAAGGGATAATAGCAGTTAGTCAGCCACTGCTACAATCTATTCACAATTAATTCCCGTTTATTCTGGTTAAGTATGCAGCGATCGCAATGGATTTCAGTCTTGACAGGCGTTATTGCCGTAATTTTGGGTTTGGGTTATTTGGTGTTGGTGCAAATATTAGATTGGCGTGGCGGTGAGATGCTGCCTGCACCGATTGATTTATCGTATTCGCATCTCTGGCCATCAATGTTGCTATCTCTGTTGTCATTGTGAAATTGACCAGAAAGGGACATTACAGTGTGAAAGCGATGCTCGATTTGGTGGTCTGGGCAAAGCGTAAGCCTGTGTCTGTCAAAGAAATTAGCGATCGCCAAGCTATTCCTGCGGCCTATTTAGAAAAGATTTTGATAGCCTTGAGACGGGCGGAACTGGTGGAGTCGGTGCGGGGGGTGCAGGGTGGTTACAGACTTAGGCGATCGCCCAAGGAAATATCTCTTGGCGAAATCCTTGTCGCTGTTGGTGAAGATACCCATCCCTTACCAAGGTTAAAGCCACAGGAAAAACTGGCTTCAGATTGGGTTACTTTTGCCCTTTGGCAACGCCTAGACCTGAAGCTAAAGGAAGCCCTCTATGATATTTGCTTAGAAGATTTGTACTACGATGCACGGAGTTGGCAAGCATCTCAGGGGCAAAGCACAGGTTTTATTATTTGAGGTTGTGGCAAGTTGGCAAATTATTGTCAAGATACAAACTTATTTAATGATCACTGTTAGCATCATAGACAATCAGTAGAACCAAGGGTTCTCAAGTTGGCGAAAGGAGTAAGCATCTGATGTCTACAGTTAATCAACAGGAAGTTTTAGCAAGCTTTAAAGTTTTGGTAAGTATGGCAAAGGCAGATGGCAAATTGAAGGATGAGGAGTTTGCTAGTCTTGTCGATACCTTTGCTGAGATCCATCTCCCTGAAGGTGTTACCGTTGAAAATCTTTTAGCTAGTGATGATGAGTCAATTGAGGTATTGCTATCTCAAATTACTAGTGAGATTGCCCAAGAGATGGTCTATCAATCTGCCTATGCGATGGCAAATGTTGATGGGGAGTGCAGTCCAGAGGAGGAAGCTCTCCTGACTAAAATCAGTCAAAGCTTTACTAGCTCTAAGCTTTGGGGTAAACAAGAATGGATTGACACCTTGGAAAAGCGGGCGCAGAAGTCTTCAATTTCTGAGCAATTGCGTCAGGTGGACGATCCAGAAAAAAGAGCCATTGAGGTTGATAATGTCACGACTGATACCTGTTTTCTCAATGCTGTTTTAGGAGCCTTTCCTTTGCCGGGGATCGCGATCGCCTTTGATATGTTGATTTATTGGAATCAATTAGATCTTGTCCAAGCAATTGGTAAAAGTTGGGGATACGATCGCGGACGAGAAGATCTCCGTAAAGCCATATTTGGTAGCCTTGGCATTACAGGTACTCGCATTGCTGTCAGCAATTTGGCCAAATTGGTTCCCATTTTTGGCATGGTTGTAGGTGCAACAACTGCCTATGCTAGTACATGGGCATTAGGTAAGGTTGCCAATGAATATTTTGCCTCAGGTGGTGAAATGGATAGCTTTAGCCTGCGCCAAGCCTTTAAAAAAGCCAAGCAAGAGGGTGAGGCTATCTACAAGGCAAAATCCGAGGAAATCATTGCCAAAAAACAAGCGATCGAGCCGCAATTACATATGCTTAATCAAGAGTTGCAAGATGGCTCTATTACTCCCGAAGAGTATCAAGAAAAGCTCAAGGAATTTCTCAAGGGCTAGTTTTTAGGTTTGTCAATAATATGCACTCATTGGCAAACCTCAAGTAATTAGGATTGGGGGTTTGCATTTTACCCAAGGCAAAATGCAAACCGCTTCTCCATGCAAAACTGGCTTTGCTATATAATAGGAATGTTTTGTTTATTTTTTCTTAGGGATCGCATTGAATGATCGAGCAGTTTTTAGAGGCTAATGGTTTATCCTTTCGGATTGAAGTTATCCCCATATTAGTGGTGCTAATTCTGCTAGAAGCTATTTTGTCGGCGGATAATGCGATCGCTCTTGCCGCGATCGTCAGGAGTCTACCTGATCCAAAACAAGAAGAATGGGCTTTACGTTATGGTTTGATCGGCGCTTTTGTATTAAGAATTATCCTCATATTGACAGCCACATGGATAATTCAGTATTGGCAATTTGAGTTAGCAGGTTCTCTATATCTGCTCTGGTTATCAGGAAAGTTTTTTTTCAAGAAATCTAATGAAGATCACGATACTGAGCATCCCGTCAGGATGGCCGATAAGTTATGGCAAGTGGTAGCTCTAGTATCTCTAACGGATTTAGCTTTTTCTTTAGATAGTGTGACTGCGGCTGTGGCAGTAGCTCAAGAAACGTGGCTCGTTCTCATTGGTGGCGTAGCAGGAATTATTGCATTGCGTTTTCTGGCAGAACTATTTATTAAGTGGTTATCAGAATATGCTCATTTAGAATCAGCAGGATATTTGATTGTTCTTTTAGTGGGAACAAGACTATTTCTTAAGGTTGTAGCTGATAGTCTTGTACCACCAGAATGGCTAATGCTTACCTGTATTGGATTGATATTTATATGGGGATTTTCCAAACGTGTCGCTTCTCAGGAAAGCGAGGTATAAGAGTGTGTTTGAGAAGTTTTGATCCCCCTAAATCCCCCTTAAAAAGGGGGACTTTTTTAATCTAACCCCCGTTTCGTAAGGGGGGGTAGGGGGGATCAATCATTATTTTCAGCGAATGTCCACACTTCTCAAACAGGATCTAAAGGTATAAATAGCTTAAATAATATTAAATCTCAAAATGACTATGCCATTTTGAGATTTTAAAAGTCTTGATGGATTTAATTTTTAGATCCCAGAATTGGGACTACAATTCTGGGATTTACTTTAGACAGATACAGTTTGAGCAGGCTCTGGCAAAGTTTCCTTACTCTCAATGGTAAGGTGACGAATTCCTTCCATTTCTTCGAGAACCTGTAGATATTTACCTGTGATTAACCGTGAGCCACGGCGATGGGTGAAGTAGTTCCATCCCCATTGGATCATGACCACTAATTTATTGTCAAACTCGATCAGGTAATAGATGTGGATGAATGTCCAGATAAACCATGCCAACCATCCCTTCAGGCGCAAGAATTTAAAATCAGCGACCGCTTCATGACGACCGATCACCGCTAAACTGCCATAGTCTTGATAGTAAAATTTGTCTGGTTCTTTGTCGAGCAGTTTGGCTTCAATGTGATGGGCGACATATTCGCCTTGTTGCATTGCCACAGGAGCAACCCCTGGTAGGGGGCGATCGCCTTGATGCGGATAGTTAGCTAAGTCACCAATGACATAAATATTGGGATGATTGGCAATTGTCATATCAGGTTGAACGATCACACGTCCAACGCGATCTATTTCTGCATCAAAGCGATCGCTCAGTACTTGACCCAGTGCTGAAGCCTTTACCCCTGCTGCCCAAAGAATTGTTTGTGCCTTGATCTTTTCAATCTGATCACCACATTTAAAGGTTACTTCTTGATTTTCAATATTAGTAACCATCGCCCCAGTCTTGACCTCAACGCCCAACTTAACTAGGGACTCCCTAGCCGCAGCCGATAGATCAGGATGGTATGGAGGTAAAACGCGATCGGTTCCCTCTAACAAAATAATATTTGCTGTCCTCGTATCAATGTTGGTAAATTCGTTACTAAGGGTACGGTGTGCTAATTCCGCCAAGGTTCCCGCTAATTCTACTCCCGTTGGCCCACCACCAATAACCACAAAGTTCATTAGAGACTCGCGAAACTGAGGGTCATGGGTCTTTTCCGCCGCTTCAAAGGCACTTAAAATGCGTCTTCTGATATTAATTGCATCTTCAACCGTCTTCAATCCTGGGGCTTGGTCTGACCATTGATCATTACCAAAATAATGGTGACTTACACCCGTTGCCACAATTAGCGAATCGTAGGCGATGTCTTGAGGATGGGCAAATTGGGCTTTAAATTTGACCACTTGGGATTGCGGATCAATATCAACCACTTCACCCATAAGTACGGTGGTATTTTTATTAGCCGCTAAGACCGATCGCAATGGGGAAGCAATATCCCCAGGGGAGAGGCTACCTGTCGCCACTTGGTAGAGCAGGGGTTGAAATAGATGAAAATTACGTTTATCAATTAGGGTAACTTTGACAGGGGCTTTGCCTAATTTTTGAGCCGCATAAAGTCCGCCAAAGCCGCCACCAATAATTACGACATGATGTTGACGCTCATTTTGAGTACTTATTGACATAGTAAGTAATGGGATTAGTGTTAAATTTTGGACTCGCAGGATATTTTTGAGAATTGGTTGACTTATACCAATTGAGAGTTGGTCTAGTGCTGGTGTTGTCTTGGGGAAATTGGTATTACAGGTATGTCTTGAATTACAAATAATCCTACTTTTCGCTTTTGTTAAGCAGATGTTTACAATTATTGTATAGGCAAAAACATAAATTTTTATCTATGAATTTTGCTATAGCTTGTCCTGTGCCGCTTTAATAATGCGACTGCCCTGAAGTAATTGATTGATTTGCTGCAATACTTCAAAGTCTTCTGGTGGTAGGTGATTTTGGTCTTGAGTTTCCCTATTTAAGAAGCTAAAGGCTTGGCGAAATTCTGAGGGTGTTGCCGCGATCGCCGCTTCAAAATGACATGGCACAATGCGCTCAAAATCCCAACTCGCCACTTGATCCGCCCATTTGATCACAGCTTGCGGATCACGGTTGAGGATTAAAGTCTGGAGGATGGGAGCAACAAAAGCACGCCCGTTACCCCGTAACTTTTCAAAGGATTGATACCAGTCATAACGCCATTTAAAAGGAAATAGCCCAAAAAATGCCTTGGCTGATCGCTCTGGAGCTTGGAAAATATCAGCGATCGCTTGCCAAAATGGTACTGTTTCTAAGACCTGTGGGCGAAAATAGAATAAAAATAAGGCGGTTCGCTGCCATCCTCTAGTTCGATTAGCCATAGTATCTACAATTGGTTCGGCGGCACTATCTCTAGCATGGAATAGGAGTGGGTAAGGATCAAGCTGTAAAATTGCGGGAGGAGTCTCAGGAATTGCCACAATCGTATCGGTAACTAAGAGAGTGCGTGATCGGCGATCGACCATCGCCACCTCAGCAAACTGCCCTAATCCTAAATCTACTGACCCTAAAACAGCATAATCAAATTGACTGCTAAAAGGGCTTTGCTGACTATCTAAGGGTAAAATCTTTGTGCGTCCCCAAGGCAGACCTAACCAACTGAGAGGCAAGTTTAGCGGAAAGCTCCACTGATAAGGAGATACAAAGACCTCTGCCTGTGGAAACTTCCGCGCAAAAGGCCCCACAAACACCTTATGCTCAATGCCTGAAACTGTGGGCAAAATTATATATTTCACATGGCCGTGAATTGCTTCTAACTCCTTAACTAAGCGAATACATTCGGGAGTGGGAGCAACAGGCGCATAGACAAGCAGACCACCCTGCTCTAATTTCACTACAGTCATCCGAATTGGTACGACCACATAAAAAATGCCTTGAATCTGCTCAAAAGTCCAAACTGCATTTTCGACAATTTCTTGACGGATGGTTCGCCTCTGTCCATAGGGATAGAGTGGCACAACTTGCCAAAATTTCCATGACCAATCATCTTTTCTATGGGGTACTTGAGATATTTCAGGAACTGTCATCAGCCGCGCTCTCAGCTTCTCTATAACTTAGATTTATATTTGTATTTATACTTAGATTTATAAAAGATTTATAAACTTCTGAGTGATTTTTGATGTTATCGCAATTTCCGTTCTGCCCATAGCAACACGAAAACTACAAAAGATCTGCAACACATCTACTCACTGCGTAAGTCCTGCAAATCTAAAAGTTCTTGCTGGGTATGCCTCTTAATTCACAAAAATGGGTTTACATCTTTGTAAATTAGTATGTGAATTAGTATTAGACATCATAGCAGTGTTCATAGCAGTGTAAAAGATGAATCATGACAACATCATGTTTCCCAAAATGGAGTCATCATAATTTCCCGCAAAAGCACTGTATAGTTAAGAGCAGTAAGGACTGAAGAGGTGTTATCCCATGTCAACAACTAAGAAATATCGGCTAATTACACGCAGCGATTTTGATGGGGTTGTGAGTGCGGTGTTACTCAGGGAATTGGATATGATCGATGAGATCCTGTTTGTGCATCCTAAAGATGTGCAGGATGGGAAGGTGGAGGTATGCGATCGCGATATATTAGCGAACTTACCCTATACAGAAGGTGCTTATCTGATTTTTGATCATCACATGAGTGAAACGATGAGGATTTATGACACCCCTGAAAATCATATTATTGAAGGAGAAGCCCCTTCTGCTGCCCGTGTAATCTACAACTACTATGGCGGGAAATTAAAGTTTCCCAATATCTCTCAGGCAATGATGCAAGCCGTTGATAAGTGTGATTCGGCGCAATTTAATATTGATGATATTCTGCATCCTCAAGGTTGGGTATTGTTGAGCTTTTTAATGGATTCGCGGACAGGTTTGGGAAGGTTTCGAGAATTTACAATTTCCAATTACGCGCTAATGATGGAATTAGTAGATGCCTGTCGCACAAAAACGATTGATGAGATTATGGAATTGCCTGATGTCAAGGAAAGAGTAGATCTTTACTTCATGCAGCAGGAGATCTTTAAGCGGCAGATTCAGCAATGCTCTGAGGTCTATGATCGTTTAGTCGTTGTGAATTTGCTCAATGAAGAAACGATCTATGCAGGCAATCGGTTTATGGTATACGCGCTCTATCCTGAGTGTAATATTTCAATTCATTTGATGTGGGGAAGACAGAAGCAAAATACGGTTTTTGCAATGGGCAAGTCCGTTCTCAATCGCACTTGTCAAATTAATATTGGTGAGTTGATGCTGCACTATGAGGGTGGAGGTCATGTGAATGCGGGGACTTGCCAAGTGGAGAACGAGTTGGCGGAGGAGACGAAACGAGAACTCATTGAGATTATTACGCGCCAGAATAATTTGGTTGTGCCACCAGTGACTTTAGCTTAAGGCGTAAGATTTCGAGGGCTTTGGCACGATGGCTAATTTTTGCTTTTACTGAGGGAGCGACTTCGCCGAAGGTTTGCTGTAGTTCAGGAATCAAGAAAATTGGATCATAGCCAAATCCGCCTGTACCTCTAATCCGATCGCTAATTACGCCTTGGCATGTGCCGATCGCCTCTGCCACAATTTGACCGTCAGGATTGGCGATCGCGATCGCACAGACAAATTGAGCTTGGCGATCGGTTATCTCGGCTAACTCCTTGAGTACTTTTTCGATCCTGAGGGCATCGGTTTCGGCATAGCGGGCAGACAAAACACCAGGCGCACCATTGAGGGCATTAATCTCTAGTCCAGAGTCGTCAGCGATCGCCCAAGATTTAGTGGCGATCGCGACTTGGGAAGCTTTGAGGTGAGCATTTTCAATAAAAGTTGAGCCTGTTTCTTCAATTTCGAGATCCTCTGGTTTTGGCGCAATGGGTAAACCTAGCTCCATTAGGTAATCGCGAAACTCTGCCACCTTACCTGCATTACCACTTGCAATCACCAACTGTTGAATCTGTGCCGAAGAAGTCATGAAATTACCTGCTAATCAACTGATTAAGATATAGCTGCTCAAAACGATTATTTTGATATTAATATAACGCTTTTCTAGAGCAATCTAGATTAATTTAGGTCGTGAGCCAACAGGTCAAGGCTGCCGCGATCGCATCGGCTGCATCATCAGGTCGCGGAATCGCATCAAGGTTAAGTTCGCGCTTCACAGCCTCCTGCACATCGGACTTATCAGCATTACCATGACCTGTGAGAGCTTGTTTAATCTGGGGTGGCGAAAATTCAATGGGAACCAATTGATGCTGATTGAGAACTAACACGATCACACCTCTTGCTTGAGCTACATTTACCAAATTACCCATACGATAAAAAAACAGTTTTTCCATGCCCACCACTTGGGGTTGAAACTGTTCAATTAAGGTATGCATATCTTCATAGATGGTTTTGAGGCGATCGCCAATGGGAGTCTGCTTGGGGGTAATGATCGTACCAAATTCTAATAGTTTGGGAGTAGCCGCCTGTTCTACTTCGATGAGACCAAAGCCAACAATTGCTAATCCTGGGTCAATTCCTAGTATTTTCACAGACGAGTCCTATCGCAATGCAAGGGTTAGAGGATATTCCATTAAATAGCCTTGCTGGGAGTTGGTATTATAGCAATATATTCTAAGAGCCTGTTTGAGTAGTGTAGGCATTTGCTAAAAATACTGCTCGATCCCCCCTAACACCCCTTAGAAAAGGGAGGGAAAGATTAAAAAAGTCCCCCTTTTTAAGGGGGATTTAGGGGGATCAAAACTTCTCAAATACACGCTCAATCTAATATTCTAAATAATCTAAATATATAAATATATGAATGTTGCTCCTTACGGTGCTTGGAAATCGCCAATTAGTTCAGATTTAATTGTTTCTAGTAGCATTCGTCTTGGCGCGATCGCTCTTGATGGTGAATATATCTATTGGAATGAAGGTAGACCAACGGAGGGGGGGCGCAATGTGCTGATGCGGTGTCACCTCAGTGGAGCAACCGATAGCTATCAAGAGGTCACGCCTGCGGAAATGAATGTGCGATCGCAGGTACATGAATATGGTGGTGGTGAATATTTAGTTACTGATGGCAGGGTTTACTTCTCTAACTTTAGCGATCGCTCTATCTATCGACAAGTTGGCGATCGCGAACCGCAACAGTTAACTCATAATAGCGAACTTCGCTATGCTGATTTTGTATGGAGTCGCGATTATGGCAAGTTAATTTGTATTTGCGAAGATCATACGGGTAGCGGTGAACCGATCAATACCCTTGTGGCAATCAGTACAACCAATGGCGAGGATATGCAAGTCTTAGCTAGGGGAGCTGATTTTTATGCATCTCCGAAGATCAGTCCCGATGGCACGAAGTTGGCTTGGTTAAGCTGGATTCATCCCAATATGCCTTGGGATGGCACAGAGCTATGGATCGCGGATCTAGTAGAATCTGACACAGGTGTTCTCACTTTGCAAAATTCCCAACTAGTGGCAGGAGGCATGGATGAATCGATCTTTCAGCCTGAATGGTCTGCGGATGGAAAGCTCTATTTTGTAAGCGATCGCACAGGGTGGTGGAACCTCTATCGGACTGAGGTAAATGCGAATTTCCATATTCAAGCCCTTTGCCCAATGGCAGCAGAGTTCGGATTGCCGCAATGGGTATTTGGCATGACCACTTATGGTTTCACAGGTACTGGGCAAATTGCTTGTACCTATACCCAAAATGGTAAATCCCATTTAGCACTTCTCGATCCTGATCGCCAAGAACTTCAGGCAATAGACTTACCTTTTACTGCCATTTCGGGATTACGTTGTCAGGGCGATCGCCTTGCTTTTCATGGCGGCTCCAGTACTGCACCGACAGCCATTATTGTCTTTAACCTCCAAGATCACACTTGGCAAACAATTCGCAGAGCTTCCGATCTTCAGATTGATCCTGCCTATATTTCAATCGCACAACCAATTGAATTTCCCACCGAAAATGGTTTGACGGCCTATGGTTTATTCTATCCTCCACAAAATGCCGACTTTTGTGCCGAGACATCGGAGAAACCACCTTTACTAGTCAAGAGTCATGGGGGGCCAACGGCAGCAACTTCTAGCAGTCTGAGTTTGGGTATCCAATATTGGACAAGTCGCGGTTTTGCAGTACTCGATGTCAATTATGGTGGTAGTACGGGCTATGGTCGTGCCTATCGCGATCGCTTGAAGGGAAATTGGGGCATCGTGGATATGGACGACTGTGCTAATGGGGCAAAGTATTTGGCTGAACAGGGTCTAGTGGATGGCGATCGCCTTGCCATATCGGGAGGCAGCGCTGGAGGTTATACAACCCTCTGTGCATTGACTTTTCGAGATGAATTTAAGGCTGGAGCCAGTCACTATGGCATCTGCGATCTAGAAGCGCTGGCCACCGACACCCACAAATTTGAATCCCGTTATCTCGATAGTCTCATTGGCAAATATCCTGAGCAAAAGGAAATCTACAAGCAGCGATCGCCAATCCATTTCACCGATAAACTCTCCTGTGCGATCGCTTTCTTTCAAGGGCTAGAAGATAAAGTTGTTCCACCTAATCAAGCGGAAATGATGGTGGCGGCATTAGAAAAGAAAGGTTTGCCTGTTTTGTATGTACCTTTCGCAGGGGAGCAGCATGGCTTCCGCAAGGCGGAAAACATCAAAAAAGCCCTAGACAGTGAATTTCATTTCTATGCTCAAGTTTTTGGGTTTGTACCTAACGGAGCATAAAAAAATGGCAAGTTTCGCTTCGCGAAACTTGCCATTTCTCTAGGGACTTGAGCGCAAAGCGCTATTAGTAATCGAAGTCTCCACCGTTAGCCATTGCACCGCCGCCGCCAGCGCCCTTATCTTCAGGCTTATCGACAACGATACATTCTGTGGTCAAGATCATGCCAGCGATCGAAGCTGCGTTTTGCAATGCCGAGCGAGTTACCTTAGCAGGATCAACGATACCAGCCGCAAACATATCTTCAAATTCACCAGTGGTAGCATTGAAGCCGATGTTGAAGCCCTTTTCACGGACGTTTTCCGCAATTACAGCACCGTTATAGCCAGCATTTTGAGCAATGCGCTTTACAGGAGCTGCTAGAGCCTTAGATACAATCACAGCACCAGTTAACTCTTCACCAGTCAAGTTAGCATTAGCCCATGTGAATAGCTCAGGAGAAAGGTGTGCGAGGGTTGTACCACCACCGGGGACGATACCTTCTTCAACGGCGGCCTTGGTTGCGTTGATGGCATCTTCGAGGCGGAGCTTACGATCCTTCATTTCGGTTTCAGTCGCTGCACCCACCTTAATTACAGCTACGCCACCAGCGAGCTTAGCCAAACGCTCTTGGAGCTTTTCTTTGTCGTAAGAAGATTCAGTTTCTTCGATTTGACGACGGATTTGCTCAATGCGAGTCTTGACGGCGGCTTCGTTACCATCAGCAACGATGGTGGTGCTGTCCTTGGTGATAACGATGCGGCGAGCCTTGCCCAACTGTTCGATCTTGGTAGCATCAAGACGCAAGCCTGCATCTTCGGTGATTACCTGTGCGCCAGTGAGGGTAGCGAGGTCTTCCAACATAGCCTTACGGCGATCGCCAAATCCAGGAGCTTTAACTGCTGCCACATTTAGCACACCGCGTAAACGGTTAACTACAAGAGTTGCTAGAGCTTCCTTCTCAATATCTTCAGCGATGATGATCAAGGGACGGCCAGAACGTGCCACTTGCTCAAGAACAGGTACTAATTCTTGAACAAGGGCAATCTTCTTATCGGTGATCAAGAGCATGGGTTCCTCAAAGGAAGCTTCCATGCGCTCAGTATCGGTAACGAAGTAAGGAGAGATATAACCCTTATCAAAGCGCATACCTTCGGTAACTTCTAGTTCAGTTACCATCGACTTGCCTTCTTCCAGAGAAATTACGCCTTCCTTGCCCACTTTGTCCATAGCTTGAGCAATCATTGCGCCAACTTCTTCATCATTACCTGCGGAGATCGTACCAACCTGAGCGATCGCCTTGGAATCTTCGATAGGCTTGGCATGTTCCTTAATCTTTTCGACTAAGAAAACGGTTGCCTTATCAATACCACGCTTAAGAGCGATGGAGTTTGCACCTGCTGCCACATTACGCAAACCTTCTTTAACAATGGCATGAGCCAAAACGGTTGCAGTGGTTGTGCCATCGCCAGCCGCATCGTTAGTCTTAGAAGCTGCCTGACGGATCAAAGCAACGCCAGTATTTTCGACATTATCTTCTAGTTCGATTTCCTTAGCGATGGTTACGCCATCATTAACGATTTGAGGAGAACCAAACTTCTTTTCTAAAACTACGTTGCGTCCTTTAGGACCAAGAGTTACAGCTACGGACTCAGCCAAGATATCCATACCACGCTCTAGGGCGCGACGAGCATCTTCGTTATAAATAATTTTCTTAGACATAGTAGTTTTGGATTTGAGTAATGAGTAATTGAAAGTTGATTTTTTTAGCTGTTAGCTGTTGGCTTTTAGCTATTGGCTTTTTTGAGCGAATATAGTTTTCTTGTGGATAAGTTAATCGTCAAAATCCCCAAAAGCTAATCGCTAACGGCTAACAGCTAATCGCTATCAGCCAAACTATGAAACGATCGCTAAAATATCTTTTTCAGCAAGCAAGACATACTCATCGGAGCCGAGTTTAATGTCAGTGCCAGCGTATTTGGAGTACAATACTTTGTCTCCGACCTTTACTTCTAAGGCTTGGCGATCGCCTTTTTCATCTAATTTGCCAGGCCCAACGGCGGCAATTTCACCAACTTGGGGCTTTTCCTTAGCGGTATCAGGCAAGAAGATGCCTCCTGCGGTTTTTTCTTCTTTAGCGCTTACTTTGACAAATACACGATCTGCTAAAGGTTTTACGGTTGTTACGTTTAATGTGGTTGCCATTGTTGTTCACTCAGTGGACTAGCATTTTTAAGCTTTGTCTAGAGTGTTTTAGCACTCTAGCTGACTGAGTGCTAATTTAACCGAAAGGGTTGCATTGCCTATAGTGTGGTTTACCGAACTGAGTAGCCTGTGTCTCAGAACTTAAGAACTGCGATCGCAATGGACGTTTATGGTCAGGGCTTCAGTTAAACTAAAAGAAGCCATTTTATAACAAATAAGTATTTATGCGGTTAAGTGATGTTACTCATCCTAACCAGTTGCATGGTCTAACGATCTCGCAATTGGAGTCTATAGCAAAAGAAATCAGACAAAAGCATTTAGAAACCATTGCTGCAACAGGTGGACATTTAGGACCAGGATTGGGTGTTGTGGAATTGACCCTTGCTTTGTATCAAACTCTTGATTTAGATCGCGATAAAGTAGTTTGGGATGTGGGGCATCAAGCCTATCCCCACAAGCTGATCACAGGTCGCTATAAAGATTTTCATACTCTGCGGCAAAAGGATGGCATCGCAGGTTATCTTAACCGCCGCGAGAGTGAGTTCGATCATTTTGGGGCAGGTCATGCATCTACCAGCATTTCGGCGGCCCTTGGCATGGCGATCGCCCGTGACTTACAGGGTGACAATTACAAAACCGTGGCAATCATCGGTGATGGTTCCTTAACTGGCGGTATGGCACTCGAAGCAATCAACCATGCAGGACACCTTCCCAAAACTAATTTATTAGTTGTTCTCAATGACAATGAAATGTCAATTTCTCCCAATGTGGGCGCAATTCCTCGCTATTTGAACAAAATGCGTCTCAGCCCCCCTATGAAATTTATTACCAACAACCTAGAGGGACAAATCCGCAATATTCCCTTTGTTGGTGAACAAATCAGTCCCGAAATTGAACGAATCAAGGACAATCTCAAGATTGTGACCATGGTGCAAAATAAGGTGGGAGCTGTTTTTGAAGAACTAGGCTTTACTTACATTGGACCTGTGGATGGGCATAATCTCAAGGAACTGATCAATACCTTCAAAATGGCGCATACCCTCACAGGCCCAGTCATGGTTCATGTCAGCACCACCAAGGGCAAAGGCTATAGCTACGCTGAAGCCGATCGCGTTGGTTATCATGCTCAAAACTCCTTTGACCTCGCCACAGGAAAAGCCAAGCCCTCAAGCTCTAACAAACCCAAAGCACCCAGCTACTCCAAGGTTTTCGCCGATACTCTGATCAAATTGGCAGAACATGACAAGCGCATTGTGGCAATTACCGCCGCCATGTCCACAGGTACAGGACTAGATAAATTCCAAGCTCAATTGCCCAACCAGTTTGTGGATGTGGGGATTGCGGAACAGCACGCTGTCACCCTCGCCGCAGGGATGGCTTGTGAAGGCATGCGTCCCGTTGCCGCTATCTATTCCACCTTCCTCCAACGCGCCTATGATCAGATCATCCATGATGTTTGTATTCAAAACTTACCCGTCTTTTTCTGTCTAGATCGGGCAGGTATTGTAGGCGCAGATGGTCCTACTCACCAAGGTATGTACGATATTTCTTATCTGCGTTGCATTCCTAACATTGTGCTGATGGCTCCCAAAGACGAAGCCGAAATGCAAAACATGATCGTCACTGGTTTGACTCATAATGGCGCGATCGCCATGCGTTATCCCCGTGGCAATGGTGTAGGCGTACCTTTGCAAGAAGAAGACATTGAACCATTACCCATCGGTAAAGCCGAACTTCTGCGGGAAGGGAATGATGTATTGCTCCTTGCTTACGGCTCTATGGTTTATCCCTCATTACAGGTTGCCGAACTGCTCAATGAACATGGAGTTAGTGCCACTGTGGTCAATGCCAGATTTGCCAAGCCCTTGGATACGGAGATGATTTTGCCTTTAGCTCAAAAAATTGGCAAGGTGATCACTCTAGAGGAAGGTTGTTTGATGGGTGGTTTTGGTAGTGCCGTTTTAGAAGCTTTAAATGATGCCAATGTCCTTGCGCCTGTCTATCGGATTGGGGTTCCAGACGTTTTGGTGGAACATGCTTCGCCAGAGCAGTCGTTTAATTCTTTAGGTTTATCTAGTGGGCAGATTTGCGATCGCATTCTGCAACAATTTGCTTTTAACAAGCAAGCAGCCGAAGTATAAATAAAAAAACGGCGCAGTAGCGCCGTTTTTTTTACATAGAATTTAAACAAGTTGCATGGCGCGATTGGCGATCGCCTCTGCACTCATACCATTAAACTCAAACAACTGACCTGCCGAAGCCGTAGTTTCACCACGCTTCCAAGCAAACACATCACGCTTAGAACTACTCCGTAACATCACAGGTTCGAGCATCGCTGCCGCACCACCAACAACACCGAGCAAGGCATCACCCGCAAACATTGCCTCAAAATCCGCATCGCTCAAAAATTGACCATCAGGCTCAGAACAAGTATCCCAAGCCACATCGGACGCACGATAGAGACGGCGAGGGCTAATGATGGAGACAATCTTAGAACCAATACCCTGTGCCGCTAGCTTTTCGGCTGCTTCAAAGACAGGAACTAACATCATGTCACCGATCACCGCAAACACAACTAGCTTTGAGCCAGCCGTCTCCTGCAACACGATCGCTCCCCGTTCCAAAGCTTCACGGTTTTGAGCAAGGGTTGTCCGAATCGGCAGAGGTGACTTACTTGCCGTAATCACCACACCCTTATTTCTTGCCTGCAAAGCCCAGTCATAGCAAACCTGAATACCATTAGCATCACAGGGGAATAGAGGGAAGATATTGCCATTTCGCATCATGGAAGCAAAATAACCTTCAATTTCTGGACGTTGGTGTGTCCAGCCGTTACGCCCCTGCTCTAAGGCTCCTGCGGTAAATAGACAGACTGTAGCAGGTGTAGGACGGCGCAATTCTGCCATTGCCTGCGTTACTGTTTGCCAAATCGGTAAACCATTGATGGCGAAGGATTCATAGGAACACCACAGCGTCCGACTACCCATCAATGCCAAACCAACGGCTAGACCTGCACAGGCATCTTCGCTCAGAGGCTCATAAACCTGACCCCCTGGGGCTTGGTTATAGAGATCATCGGTGGTGGGGTGATTGATTTTGAGGGCTTGGTTGATATTGGCAATACCTGAAGCTTCATTACCATCGGCATTGGTGACAATGTAACTTTTATCGGTCTGACCCACATAGCCCACTAAGCGACCCATGGCAGTGGTGGCTACCTTTGCTTCACCGATCGCGTATTCCTCAAGGGGCAGTTCACCAAGATCCACCAACGGCAAGACCGATTCCGTAACTGCTGTCTTTGATGAGGAACCACCACCTGCCCATTGCAGATTAGCTCGTACAGTTTCCCAAGCCTCTGGATTGAGGGCGCGAGATTGCAAACCTGCTACTACATCAGCATTGTCGAGGGTATGGTGAGCATAGAGATTGTGGGACTTTGCACCACGGGCATGGACTCCCGCTCCCTTCAGTTGCTTAATAATGAATACAGTTAATTTACCGCCAAAAGCAAGTTTGGCAGCCTTATCTGCGCTAACTAAAACCGCTTCCGTAAACGCAAGACGTTGTTTTAGGGAAAAAGCAGTGCTATCGACATAGGCTCCACTTTGGTTTTGATCATCAAATTCCTTAGCATCCACCAAAATTACTTCATCAAAACCATTACCTTTCCAGAAAGCAATCATTTCTGCATTGGTTTTAGTGGAAACCATGCTGTGATGTTCTTGGCTGTAGCCATTCCATACCAAGATCGGCACAAAGTTAGTTACTTCAGGATAGGCGGTATGAAAATGGGCGATCGAGCTAATGGGATAGGGTTCCCCTAGACCACCATCACCGATGGTGACAGGAAACAATTTGTCACGGTGCAGCAGGGCGGCGGACATCGCGAAGTGTTGTCCCTGTCCAAGAGGCCCCGCAGGAGCAAGGATTCCAGGAATGTATCCAGACAAGTGACCAAGGAGACCATGCTTTTCGCGAAATCTTTCTCGCATTTGCGTGACTGTATTGATGCCCATATCTTCGAGGGAGCGATCAAGAAACATGGCACTGTAATAGCCGGGGGCGTGATGTCCGACTTCGGTGGGCATATTTTTATGCCCTAGCATGTAAAAAGCGGCGACAGCTTCAGCACTACTGGCAAACCCCCCTGGATGTCCCGATGACTTGCTGGCTGTAACTTGTAAGGTGAGATAGCGCAAGGCATCGGCGGCAAGCATGGTTTGAAATACGGCAGCGCGATCGCTTGGGTCAGTAACACCAGACTTATCTGCACTCAATACGGGAATACGCCCTAATTCGTCAAAGCCCTCCAATGGTTCACCAAAATATTGAATACCTTCACAAAAAGAGGGAATAGTGGATGGGGTTGTCTCAGGGTTTGCAACCATAATGTTAATAGACCTGTATTAATGGACTTTTTGATTTTTAATTGACTGAAATATTCGCGAAAAACATTGATTCACATAGGTTCAACAACAGGCTCAACCATAGATGCGGCAACCGTTGCGACAAACACACTTGTGAATTGACAAGAGAATAGACTCTAGGCTATTTAACAGATAGAACTAAATATATTAAGAACTTACCGATTACTTAATCTTAGTATGTCTGGTTATACCTCATAAATTTTTTTCTGATGATGTAGGAATTATCTGCTCGCAACAGCCTGACTAGTTGCGTAAGTTTTAGATTTGGTATAAAAGCTTAGGTAAAAGATATAGAATAAAGTAAGTTCAAGTCTGATTTAGGAGTAAGAAAAGTCTATGCAATCTATTACACAACCAATTATGTTTCCTGGTTCAGCGGTCAGAGTAATTAATGAAGGTGATACTTACTATGGCTTTCAGGGACAAGTGCAAAGAGTTACCGATGGAAGGGTTGCTGTGATTTTTGGTGGTGGCAATTGGGAAAAGATTGTATCTTTTCGCTCCAGTGAACTAGAACTTATTGATACAACAATCAGTGCTAAGTCCAAGAAAAAATAGAGAAATAGCGTCTACAGCAATTAACTGGCTTAGTCCTAGTGTCAAATTTACCAACTTCAGATAAGACTTTGGGAAATCACCCCGAACATGCTCCAAAACGCCTAACTTCCAAAGTGCGGGTGTTCATGTTTCGTGGTGCTTTGTTGACTATTGGCGCGATCGCTGGTGGCACGATCGGACTGGCGATCGCCTTAATATATCCAGACTCAATATGGCAACCCAATCTAGATAGTCTTTGGCATTACAATAGACAGCAATTTACTCTCTCTGCCGATGCCCTCTTCGAGACCGATACCGCCAAAATTAGACCTGAAAGTTTTCAGCTTTTAGATGAAGTGGCTTCTCAGTTGCCCTTGTCTAAGGGAAAACGCATTAGGATAAATGGGTATGTGGACACATTATCTGACCTTAATGCTTTAAATCTTTCCTATGTGAGAGCCTTGGTGGTTAAGGAGTATTTAGCAAGATTGAGGGGTGAGCAAAATTACAATTGGCTGGTGGTGGGATATGGAGCCAGTCGCCCCTTGACAAGGGGAACGGGCGATAAGGTGGCGAAAAGTAATGGCCGTATTGAGATTTTTGTGGATGATTAGATATGCAAATCACTTTTCTTGGTACTAGCTCAGGGGTTCCTACCCGTGGGCGCAATGTGTCCAGTGTGGCGGTGCGCCTGCCCCAAAGGGCTGAGGTTTGGCTGTTAGATTGTGGAGAAGCGACACAGCATCAGTTATTGAAAAGTGATGTCAAAATTAGTCAAATTACCAAGATTTTTATTACGCATTTGCATGGCGATCATATCTTTGGATTGCCCGGATTATTAGCTAGTTGTGGCATGGCGGGAAATGTGAGCCACATTGATATTTACGGGCCATCGGGTTTGGGTGAATATTTAGATGCTTGTTTGCGCTATAGCGAAACTCGTCTTTCCTACTCAATCAAGGTGCATCGTGTGAGAACAGGTATGGTCTGTGAGGATGCTGATTTTTATATGATGGCAGCCCCTCTCAAACATAAGGTAACAGCCTATGGATATCGCTTGGTGGAGCGCGATCGCTCAGGTAAGTTTGATGTGCAGAGGGCGATCGCCGAGGGAATTCCCCCTGGTCCTTTATTTGGAGAACTGAAGCGGGGCAAAGTGATTACCCTTGATGATGGCAGAGTATTTGATGGTACACAGTTTTGTGGGGAGCCACTGATCGGGCGCAAAATTGCCTATTGTACGGATACCATTTTTTGTGATAGTGCAGTGGAGTTGGCTCAGGAGGCTAATGTATTGATCCATGAGGCAACCTTTGCCCACCAAGACTCAGACATGGCTTTTCAGCGCTTGCACTCCACTAGTACAATGGCGGCGCAGGTGGCTTTGTTAGCTAATGTCAAACAACTGATTATGACCCATTTTAGTCCTCGTTATGCCCCAGGAAACTCGGTGCTGTTGGAGGATTTGGTAAAGGAGGCAAGGATGATTTTTGCGAATACAATTCCTGCTCACGATTTCTTAACCTATGAAGTTGTGCATTCTTGAGACCTAAACATAAGCTGGATCGATCACTATGCCAAAATTTGAGTCAAAAAAAATCAAAAGCCAAATTGTTCCACCCGCTACGCAGGCGGAACAATCTTTTCGGTTGGACTTAGAGAAACCTTGGCATCATTTGGAAGTGGATGAAGTTTTACAGGCTGTGTCATCCTCGGCTGATGGTTTGTCCTATGTGAGTGCGCGGCAAAGGTTGCGGCATTTGGGGGCGAATAAGTTGCCGCGATCGCGACCTATGGTGAAGGTTTTCAGTCAGCCTTTGCTCAATCCTTTTACCTATCTATTAATCGGATTGGGCATTTATTTGCAGGTAAATGGGGCTGAGGGTTGGGCTTTAATTGGGGCAGGTCTGTGTCACGGAGGGGCAGGAATTTATTTATCACTGTGGTCTCTGCGAGCGCGCGAAAAGGTGAATCGCGATCGCCCACAACGCCATCAACATGATCATGCAGGTTCAGTGAGGGTAATTCGCGATCGCGAAGAAATGGAAGTACCGTCAAGGGATGTAGTGATTGGCGATATTGTGTTATTGCAGACAGGCGATCGCCCCAACATTGATTTGCGGCTGATTGAGGTATCTGAAGATCTGGTGGTTAATCAAACCAATTTAGGTGGTGCTGCCATTTGTCAGCGACGCTGCGATGTCACCTTTGCTGAAAAAACTGCACCCCTTGAATGCTTGAATATGCTCTACGCAGGCTCCGAAATTTCATCGGGAGTTGCCAAGGGAGTCGTTGTCGCCACAGGTCGCTTCACCCAAGAGCAGTCCGCCCTCCATCGTGAGCAACCTTATTCGACAATCCACAGTGAATTGCAGCACCTGCGTCAAGTTTGGTTAGGAATTTTGCTAGTGACTGCCGCCGCCGCTAATGGCTTGGCTTGGCAAAGGGGAATCATGATTAATCTCATGGCTTCCGCCGCCATAATTTTAAGTACATATCCCCAAAACCTGCTCCGTATAGCCACCCAATTGCAACTAGTCGGTATGTTAGATCTTGCCAAACAAAGAATTTGGGTGAGGTTTCCTGCGGTACTTGATGCCCTATCGCGAGTAACCACAATTGTGCCTATTTTGGAGTCCGATGTAGTACTAAGTTTTGATAATTTGAGCCAAGGTGGTATTGCTTGGCGCGGATTGATTCGGGCTTCTGCCGATGATGCTCAGTCCTTTGGAAATGTGATTGGTATTGAAACCCATAGCTATTTTGATGCATCCCCATCTTTGATCCGTCAGTGGCAAGGGGAGCGCCGCCCAAATATGCACGCAGTGGCAGTGATCGGCAATGATGTGGAAGATATTAGTTTACTGCGCTTGGCGGATGTGGGGATTTGCGATCGCACCTGTGTCAAGGAATTGCAAGATAGTGCTAATTTAATTTTGCCAAAGGAAGATTTCCATTATTTACCGATCGCGATTCTCGAAGGACGGGCTATTTTTGACCGTTTGCAGAGAATGGTGACCTTAGTTGCTGTGACTTCCTTTACCTTGGCGATCGTCAATTTGATGGATACCGCCGCAGGTTTTTCTATACCACCCCTTCAGTTACTCTGGATTGGCGCGATCGCCATGCCCCTGCTGGCCTATCCCCTCTCCCTAGAACCGATCCATCCTCAGCTATTGCAACAACCTGCCCACCGTTTTCAGACCCTACTGCGAACTAGCAATTATCTACGCATATTGCTGATCGTAGGCACAATTATCACCACGATTTCCTTAGTATTTGGTTTGAAATATCAAGGAGATGCAGCACTGTTATCGCAAGCACGCTCCATGGTATTTGTGACCCTAGTATTTAGTCAGATATTCCATGCCTGTGCGATCGCGCGCCATAGTTTTCTGAAAAATGTGCCTCTGCTCTTGAGTATTGCCGTAATTGCTTCCCTTCAGGTTGCCTTTATGGAAATCCCTTGGTTTGGCGACATCATGACCACCGTTCCCCTCACTGGCATCGAATGGGCAATCTCGATCGTCAGTGCCTCCACGATCTTTTGGGTACAGCAGATTATTAAAACTTAAAAACAAAACCTATAGCTGTAGACACTCGTATTCTGGTTTTGTGTCCTAACAAGCATGGCAGCAACTATAAAAATGCTAAAACAGCAATACATCTACTGATTTTTAAGAATATGCCTCAAGTCACCGCCCAAGGAAAAACCTTCACCTGCGAAACAGGTAGCAACCTCCGTCAAGTGCTGTTACAAAATGATGTGGCGCTCTATAACAGTGGCATCATTAACTGTCATGGCATTGGAACCTGTGGAACCTGTGCAGTTATGGTGGAAGGCGAAGTGTCAGAACCGAACTGGAAAGACAAAGCAAGACGCTCGATTCCTCCCCATTCCCCCGATCGCAACCTGAGATTAGCCTGTCAAACCAAGATACTCGGCGATGTCAAAGTCACCAAGTTTAACGGTTTTTGGGGACAAGGCGATCAGCCAATCTGGAGCTAATCTTGGTGGTTACGGCGATCGATTAACCGATCAAACCAACGATCTAGGCGATCGCCCCACACTTCTAAGGAATATTCAGCCTCCACCTGTTGACGACAGGCAAGGCGATCGATCTGCCCTAACTGCAAAACTGCCTTCACCAATCCCGACACATCCCCCATATCCACTAAAAAGCCTGTCTGACCATGACGCACAATTTCCGTCAGCCCACCACTGCGGTAAGCAATCACAGGCACACCGCAAGCAAAAGCTTCGATCGCCGCATTCCCAAATGCCTCCACCCATCGCGGAGTCATCAATAAAGCGCTGGATTGCCCCAGTTTTGCCTGCAAGTCTGCCGTTGCCAAAAATCCTTCATAGTGAATTTGGGGGAACTGGGTTTGGATCTGTTGCCAGTAGTCATGATCTTGGATCAAACCAAATACATGCAAAGGCATACCTGTTGCTTGGGCAGCTTGGGCGGCATCCTCCAGCCCCTTCTCAGGAGAGATCCGCCCCACCCAAGCCAAACTGGGCTGCTGTGGGTTTGCCACAAATTTATATTGACTCACATCAATGCCCTTACCCATAATCATCAAGCGATCGCCTGACTCAAAGGTATCAGCACAGGCACGGGTATTCACCGCGATCGCATCAGGACAATACAGCACCGTTTTACTGACCATCTGATCCATGACTGGCGATAGAGAGGACATGCTAATCCAATGGGCAACGGGACGGCGCAAAAATGGTGTCAAGTACAGAGGCAACCAGTCATAGGCAAAGTTAAATAGCAAATCAAACTGATCTTGGACTTCCCTCGCATAGCTCCACATATTTTCAAGGACAGAGTTTTGGGGAAATGCCACCATCTCTGTACCCACCTCCGTCTGAGCCGAAGTCTGCAAGGAACCAGCGATCGCCACTAGCTTAGTCACATTAGTACAAGAGCCTTCTGGGGCAACTATTTCTACATAATGCCCCCTAGCCATCAACGCCTTAGCTGCGTTTTGGATTGTTAGCTCTACACCACCACCAATCCCTGATCCTAGCGCCCCAACTGGGGTAGATAGAAAGAGTAATTTTTTAGTTTTTCCCAAAGTCTCAACCACAAATTTATCGTAAATTTATCGTAAATTTATTTAACTCATTCCTGGAATCAGCCCCTTAGTCAGACGCTTAATGGCTGAGTTTGCCACATCTCGATAGCGCATCTCGCCACACAGGATTTTGACCATCCTCTGCGTAGCACTAGGACGCTTCACACCCATTTTGTAACCAAAATGCGGCACACGATAGAACAAATTAGCAATTCTTTGCGCCCACACCATATCTTCGCCCCATTCCTCTTGGACTCGCTTGGTATATTGCTTGAGGGCATCTGCGTTACCAGCGATCGCCTGATCGATCGCCTCTGCCGCATACATACCCGTCAATAACGAAGGACGAATGCCTTCTGCCGTAAACGGATCGACAATACAGGCAGATTCCCCCGTGAGGACAGCATTTTGGGTATGCAAGACTTGATTGCCATCCCATAGACAGATCGGATGCCCAAATTGCTTAATCAAGCTAATATCAATCCCAAAATCCTCGGCATACTTAGCTGCTAATTCCTTCAGATTTTGCTTTTCACCACCAATAAATGTTCCTGAACCAATGGAAGCACCATCGGCTTTAGGGAAATTCCAAATATAACCATTTTGAATTGAGCCAAAATCAAAATGCGCTGCACTAACATCAGGATGTTCTGTGGGGTGGGGAGCTTCCACCTCAAGGGCAGCACCCATGCGCCGTTTTCTTTCTTTAAAACCTAGCCATTTTGCCATCGAGCCTCTAGCCCCATCGGCGGCAATTAGGTATTTAGCCTCAAATACATCATGTTCTGTTTTGACCAACCAGCGATCGCTTTTCCATTCGATGCCCAGCACACCCGTATTGTCGCGCAGTTCCACACCGAGCTTTTGCGCCTGCTGCACCAAATAATGATCAAAAACATCACGGCGCACCATCCACATGGGTTCCTGTGTCGCCAGTTCCACCACCTCAGGATCACCCATTTGCCATGTATAACGAATTTTGCTAACGGTCAGGGAAATCGCGGGGGTAAAGTCGAAATCAAACCATTGCTGCACCATTGGCGATACGCCACCACCACAAGGTTTGTAACGGGGCAAACTCTCTTTTTCCAGTAATAGTACTGAACGCCCACGCTTGGCTAAATGATAGGAAGCTGAACCACCAGATGGCCCCGCACCGACAACAATACAGTCATACATACAAATTATGAGTCGCTAATATAAAGGGAATTTCTAAAAAACGGAAAAAGTTGCCTAGATTTTAACTTGAATTACCGCAGTTGGAGATTTGCTTTTTGGCGCAAGCTCCCACAAATTAGGGCGAGGGTGTAGGGGTGGGAGTAGGTGTTGCGGTCGGAACTGGGGTGGGAGTTTGCAGTACAGGTACTTTAGAGTCCACCTCATCGGGATGACTGGGGGGGATACCCTCAGTAACGATGATATCTTCAATTACAGTTTTCACGATCGGAGCAGCCACCGTTGATCCAAAGGCATCATCACCAATCGGCTCATCGATTACCGCTAACACCACATAGCGAGGTTCCTGAGCAGGAAAAATGCCCACAAAGCTAGTGATTTTAGTATTGGAGTAACCGCCAGTTGGCGATGCTTTTTGGGCAGTGCCTGTTTTACCACCAAGGCGATAGCCAGGTATTTTGGCAGGCTTACCCGTACCCTTTTCCACCACATTAGTCATCATATCTACCACTCTCTGCGCTGTAACAGGTGAAATCACTTGTCTTGGAGTCGGTAATTTGGGTTGATAATATTCTTCACCCTCTTCGTTAATTAATGCCTTGACCACATGGGGAGTGAGCAGCTTACCGCCGCTTGCCAGAATGCCCTCAAACTGTACTAACTGAATTGGCGTTAAGGAAAAACCTTGCCCAAAGGCAGCCGTGGCAGGCTCGATCACATATTCCATGAATTGTTCTTGGGGCTTGAGGGTGCTGGGTGTCTCTGATGGCAAGTCAATGCCAGAGATATCGCCCATGCCAATACGTTCTAACCAACCGTAGTAAACCGATGGTTTCATTTTTTGGATGATATGCACCATGCCCACGTTGCTCGATCGCTCAAGGATTTGACTAATACTCAAAGGGCCAACAGCCCCCACCTGCTCATAGTCAAAGTTCGCTACAGGCCAGCCGCCGATGGTCAGCGCTCCTTCATCATTAAAGACCGTATCGGGTTGAATGGCTCCTGCTTCGAGGGCGATCGCCACATTAATGGGCTTAAACGTAGATCCTGGCTCATAAAGATCGGAGACTGCCCAATTTTTAAAAAGCTTGACATCGGCTTCGTAATAACGATTGGGGTCATAGGTTGGCTCAGTAACGAGGCTCAGAAGTCCACCGTCTCGCACATCCATGACAATTACTGCACCACGTTTGGCATTGTATTTAACGATTTGCTGCTTGAGAGCCTGTCGCGCTGTACGCTGAATCCTTGAGTCAATGGTGATTTGCAGACTAGTGCGATCGCTTTGGATCATTCCCGCAGGAATGCGCGTGGGAATTAATTTGCCTGAACCATCCTGAGCCACCGATGGTGCTTGTTCATTACGTTCCAATAACTTTTCTTGACTAAGTTCGATACCTGCTTGGCCACGATGATCGACATTGACATAGCCGAGTATTTCGGCGGCAAGATCCTGTTGAGGATAGAGGCGATGCCGTTGCTGTACTAAGTCCAGCCCATCAATGCGTAAGCTATAAATGCGATCGGCATTTTCTTCGGACAGCCAATATTCAACTTGAGTGGAAGTGGTATCGCGGCTCAGAATTTCTACTAATTTATCCGATGGTTTGCGTAAAATGGGCGCTAGTTTGGCGGCGATCTCTTCAGGTTTTTCTTTATAGAGATGGGGATGGGCAAAAAGAGTATAGACAGGGCGATCGAGGGCTAGGACATTCCCTTTGCGATCAGTGATGGTACGGCGAGGAATGAAGGGACGCAGGGTAAACATTTGCTGCCGCCGCGCTTTTTCTGTCAAATCATCGGAAGTCACAACCTGCAAATAAACAAGACGCACCGTTAAGCTAATCATTGCTAAGGCAAAAATCAGCCAAACAACCACAGTACGCCGCTTGAAAAGGTTAATGGTGGATAGACTTCTAAGCGATTGCTTCGGAATTTTTTGGGTGGGATGGGATGGGGTCATGAAATTTCTTCACGATGATGGTTCGATGAGGGCGAGACAAAGCTGGCGGAAGCGATCGCCACGTTGCTCAAAGTTAGCAAACTGATCGAAACTGGCACACGCAGGAGAGAATAGCACAGTTGGCAGGGGTTGGGTAGGATGGTTATGGACTTGGTGACGGACGATTTGGGCGGCCTTCTGGACAGCATTTTCTAGGGTATCCACGATTTCATAGTTGGCGAAACCTAAATCTTTCATCATTTCCGCAAATAATGGGGCGGCTGCGCCGATTAGTAATACACCGATCGCGCGTTGCCGAATCTGGTCTAGCCATGCCTGAGCTTCACCCTGTTTGGGTTGTCCCCCTGCGATGAGGATGACGGGAGGATCAACGGATTTTAGTGCAACTTCCGCCGCATCATAGTTGGTGGCTTTGCTGTCATTGATAAAGGCAACACCTTGATAAAAGCAAATATGCTCAAGGCGATGGGGAACTCCTTGAAATTGTGATACGGCCAGATCGATATGTTCGGAGGCGATGCCTGCTAGTTTGGCGGCAGCGATCGCCATGAGCAGATTTTGACGGTTGTGGATACCCAACAGCCCCCAGTGGTTGATAGGCATGACAGGTTCACCCCGAAACTTGATCCATTCATCATCAATATATGCGCCATCAGCGATCGCTTCGGCTTGTCCGTCGGTCGATGTCCAGATCGCCTTCGGCCACATCGCCGCCCCAAACTGATCAAGATAGGGATCATCACCATTGATCACAATATGTTGCGATCGATGAATTAGCTTTGCCTTAATGTCACGGTATGCGTCAAGGGTGTAGTGACGGTTTAGGTGATCGGGAGTAAAGGTTGTCCAGATCCCAATATGGGGACTAGCGGTTTGTGCAGACTCAATTTGATAACTGCTTAACTCCGCAATAATCCAGTCAGGTTGAATTTCCTTTTGCAAAACCTGCATGGCAATCTCGCAGGCGGGTAAACCAATATTGCCGCAGGCGATCGCCTTTAGCCCTGCCCCCTGAAAAATGGCCGCCGTTAACGCCGTGGTGGTGGTTTTGCCATTGGTTCCTGTGATGCCCACCCAAGGGATGTCCTTAAGATATCGCCATGCCAACTCAATTTCGCCAATAGTATCAATGCCCAGCGATCGCGCCTGCAAAACCTCCTCCTGATCCCAAGGCACACCAGGACTCACCACCACCAAATCGACTGGCTGAGAATTTTCGATGAGGTGAGCAAACTTGGGAAAGCCCCCTAGCAGCACCGTAATACCTGCCGCCTCTAGCTGTCCTTTGCGCTGCTCGAGACTGGGACTTGTATTACTATCACTAACTATTACTTGCCAGTTGTCGGTTTTTAACAATCTTGCGGCAGAGATACCCGATTGTCCCAGTCCTAATACATACGCTTGAGGCATTGCGATCGCTTGATGAAACTAAGTATAGAAAAGTAATTTTAGAGAATTTAGGTAATCATAGCGTAACTTTTTGTCCACATATTTTTTTCATAAACCCACGGATTAAACATTGCTTTACAAAACTTATCGTTGATTTTTGGTTTAAATACCTGTAAATGAGGCATTTTCTGATGAGATAGAGTTAGATATTTAAGTTGGAAAACCCTATACTGGGTAGATATTATTTCGACTTTTTACATACCCTTTAAAAGATCATAAGGCAGACCCATGAGCGTAACAGCGTCAAGTGGTGCAGTAAATGCGCGCCCTCGTCTATATCAGACCGCTATAACTTCCACAATTTCCCAGATAGAACAACAGGATCGTTTTGCTACTCGCAGTGAGTTAGAGGATCTCTCCACCTATTTTCAATCAGGGCTAAAACGCCTTGAAATCGCGGCAATTCTTACCCAAAACTCTGACAACATCGTTTCTAAAGCCGCCAGCCGTATTTTTACGGGTGGTTCACCGATGGCTTTTTTAGAAAAGCCCAAAAGTGATGAAGACCTAGAGATCGATCGCGCGGGTCGTGTCGTTGATGTCAAACTTGGCATGGAGCTAGGGACAACAATTTATGCTGAAGCAACTGGAGAAGGTGGCTTCTTAGGAGCTTTGAAGGCTTTCTTTTCCAATACTGGTCTGACTGGTGTTGTGGATGCGCCACCACCAAATTTCCGCCCCATTAACATTTCTCGTTATGGCGCAGATCGCATGAAGAAGTCCTTGCGGGACTTGTCTTGGTTCTTGCGCTATGCCACCTATGCGATCGTGGCAGGCGATCCAAACATCTTGGCGCAAAACGTGCGTGGTCTCAGGGAAATTATTGAAGCGGCCTGCTCCACCGATGCCACCATTGTGGCTTTGCAAACCATGAAGCAAGCTGCTGCAAGTTATTTCTTGAACGATTCTGCGGCGATCGAAATCATCAAGCAATATATGGATGTGGCGATCGCGGAGTTTAAAGCTCCCACCCCATCACCCAAGGTACGTCAGCGCAATTCTCCAGACTTGCAGGGCTTGGAGTTACCACAGATTTACTTCAATACTGCCGAGCGCCGTCAGAAATTTGTGATGAAGCCCGGGCTATCTGCCTTAGAAAAAAATGAAGTGGTCAAGGCTGCCTATCGCCAAATTTTTGAACGCGATATCAAGCGTGCCTATAGCCAAAGTGTATCGGATCTAGACTCTAAGGTAAAAAATGGCGAAATCTCCATGCGTGAGTATGTGCGCCGCTTAGGAAAGTCTCCTCTGTATCGCGATCAATTCTTCTTACCTTTCATTAATTCCCGTGCCGTTGAGTTGGCATTCAAGCATTTCTTAGGACGCTCTCCCGAAAGCCGTGAAGAAGTGGCTCAGTATTTCGCGATCGTCTCTAAGGGTGGACTCAATGCCCTCGTTGATGCTTTGGTGAACTCCAGAGAGTACAGCGACTACTTCGGCGAAGAAACCGTGCCTTACCTGCGCGGACTCGGACAAGAGGCACAGACAGCAAGAAATTGGGGCGCACAGTTTGATCTATTCAACTACTCGGCTCCTTTCCGTAAAGTACCTCAGTTCATTACCCTGTTTGCTTCCTACAATCAGCCTCTACCCGATCAGCATGTCTATGGTGCGGGTAACGATCCCTTGGAAATTCAGTTTGGCGCGATCTTCCCCAAAGAAACTCGCAATCCAAACGCATCTCCTGCCCCCTTTGGCAAAGATACACGCCGCATCTTGATTCGCAATGGTGCTGGGATTACTAACCAATTGAGCAATCCCAAGGCAACGGGAGCAATTGATCCGATGAGTCCTAAGGTATTCAAGCTGGATCAAACCCTCCGCGATAGTGTGAAAATCACCAAGGGCAAGAAGACTGCGGTTAAGGGTGTCAGCATTACCAACTCAGAAACCTCCACTCAGGCTGTCATTCGGGCGATTTACTTGCAGATTATCGGCTATATGCCTTTTTCAGGTCAGCGCCTCACGGTTGCGGAAATTAAGCTCGAAAATGGGGAAATTTCTGTGCGTGAGTTTGTGCGGATGCTGGCGAAGTCTCCCACATTCCGCGATCGCTACTGGAGTAAGCTCTATGTCACCAAGGCGATCGAATATACCCACCGTCGCCTCTTGGGTCGCCCCACCTATGGTCGCCAAGAGATGAATACCTATTTCGATATTGCCTCGAAGAAAGGATTCTATGCAGTAGTTGATGCCATCCTTAATACCAAGGAATATGAGCAAGCCTTTGGTGAAGATACCGTTCCCTATGAGCGATATCTCACACCCGCAGGCGTATCTTTACGCAGCAATCGCATCGGCACACTCACCGAAGATAAGGGTACTAAGGTAGTTGCGGAAACAACGCCTAAGTTTGTGGAACTCGGTCAAGTTACGGAGGAGCGTTCTCCTGTTTCGATTCGCGATCGCATTAACCAAGGTGTTGACAAGAAGCGTGAACAACGCAAGATCTTCAAGCTCACAACCACCGATCCTGTTGAAACTGCTGCCTTGGTGCGTGCCGCTTACCGTCAAGTCTTTGAGCGTGACATGGATGCCTATGTTGCCGATTCGCAGTTTAGCCAGTTTGCCTCTAAGCTGGTTAACTCGGAAATTACCGTTAAGGAATTCATCTTAGCGATCGGTACTTCTGATCTATATATCAAGGAATTCTATGCTCCTTTCCCCAATACTAAGGTGATCGAACTCGGTACTAAGCACTTCCTCGGACGTGCGCCCATCGATCAATCTGAAATCCGCAAGTACAATGTGATTTTGGCAACCAGTGGTATTAAGGCGATGGTAACGGAAATGGTCAACAGCCGTGAATATCTTGATGCCTTTGGTGAAGATGTGGTTCCATATAACCGCTTTGAGACCTTCCCTGCGGCGAACTATCCGAATACTCAAGAGCTGTATAATCGCTTGACTAAGCAAGATAAGTCGATTGTGGTTCCCAGCTTTGCGCCTGTAAAGTCGAAGATGCCAACTACGGTTTAACTTGTCGCTTGTTTTGATAGCTAATTTCTAAAATATGGGTGGTGGTGCTTGGCACTGTCACCCTTATTTTTTGATAAAATCATCATCAACTTTCCTAGAGGACATCAGTGAAGTACTACAGCTTAGTGTCTCTAATTTGCTGTTTGGCTGGTCAAGGGCTAGGAATTTTTGATAGTCCCGCGATCGCCACTGAATCGAAGCCTAGTCTTAATGCTGATGTCAGCTCTTGGCAGGTCATACAGAAACGCGGCAAATTAATTATTGGCGTGAAGGATAATCTGCCGCCTTTAGGATTTCGCGATCGCCAGCAAAATTTAGTGGGGCTAGAAATAGATATTGCGCGAGAACTAGCGAAAGAATTAAATCTTGAGCCGCAACTAGTACCAATGCGGCATCGCGATCGCCTATCGATTTTACAAAATAATCAAGTTGATCTAGGAATTGCCCAGATTACAGTCACCACTAACCGTTCTCGTCTGATTGATTTCTCCCTGCCCTACTACACCGACAGCACCATCGCGATCGCCTCACGCCGCACTACTAGAGCGCAACTACAACTATCTCGCCTCGGTGTCCTCAAAAATTCCTCCGCGATCGCCGCCATACAGCACCAGTTTCCCCAAGCACAAATTATTGGTGTCAATTCCTATCAAGATGGACTCAATGCTTTGGAGTCTGGGACGATTGCAGCCTTTGTTGGCGATCGCAGTAATCTCGCCCCTTGGTTAGCGACCCATCCAAATTACGCCATCATCGGACAGCCCCTCGCCTTTCATAGTCTCGCGATCGCTCTGCCCAAGGGTTTGCAGCATCTAGAACTACGCGATCGGGTTTTGCTAATCATGCAAAAATGGCGCAGCAATGGCTGGTTAAAAGAGCGAATTTCCCACTGGCAATTGTAGTACCAAATTAAAAAACCTTACTGGGTTTGGTTTTTAAATTGGTATAAAAAATGCATTAATTACTAGCAAGAAACGCATAGATATGCTACATTATCTGTTAGGGGTTATACAAAAACGTGGGAATACGGGAATATATGTAATTTTCTAGATAATCTGGCTACTGTGGCAAAAAACTATCGGGGGATAGTTTGCAGCTATTTAGCTTATATCTGAGCAAACTTTGAGTAAAACCTTAAATACTTGATGCCATGTTTTGGGCTTTCGTTAACATTTATTAGTTTTTGAAATTGCTCAATTAGGTTATCTCCAAATCAAAAGAATTCACTAAATTCACTTCATTACTAGGATGATTTGCCCAGTAAACATTTATTCACAGGCAAACTTAAAACCTAGACTATGGCTGAATCTAGTACCAGTAATGCCTCCCTTCATGCTCCCCCATGAATAATGAGGCAGGTTGTAAGGTACAGTGATCATATCGCTACATCTTTTCGATTTCTGTACCTTCCTTATCCTTCTATGGCGATCGCAAATCCTTCTCCAACCTCACCAATTTTGTCAATTCAGCAGATTACGCGCCGCTTTGGTGGCCTAGTTGCTATTGATGGTGTAAGTTTTGATGTAATGGAAAATGAAATATTTGGGGTGATTGGCCCTAATGGTGCAGGCAAGACTACCCTATTTAACACATTGACAGGGTTGATTGCCCCTAGCAGTGGTCAGGCTTTTTATCAAACACAGCAAATTACCAATCTGCGGCCGCATCAAATTGCTAAGTTCGGCATTACTCGCACCTTCCAGAATATTCGGCTATTTGGGGAGTTAACGGCCTTAGAAAATGTGGCGATCGCGCGGCATATTCAAACCAATGTGGGGATCTGGAAAGGGGTTTTAGGTTTACCACCCACTGCCCTTCAAGAAAAACAAACCTACGATCGCGCCCATGAGCTATTGCAACTAGTGGGATTAGACAATTTTGCTGATACTAAAGCGAAAAACTTCTCCTATGGCGATCAGCGCCGTCTGGAAATTGCCCGCGCCCTCGCCCTCCAACCTAAATTACTGTTGCTCGATGAGCCTGCGGCAGGGATGAATCCCAGCGAAAAGTCTCAGCTTAGTGAGTTTATCCGTGATCTGCGTGATCGCTTTCAATTAACAATTTTGCTGATCGAGCATCATGTCCCCCTTGTGATGGGACTATGCGATCGCATTGCTGTCCTAGATTTTGGTCAATTAATCGCCATCGGCAAGCCCGAAGTTGTGAGAAGCGATCGGGCTGTCATCGAAGCCTATCTGGGGGACGAAGGGTGAATGATGGCTCAATAGCCACTATAATGTGAACCCTATGAACAATGTAACTCGCTACCAAAACGCCGCCCTCCAGTATTACCGAGATCTAACTGGTTCGTCCTATCTTCACTACGGCTATTGGGAACCAATCCCTCAAGCCGATGATGAGCTAACCGTTGGCAAATTGCGTCAAGCTCAAGAAAACTACGCCAACCATTTACTATCATTTATTCCTGAGGGAATTAATTCTGTTTTAGACGTGGGTTGTGGTAACGGTGATAATGCAGTTGCCTTAATTGAACGTGGTCTGCAAGTCGAAGGATTAGCTCCCGATCCTATGCAAAAGGCTAATTTCTTAGAGCGCACCCAAAATCAGGCTCTTTTCCACATGCATACCTTTCAAGAATTTGTCATCAATCCTCAACAATATTCCCCGCAGTCATGCTTTGACTTGATCCTCTTTAGTGAAAGCAGTCAGTATATGTCCCCAGAGATGATCGCCACAGGCTCGGCTCGGCTCACTCAGTCTGGCGGATATGTCCTCTTAGCCGATATGCTCCGCAAAGATCCCAACTATCGCGAAGGAATGTTTTCTAATTGCTTGGTAAATGCAGACCTCCATCATGAAATGGAAAAATCTGGCTTCAAACTGCTCACCAGTGATGATATTTCCGCCCATATCGTTCCTACCCTCGATATTTGTGTGCAGAGCTTTCAAACCTTTGGCATATCCACGATGAAGTATCTTGCCAACCTAGTCGCGATCGCTGTGCCACCTATTTATGCAGTTTTACGGTACTTCTTAGGCAACTTATTTAAGAAATTGATCTCCGAAGGTCTAGAAGCTGCAAATATATTTCATCACCATTTGTGTTATGAAATTCAATTGTGGCAAAGAATTTAATAACATCTGATTGCCCGTCATTTCCATAAAACTTTTCGAGAATATGAAGTTAAGATCCCAACTTAATCACAAGTTTAATATCAAGCGCTTGCTCAATGGTGCGATCGCTGCCCTTGCGTCTTGTTTTCTAATTATTGCCTGTAGTCAGCCTAGCAATAATGTCACAGCCCCAACTAATTCCAATGCGGCTCCTACTAATGCAGCTAATATATCGATTGGGATTGCCGTTGCCCAAACTAGCAATGTTGCTTTGCTAGGACAGGAACAGGTAACGGGCGCTAAAATTGCCGAGGCATACTTTAACCAAAAAGGTGGTATCAATGGCACGCCCTTTCGTCTTGTTTTTCAAGATACGGCAGGTGATGAGCAGGGTACTATTAATGCCTTTAATACGCTCATTTCTCAAGATAAGGTGGTGGGCATCGTTGGCCCAACCCTCTCACAACAGGCTTTTAGTGCCGATCCGATCGCAGAACGCGCAGGTGTGCCTGTAATTGCCCCATCTAATACAGCCAAGGGGATTCCCCAGATCGGTAAATATATCTCACGGGTGTCGGCTCCTGTGGCGATCGTCGCTCCCAATGCGATCGAAGTTGCCCTCAAACTAAATCCCCAAATTAAGAAGGTGGCGGTATTTTTTGCCCAAAATGATGCCTTTAGCAAATCTGAAACTGGCACTTTTCAAGAGACCGTCAAGCAAAAGGGGCTAGAACTTGCCACAGTTCAAACCTTCCAAACTACGGACACAGATTTCCAGTCACAGGTCACTAATGCTATTAATATCAAGCCTGACCTCGTAATTATTTCTGGACTATCCGCCGATGGTGGCAATTTGGTCAAACAGTTGCGGGAATTGGGCTATAAGGGATTAATTATTGGTGGTAATGGTCTGAATACTTCTAATCTGCTGCCCGTATGCAAAGCCCTTTGTGATGGTATTATCATTGCCCAAGCCTACAGCCCTGAGTTAGAAAACGACATTAACAAAGCTTTTCGGACTGTGTATGTAGAGCAGAATAAAAAAGAGCCGCCACAGTTTAGCGCCCAAGCTTTTACGGCTGTGCAGGTGTTTGTGGAAGCCTTGCGGACTCTAGATACTCAAACTAAACTCAGTACTTTAGCTCTGCCAGAATTGCGGACTAAGTTAAATGAAACTTTACTAGCAGGTAAGTACGAAACACCTCTTGGTAAGATCTCCTTTACTCCTGAGGGAGAGTTGGTGCAGGAACGATTTTTCGTTGCTCAAATCAAAATGGAAGCAGATGGTAATAGTGGTAAATTTGCCTTTATCAACTAGTTATAAATCTTAATGTATCTTAGTTCTCTCCAGATCCAGCACTTTCGTAACTATGGGAATCAGTCGATCGCTTTTACCACGCCGAAAACGGTAATTGTTGGCAACAATGCCCAAGGTAAATCAAATTTGTTGGAGGCAGTATTACTGTTGGCAACGATGCGATCGCACCGAGTGAGTAAGGATCGGGATCTGGTGAAAAATGGGGAGGCGATCGCGGAGATCAAGGCTATTTGCCAGCGATCGCCATCTCAAGGCACTTACCCCGTTGAGCTAGTGATGCGGATGCGGCTATCGGGAAAGCGTAGCTTGCAGGTCAATGGGATTACCCAGACCAAAAATTTAGATTTTTTAGGTAATCTCAATGCAGTGATGTTTTCTAGCCTCGATTTAGATCTCGTCAGAGGCAGTCCAGAGCATCGCCGCAATTGGCTGGATACGGTTTTAATTCAACTCGAGCCAATTTACATAACGCTTTTGCACCAATATCAACAGGTGTTACGGCAGCGCAATGCTTTGCTAAAAGGGATTAAACAGGGAAATATTGCCTACGATCCACAGCAGATGGCGCTGTGGGATGCCCAGTTGGTGACAACGGGAACAAGGTTAATGCGTCGGCGATCGCGAATGCTGGCAAGAATTACGCCCATCGCTAGACATTGGCATCAAGCCATTAGTGGTGGTCATGAATACTTAGAAATTAGCTATGTACCAAAGTTTAGTTTTATCGAAAATGCTGCCTTAGAGGATATCCACCAAGCTTTTTTTGATGCCATTCTCCAAAAATCTTTTGTTGAAAGGCATCAAGGTATTAGCTTAGTTGGTCCCCATCGTGATGAAGTCTCTCTGACAATTAATCAAACCCCTGCCCGCGAATATGGCTCCCAAGGGCAACAAAGGACTCTAGTGCTGGCGCTAAAGTTAGCCGAGTTAGAGCTTTTAGAAACAGTCATTGGTGAACCTCCATTACTACTTCTAGATGATGTATTGGCGGAATTAGATCTACAACGACAGGATCATTTATTAAATGCCATCGGCGATCGTATCCAAACTTTAATTACAACAACTCATCTAGGTTCCTTTGATGCCCATTGGCTAAATTCGGCCAAGGTATTTCAAATAGAACAGGGTAAAATTTACGCCTAGTTTCGTGATAGAAGTCACTCAATAGCAGAAGTTATTGATGAAAGCTAGTTTAGAGAATATTCCCACACTTATCTCTAAAATACTTTTGGTTATGGTCTATTCATCTTCGTCTTCAGAACCAATTTGATGAAGGTGAATGTGCTTGCGTCCGAGACGGATTTCTAGTTCGTCACCAGCTTTTAAACCCATGAGTTGGGTATAGGCCGAGCCGATTAATAGATTTCCATTCTTTTGGACACTAACACGGTAACTCGCACTGCGCCCGCCTTTACCGCTTCCTTTGGTTTCTAGAACTCCTCCATCTGCTTCCATCAAAGCATTGTAAAACTTCATCAGATTGACTCTGGCTTGATTGTTTTTGGTGATGGTTGCATAGCCACAGGCTTTCGCCTTTTCTTCTTTAGAGAGATGTTCGAGTTCTTTGACCTTTTGGAGTAATGCCTCGCCAGTCAGAGGAACAAGTTGTTTTGCTTTTGCCATTATTAATTTTGTGGTTACAGTAATTGTAATTTGTTCTAACGAATAATATTACTATTTTAGCGTGATTGTTCAAGGTTTTAGTAATATTTATACTTATGGATATTAATTAGTTTTGGCTAGGACAAATCTAGTTTCAGTAAGATTTATAGGTGCTAATTTGGTTTAGCAGTATTGTGCGATGCTTCTTTATTTGACTCTTTGGATGCATTGATTAGCATTGACTATTGCTAAGATGGGCTGATGATTACAAGTTGGAAGTTGGGGATATCTGTATTTATATCGACTCGCAAAAATAATAGGCAATATATTTGCAATAGGAATAGAGCTAATACTTTAGTATAAGGTTTTATATCATACTGTTTTAATTTGTCTTAAGTCGTTATTGCAGTCTATTATTTTTTTTTTACTAATATTTGACTAGATATTTATCTAGACAGACTGTCTAGATGAATTTGGACTAATTTCTAGCTGTATATGATTTTAATTTTGGTTGTTTCTTAAATTTAATGCGACCTAATCTTAATTGCAAATCTGTCAATGACTTGCTGACTCTTGAAGGCTATAGTTGAGCTTCTCAAAGCCAATTACTACACCAGATTTGTTTTTCATTTTGCAGTTTCTAACCATGCGGTTTTGGCGAGAATTACTTCGTTGAGAGCTTGCTGTGGAGTTTCACCGATCGCTGAGCAATATTTTAAGTCAGGGTATCGGCAATATAGGCTTCGTCTTCTTCGCTGTAGAAAATGTTGATGTGATAGTCTTGCATGATTTAATCAGCTATGATTTCAATAGTTTTAGGATTACTAATTTTAGTGGTTCAAGATGTTGCTGTGTGACATCCCAAACTGTCTCTAGGTCTGCATCCCAATAATGATGTATGAGAATATCGCGCATTCCTGCGATCGCTTTCCAAGGGATTTCAGGATTTTGCATCCTTGCAGATTGTGGAATCTTTTTGACTGCTTCGCCAATTAACTCAAGGGATCTGATAACTGCATAGGTAGTTTTTTCATCTTGCTCAAATTGTTGAAGACTTGTTATGTCAGCCGTAAATCGTTCTATTCTCTCAATTTCTTGGAGGATATCTTGCAAGAAATCATCAAGGGGGCGATCAGTCATAGGTAGATGACCTCTGCTAAGATTTTTTCTTTGATTTGAGGCTTGAGTCCATCTTTTGTGACTAGATCGACTTTCATTTGGAGGCGATCGCTTAAATAGTCTTTTAGTTCTATTAAGTCAAATAAGCTTGGTTTCTGAGCATATTTCACTAGGATATCTATATCACTGGCTGAGTTGTAATCTCCTCTAGCATAGGAACCAAAAATTCCTAGTTGGCTAACGTGATATTTGTCTATTAGTTCGGGCTTTAGCTCAGTGAGCATGTTTTGGATTTCTATTAGGGTTTTGAGTGGTGTGCCTAGGGAATGATTAGGAACTTCCGCAGCACGATCTAGAACACCTAAAATGTAGCTCTCAACGGTGACATTGCTTTGATTGGCGATCGCAATCAGCTTTTGTTGCAATGGTTCAGGAATTTCTACGGTTAATGGTTTCATAAATCTATTCGTAATGTGACCACATTCGCAAAACTTCAACGGTATTGCTTTCTTTAACTACGCAATAGACCAAGCGATGCTTGATATTTATACGCCTTGAGTAAAATCCTTGCAAATTGCCGACTAGTTTCTCGTCATGATTACAATCCTAGTTCTTGAGCATTTACCCATTCACTTCTGGGGCTAGTCATGACATCTTTGAGTGAGTCGATATATCCCTGTATGGAGTTTAGATAAATAGTCTCTTCGATCGCTGCCCAGTCTTCTTTGGAAATCACAACTACGTCATTTTCTGAGCCTTTAATCATGACTGGTTTATGGTTTGCGCTGACTTGATTAATTAAGTTATTAAAGTTTTCCGTTGCTTCTTGAAGTAGTAAGTAATCCATAATGTTTTTCTACAATAATCAATTTATTGATATCAATCAATTGATTGATTATATGTCATTTGATTCATTAAGCTGTGATACTTATGCTGCTAGGGTTTCAAAGGAAAATCTAAGGTTTGCTGATTCTTGAAGGCTGTAATTAAGTTTTTCAAAGCCGATGACTACTCCAGATTTATTTTTCATCAGAATGACTTCATCGCCTGTTTCTTCACAGATATATTCTTCATTAGGATCGCCAAACCAGACGGTGAGGGTGTTTCCTAGTTTGTCGTAGTAGACTTTTACTTCTGCCATAGTTTTTCTCCTTCTTTAATTGCATCGGTGGGATAGGTGGTAATCAGGAATCCGTCGCCGTTGAGTCGCCTTGTGACGGCACAGACCCAGCGTTTTTGGTTTCTGGCTCGATAGAACAGGTAAATATCGCGATCGCTTTTACTGCGACGGATTTCATCGGGTTGAGCGAGGGTTTCGCGGACTTCGGCTTCACAGTTGAGCATGATCGGATGTTTGATGGTGGTGATGATTTCCCAATAGGCTTGGGTGACTCGTACTGTGAAGTTAAGCGGTGTAAGTACTTCAAATAGTAATTCCTCCATTTTGATTTATCCATTTAAGACTTTATATATTTCTTCTCTTTCTTGTGCTGGAGGTTGTTCTCTACTTTCCATAAAGTCATCTGAGAAGTGATCGAGGCTATTCCAGAGGGTTTGCCAAGGATTGTTTTTGGGAATTAGCACGATCGCGTTGCCGACTTTTTTGATATAGACTTCTTCGCCGACTAGCTGAAAGCCGTCTGGTAATATGGCTAGTTGTTCGTTGCCTTGCATTCTGAGTTTGGCTGTGTTCATGGGTTTTTCCTCCTAAATTCATTTTAAGTTATGCAACGATTTGATAAATTACGGGGCGATAACGTGGTTTTGGAATGGTTTTGTTTTCTGCTTTTGCGGCTTCTAGCCATGCGGTTTTGGCGAGAATTACTTCATTGAGTGCTTGCTGTGGAGTTTCACCGATCGCTGAGCAATATTTTAAGTCAGGGATATCGGCAATATAGGCTTCGTCTTCTTCGCTGTAGAAAATGTTGATGTGATAGTCTTTCATGGTTATTCTCCTAGTTGTAGGTTGTACTGTTCGATGAGTTGTAAAAACTGTTTTACTTGATAGGGTTTGGCTTTGCCACCGAAGTTTTGGATGTTGATTGGTTCGGGGATGTCGGAACGGATAAAAATATGGTGGCTTCCGTTGATGCGCGATAGTCGAAATCCAAAGGCTTCGATGAGTGTAACCATGTCGTCAAAGGAGACGTTTTTAGTTCCTGTCAATATTTTTTCTAGTAGCTTCCGTTTTTTGCTCATATCATGGTGGATCTTGTTATTTACAATTCAAATTGAAGTTGTTATAAAATCAGCCTATAAATTTCTCTCCAAGTAGGGTATATCCATCCAGCAATACGCATCGACTCAAATAAAACCTTTCTTGAAAGTTCAGACTCAACTTGCTCAAAGGTGTCTGACCAGTTGACTATATTGATAATGAACTGCTCTAAACCATAAAAATTATATGATTTAGAAAATTCGGGAAAGTTAAAAACCTCAAAAGCATCTTTGTATAAGTTAGCTTCGGCTTTTGAATTGCTCAACCATTGAAATACTTCAGCTTGTCGCGAATCTCTTATTTGCTTTTTCTGAGGATGGTTGAAACAATACAATGTTTCTCGCGCTATCTTCTCTGCTTGCCTAAATATATTTTCTGCATCAGCGTGTCTCCCAGTTCGATACATTGCTGATGCGAGTTCACACAAGGATTTTGCCTTACCCCAATCTGATTTAACATTCTCGGCTTCTTTTTTAGCTATAGAAAAGGTTGAATCAACATTAGAACATTGGCTTAAACTTTCTTTTAAAGCGACATCACACAAAGCACTAGCTCGAAGATAATCAGTTTCTATTTCCCATACAACATTTTTTGCACGATCAAAGTCTTCGGATTTTACAAGAATTTTTGTAAGTTCGTACAAGCATTCCATTCTTATATTATTTTCTAGAATATGTTGAGAAATATCTTGAGCATTATCATATTTTTCAAGTTTAGCTTCAGTCAGTGCTATGTCTTTCATCGCATTAGATATAGCGTATGATTCAGTGATTTCATGTGTAATATTTTCAATTTCTATGTACACCTGTTTTGCATCTTTCTCTAATCCTTGCAAAGACAAATATTCGTAGATTTGACATTTAGCTTTTACTTGAAGCTGCTTATTCTCAATTTGCTTAATTACTTCACTTGCTCTATCCAAATCCCCTAACTCAATCAAACTTGAGCTTAATTGATATAAAAATTCAGATTTTCGATTATATTCATCGGTTATCTTGAATTTTTGAGCTACTTCTTCAGCTTCATCAAATAAACCAGCTTTGATAAGAGACAGAGCCAACCAAAATGATGCTATATTAAATGTCTCAGTATCTCTAATGTCTGATAGTAGCAATTGTACTTTATTAAATGCAAATTTTGATTGCTGATTATAGCCATGTTTTGATAGCCAAATAGCAACACACCTTAGAGTAGCTGATATATTAAGAAAGTTATTACTTTCAATGCTTAAATTTCGAGATTTTTCAAAAATACTTAATGCTTGAGTTTCTCGATTAGCTTTCACTAGAGTTATAACTAACTGAGCTAAAGAATCAGCTTTTTGTTGAGAGTCTTTAATCTTTTCTATAGTTGTTTCGGCTTTGCCAAATTGCTTACTTACCGATAATGCTCTGGCAATTTCTACTAATGCTGATGACTGCTGGCTTATATCTACAATTTTCAAAGCATAAGTTTCAGCTTGTTCGAGGAAATTAGAGTTGGAACGTGCAAGATATGTTGAGAGAAAATATAGTGACAAATCTTTCTCATCGCGATTGATAATTTCAGTATCTATGAGATTTGCTACTTCAGTAAAAATTGTTTTTGATTGTAAATCCTCCCCAATGCTTTCCTCTTGAGATATTGCTTCTGCAATTATGCACAACAAATTAATTTTTTGAGATATCTGTGTAGACAATTGAACCATTACTTTTGCTTCTATAAACCTCTTATCTCTGACTAGATTTAAAACAAGAGTCATTAGGGCTGAATTCTTAAACCATTCATCATTAATTTCTTCAATAATATTTTTACTTTTTGCAGTATCAAACTCATTCATTAATGCCAATGATTGACACAGATGCAATTTGACAGATTGTTGAGTGTGACTATTAATTTCGATGAAATTTTCTATGCTAGCAAGATTAAATTTTGTAGACATTTGAATCTGTGCTAGTTCTAATTCTTCTTTAGTAAATAGTGATGGATTTTGCAATATATTGAATAAATCTGCATAATCGATCTCCTTTAAATATTTATTGTCTATGAGATAATTTTGCAATCCATCTATAATTACTTGGGATTCATCAGATAATTTTATTGCTTCTTCTAAAGTATTTATTGCTTCTTCTTGAAATTTTTCTTGCCAAAGAGAATTTACAATGTCGCATAAAAGAATGATTTTCCATTGTAAGTCTTCAATTTCAGATTTGTAAAGCTCTTGTGGGATTATTGTATTTTGCTGGTGATCATCCATGCTTAATGCTGTTTCTTTTGCTTGTGTATATATTTCTACTGCTCTTTCTCTTAAATTTATTTGGCAAAGATTACTAGCTAAAGATATATAACTGTGAGTCTTATTCTGTTTATTATCAATTTGTTCAGCCCAATTTATTGCTTCGATAAAAGCATTATCAAAATCATCATTTTGTGATTTATAAAGTTCAGAAGCTACTAAGCCTAAAGCTCCTACACGATGTTGAATGTCTTCAATTTCTCTAGCTGCTTGCCAAACTTCGTATAGAAGATCTAAATCAATTTCACCTTTTTCGCACATTGTTTTGTATGTGTTGGCAAGGGTTGCAAACTTTCTACCAGTATCAGAATATAAGCGAGCATAGCCTAATACCTCATCTTTCCTACCAAGCCAAATCAATGCTGGTGCGTAATAGCCTGAAGAGTAACGATCCGAGCGTTGATTGACAACTCTATAAGCAGTTTGAAGTTGAACTAGTACTAGAGTCTCTTGAGGGCTTAATGGATCATGCATACTGTCCAGAGCTAGTTGGATGTCCGACAAATAGGCAGAATCTCCCATACAGTTTTGAAACTTTACATTCATCCAGTCTTGCGATTGAGTCAAGAGTTGATAAAGATCTTCTTTTCTTCCTGATTCGATTAGGTGATAAGCTAAATGTTCAAAAAAGTAACCGTCACTCTTAGCTGTATGCCACCCTTTAGGATAAATTTGCTGATAAGATTCAATTAACTTATTGTGTAGGGATTGTACATCTATATTTATTGCTTTTAAGTAAGCGTATTGCAGAGTGTGCAAACTAACTTTTCCATTATTGCGTTTTAGAAGCGCTCTGCGTTCCAATTTAGAGAGAATTGTTTTCCCTTGAAGCTTGTCTATATTTGCTGTTTGCTTCCATAGCAGAAAAATTACTTCTTCTAAGATTTCCTCGTCAGGAGGGAAAACAACTAGCTCAAAATACCGTTGCTGACTTAAAGTCTCCTTGTTAGCTAAAGCATCAATACTAACTTTTAGAGCTTTTAGTAAGTTTGGTTCAGGATAATAAGGGCTGAATTGATTTTCAATTAGCTCCAGCTTGACATTCTGTAACGCTTCAAGTAAATCTGTCCAACTAACTCTATCACGAATCATTGCTCCGCAAAGAGATAAAGCCAAGGGTAACTTACCGCATTTTTTTATTACTTCTTTGGCTTCCGTAGGTAGATTGATAGGTGAGTATTCATCTCCAGCCCATTTTGCTAATAGCGATTCTGCTTGCACTATGTTTAGCTCTTCAAGTTGATACTCTTCCGCTCCAAGACTAGTAATAATTGAGGCATACTGCGTTGTAAATAAGATTTTGCTATTAACTCCAAGAATATCCTTAAAAAGGATTACATGGTTTGCATCCCATATGTCATCTAATATGAGCAAGCAACTTCTGTTTGAGAGCAGATTTAGTAAACAAGATTTTCCTTCATCTTCGCTTATAAAGCTACTTGATTTATAGCCTAATTCTCTTGCCAGTTGCAATTGCTTATCTACCAATGAAGGCTGTCTGCCAATAGTTAGCCAAAAAACTTCATCAAAGAAAGCAGTATTAACATCTATATCTTTCTCTAAATCTAAGGCTAAAGTTGACTTCCCTACTCCAGTCATCCCCCAAATTCCCAGACAAGAGATAGGTTCAGAAAAAATCAGATCCTTAATGTTCTTAAGTTCTTCATCCCGAGTCAACCTAAGAGAATCGGGTAATCTACTAGGTAAATCTTTAGTATGGGCTTCAGATGAAATCTGTTTGTCTCTAAGAAAATCTAGTAATTGAGGCGATGCTTCACCCTCAAAGATATACTGGTACTGGTGAATATCACCCGTGATAATATTGCCATTCGGAACAGAAACTTTGGTAAAAATACTTTGATTTAATTGCTGAGATTTAGAAGATTCATCCATCAATTTGTACTCCAGTCAGTTTTTCTGAGTTAAATTCCCAAGATCAATGTCTCCACCTACTTCCACATCAGTCAAGATTTCTTGAGTTCCAAAACGAGAAGAATCCTGAGAAATATCTCCTGCTTTTAAAGAACCCTGCACTTTGATGTTCTTCAAAATTGTTTGAAGTGAAGGCTCACTAGCTACAACTTCCTTGATTAGTTGCTGCAATTTTTCAGAAAACTCATTGTCTTCATCAATTTGAGTTTGCAATTCATCTGCTAGTTTAACTGAGATCTTGCACCATTCTGGAAAGGGGTTGCAAAGAGAGTAAAGATGTGAAAAAAAGGGCGTAGTAGTAAATTAAATAACGATTATGGAAAGCATCGTTAAGCACGCCCAAGGTTTAGTGTATAGCCTAATTTGTCT
>JANRII010000101.1:0-11159 GCA_033765135.1 Pseudanabaenaceae cyanobacterium bins.39
TTTATTCCCTTCTGTTCTTTGGTTAAAACTTCTCAACTTCATCCGAGCTAATGCCGATATTGCTGCGCGTTATGGCTTTGAAATTATCCTCAAACCCATTCCTACTTAACTCTTTCAGGAATGGTGCAAGATCTGAGATAGGCTGATTCAACACCTAAATTTTGACTACGGCGATGTAAGATCGCTAATCCACGCCAAGGTCTAGTAACTTTGTATTGTCTCAAATACAAAAATATGCCTGCAAAAAAACGACCATAAAAGTCATCGTCACTTTGCATTTGCGCTTCCAAAAATACCAATGGCAAACTCAAGTCGTCAGAAATCGGCGTGAGTAGTCCATCTAGCCTAAGTTCTGTCTCTTTAACAACTGGCGCACTGTAATCAAACTCACAGTTAGAAGGAATATCTGGTACTAACTCTGAGATTAGATCGGGTTGTGATAAAAAAATACGATAGAAAAGTTTATCAGTTTTCATGAATTGAGACCTTGGATGCTGCTGCCGATGCCTTTTGGCGTGCTTCGATCGCATCTTGACCCTTAGCTAAAGCCACACCCATCCGCCGATAGAGGCGAGTATTGGGTTTGCCAAATAGACGGATGTCCGTGTTAGGAATTGCAAGGGCTGCCTCTAAGCCTGTAAATGAAATCTGATCGCTGGACTCATGGGCAAGAATGACAGCACTGGCTGACGGACTCAGCAACTCAATGGAGGGGATGGGCAAACCTAAAATAGCGCGTAAATGGAGTTCAAACTCGTTGAGATTTTGGGAAATTAATGTCACCATCCCTGTGTCGTGCGGACGGGGAGACAGTTCCGAGAAAATTACCTCATCCTTCGTAATGAAAAATTCTACGCCAAATAGCCCTGCCCCACCGAGCTTGTCGGTAACTTTACGCGCAATCTCCTGTGCATCTTTGGACTGAGCAGGAGTTAAGCCGACAGGCTGCCAAGATTCTTGATAGTCGCCCCTTTCTTGGCGATGTCCGATCGCTTCACAAAATAGAGTTTCTCCCTGCCACTGACGGATAGTTAGGAGCGTAATTTCCACCTCAAAATCGATGAATTCTTCAATAATAATTTTGGTAGTATCGCCTCTTGCACCTGCGATCGCATAATCCCAAGCCTTTTCTAACTCATCAGGAGAATTAACAACGGATTGCCCCTTACCAGAGGAAGACATCACAGGTTTGACAACATTAGGGAATCCAATGGTGTCAGCAACGTTCTTCAGTTCTGCAAGATTGGTGGCATAGGCATATCGAGCCGTGCGTAATCCTAATTCTTGACTTGCCAGATCCCGAATGCGATCGCGATTCATCGTAAAATTGACGGCGGCAGCAGTGGGAATAACGGTATAACCTTGAGATTCCAATTCCAATAATTTTTCGGTGCGGATAGCTTCCACTTCTGGCACGATCAAATCAGGCTGATACTTTTTGATGACTGCTTCTAAGGCATCACCATCGAGCATCGAAATAACCTCACGGTGATCGGCAACTTGCATAGCAGGTGCATTGTCATAGCGATCGACAGCAATAACATTGTTACCAAGTCTCTGGGCAGCAATTGCCACTTCTTTACCCAGTTCGCCAGCCCCTAGTAGCATGATTTTTTTTGGTAATAAGATCGCCATAAAATTTGTCTTAATTGCTAATTTGCTAAGTTATTTCACAAAACAGCCATATCATAGCGTTTATACCAAATCAAGAAATGGCTACACCATTTCTTAATTAAAAAACCTTACTGGGTTTGGTTTTTAAATTGGTATTACATAGTACTTCTACAGAAGTGTCGTCACACTTTAGCATCTGGTAGTTCACGACAAAGAGCTTACACGCATTTAGCTAGGAATTTGGTAGGATATGGTCACTTCAATTTCAGCTTTTCGGCAAGAATACAATTCTTAATATGGCTGCCAAAAACTTTTTTAAATCCAATTTCCTCAAAGAACGATGGGACAAGTTACCCCATCATGTTCAAAAATTGGGAGGATTTCTGTTATCCAGTGGCAGTGTATATCTGTTTGTGTTTGGTCTGCGCTGGATGGGACTACTCCAACCCAGTGAATGGGCAGCCTTTGACCTATACACCCAAATTCGTCCTGAAGAAAAGGCGGATGAGCGAGTTGTAATTGTGGGGGTGCAGGAGTCGGATATTAAATATCTGGGTAAATGGCCCGCATCCGATCGCGTCTTGGCAAAACTATTACGAAAAATTAAGGATCAGCAACCCAAGGTAATTGGTTTAGATATTTATCGTGATCTACCCGTTGGCGAAGGCTATGCAGAACTAGAAAAAGTTTTTAAAAGCACTCCCAATTTAATTGGCATCGAAAAAAGTATTGGCGATCGCAGCAAAAATACGATCGCGCCTCCCCCAGCCCTCAAAGCCCTAGGTCAAGTCTCCGCTAATGATGTCATTGTTGATCCTGATGGTCGCTTGCGACGTGCTTTGCTCTACCCCATGCCAGCCCATGCTAAGGATATGCCTAGCCTTGGTCTTGCCCTATCCCTTGCTTACCTAGAATCCCAAGGTATCACTCCTCAAGCGTCTGAGTCGGGATACTTGCAACTAGGCAAAGCCGTATTTCCACCCCTTGAAAGTACTGATGGTAGCTATGTCCGAGTTGATTCTGGGGGGTATCAAGTTCTGATGAACTATCATGGCTCTGAAGGTAAATTTACAACTATTTCCCTAGAGGATATCCTCGAAAATCGGGTTGACCCAAATCTAATGCGCGATCGCATCGTTCTCATCGGTGCAACTGCCGCAAGTCTCAATGACGTATTCTACACACCCTACAGCAGCAACTTCAGCAACTCACCAACGCAAATTTCGGGTGTCGAGTTTCAAGCCAATATCGTAAAACTAATCTTGGGAGCAGTTCTAGAAAATCGTCCCATCTTCAAATTTTGGCCAGATCTTGCAGAAGAAATGTGGATTGCAGGTTGGGCAATTCTTGGCGCAGCCACTATGTGGCTCAGTTCCCACAAACGCTCTTATCTATTAATGATATGGATTCTATGCACAGGGAGCATTTTGATTGGTAGCAGTTACTTCCTATTTTTAGCTGGTTGGTGGATTCCCCTAACTCCATGTCTATATACATACATTGGCTCGATGTTAGTCATGCAAAGCTACATCTACATCACACGACTAAGGCAGCTCAATACAGCTCTTTCAGATTCGATTAAAACCCTAGCTCACGATGCCTCCCACGATACCCTTACAGGGCTGCCCAATCGCAATCTATTTATGGATCGGGTGGAACATGCTATTCAATTTAGCAAGCGCAATCCCCAATACATGTTCGCGATCTTTTTCATTGACCTCGATCGCTTCAAAATGATTAACGATAGTTTTGGACATCATGTAGGTGACTTATTTTTACAAGCGATCGCCAAAGTATTGCAAAAATGCCTACGTTCCATCGATATGGTAGCCAGACTAGGTGGCGATGAATTTACCATTCTTGTTGACGATATTAACGAACCAAGCGAAGCATTAATCGTTGCCGATCGCATTTTTCAGCATTTTCAATCCCCCATAGAAATTATGGGAGAAATGATTTTCCCCAGTGCCAGTATTGGTATCGTCATCAGTACACCAAATTACAAAGAATGCGGCGATATTCTAAGGGATGCCGACATCGCCATGTATCGCGCCAAATCCCTTGGCAAGAGCAGATATGCTCTCTTTGATCAAGAAATGTATGAACAGACTCTCAGGCTAACTCAATTAGAAAGCGAATTGCGCTATGCCCTAGAGTATCAAGAATTTGAACTCTATTATCAACCTATTGTCGAACTCACAACCAAGCAACTATCGGGCTTTGAAGCTCTAATTCGCTGGAAAAATCCTAAACGGGGATTCATTCCTCCCATTGACTTTATTCCTCTTGCCGAAGATACAGGATTAATTGTCGCGATCGGTGATTGGGTTATGCAAAATGCCTGTCAACAACTAAGAGAATGGCAAAAGGAATATCCAGAAGCTAGGAACTTAACAATGAGTATTAATTTGGCAAGTCATCAAATCCGTGAACCAGACTTGTTAGAGAAGCTAGATCGCACTCTGCAAGCAACTGAAATCAGTGGCAATGCCATTCGTTTAGAAATTACCGAAGGTACACTCATGGATCAAGGCGAAGAAACGATTACCAAACTATCGCAACTACGAGCAAGAAATATTCAATTAAGCATTGATGACTTTGGTCAGGGCTATTCTTCCCTTAGTTATTTACATCGTTTTCCAATTAATATTCTCAAGATTGATCGCGCTTTTGTGGAGCAGATGAGTGATGGTGGCGAGAATGTGGAAATAGTTAGAACTATTACTGTCTTGGCACATACTCTCAATATGAAAGTTGTAGCAGAGGGAGTGGAAACGGAGCAGCAGGTGGCACTTTTGCAGGAGCTAGGCTGTGAGTATGGTCAGGGTTATCTATTCTCTAAACCATTACCCGCTAAGGATGCGGCGGCGGTAATTATCAATGGTATTGAAACTGGTAGTTCTAATTTATCGATAATCAATTAACAATACAATTAATCAACATAACCACATCCTAATGAGGATTTATGATTACTAACTTTTTGTGAACTGATCATTAGTTTGGTAAATGTAGAAAATCATAAAAATTGCATCGCAATTCTTATGATTCAAAAATTAATCATTATCCTTGCCACCAAAATAAAAACCCAAAGCGCCACTCACCAAAGCTGTCTGCGAGGTAAGCAGTAGCGTCAACAGTTCCTTATTTAAAGATGCTTCCTTAAGTAAATCTTTATAAACAATTAATTTTTGTGCAGTTTCAGCCGATTTGTCTAGAACATTGGGGATGGTTGGAGTGGCGGTATTAGATGAGCTAGTCTGTTGGGGCGCACTAATTGGTGTTACTGGTTCTGTCAACTTCTCAATCAATCGCCAAGCCAGTGACTTACTGGCCCATAGATCAACACCTACAAAAATTGCAATGCCAGCAACAACAGCAACGTTTAACCAAAGCAATCTAGTTGCCAATTTTGATCTTGTGGTATTAATTTCATCACTAGGTTTAACAACATTAGTGCTAATGGGTGTGATAGCTTGTAGAACTGGCGGATTTTGCTGATTTTTAGTGTCATTACCTGCTTGGATATCTGCTGGTGCATTTACTGCTTCTGAGGGATTAAGAAGATCATCAAATGAGTCCTGATTATCTTGATTCATAATCTTTGAAAGTTTTTCTTGATTATCTAATGGCAAAGTTTTCTTTAAATTTTCTTATCGACTCACCATCGATTTTAATTTCTTTGATACCGCCTCCTTCTTTCTTTATCAGAATCTTAGACTTGGATGTCATTTCATCCAACATCATGGCATCCATTGCGATCGCATGGCGCATCGCTATCGGTAATCTAACTGAATTAGCATCTAGGGAGCAAATAGCTTCCAATTTTTCAGCAACCCATTTTAAGTTGCCAACAATTTCTGGCTCAAACTTAGCTTGAATAATTTCACTGTCTACCTTTTCTATAATATCTTCTGCAAAATTTTGCTGGAAACAATCTAAGGATTCACGATTAATATTAATTTCTGTAATTTTACCAGTTTGCCTTTTAATCAAAATCCGAGATTTTGCTCCCATCTCATCCAAGAGCAGAGCATCCATAGCGATCGCATGGCGCAGCGCAATAGAAGCAGTAATTTTATCATTCTTCAAACCACCAAGCTTCTCTAGTTGTTCTGCAAGCCACTTCAGATTGCCTAGCAACTCTCTATCAAGTTTCTCAACGAGTTCAGTATCTTTGCCTAGCGTAATTGCAGCGTTCATACTTAATTTATTACCAACTCAGTGAATACATCCATAAACCATATAAATAATCGCGCAATTTTTTGCAATTTTTGCAACTTTTTATAATAAGTTTTTTGATGAGTCTAGATTATAGCATTGATCATTTAATTTTTGAAATCATCAATAAAGATAGATTTTCTCCTTGAATAATCTCATAAACTTTTATACTATTGTCTCCCGTATTAATAACTTCATCTATATCTATATCTTTTACAAAGCAGTCCTTAAACTTAATAAGCAACTCGCATGGGATAGATTGATTCTCTTGCTCAAGTTTATTATTCTCTTGGTAAGACATATCATTAACTCCCAATTCTGTTGGTTAACAAACTGATTCTAGCTTATATAATACAATTTGGTGATTATATAAAGGCGACTTTTTAGAACATTAAAGCTACTAAGAATATTAAATACTTTTTTGAAAATTATAGTAATTATTTTCAAAATTTATTTGCTAATAAGTAGATTTTGATTCAACTAAAAATATTCTTTTTATCAAAAAAATTACAAAATTATGCAAGAAAATAAGTTGATTAATGTGTTTACAAATCCAACTAATTGATTTAAAAATAATGATGTAAGCCACAAACTTAATGAGACGCAGGAGGGAGATACAATGGAAAGAAACATTCAATGCTCCTTGTTGACTGTTAAAGATGCTGATGGTTATGAACACTCTTTTACAAAAGGATGGTTCTGCTCTTTGACTGTTGAGTTAAATGAAGCTAGGAGAGATATTAGAGTTACTAAGCAAGGTATCTTTGCTCCTAAAACTGTTGTATTTTTCTCCAGAGTTAAGTTTTATCAATATGAAGAGGCTGCTTAGTGCGGTAAGTCCAAAATATATATCTTAGACTTACCGCACTAAATTAGCCAACTTACAAATATCACGAGTAGTTAAGGTGGAGTGAAATAAAAAGGCTATGGCTATTGTCAAAAATATCGATCCTGCTGTACTTGCACAGTTGAAGAAGGTCTTCTCTGCCAAATACGGTGGCGATATTAAGAAACTAAAGAGAATATTGAATGAACGCTATCAAGAACAAATCTCTAACGTTTCAGGGGATCTTATCTCTGAAAAAACTTTGGATGATTTCTTCTCAGGGCGCAAAATCAGTACCAATGAGAAGAATTTAAACTATTTTTGTGGCGCATTGCTTGACTATCCTAGCTATGTGGAAGCGATCGATGGCTTGAACGCACCGTCACAGAGTGAGCCGCAATTGAAATCTGGCAAAGAATTGCAAAAATGCTTGACAGCATTGAGAAATAAGACATTGAAACGCTGCGAGCATATTCAGGTTTTGGATAAACCTAATGCTTTAAAAACCAAGGCTATCTATACAGATGCGTATCTGTATGATTTAAGCGATCGCCGCAAGGAAGATTATATGGCGGTCATGCAAGACATCTCACTGAATATTTCTGGTCAGCCATCTCAAAAATCATTGATTGAGTCACTCGATGTTGTCAAAAAACATGAACGTTTGCTGATTCTGGGTCGTCCTGGCGCTGGTAAAACTGCTTTTCTGAAGTACTTAGCGCTTTATTACCTTGAGTCATTGCCTAACTGTATAGAGAACTTTGGGAAAGAACTGCACTTACTTTATTTGCCATTGCGTGTGGTTGGTAAACATATCGTGAATTTCGGTATGATTGACTGGCTTATCCATGATCTTGCTGAGGGATCAGCAAATGCTGAAGTTACCATGTTGGATCTGAAGGCAATGTTTAGGCAAGGACAGTTTATGATTTTGCTAGATGCCCTTGATGAGACGGCAGAGTTATTTGATGATGTATGCAAACGGTTAGAAGAATTTGTTCTTGATTACCCTGACAATCGCATTATCATTACTTCTCGACTGTCAACCTACTATCCTAATTTGGACGGGTTTAAAAGTTTTGAATTGAGTGGCTTTAATAAAAGCCAGATTGAGAGTTATTGCGTTAAGTGGTTTCAGAAAGAGAGTCATGAAGAGTCTCAATCACCAGATCAAGCAATGGAACAAGATGAACATTCTAGTGAAGAACTGACAGAAGACTTTTTGAAGAGGCTCAAGCAAAACAGATTGGCATACGAGATGGCTGACAATCCTCTATCTCTAACTTATCTCTGTATGCTTTACAAAGGTAACTATGGATTTGCTAAGTGTCAAGCGGAGATTTTTAAAGATGTGGCAGACATCTTTTTGAGAAAATGGGATGAAGCAAGGAACATTCGCGGTCGCATTCCCAATACTAGTGACAAGCTAAGTAGACATCGCAAGTTCACCATGTTTTCTCAGTTAGCCTATGAGGGGCTAACCAAAGAGGCTAGTAAATATATTTGGAAAGAACGAGAGATTAAGAACTGGTTGTATGGATTCCTCAAAAATCTATCTACCTATCAGGATATCGCCTATCAAGACAATGATCCTGAGTCAACAATTCGTAATGATGCCGAAATTTTGCTTAAAGTGGCGGTGATGGATGATGGTTTGCTAGTACCCGCAACGATGGGAAACTACGCTTTTCCCTATGTTTCGATGCAGGAATACTTTGTTGCAGAGCATTTATTGCAAAATTCTGACTTGCGGCAGGAGGTGATCTCGCAAAGGCTTTTTGACAAGCAATGGGAAACCGTATTTTTGATGTTAACAGAGTTAATCCCTAATGCTGATACTTTGTTTAAAGAAATGTTCAAGCAAATTCAGAGATTTGCTCTGAATCATCCCCAGATTGCTTCATTGTTAGGATGGCTCAATGAGGTTTCGACTGATTTTGGAATTCCCACTTCGTCTTGGCGATCACAAATTATTTTTCTGGATATCGCCACCGATCTCTATATTTCAAGGCAGACTCCTGTTGAAGATATCTATGCTTTGGAATTGTCTAAGGACTTTAAAATCTACAACGAAAAGCGGGACAAAAAGCTTGATAACCAGCCTAAGCTAGTCATTTCGCTATACTTGGCGATCGCCCATGCACTAGTGGAAGACAAAATTAAAAGCGGCGAAGAGAACTATAAAAAGCTCAAAGAAACTAACACTTTCATCCTTGAACTACTTTGTGTAAATGAAGAAACTACTGTTTCTGACCAGCTACAACTCGCCATTGATGAATCTCAAGCGTACAAACTAGATTCTAGGCTTACAAAATTATTGATTGATCTGAGGGATTGTATTCCTGATGAATCTCAAGAATTAAAGGTTTGGCGATCGTGGAATGAGCGTTTGCGGCGAGTTATGTTAGATGAACTTAATGTCAATCATTCTAGTCAGTTTTCTGGGACAGAGCTAGAGGAATTTAGCGACTTCCTATATGCTAACAGTCTTTTGCTTAAATGTATTATGGGATACAATATTTCATCCCATGATTTACGAGATCAAATCGTTGACTCTATGCTGTTACTTCCTGAACACATCACTGAGCCTGTTTTAAGTTTGTAGAGTAAATTAAACTCAAGTACACAGAGGGTAGCGACTATCGTTACCCTCTTTTTGCTTAATCTTGACAAGAATTATATTTCTATAGTAGTTTTTGTAACTTTTTATGAAACTTCTAAAAACTTCTAAAAACTTCCAATATATTATTAGTGGCTTAAAAACACCAACTTTAGGTGAAAAGTTATGAATATAAGGTTTAAGAGCTTAGTTGTAGTTGCATCTATCTTGGGTTTCGCTGGTTCTGCATATACAATTTCCATCCATATCCGTGGACAATCTCAACAAGCATATACAGTTGCCAATACCAAGCCTGGTGGTGGTCCGAGATTGCCAATTCTAGGTGGTTTAAATGGTACCTCAAGATTGGTAGATATTGATAACATACAAGCTAACTAGTTTTCTATCTGGACACTAATCCAAGCATCAAATGTCTGTTGAATTTGACAAAATATATGATTGCAGCTTTCATATTGTTTGCGGTAATATGAAAACTGCGATCATTTAGCTTGTAAAAGAACGTCCCAATCCCAACGCTGCCAGTTTTTTCCGAAAAGTAATTGAGCTTTTATCGCCCGCAATATGTACTTCGTCAGCCAAATTGATTGGCAGATCCTCTGGCCATTGCTCCTCCACGATCGCTTTGTCCTCGTCAAAGACCTGATGATTAAAGTCTAAGGTGTCTTGTAATGGTGCATCTTTATCAAAATTGCGACAAATTGGGACAAAGACCCTAGTCTTCCGTGCTGATATTGGCGATGCGGCATTCATGACATGGAGTTTGCCATGGGGAAAGAAAACTGTCAGTTTAGCGGTAAAGGGAACCCATAGTTCAAATAGTCTTCTCCATAAGAAGTCCGCAGGAGCAAGGTGCTTCATGCCGTGAGCATAGTTACTGACATTGCTGATATAGTCGGCGCGAAATCCGTGGGGAGTTTGCTCGATCGCGTAGTCAGGAACAGTGGGGTTATCCTGTTCACCAAAGGATTTGGCATGGATAAAGGCAAAATGGCTCACATCCAAAAAACCTTCCACTTGACGACCTGCGGCAGCATTTAACTCCACAGCATTGGGCAGTACTTGAATATAGTCAGGATCTTCCCATTCATCCATTTCTGGAAATGGAACTTCGCCATTGTTGATGAGACGAGTCCACACAAGTCCATAGCGCTCGATCGCAGGGAAAGTTTTGAGCCGCAAACGTGATGGGATGGTGGCATCGGGCTGGGCGGGAATATGCACACATTTAGCGCTTTGATCGTATTGCACACCGTGATAGGGGCAGACAAGGCGATCGTTTTCGATCCAACCAAGGCTAAGGGGCGCTCCCCGATGCAAACAGAGATCTTGGGCAATGATGATCGAGCCGTCGGCAACGCGATAAATTACTAGGCGTTCATCTAGCAAACGAGTACCGTAGGGCTTCTCATTTGTAACTTCGTGGGAAAATGCAACGGGATACCAAAAGGGCGCAAGTGCTTGCCAATCTGTGGGGCTAAAAGTGCAGTTGCGCGGCAGGGATATTGCTTGGGTTGCTCCCATAGGGGTTATTTTGTAATTAAGTTTATGGGGCTTAAGTTATATCCTGTCTAGATTTGATTTTGTATAGTGCTGCACGAATAGCCCAAATAATAACAAATCTAAAAATAGCTGTGCCATTTTTAGATTTAAAAATCTTTAGAATTTAGGAATAATACCAAATTAAGAAATGGCTATGCCATTTCTTAAGGGAGCATCTCACTTTGGCGCAGTCTAAATCTTACTAACTGATGTTACGTGGAAGGAATTCCTGCTATGTTGGATGATCGGGGCTGGCACGGGGGCACAGCCCCTACGCCAAATTTAAATTATTCAGGTAGGGGCAATCCCTCTGTGGTTGCCCTGCTTTGCTAGCAGCAGGAG
>JANRII010000102.1:0-7292 GCA_033765135.1 Pseudanabaenaceae cyanobacterium bins.39
GCCACGTTCGTCGATTTGGTGGACGCACAAAGAGAATTCTATGATCACGGGAATCGTTAACACAGACTTTGAGGCGATTATCTCGCTTTCAATATGTGATTCTGATGGTAAGATTTACACGCAAGATGCAATTGTTGATACGGGTTTCAATGGTTGGCTTTCATTGCCACCAGACCTTATTGATCAGCTAAATCTGAAGTGGAAAAGACGAGGACGCGCTATTCTTGGAGATGGTAGCGAATGTGTTTTTAACGTGTATGAAGCAGTTGTAATTTGGGATGGAGATTATCTGACTATTCCAATTGATGAAGCTGATTCAGAACCTCTTGTTGGAATGTCATTGATGGAAAACTATCAACTCACAGTTCAAGTATGTGAAGAAGGTAGCGTAGAAATCCGTAAAGTAAGCGCCGTCTAACACTGCGTTGGAGCCGACTTAACTGAAAGAGATCTTCAAAAGCCAAAGTTGGACTGTGGCGGCTCAACTAAACCGTTAGGCTTGCTAGATCTTATCGGCTAGAGCTTTGCGGGCAATGCGAGTTATGTATACGGTGACAGCTATAGTAGCAATAAGCCCCAAAATTCTGATCACCCATTGCAGTGTGCTATCAGTAGGCTGATTGTCGCCACCAATGCGAGCTAGATCTCCTGCTAGGGAGCCAATATAAACATACATGACTGTTCCAGGAAGCATCCCTACAGACGCGATCGCGTAGTCCTTCAAGCTTACGCCCGTAATCCCAAAGACGTAGTTAAGCAAATTAAAGGGAAATATTGGCGAAAGTCTGGTGAGCAAAACAATTTTAAAACCTTCCCTAGCGACTGCTTGATCGATCGCCCCAAATTTTTGATTTTCAGCAATTTTGCCACTGACCCAGCCCCTTGCCAAATAGCGACCTACTAGAAAAGCCGCGATCGCTCCAAGAGTTGCACCAATAAAAACATACACCGATCCCCACACGATCCCAAAAACCACACCAGCCCCCAGCGTCAAAATCGAACCAGGCAAAAATGCAACCGTTGCCACAATATATATCAGAACAAAGGCTATGCCGCCCACATATCCCGAACCCTCAACCCATTTCAAAGCATCACGGAGAAATTCCTGTGGTGCTAGTCCTTGGGGAGTTGATACCGACTGAGCAAACGCAGGGGATGCTGTCACCAAAAAAATAGTTGGCATAACCAAGCATAAAACAACGCCCCAAGCAGCCCATCTATAGTGCTTAAGCGATCGAAATTTTTGCATATTGGTTATAGATTATTATGGGCAAAGAGAGAATCGAACTCTCATGACATCGCTGTCGTCAGATTTTGAGTCTGATGCGTCTACCAATTCCGCCATTCGCCCTCAGAAGTCATTTGCTAAATGCTGTTTCTTCAGGATTTATATAATACAACAAACATGGCGGAGTTTGTCAAATATTTCTTGATATACGCAAAATTTAGCGTAAGTTCAGTTTTCACAAAAACTGTTTCAGAACATCTATAGTTTCTTGTCCAGTCTTTTGCCAACTAAACTGGCTGGCTCTTGCCAAACCTAACTGAGCGTAATGAGTGCGTAAATGGGATTGGGTGGCGATCGCTTGCATCGCATCTGCAATTTCAGCAACTTGATAAGGATCAATCAAAATAGCTGCATCACCTGTAACTTCTGGCAAGGAAGACAAGTTAGAGGTAATTACAGGAGTTCCGCAAGCCATCGCCTCTAATACAGGCAAACCAAAGCCTTCCCACAAAGACGGAAACACCAAAGCGATCGCCCCACCTATAAGCCTTGGCAAATCATCATAGCCCACATAGCCTAAAAACTTAACCCGCTCCTCAATGCCCAAATCCTGAGCCTGCTGCTTCAAAGCTGGTACATAGCGCGGATCATTAGGCCCTGATAGCCACAATTGATATTCATCACGAGACGGTAAGTCAGCAAACGCAGAAATTAAACGACTAATATTTTTATAGGGATCATATCTGCCAACGTATAGAAAGTACTGAGAACCTAATGTTGGTTGATCTAAATTCTCTGATAATGGCTGAAAATGTTGGCGATCATAACCTAAGAGAATCGGAGAAATCTTATTTGCAGAAATTTGACAAAATTTAATAATGTCATTGGCTGTCGATCGCGAATTACAGATAATATGCTGTGCTTGACTTAGGACTTGCGGCACATAGTGCCGATGGTATGGCGTAAGTGGTGAAAACCGTTTCGGAAACCGCAAAGGAATAAAATCATGCACCACTACAATACTAGAGCAGCCAGACCATAGAGGAGCTTCAGGAATTGGCGAAAATAGAAGTCTAGATTTTAGCTTCCTATATATTTTTGGTAGTTGAAATTGAGTCCAGAGCAAGCGGCGCAAATGTCCTTTAGAGCCGTCCGCAGGCGTAAGATTATTGGGGATAGGGTAGCAGGGGAAATCAAGCTCTGCCTGAGAAGATAGTAAAGTGGGTGCAAGCGGCTTTAAATAAGGGAAAAGATTTTTAACATAGTTACTGATGCCAGTGGGTTGAGAGAAAATAATGGACAAATTCACAAGCAGTTGATGAGAGTCTAGCATCTTGATTAGCTTCACGACTTCCTTACTGATTTAGTCTGGTCTGCGGCGCAACTCCTTCTGATAATTATGCCAAATGATGTCGTTGCAAAACCATCTACCAATAACTTTAAATGTGCATTCAGTGGTTGATGGTAGGGAGGAATATCAATAAACTGATCCAAAAAACCAGCACCTATATCAAAATTTAATGGAAAGACTTCATGACCTTGAGCAGTCAGTTTTTGGGCTAACTTAATAAAGTCTCGTTTTCTAAATAGAACTGTTCCCCAATTATCGATAGTCTTTATTTCTTGCAGATAGTTGAACTCCGTAGTATGGATACAAATCCCTCCAGGTACGACTGTATTTAGAGCATTCTCAATAAAAAGAAGTCCGTTTTCAATGCTGCCCAGATGTTCTAAGGCACAGGCTGACCAACAAAAATCATATTGGTTTGCGAAATCAGAGGGAATGTGATTCATATCTACATACTTAAGTTCCACATTTTTGTGAAACATTTCCCTAGAACACAATTCAGGTAGCCAAATCTTTTCTACCGAAGACATACTTTGATTTGTCTCTAACCAACCCTTAGCGGCAGATGCTTGCGGATCTAGATCGGTTGCTGTAATGGCGATATCATAACTAGCTAACAAACTAGGCAAAGGTTCTTCACCGCAACCAAATCCAATACCCCTTGATTTTGATTTTAATAAACCTTGCTCATATATCACTTGTAGAATGTAGCAAAATTCCCATATTTTGCGGTGATATACCACAGGAATATGCATTTGCTGACACCAGTATGCAAACCATTCAGATTCAATATCTTTTTGTTGACAAGCTTGGGATTCCAAGCCCACCTTGATTAGAGATAATTCTCTCGGATCTTGCAAATCCTTGAGCATATTACGAGCATACTCGTAACCTAGAGCTTTAATGTTGGAAGCTAATATCGGTTGAGGAGTTTCGGAAGCACTTTGCAAGGTGAGCGATATGAAGTTGTAGATCTTTCGATATAGTTTGACGAAAAATCTCCCAATCCTTTTGAATCGATGTATTTGCATAAGTGAAGTAACTCCTAAGACTACCCATGACTAAGCAGCACAAATTGACCAAAGCTTAAAACCGCAGGGTGTGCCGTCTGCTATGCAGGCAAAATAACCCGATCAGTTTTTAGTTTATTTATACCTAGCTGCTTAATAGTTTAGAAGTCCTGTTCTACCATGTCGATGTTTTTTGCAAAATAGCCATAGCAATAAGGCGATCAGTAAACTTACAGATTACTAATCGCCTCAATTTTTTATTCTATTTTATGGAGCGTAGTTATTTTATTCTTCAACAGCCTTAGTGGCTTTGACGGCATAGTAGCCTAGTAGAGTGGCGATCGTAAAACCTGTGAAGAAGAGAGCAAATAAGACACTGATGCCGCCAGTGATGCCTACTTGAGCGAGAATGCCCTTACCTGTGATCACTTCGTTGGCAAAACCTGCAACAATGCCAATCATAGCCATACGGCCATTCCAAGTTTCGGCAAAGTTGCTAAATCCAAATACGCCTGCCCCTGTAGGATTTACGTTGAGGTTAATTTTTGGGGATTGCTCGGAACTGTTGTTAGTAGCTTGTTCTTTGGCTGGACTTGTTACCATAATTATTTCCTTTCCTACAAGAGCGTTACATTTATTTATAAATAATAAATTAATTGTAAACATATGTAAATCTGTCATCCGAAATATGCCCTATTGTCTAAGTCCTCAGTGCCAGAATCCAGTTAATCCCGCAGGGTCTAAGTTTTGTTGCGGCTGTGGTCGTCCTTTGCAGTTAAAGGGACTATATGAGCCGATCGCCTTAATTGGGCAAGGAGGCATGGGGCGCACGTTTCGAGGAGTTGATTTGGGGAGATTGGGTCAGCCCTGTGCTATTAAGCAATTTTTTCCTAGTTTTTTAAGTGCTTCTTCTAAGACTCTGACTAATCCAATTGACTTAAAATTGCGGGAAAAGGCGATCGCTTTATTTGCGAGGGAGGCAGAGCAATTACGAACCTTGGGTAATCATCCGCAAATTCCTGAGCTAATAGCCTATTTTTGGGAAGAGGATTGTTGGTATTTAGTTCAAGAACTAATTGAAGGCGAAAATCTAGAATCTTTAATTCAAGGCGATCGCTTGAGTAATCGGAATACAAGTTCTATCTCCCAGAGATTGTTTAGTGAGGAGCAGATTTATGAATTACTGTGGGGAATACTGCCTGTCCTAGAATTTATACATGGTCAACGGGTAATTCATCGCGATATTAAGCCTGCAAACATCATTCGGCGATCGCCGCAAAATAATCGCAACCTTCGGGGAGAAGCGCAGGAATTTGTTTTAGTGGATTTTGGGGCTGCTAAGGTTTGGGACTTGGGGCAGAAGGCATTGACCGCAACTCTCATCGGCAGTGCCGAATATATGGCTCCTGAGCAAGCCAAGGGAAAAGCTTTACCTCAAAGTGATTTGTATAGTTTGGGTGTTACTTGCATTTATCTTTTGACTGGGCGATCGCCTTTTGATTTGTATGATGATGAGAATGACCGTTGGCAATGGCAATCTTTTTTAAGTCAGCCCATCTCTCTAGACTTAACCATGATTTTAAATCGGTTGTTGCAGAAGGCGATCGCTTCTCGCTATCATTCAGCAACAGAAGTTCTCGAAGATTTATCAAGCCGTAGCCATAATCAGGTGACATCTATTGCTTCTATTGGGAATGGTCTGGATAAACTAAATGGATTAGATCGATTAGATCGTACAAATATTGATTTAGTTAAACTCAAAGAATTAGAGAATTTACTGAGTTTGGGACAATGGCAAGCAGGCGATCAGCTCACCAATTCTATTATCTTAGAGCAAGCCCATAGGTCGCGAATTAGTCAAATTACTGCGGAAGATATTGATCGCATTCCCTGTGAACTATGGTTAGCGATCGATCAAATGTGGATAAAATATAGCAATAATCACTTTGGTTGGACGGTGCAAAGCAAAATATGGACTAGTTTGGGAGGGAAGTTGCTCTATGACGCAGACATTTATTGGGAGTTTGCGATCGTATATCAGAAGTTTGCCGATCGGCTTGGTTGGCGGCGATCGCTCTGGTTAAATCTCTTCTTTTTACCCAAAGTATGGCGCAGATATGAGAATTTGAACTTTGCGATCGCGGCTCCCTATGGTCATTTGCCAACTTTACTTTTTTGGGAAGGATTTAATCTGGTTGATTCCTTATTTTATCGTTTGCAAATATGTAAAAGGTAGAAGTTCCTAACTTTCAAATAGATAGAACCTGTAGCAATTTGTAGAAATGTAGTTATACTTTTGGGAAGTATGGCAGCAGCTATATAACTTTATATGATGTTTAGTTAATAATTGCTGTATATGAATGTATATAAATTAATGTTGAATTTCCTGAATTAGATTTCTCGATTGGAGCCGTAAATTAAGTGAAGCAAATGAATTCTAGCTATAGAGCCTTCTGGTTAGAGGAGGGAGATTTGGTGGTTATCGATCAAACCCAGTTGCCTTTTCGTCTTACCACAAAAACCCTCAAAACCAGTGCCGATGCGACTTTAGCGATTCAGGATATGACTGTACGGGGAGCAGGGGTGATTGGTAATGTGGCGGCCTTTGGGGTATATCTGGCGGCTAGGGAGAGTGGTGGGGATCTAGAGAAAATTAAGAGTCTCGCTGCTATAATTCGCCGCGCTCGTCCGACAGCAGTGAATTTGATGTGGGCAGTCGATCGCCTGTTGGATACTCTTGAGCAAGCCGCAATTCGCAAATCAGATTTGGTGGAAGTGGCACTAAAGGAGGCAATAGCGATCGCTGATGAGGATGTGGCAGGAATGCGGCGTATTGGGGAGTTTGGCTGTGAATTGATTGAGGCGATCGCCAAGACTAAGCCGAAGGGGGAGCCTGTCAACATTCTGACCCATTGCAATGCAGGATGGCTGGCGATCGTCGATCGTGGTAGCGCTTTAGCTCCAATCTATACCGCCCATGATCGGGGAATTAATATCCATGTGTGGGTTGATGAAACCCGTCCTCGCAATCAGGGGGCTAATCTAACCGCATGGGAGTTAGGAGAGTCGCAGATTAACCACACGGTGATCACAGACAACACAGGGGGGTTGCTCATGCAATATGGCAAGGTGGATATCTGTTTTGTGGGAACCGATCGCGTCACCCGCAAAGGAGATGTGGCAAACAAGATCGGTACTTATCTGAAGGCCTTAGCTGCCTTTGATAATCACGTTCCCTTTTATGTGGCGTTGCCTAGTTCCACTTTTGACATGAAAATTACCGATGGCATCAAGGAGATCGCGATCGAAACTCGGAGTGCTGATGAGGTGCTGTATATGCAAGGTCTCCAAGATGATGGCAAAATCGGCAAGATTAGGATCGCCCCTCTAAATAGTCATGCTCTCAATTATGGATTTGATGTGACTCCTGCCAAATTAGTAACTGGCTTAATTACAGAAAGAGGTATTTGTGAACCCACGGAAACAGCGATTGTGTCTATGTTTCCTGATTTGGTCTAGTTTGCTCTAGGCGGTATATGTTATACCAAATTAAGAAATGGCTACGCTATCTCAGATCTTGCACCATTCCTGAAAGAGTTAAGTAGGAATGGGTTTGAGGATAATTTCAAAGCCATAACGCGCAGCAATATCGGCATTAGCTCGGATGAAGTTGAGAAGTTTTAACCAAAGAACAGAAGGGAATAAA
>JANRII010000105.1:0-29990 GCA_033765135.1 Pseudanabaenaceae cyanobacterium bins.39
ACAAATTAGGCTATACACTAAACCTTGGGCGTGCTTAACGATGCTTTCCATAATCGTTATTTAATTTACTACTACGCCCTTTTTTTCACATCTTTACTCTCTTTGCAACCCCTTTCCAGAATGGTGCAAGATCTCAGATAACGTTCCAAGGCAAATAGAACTTTTTCTACAATCAACAAAATAAAGGACTGTTTATCATTCTCAACTTGCACCTTTTCTAAAGCATCATAGTAAGCCATGCGACTCTCATAATCACCGCCGATAATCGCTAAGGGAAAGCCGTGCTGTAATAAAATCAAATTCATGATTAAACGAGAAGTGCGCCCATTTCCGTCAATAAAAGGATGAATAGAAACTAGTCTTTCATGCATTTCGGCAGCTAAAACTACGGGATGTAAATCATTTTTATAGAGTTCATAAAATCGAAAATAATCTTCCATTAAATCCTGCAATAAATAGGGCTGTGGCAGTAAATGCTTACTTCCTGCGATCGCGACAGGTAACTTACGATAAACCCCAGCATTCTCCCGATCAATGCCATACAAGACAATCCCATGAATTTGTTTGAGTACATACTCTGACAACTCCATTTTTTGAGTAACTAAATCTTCAATAAACAAAATTGCTTCTTTATGATTAATTGCTTCCAAATGTTCGCGCATACTCTTGCCACTAATCGTCATTCCTTCATTAATGACAAGTTGAGTTTCGCGCAAGGTTAGCGTATTTCCTTCAATGCGATTACTTTCGTACAAAAATTCAACTTTTAAAGCTTCTTTAATTGTGGCATTGTCAAGATTTTGACGCAAAATGTCTAGCTCAGATTGGCGTTGATTAATCTTGGTTAAGATTGATTCTAGATCTTGCATGGGTTAGTTACCTTTAAATTATTTGACGACCTAGTTTTCTTAAAATCTCCTCAATTTGTTTACGCCGATTAGGTTCAACATAGCGATCGCGATTATCAGTATCAGTGGTTAGAGAGTCTCCTTTTTTTAGAGTTGGAAGCAAACAGTTTTTTAACCAGAGTTCAAAGATAGTGCGATTACAGGAACCCTCGTCTGCGGGGTTATGGCAGTGGTTATTTAAAGCATTTTGGTTGCATGGGGCTGTTGAACCTGCGATAGGAGAGCCTTATTATGCAATTGGATCGAGGCAAGTTTCATACTGCCAAGGAGTTATCGCGTTGAACAAGCAGTAACCGCCCATCAACTCTTTAAATACCAGCCAACTCCCGCATCGCGATATCAGTTGATAGAAAAAAGCGATCGCGACCCACATGATCCACAAAACCAATCTTTAGCAACTTATCCATCACAGGCCCCTTCACCTCCGCAAAATAGAAATCAACACCAATACTTTTAAGATCGGCGATCATACTTTCGAGAACCTCCAGAGCGCTGGCATCGATCAGATTGACCGCACTGCACACCAGTACGATTTTATCTACCTCAGGGCGATCGCTCACTTCACGATTGAGAAAATTCTCCATATACTTCGCATTCGCAAAATAGAGACTTGCATCAACCCGAATCGCCAAAACTTGCGGACTCGTCTTGACATCATAGCGTTGGACATTGCGGAAATGCTCAGAACTGCCCAAACGTCCCACGATCGCAATGTGCGGGCGGCTAGTATGCCAAAGATGCAAAGCCAGAGCCACAATTGCTCCAAAAATGATCCCCTTCTCAACACCAAAACCCAAGACTACACTAAACGTAAATAACCAAGCGATCGCATCGGCCTTGTCATACTGCCACATTCGTTTGAGTGTCGCAAAATCTACCAACTTATAGACCGCCGTAACAATCGTTGCCGCAAGGCAAGTCTGTGGCAAATAATAGAACCAAGAGGTCAAAAATACAGTCGTAATCGCCACCAATAGACCTGTAATCATGGAAGCCAAGCCCGTATTCGCTCCCGCCGCAAAATTCACCACCGAGCGACTCACACCACCCGTCACCGAATAGCCGCCTGACAGAGCCGCACTCAAATTGGCTGCCCCAAACGCAATCAACTCCTGATTTGGATCAATCTTTTCACGACGTTTACTAGCAAGGGCTTGCGCTCCCGAGAATCCTTCCACATAACCCACCAGAGCGATCGCTAAGGCCGCAGGTAAAAGCGATTGGACAGTTGATAGCTCAAAAGTGGGAAGGCTGAAGGGTGGCAATCCTGAAGGAACCGTACCCACAATCCTCACGCCTGCAACCTGATGCCATTGAAAGACCGCCACCAGCACAGTCCCCACAATCACCACTAATAGAGGCGCACTTTTAGAAATCGGTAAAATCTGCTGCTCACTCCATCCTTTACGCCTCAATACCTTGATAAGAGGCTTATTGAAATACAGCAAAATTAAAATGCTCGTAAATCCTAAACCAAAGGTAAGCCAATTAATCTCACCGATCTTCCCAAAAATCAGCCGAACAAGCTCAACAAAGGATTCTGTATTAGGAATCTTTAGCCCTAGCAAATGTTTGAGCTGACTAAAGCCAATAATCAGTGCCGAGCCACTAATAAAACCAGAAATTACCGAACGGCTCAAAAAATTAACTAAAAAGCCCATTCGCAAAACCCCCATGCCAATTTCGATCATACCGACCAAAAAGGCAAGGGCGATCGCTAAGGCGAGATATTCTGGACTACCTTGGGGCGCAAACTTGGCGATCGCAGCCGCCACCATCAGCGAATCTACTGCCACAGGCCCCACCGCCAATACCTGACTTGTACCTAAAAGCGGATAAACAATGGCTGGCAAAATCGTGGCATAGAGTCCTACCTGTGGGGGTAAGCCCGCTAATAGGGCATAGGCCATACTTTGCGGGATCAGGAGACTCGTCACAATCACACCTGCGGTAATATCTCCCAATAGATGCTGTGATTTATAATTTCTCAGCCAATTGAGCGCAGGAAAAATTTGCTGTAACTGCTTCATCATCTATTTTTGTTGGTTATAGGGCAACAGTGCCAAAAGCCGAGCCATCGCACAGGTATTGGTGATCCCCGCAAACATCAGCCCTGCACCAACAAACCCAGTCAACAGCATAAACCAAGGGGAAACCGTTGCACTCAGTACTGTACCAAAGAAAACAAGGGAACCAGCCACAATTTGGACTTGACGCATGATGCTAATCGGCGCATTCTTATTGGCCTTGATCGGTAAACCCTGCGATCGCCACGCCATCAAACCCCCCTTCAGGTGAGTCACTTCGGGATAGCCCGCATCGATCAGTCTTGCCGCCGCCTGTGCCGAACGATTGCTAGAACGACAATATAAAACTAAGGGTTTATCAGAATTTTTGGGGATTTGTCCAAGATCAAAGTTAGATAATGGCACAAGAATCGCTCCTTCAATTCTTTCGCTGGCAAACTCATCGGCCTCACGCACATCCACTAATTCAACAGCTTGGCGATCGATTAGCTCTTTGAGTTGAGTGGCTTCAATGAGTTTAATTTGGTTTACGGAGGTTTGATTTTGAGATGTTGTCATAGTTTTGGTGATTGGTAATTGGTGATTGGTAATGGGGTTAGGCGATGATGGCGACTCTGCCGCAACGCTCGTTTGCGGGTACGGCTTCGGCAATCTTTTTGGGATCGGGGAGGTTGAGGTTATTCATAAATTCAACGAATTGAGCGCGATCGCGTCCCACAAAACGGGGATTCCACTGCTTTTCTTCGCCAATAGTCGAAACGAGGTTGCCGCGATAGTCATGTCCGGGATAGACATAGGTGCTGTCTGGTAAGGTAAAGAGCCTTTGGGTAACATGATCGTACAATGTGCCAGCATCCCCACTCTGGAAATCAGTGCGCCCACAGCCCCGAATCAGCAGGGCATCTCCCGTCAATAGATGTGTGCCATTCACTAAAAAGGACATATGGCTGTCGGTATGTCCAAAGGTGGCGATCGCCTTAATACTAACTGCTCCTAAATGCAGAACTTCTTCATGATGCACAAAGCGGTTAGCACAGGCGGCTTGAGCATTCTCAGGGACGATGCCCTCACAGCCCGTTAGCTCGCGTAGTTTGCCAGTTCCTGTAATATGATCGGCATGAATATGGGTTTCCAAACAAAATTTGAGGGTCAAATCTAACTCCCTCAAGAGCTTTAGATCACGCTCTACTTGCTCTAAAACAGGATCAACTAAGGTCGCTTCTTTAGTCGCTGGGTCAGCAATCAGATAGGTATAGGTTCCTGTTTCTTGATCAAATAACTGGCGGAATAGCATGGCAGATAATCCCCAAACTTTTAAAACTATTCTAATATATTACCATATAGCAATATAAAACACAAGATAAAATTCAAGGGATCTACAAAGAATCTAAAGGATCTAATTTAATTAAGTTTAATTAGGGCTTACCCAATGGCTAGATGGGTGGTTTGGACTTTGCCCTCACCACATTTAACTCGAAAAGTGATTTTAAAGATTATTTAATGATTAACTTGATTAAAGTATAATCAAAACAACATAAGGCAATGACTCGATTAAATTTACTTAATATCGTGACTGATATCGACCAAACCCGATACATAACCTAAGGCTTTGGGGGAAATAAACTTATGATACTTGTCACTGTTGGCACTGAGCAGTATGAGTTCAATTCACTAATGGATTGGATTGGATTATTGATCAAAGAGCGTATTCTTAATGAAGAAGTATTTATTCAGTACGGCTCATCAACCAGATTACCCGATGATGTCAAAATTAGTAAGCTAGTGCCAGAGGCGCAGTTTAAGCAACTGGTGGAGAGCGCCAATGCTGTTATTGCCCATTGTGGTGAAGGTAGTACCTTATTGCTAGAGGAATTTGATAAGCCCTACATTCTAGTGCCGCGAACAGTCAAGTTTCATGAGCATGTTGATGATCATCAGTTAGAATTGGCTGACGATTTAGAAAATCAAGGGGTTTTAATTGCCCGATCGCCTGCCGATTTAGTCAAGTTTTTAAAGTTAATCACGATTCCGCGCCATGCTCTCAATTTTAGTGAAGATCATGAACTATGTGCATATCTTCGCGATCGCTATCCCAGTCACTCTTACCCAAAGGCGCTCTTAGTTTGCTCATCGGGGGGACATTTTAAGGGAATGCAAGGCTTGAGCAACTATTGGCAAACCATTGCCGATCGCACATGGATCACCTTCAAAACAGGTACAACCCAAGCAGAGTTAGCCCACGAAAAAGCAATTTGGGCATACAGTCCCACTAATCGCAATATTCCCAACTTTATCCGCAATTTGTCCTTAGCATTCCGTGTTTTGAGGAATGCAAAACCCCAACTGGTGATTTCAACTGGGGCTGGGGTGGCGGCTCCTTGGCTATTAGTGGCAAAGTATTGGGGCAGGTGTCAAGTCATCTTTATTGAATCTAAAACGCGCATCCGTGATTTGAGCTTATCGGCCAAGTTGTTACGTTCCTTTAAAGCCTTAGATCTGCTGATTGTCCGTTCTGAAGATATTGCCAAACTCTATCCTGAAGCAGTTTATATTCCCACTAATCAGGGTCAGCAACCGTTGCAGTTTAGCTTGCAGGATGTGCAGCTTACCAATTTCCATGACACCATTTTGATCAGTACGCCCAAAAATATCTTCAATCCTGAAGCGCGTAAATTAAGGGAGGATTTTCAGCAATTGTGTCGAGAGGAAGAAAGCTTCCGTAAAATTATTATTGATATGTCCCATACGGAGTTTATGGATAGTTCGGGGGTGGGAGCCTTGGTATCCTGTTTAAAGACGCTGCGCCAAGCCGATATTCAATCAGGGAAGCTCGAACCGACAGAATTAGTACTTTGGAGTGTCAATCCTCAAGTATTGTCGGTTTTAAAAATGACTAGTCTCGATCATATTTTTTATATTGAGCCTGCCACCCGTACCCATCGACCTCCTAGATCGCAAATTTCGCGATCGCGCCGCACCACCAATGCCATCTTGCAGTCTTTGCATCGGCTCTACGGAACCCTGCTGAATATGCCTATTCTCTGCGCGATCGCCCATATTATGTACTTTTTCTATCCTGCGATCGAGCTTGATCCTGTCTTGCCTGTGCATCCATCGGTTCGCAGTTTTCCCAAACGACTGCTAGATATTTTAGGGGCATTGATAGGCTTAGGTGTTACGGCTATTCTGTTTGTGCCGATCGCGATCGCCATCAAACTCGAAAGTCCGGGGGCAGTTCTCTTTAAGCAAAAACGTGCAGGTTTGATGAGCAAGCCTTTTGGGATTTGGAAGTTTCGCTCTATGGTGAAAAATGCAGAAATCTTGAAACAGAAGGTAACTAATGAGATTGCTAATTCAACGGATGGCACTCCCCAGAGCAGTGATAGTGGCAAATTTTTTAAAAATAGTAACGATCCACGTGTTACAAGGGTTGGTAAATTTTTAAGAAAAACTAGCCTTGATGAATTTCCGCAATTTTGGAACATTCTCAAAGGTGATATGAGTCTCATTGGGACAAGACCACCCACTTTTAGTGAAGTTGGTCTCTATGAACTCGAAAATGAATATACTGATGAAAAGATGACTGAATGGAATCGGCTTGATGTCAGACCAGGACTGAGTGGACTCTGGCAAGTGAGTGGGCGATCGACCGTCAGGAGTTTTGAGGAGGTGATGGGTTTTGACCTCGCCTATAAGCGCAATTGGAGTCTAAGATATGATCTATGGCTGATTTGGAAGACTATTGTAATGTTATTTAATCGAAATAATGGCGCATTCTAAAGGGCAACAACAACATGCTAAACATGGTCGGTTCGGCTCAGGAAAACCGTTTAGTTTAGTCTGTCTAGTTGCCTTACTAGCGATCGCAAGTCTCACCAATACGCAACCTCTTGCCGCCTTACCCATCTCCCCAGGCGATCGCATTCGCTTACTCATTCCCGAAGGTGAACTATTTAACGGTGTTTATGAAGTTAATATTAATGGAACTATCTCTATTCCCTATCTAGATCCTTTGCCTGTCGTGGGTTTAGAGATTCCCGCTATTCAAAATCTGATCAAAACACAATTAATTACTAAAAAATATTTTCAGCCACAATTTTTGCAAATTTCCGTTGTGCCTCTAGCCCTTGCGCCGATCGCAGTTAACGTATCAGGGGAAGCCTTTCAGCCAGGACGAGTCCTGATCAATAATCGCAGTGCTGAACTCCGCGCCCAACAGCTTACTCAGTCATCGGGAGACTATGCCACTGATCGCTTTTTGACCTCCGCCCTACGCGGCGCGGGGGGAGTCATGCCCACTGCCGACATCACCAAAATTAGTATTGTGCGCTCCCACCAGAAGCTAACGGTGGATCTATCGGGCATTTTTACTGGGGAACCTGTGGAGGATATTCCCCTAGTGGCAGGGGATGTGATCATCGTTCCCAAACGTGAGACCATTGATCCGCGCATTGTCCGCCCTTCCCAAATTACGCCCCCGGGGATTACGGTCTTTTTATCCAACCTAACTGTACCCGCTAGTAGCAATTCATCTTCAGCGATCGGCAAAGATGCAACTAGTTTTCCCTACGGTTCGCGGCTATCACAGGCGGTATTTGCGGCTAACTGTGTGGGTGGTACGACTCCCACCAATACCCCAAGGCGAGCCGTACTGGTACGCACCGATCGCATTTCAGGAGAAACCATCGCCATTGATCGCGCTGTTGAAGATTTGATTCGCATTTCTCAAGATCAAGTTGCTAATCCCTTTTTGATGCCCCAAGATAGCGTTGCTTGCTATGACTCCACTGTGACCGAAGTGAGGGATGTATTAGGTTTTGTGGGCGATATTCTCAATCCGATCAAACTGATTCGCGATATTTTTGGTGGGAGTAGTCGATGAATAATGACTTGCCTACAGCTACAGAGGATAGCGAAGATTGCCATGATGCTAAAGATTCAGCCAATAAGCGATCGCTCAGTCTCGGATGGCGCAAGTATTTATTACTAGGCTTAGTGATTAATGTTGTGATTTGGGGAGGAGCATTTACCTATCTCAAAAGAGCCAAGCCTAAATATGTAAGCAGAATGGCAATTATTTTGCCTGGGGGTAACGTGGGGGCAAATGTGAATTTACCGAGCATCGGACAGGCTTCTTCTTCGAGTACTTCTGCTTCGGGAGGCTCCTCTTTAGATCCCCGTGCCAATTATCAATATATTCTCAATGATGAGCCTGTTTTGAGTACCGTCGCCGCCGCGCTCAATATTACAACTTCTGAACTGGGTAAGCCCAAAAGTAAGTTAATTGATAATACTTCTATTTTGCAGGTGGAAATAGAGGGGCCAAGTCCAGAGGCGGCTCAAGAGAGAGGTTTTGCGCTTTACAATACGCTCATGGAGAAGGTGAGTAAGTTGCGGGAAGATGAAATTGCAAGGCGAGATGATGGCACACAGGCCACTTTGGATATGGCAAAGATTAAATTGGCGGAATCTCAAAAAAAATTAGCTGCCTACAAAAGTGTTTCAGGACTAAGTACTAGCGATCAAATTAAGGAAGTGGCGGTGAGTTTGGAGCAGTTGCGAAAACAAAGGGCAGAGATGTTGGCGCAGGATATTTTACTGAGCGATCGCCTTCAGCAATTATCCAATGACTTGGGTTTGGGAGTTGATGAAGCCAATGCCGCCTTTACCTTGCAGTCCGATCCCATTTATCAACAGCACCTCAAGGACTATAGCGAATCATCGGCAACCCTGACGGTTTTAACTTCCAAATGGGGAGAAAATCATCCTAATGTGATCAAGGAGGCGGCTCGTCAACAAAATGCGCGTATTGCCATTAGCGATCGCGCCCGTTTTTTGTTGCAGCGTCCGTTGAGTATGCAGGAATTGGCAAGGATTAACTTAAATGTGACGGGCAGTACAGGCAAAGAAAGCCTATATCGAGATTTGGTAGCTGTGCAAGCCGAACAACGGGGTATAGCTGGTCAGGCGGATGAACTAGGTCGGCAAATTGAAAATTTTGATAATCGCTTACGAGATTTGACCCAAAAGCAGTTAGAACTCGATCGGCTGCAACGGGATGCTCAGGTGGCGGAAGCAGTTTTTGCTTCTTCCCTTGCCAAAATCGATCTCAGTAAGTCCGATATTTTTACTGCCTATCCCCTCGCTCAGTTAGTATCGCCTCCCAGTTTGGCAGATGAGCCAGCTTCCCCCCAGCCCAGATTGGTCTTGGCAGGTGCTTTTATTGGTTCACTTCTCACTTCTACGGGCGTATTTTTATTATGGAAACGCAAGGCGATCGCCGCCAAACGTAAGCAGGAAATGGAAATAGCGGAGGTGGCGGATTTGCCGACATTACGCGCAATTCCCCATAGCGATCGGGCAAATAGCGATCGCAATAAGACAGGGCAATCACGATGAATATATTATCGAAGTTTTTACAAACCCCTGAACATTTAAAGATCACCCCAGAAAATCTGGAAGAAAAACTGGTGTGGTACTCCATTGTCTGGACTTTTGCGATCTATTTTGTGGGTGGACTATATGTCTTAGGTGCAATTTTGCCTTGGCTCCTATTTGGCATCTTGTGCTGGCGTTGGTGGCAACAAAATCCCGATACGCCATTAAGAGAGCGGATCAGGATTCCTCTAGGGGTATGGATGTGGATCGGAGGCATGATCATGATGCAGGTATCGCTGATCGTCGGACATTTGGACTATTACCTTGAGATGGGACAGATTATCAAATCATCAATCGGTTGGGCAAAGGGATGGGCAATTTTGGCACTGTTTCCGATGGCAGGCTGTTTGCCGATCCGACCACAATTAATCTATCGCGCCGCCGCCTTGATCTGTACGATGGTCTTTTTGTTCTCACCTATTTTTATTGCGGCATATTACGCCAAACTGCCCGAAAAATTATTTGTGTCTCCGTTACAGGCGATCGGGGGGCCTGGCCCTGAGTTTTTTGAGTTCCGCCTCTATGAAATTGATCCAGGGGACAACACCCCCCGATGGCGACTATTTACACCTTGGGCTCCTGCCTTGGGATTTGTGGCCAATATTTACTTTTTTATGATTCTGCGTGAACCTTGCAAAAAGTGGAAGTATTTGGGGATTGCAGGATGCATTATGATGTGTCAGATTTCTAAATCGCGATTAGCTCTGCTCTGTTTGCCTGTAGTTTGGATTTTGGTGGAGGTTCTAGCACGCATTTCCCGACCGATCTCGCTGATGATTACAGGGGCGATCGCCAGTACAGGGGGAATAACTTTACCGATGTTAATGGAAGGATTAGAAAAGTTTTCAGAACAGTTTGCCGCCGCACGGAAGGATTCATCACGAGTGAGGGCGGCTCTTGGCAGAATTGCGGTTTATCGCTGGCAAACAGAATCTCCCATCTGGGGACATGGCATTGTGGAGAATGGCCCCCACTTAGTGGAATATATGCCAATTGGTTCCCATCACACTTGGTATGGCTTGCTCTTTGTCAAGGGTGTTGTGGGATTTGCTGCCCTAGCAATCCCGATGATCTATAGCTTGGGGGATTTGCTGTTTAAGTCGCAACGCAATGACACTGCTAAGTTAGGCTTAACAATGTTGTTGGTAATTTTTCTCTATACCTTTGGGGAAAATTTGGAAATTTTGGCCTATCTGTTTTGGCCTGGTTTAATTGTAATGGGAATGGGGTTTCTGGAGTCTCCTAATACCGATGCTCAAGAAACACCTCAAGTGCTTGAAGAAAAAGTGTGATCACACTTTTTTAAATTAACAACCAAACCCAGTAAGGTTTTTTTAATTAAGAAATGGCGTAGCTATTTCTTAATTTGGTATCAGAAACCCTCTTTTCGAGAGGTCGGCGATCGCGTCATGTGTAGCGTATGGCGCGATCGCCATGACGTTATAGAATGTAGTATGAGTTACCTATAAAAAATAAGAAATATGCGCCGCCGTAATCACATGCAAAAGATTTAAGCAAATGCTGAGGGGGAGTATATAGCAATCCTAAATTAGTTGTGGAAAAAGCCATTCTTACAGATCTTCTCACTGGGGGATCAGATAGGGGACAACAATTTGTCAGAATGCCACAATAACTGAAATTTCAAGGAGAAAAATCATGGCATTATCTATAAAGAATCAAGAGCGTAGGCACAATACTTTACCTAAGATTCTGCATTTACTGAGCGATCGCAATGTGGGCGGCATTAAAAGTACTAGTGGCAGTTTAACCAATTCGAGACTCAAGGAAAAGTTTGAATTTCTCTTTCTCACTGAAAGCGAAGCTCTCAAAAATCTATCGCAAATTAAACCAGATGTGGTCATTTGGCATGATCCCTGTAATTGGCGATCGCTATGGCGATTATTAAAACTTAGGTTCGCAACTAAGTTACTCATTCATGAACACCATTATTCTGAGAGCTTTGAACAGTGGAAAGTGCGATCGCCTTGGCGATTTCACATCATGCTAAGGTTCGCCTATGGATTAGCTCACCAAGTCGTTGCCATTTCCCAAGGACAACAAAAATGGATGCGATCGCACCGCCTTGTTAATCTCCAAAAACTGACTACTATTCAGCAATGCCGCACCCTTGATGAATTTCTAAACTTACCCCTTAAATCCATTGATACCCCTCTTGTATTTGGAGCCTATGGGCGATTTAATCAACAAAAGGGATTTGATACTTTATTAAGAGCCATGCCCAAAGTTGATCATTCACAAATTCAATTACTCGTTGGTGGCTATGGTGAACAGGAAGATTTATTAAAGTCCCTAGCGGGTAACGATTCCCGCATTCAATTTTTGGGTTCGATTACTGATGTGCCATCCTTTTTAGAGAAGTGCGATGTGATTATTATTCCTTCTAATTGGGAACCTTGGGGTAATGTCTGTTTAGAATCAAAAGCCGCCGCCAAAGCGGTCATTGTCTCGCAGGTAGATGGCTTAACGGAACAGGTCAATGGTTGTGGACTACTAGTTCCTGCCAATAATCCCGAAGCTCTTGCCGCCGCGATCACCCAAGTCTGCACAATGCCGCGATCGCAAATCGAGTCATGGGGATTACAGGGGCGTATGGATGTGCAGAATGATTGGGAAGAATATATGACGGCATGGGAGGCACTGCTACTAGATCTATGCAACAGATAAAGCAACTCGTGCAACCAATCATCAACTCCATACAACAAAAGCTGACTAATCGCTTTGTGCGTAACATTGGTTGGCTAGGTCTATCAGAAGTCTTCATTCGCATTTCCCGACTAGCCGCCACAGTCATCCTAGCGCGATGGCTATCGGAATATGACTATGGTCTAGCTGCCTTAGTGCTTACCACCAATGAATTTGTGAACGTATTTACCCGTAATGGTATCTTCGATAAGCTCATTCAAGCGAAGGAAGAAGACATAGAAGAACTATCTCAAACTGCCTATTACATCAACTGGTTCATTTGTGGTGGTCTTTTTTTGATTCAATGTTTGGTGGCTTTGCCGATGGCATGGATCTATAAAGACAGCCAAGTAATTTTGCCAATTTGTGTGATGGGTGTAGTTTATTTGATGTTACCGATGGGACTAATTCAAGCGGCGCGATCGCAAAGGGAAAATCGGCTCCATGTTTCTGCTTTAGCCAATGCGTTGCAAATTTCCACTGATAATATTTTGACAATGATTTTAGCTTGGCAAGGTTTCGGCATGTGGGCGATCGTCTTGCCGAAAGTGATTGTTGCACCCATTTGGGTAATTGTGCATCGTTCTCATAACCCTTGGCGATCGTCTCAATCCTTCACACTCCATCGTTGGCAAGAAATCATTCAGTTTGGACGCAATATTCTCGGTATTCAAATGCTGGCCACCCTTCGCAATAACCTCGATTATCTAATTGCAGGGCATTTCTTAGGAATTAAAGCCCTTGGTTTATATTATTTCGCCTTTAATGCAGGGCTAGGCATTAGCCTCAGCTTTATAACTGCCGTTGATGCCGCACTCTATCCGCACCTTTGCGAAGCCCGATCTGACCCAGAACAGTTTCGCGATCGCTATCTCCAAAGCTTTCCCTCGATCACCAAAGTAATTATACCAATTGTCTCCGCCCAAACCTTACTTGCTCCCTTCTATGTTCCTTTAATCTTTGGACAGAAATGGATACCCGCAATTCCCTTGCTAATTCTCATTTGCCTATCAGCAATTCCTCGTCCCTATGCCAATGCCGCCTCCAAAGCTCTCTGGGCTATGGATAAACCAAGCTGGGATTTGCTTTGGAATATCCTCTTTACAGTTCTATTTGCGATCGCGATCGCGATCGGTACAGCTTGGCAAATTATAGGTGTAGCCGCAGCAGTAATGCTCATTCATTGGGGGGCAGTTCCCCTATTTGTCTTGGGAGTAAAAAATCACATTAAAAATTACTCACATTAAAAATTATTATTTATCGGTAGCAAATCATGGTGAAAGTATCAGTAATTGTCCCTGTTTATAATGTCGAGCGCTTTATTAAAGAAACCATTACATCGGTCTTGGCGCAAACCTTTCAAGACTTTGAATTAATTATTGTTGATGATCAATCTCCCGATCGCAGTATGGAGATTTGTGAGCAATTTCACGATCCCCGCATACGGATTATCCATCAAAAAAATCGTGGCTTGGCAGGAGCCAGAAATACAGGGATTCGCCATGCTCAAGGAGAATATATTGCTCTCTTGGACAGCGATGATCTGTGGTTGCCAACTAAGCTAGAAAAGCATATCCAACATTTAGAAGCTAATCCTAAAGTTGGTATTAGTTTCAGTCGTTCTGCCTTTATCGATGAAGATAGTAATTCTCTTGGCACATACCAAATGCCCAAGCTCACTGATATTGATGCCCCTCACTTACTCTGCCGCAATCCCATCGGCAATGGCTCTGCCCCCGTAATTCGTCGTAAAGCCCTTGAAGACATCAAGTTTCAAGATAATCTGTATGGCGAAATGGAAGACTTCTACTTTGATGATCAGTTCCGTCAATCAGAGGATATCGAATGCTGGATTAGAATTGCCATTCAAACCAATTGGCAAATCGAAGGAATTCCCGAACCCCTAACTCTATACCGTGTTAATTCGGGTAGCCTCTCTGCAAATATGAATAAACAATTGGAGTCATGGGAAAAGGTGATCGCCAAAACCCGCACCTATGCCCCCGCGCTATTGGCAAAGTGGGAATCTCTCGCCCGTGCCTATCAGTTGCGTTACCTCTCCCGTCGTGCCATTCGCAATAAGGATGGCAAAGCGGCTGTAAATCTCGTCAATCAAGCCTTAGCTTGTAATTGGAAGATTTTAATTTATGAACCAATGCGATCGCTACTTACCCTTCTCGCCGCTTATCTCATCTGGTTACTGCCGCGCAGTTGGTATGATCAGATTGAGAAACTTGCCCTCAATCTCACAGGCGCAAGTCAACGCAAAACCATCGGCATAAAGTTACAGCGATCGCGGTAGGTTTTGCTGAACTGCTGGCATTAGATCGTTTAGTTAATCAATTCTCGGCAGTTGATTTGTACTGATTTTTGACTACGTTGTTAACGTTAGATTAACAAATAGGTGTTTTTTAATCAAAAAGGCACAATTACTTAGCACATTTCAGTTTACCTGTGTTAGCATCTCAGATAAGTTCGCTGAATAGAAATGGCAAAAGTCCTTGTACTCAATGCATCCTATGAGCCGCTGAACATTACCAACTGGCAGCGAGCTATTGTGTTGGTCATAAAAGGTAAGGCTGAACAGATTGAGCATAACGGTAAGATGATTTACCCTGGAATGCCTCTGCCAACAGTGATCCGCATGTTGCAATATGTCAGCATTCCCTACAAAGAAATTCCCCTCACCCGCCGTAATATTTTGCATCGTGATGCCCATTCTTGTCAGTATTGTGGGCATACGGGCGATGATTTGACCCTTGATCATGTCTTGCCGCGATCGCGCGGTGGGTTAGATACTTGGGAAAATATTACGACTGCCTGCGTGAAATGTAATGTCAAAAAGGGCAACCGCACACCTAAGGAAGCGGCAATGCCCCTTCGCAAAATGCCGCGCCGTCCCCATAGTGGTCTGCATTTTGAGGTGAGTAAGTATTTGCGCTCGGGAAATCATGATGAATGGCAGAAATATATTATTAACTAATTAATATCACGTTAATATCGTGATTCTTAATCAGTTTATAGAAAGTATGGGTTGCTGCAACCAAGCAACGATGATAAGCCAAACCTCCAATTTTTGTCGCGATCGCTACAGTATAAATACTCAACGCAAAGAAATTATTAAATACTTTTGGCAATCTCCAAACTGCTCTTAAGATGAATTGCACAGCCTGAATCTGCGGTGGTTATGCCAATTCATGAAAGTATCAAATACTTCTATGGAGTAAGCACCAAACCCAGCAAGGATTTTTTAAATCTAAACCTATGCCATTTTTAGATTTGGGATGAGACACCACTGGGGGCATTAACTATGCAATTACTGAGCTTTGCTGAGTGTTGTCAAGATTCACGACTAAAGACTGATAAAGCCTGAAATTATTTAACTGCATGACTGAATCTACATTTCACAAACCCACTAACTCCGCTAATTTGTCCACACAAGCTGAAGCTGACGTATCTTCTAGCAATGGAAAATCTGCCCATACATTTCGTAAGTCCATCGAGCCTAAGCTCCTGATGCAACGTATGGCGCTAGGTATTGCGATCGCGACTTGGATGGTCATGGCGATCGGTAGCGCTACCCGTGTGATGAATGCAGGACTTGCCTGCCCCGATTGGCCTCTGTGCTATGGCAGCATCCTGCCTGCCGAGCAGATGAACTTACAGGTGTTTCTAGAATGGTTTCACCGCTTAGTTGCCTCCACCGTTGGCTTTGCCACCATTGTTTTATGTGGAGCTAGTTGGTACTTTCGCCAAAGTTTACCCAAATGGGTTCCTTGGGCAACCTCAGGATCTTTGGGCTTGGTGATTTTTCAAGGTGTATTGGGGGGATTAACTGTAACCCAGCTACTCAGATTTGATATCGTAACCGCGCATCTGGGGACAGGTTTGTTATTTTTTTCTAGCTTGTTAGGAACGGCGATCGCCCTGATTGCTGAGAAATACCAGTCTCTCATGCCCACCACCGACACCATATCGTTTAACCTGCGTAAGCCTTGGTTGGCGTGGTTAGGACTATCAGCAGCAGTTCTCGTTTATTTGCAAAGTATTTTGGGCGCTCTAGTGGCTTCTCAATGGGCATTACACCAATGTTTTGCCACACAGGATATGTGCATTGTGTTGAATGTGCATCTGATAGGGGTTGTGCCAGCCACAATCGCTAGTATTGCAGTGGTGGTTAGCTCTTGGCGCTCCTCCGCCATCACACCCATGTTAAGAAATTGTGCTTCCCTTGTTGGCATTTTAGTATTTGCTCAAGTAGCGATCGGCTATGCCACCTACAAATTACATCTACAGGTAGAACCCTTGACCGTTGCCCATCAAGCAACGGGTTCGGCATTGCTTGGCACGTTAGTTTGCTTTGCAGTTTTAGCATTTCGATCGCTAAACCCATCACTCGCCCCCGTCCAGAAGTGATTTTCATCAATCGAAATATTATTAGGAGTCAAGCGTAATGCAAGAAACAGCGATCCCCAGCAACCATCAATCGGCTCAGGTAACAGCCCCATTGATGCCGCGTCACTGGCTAGATGTGCTTCAAGACTATATCCAACTCACCAAGCCCAGAATTATTTCCCTGTTGCTAATTACTACCGCAGGCGCAATGTGGATTGCTTCAGAGGGAAATGTGGATCTAGGATTGATGGCGGTCACGGTTTTAGGTGGAGCCATCGCCGCCGCCTCTGCGAATACGATTAATTGTCTATACGATCGCGATATTGATGCCAATATGGAGCGCACTAGTTGGCGACCTTTACCATCGGGACGCATCAAACCGCACAACGCTTTGACCTTCGCGATCGTCCTTGCCCTGATTTCCTTTGCCCTCCTTGCCACCTATGCCAATCTGCTGGCGGCCTGTCTTGCCATGTCAGGGATCGCCACCTATGTCGGTGTTTATACAATTTGGCTCAAACGCTCTAGCACGCAAAATATTGTCATTGGTGGAGCCGCAGGCGCAATCCCTCCCCTTGTGGGCTGGGCGGCCGTCACAGGCGAACTGAGTTGGTCAGCATGGGTTTTATTTGCCATTATTTTTGTGTGGACTCCTCCCCACTTTTGGGCTTTGGCGCTAATGATCCGTGACGAATACGCCAAGGTCGGAGTACCGATGCTGCCTGTAGTGGAAGGTGCAAAAGTAACGGCTCAACAAATTCTCCTATATACTTTGCTGATTGTGCCTGTATCACTGCTTTTGGTCTATCCTTGCAATGTGATGGGACTGGTATATACGGTGTCAGCGATCATACTTGGTGGTGCTTTCATTTACAAAGCTTGCCAACTCATTAAGGAACCGAGCGATCGCAATGTGGCACGTTCAGTATTTAAGTATTCAATTTTATATTTAGGTCTGCTCTGTGTGGCGATGGGTATAGATAGCTTGCCCTTTGCCCATATTTCGGGACAGCAAGCGATCGCTATTTTGCATTAAATCTAGACTATGGAAGATGATCGCCAATATGCGCCAGCCACAGCCCGCAATCGGGACGCTATTTTAAGCGTTCTCACAGAAGCTTTGCCTAAGGCAGGTAACATTCTGGAAATTTCCAGTGGCACAGGTGAACATGCCGTTTATTTTGCGCCATTTATACAGCCTCGGCTGTGGATACCCTCCGATCCCAATCCCATCGCGATCGCCAGTATTATGGCTTGGCAAAAATTTGCCCCCGCACCAAATCTCGTGGCTCCTTTGAGTATCGATGTAACCCATGAGGATTGGCATTCTCAGCATGATCTACCTCATCAAAATATTCAAGCGATCGTGAATATCAATATGATTCATATTTCACCTTGGTCTGCTTGCTTGGGGCTAATGGCAGGAGCTAGTGAACTATTGCCACAGGGGGGGATCTTGTATCTATACGGTCCTTACAAACAAGATGGACAGCACACAGCAGTCAGCAATGCTGATTTTGATATCAGTTTGCGATCGCAAAATCCCGACTGGGGAGTTAGGGATTTAAATGATGTGGTTACTGTTGCGAAGGATCACCAATTGAGCCTCAGCCACATCAAATCCATGCCAGCTAATAATTTGTCTGTAATTTTTACAAAAGCATAAGATTTTAGTTTTGGTACTACTGAGAAGCGCGTACTGTCCCTGTTGATAGGCTCAGTGATAGCAGTCGTCACGTTTTGGATAGGAAAAGTTGTATATTGACTAAAGTAATCCCCTTATTGATACAAAATTTAAAATACCTTGATTGCAACTGCCACTAAACCTAACGTAACAACAAGACGACCTGTATTTCCTTTCACCGCCGTGATTGGACAGGAAGAAATGAAACTCGCCCTGTTGCTCAACGTCATCGATCCCAAAATTGGTGGAGTAATGGTGATGGGCGATCGCGGTACAGGCAAATCCACCACCGTTCGCGCTCTTGCCGACCTTTTACCCGAAATCGAAGTTGTGGCGGACGATCCCTTCAGCAGTCATCCCACCGATGGCGATCTTCAAAGTGAAGAAGTCCGTCAACGCATCGCCAATGGAGAAACTTTGCCTATTACCACCAAACAGGTAATTATGGTGGACTTACCCCTCGGAGCCACTGAGGATCGTGTCTGCGGTACTATCGATATTGAAAAAGCCCTATCGGAAGGGGTCAAAGCCTTTGAACTCGGACTACTTGCTAAAGCCAATCGAGGCATTCTTTACATCGATGAAGTCAACCTCCTTGATGATCACCTTGTCGATGTTTTGCTAGACTCAGCCGCTTCGGGATGGAATACCGTTGAGAGAGAAGGGATTTCTATCCGTCACCCTGCTCGCTTTGTCCTAGTTGGTTCAGGCAACCCTGAAGAAGGCGAATTGCGCCCACAGTTGCTCGATCGCTTTGGTATGTATGCCGAAATTCGCACAGTCCGTGAACCTGAACTGCGGGTGCGTGTTGTCGAAGAAAGGACTAACTTTGATGGTAATCCCCATGAATTTTTAAGACACTACTCCGAGCAACAGCAAGAACTGCAAGCCAAAATTGTCAGAGCGCAGACCTTGCTCAAAGAAGTCGAGATTCCTCAAGACTTGCGCTTAAATATCTCTAGGGTTTGTGCCGAGCTAAATGTGGATGGTTTGCGTGGTGACATTGTGACCAACCGTGCATCTAAGGCGATCGCGGCTTTTGAGGGACGCAAGGAAGTAGAAGTTGATGATATCAAGCGTGTCATTAGCCTATGTTTGCGCCACCGCCTCCGCAAAGATCCCCTAGAATCCATAGACTCTGGTTCTAAGGTAATAACCACTTTCAAAAAAGTTTTTGAAATCGAAGAAGATTAATTACCTGCTTAAAAAAAGAGTGACGGTGCGAAGTGCCGCCACTCTTTTTATTCTTTTTATTTAGATTCACTCGTTTGTTTAGTGCTGAATTTCTGAGTCAAGCCTTCACCCACCAAAGATAAGCCCACCGTCATTAATGTAATTGCCATACCAGGAAAAACGGTTGTCCACCAAATATTTTCCCCTGTCGACAAAGCATCTAAAGCCTGCTTGAGATCATGCCCCCACTCAGGCACATTTTCAGGAATTCCTAACCCCAAGAAGCCCAGCCCCGCAAGGGTTAAAATGGCATCAGCAGCATTAAGCGTAAAAATAACAGGCAAACTTTGGATCACATTGGGCGCTAAGTATTTAATTAAAACCGTGGGCGTATCTGCACCGATCGCCCTAGCTGCCTCAATATAAACCTCATTTTTGGTGCTAACAGTTTGGTTACGGATCACCCGAAAGTATTGAGGAATATAGGCAACACTGAGAGCGATCGCTGCATTCCACACCCCAGCCCCCACCACAAAGGCGATCGTCAAAGACAGCAATAAACTCGGCAAGGTATAGATTGCATCCATCACAAACACCAATAATCGATCCAGCCAGCCCCCTCGATAGCCACTTAACAATCCCAAAGGCACACCCACCAACAGACTAATCAGGGTTGAAGCAAGCGTAACTTGCCATGCCACACCTGCCCCTGCAATGGTTCTCGTAAATACATCATGACCTTGCAAATCTGTGCCAAACCAATACTTGGCAGATGGAGGCTGATGAATTGGATTACTCAAAAATTCACTAGGATCGGTCAATAGTCCCAAGCCTTGTAAAATCGGCGCAGCGATCGCCATTAATAAAAAAATGGCACTAATAACCATGCCCACTGACATTAACGTTTGCGATACCGATTGCTGAGATGACTTCATGGAGATCATGGAGGTAACATTTTTGAATTCCTAGTTTTGTACTATACCGCGATCGCCAAATCTAGTTAGAATAAAATACCTGGGATCAATGGTAAAAATTATGGAAGTAATTCCCGCAATAGATATTTTAGATGGACGCTGTGTCAGGCTCTATCAGGGGGATTATCAACAATCGGAAGTATTTGGTGAAGACCCCGTAGAGGTAGCCCAACGCTGGTACAGTCAAGGAGCCAAATATTTGCATGTGGTTGATTTAGACGGAGCCAAGCAAGGCAAACCCCAAAACCTGCAAGTTATTGAGGCGATCGCCCGCTCAATTCCCATCCATGTGCAGATGGGGGGCGGACTTCGCGATCGTGACAGCATTCTCTCTGTACTTGCCGCAGGCGTTAGTCGCGTCATTCTTGGCACTGCCGCCGTCGAAAACTCCCAACTCATCGCCAATATCTGCGCGGAATTTCCTGAACAAATCCTAGTGGGCATCGATGCTCGTAATGGCAAAGTCGCCACCAGAGGTTGGCTCACGACATCAGAGGTATTTGCCGTCGACCTCGCTAAACGGATGACCGCGATCGGTATCGCTGGCATCGTCTACACTGACATTCACCGTGATGGCACTATGCAGGGGCCAAACATTGAAGCCCTGCGTCAACTTGCCGAAAATGTTGATGTACCTGTGATTGCCTCAGGAGGAATCAGCTCCATCACTGACTTACTCAGCCTGACCGCCCTAGAGTCCGTTGGAGTCAAAGCAGCCATTATCGGCAAAGCCATTTACACAGGCAATATCGACCTCACAGAAGCAATCCGTGCCGTTGGTAATGGTCGTTGGCAAGATGTGGTGGATGGATCGGCGATCGCCTAAACCAAGCAGAATCCTTGAGTATCTTAAAGAGTTGTAATTTAAAGATTTGTAAAGAGAAATAGCTTAATAATTGCCCATAGGTAAAAGAGTAAGCTTAAAATAAGCTAATAGATAAGTATTTACACTGCAATCATTCTGCAATATCTACTGCAATATTTAAAATTTAAGATCTAAACCTAGATCCGCATAAAATCTGGAAATAAATCAACAATTAAGACTATGGTAGCGACCCCATCTAAAACCGAAGCTAATCAGTCAAGTCCCAAAGTCAACGGCACTGGCAGACGTGAAACAATTCTTTCGCCACGCTTCTACACCACTGACTTTGAAGCTATGGCAAACATGGATATCTTCGATCTCAAACCAGATTATGAAGCGATCCTCGAAGAATTTAAATTCGATTACAACCGTCGCCACTTTGTACGGACTCCTGAGTTTAACCAATCTTGGGATCATATCGATCCTAAAGTAAAGGAGCATTTTCGCGTATTCCTTGAAGGATCTTGCACATCAGAATTTTCAGGCTTCTTACTATACAAAGAAATTGCCGTCAAAATTAAAGACAAAAATCCTCTGATGGCAGAAATCTTTAGCCTCATGAGCCGCGATGAGGCAAGACATGCAGGCTTTCTTAATAAAGCGATGCCCGACTTTGATCTGCAATTAGATCTATCCACCCTCTCCAAAACTAAGAAATACGTCTATTTCGCCCCCAAATTTATCTTTTACGCGACCTACCTTTCCGAAAAGATTGGCTATTGGCGCTATATCAAGATTCATCAGCATTTTCTTGCCCATCCCGAATACCGTCTATACCCAATTTTCAACTTTTTTGAAAACTGGTGCCAAGACGAAAGCCGTCACGGAGACTTTTGCAGCCTCTTGCTTCGCAGCGAGAAAAATAACATCAAGGGTCTTCGCGCTAATCTTTGGAGCAAGTTTTTCTTGCTATCCGTATTTGCCACAATGTATCTAAACGATATTTGCGTCCGCAATGAGTTTTATGAGTCTATCGGCATGGATACCAGAAAATATGTTGATGAAGTATTGCGAGAAACCAATCGTGATGCAGCTAAGGCATTTCCTGTCATCCTTGACTTGGAAAATCCAAAATTCTGGGATTGCTTGAAAAAGTGTGAAGCTAACAATGCGAAGTTGTCAAAGCTCGATGAGTCTAATGCTCCAGAATGGTTGAAGAAACTTCAGAAGCTACCCTATCTCATCAATAATGGGTTGCAGTTCCTCACAATGTATCTACAGCCATCCATTCCTGCTCCTAAGGGAGTTGTTTTGTAAGCTGTATCCATTTCCATGATCGTGAGAGTAGTGGCGCGAAGCGCTGCTACTCTCTTTTTATTTGCTCATCCACTTACACAAAACTAAAAAGGAATATCATCATAATCGGGATCTGATACAGGAGAAGCTGTCGGCACATAGGCTGTGGGCATTGGTACAACATTATTGACGTTGTTTGCATATTCTGATCTGGGTAAAGGTTCAGCACGGGGGACATCCGCAGATCTTGCAGTAGCACTAAATGTCGATACATTAGATATGCTGGCAGCGCCAAAACTATGTATGCGTTGAGCCACTAGCTCAGTGCGTTTTTCTTTATAAGTGCCGCGATCAACAGTATCAAGACGCAGCCGACCTTCAATGACAACTTGATCTCCCTTATGATATTTTTCCATGATTTCATCGGCGAGGGTATTCCAGCCGACAACTTTAAGGCGAAATGGTGCTTCTTCTGAGCGATTACCTGCAAATTGAACCAGAAATGAAGCGATCGTACTTTGGTTGTCAGGAGTACGGCGTGACTCTGGCTCTGTCAACAATTCCGCCATTAAGACTATGGAGTTCATAAAAAAGTATCAAATTTTGCTAGAGTGTCTGTGAATAATCAATTGTTAGTTGATTGCTAAATCGCAATTTGCTCTTACTGTACCAAGAAATTTAATCAAAACCCAAGGAGAGAATGGCAGCACTTTGCACCGCTATTCTCTTCTTGGGTTTTAATCTTGTCCTAACATAAGTGACGACAGCTATAAATTGCGGCATATTGCCAATTTACCACATGGCTATGATAATAATCTGTAAATTATTATAATTATCTCAGTTGTAGCGCTGAAGTTACAAAACAAAAATATTGATGTTGCTATTTCTAATCTAAACAAGATTCCGCCTAGTGCGGTAGATATGTACTGAATCAGGAATCCCCGCTACAGAGCGTGCGGGGAGTACCAAACAGTGTTCACCCAAAATCAAGATATAGGTATGGAAAGGAACCAATTTCTTTTTGGCTATTTTTGGCGTAACTGTTCTAGTTCGGAGCGGAGATTGGCTAATTGATCGGTCAATTCTTGAATCTCGTCACGCATACTGGCTTGAACTTTGGTGGTACTTGATTCAGAGTTAATATCTTCCACTGATTCAGCCGTAGTATTGACTGTAGTTAGTTCTGTGGAGTCTTCCTGCGACTTAGTACCATTGACACGCTGGGCAATGAAACTATCAACATAACTTCTTGCCTCTGCCTCCGTTGATACTCCCTTAGCTGCTAGTTCTTGACTCAATTCGTTAAAGGTTCGTCCCCACATACGCAGATTTTCTTCGCGTTTGATCGGATCTTGGATCACCTCCAATAGAGATGATGTTGCACCAAGAGTGACGTAATAACCCTGTTGAAACAACTTTTCTAAATCAATGGTATCCATACGACTCCTGCTATACAAGTTTAGATTGAGCGAGTTGAGGTTTGCGGATGTATATTTTTGTATATTGTAGCCGATCTATTTGGAGGGCAATCTAGAAGCAGGCGATCGCGAGTCTATCCTTGGTAATAAAACTGCAACAAAAACTTAACAAATCAGAGATTCCTACCGATTTATTGGTATAAATTCCTACTGATAATTAATTTTTCCTTGCCATGACCACTATTGAGAAATTGCCCGATCGCTTTGCTCAGTCTCAATTAATAGAGCAATCTCTAGATCAATCCTCTGAAGAGCAGGTAATTTTAGTCGACCATCAAGATCAGCAAATTGGTGTTGCCGAAAAATTGCAAGCTCACCAAGATGGTCTTCTGCACCGTGCTTTCTCAATATTTATCCTCAATTCACAAGGAAAATTATTACTGCAAAAACGCGCTCGTCATAAATACCATTCAGGGGGACTCTGGACTAATACCTGTTGTAGCCATCCGCGCCCCCATGAAAATATTTTGGAGGCAGCCCATCGGCGCTTGCAAGAAGAAATGGGTTTGGAATGTGAGTTAACAGAAATATTTAGCTTTGTTTATCGTGCTGAATTGGATCAGGGTTTGACGGAATATGAGTTTGATCATGTGCTGCTAGGGTATGGCGATCGCGAACCGATCCTCAACCCTGACGAGGCGGAGGATTGGTGCTGGATCGATCTGAGTATGCTGCAAAAGGATATTGCCGCTAACCCTCAAAACTATACCTATTGGCTGCGCGACTGCTGCGATCGCTTTATTGATCAGCTTGCTTTGAGGGTTCATCCATAACTTCATATACAACAATTTCTTGAGCTGCTCCCTGAGCGATGGACTGAGTTGGATCGGAGGGAGTCTCATCTAGATTTGCAGGCAATTGGGGGGACTGCGGCAAATTGAGTGTCAATTCTAGCTGATCATGATCCTGCTCTAGGGTTGGATCATTTGGTTGTACCTGTTCATTTTCATCGATAGGCGCATCACTAGGCTGTTCCTCCCCTGATAAATTTTCGCTAGATGTCACCGACACATCCACAGTGGCATCTGCTTGATTAATATCGGGTTGTGACTTATTGGCTGCTAACCTTAATTTATGGCTAACTTCAGTGGTACGATCTGCCACTGTCTCGGCATTTTCTACTGGTAACGATTCATTGGTGTTTGGATGGGGAGGTGTAGAGCTTTGAATCGCGATCGCATCTAGGGCAGCATCTGCTGAACGATCCATTTCTAAAGCTAAGTCACTAGACTCTGAGTTCACCGTTATGGCATCTTCGGGAACATCAAATAGATTCACTAGATCAGGCAACTCTTCGCGCACCGTCCGAATCGGCAAATTAGCGATCAAGGCAGTCATTCGCTTATCCGACTCTAGCCTGATATCCAAGGAGCCTTCATCAAGCTCCACATACTTAGAAACCACACGCATGATTTCATGGCGCATATTATCAAATACCTGAGGCTCGATCGCTGCCCGATCATGGGCAAGAATAAATTTCAAACGCTGTTTCACCTTTGCCCCACTAGGCACGTTACTTCTTTGAAATAAGCGATCGAGCAATGTTGAAATCATCTCAAACCTCAGGAATTTCCAGTGATCCAGCTTGTTAGTCTAGCTAAAAAGCCCTTAGGAGGCGCTTCGAGTGTCAAAAACTCGATATCTTTACCTTCTAAGCGCTTGGCTACATTTTCGTAGGCAGTACCTGCTAAGGATGCCTTATCTGACAAAACTAATGGTTCCCCTTTGTTTGTAGAAACGATCACCTGTTCATCATCGGGAATGACACCAATGAGCTTGACTGACAGAATATCCAAGACATCTTCCACGCTCATCATGTCATTGTTCTGCACCATCGCGGGGCGAATGCGGTTGAGGATGAGCTTGATATCAGTAATCCGATTTGCCTCCAGTAGCCCGACTACGCGATCGGCATCCCTAACGGCAGAGATTTCAGGAGTAGTCACCACGATCGCTTCCTTAGCACCAGCGATCGCATTTTGGAAGCCAGACTCAATTCCCGCAGGGCAATCGATTAATACATAATCAAAATAACGACTCAATACTTCCACCAATGCCTTCATATGGGCGGCCGTAATCGCCGTCTTATTTCTGGTCTGTGGCGCTGCTAATAGAGATAAATTTGGCTGCCGCTTATCTTTGACCAAAGCCTGATCGAGTTTACACTCTCGCGCAATTACTTCAAGGGCAGTATAAACAATACGATTTTCTAGCCCCAGTAAAAGATCGAGATTTCGCAAGCCAAAGTCAGCATCCACTAACACCACTTTGCGCCCGAGTTTAGCGAGTGCCATGCCTAGATTGGCTGAAGATGTAGTCTTGCCGACACCACCTTTACCAGAGGTAACAACGATAATGCGACTCATGTTTAAGAATTAATGATTTGCAGGGGAGAGAATATCAAAAATATTAGCGTCATATTAGCGCTTATTGTGCCTTTTGCTTTACTTTTGTCGAATAATTAACTGCTTGCACAATTTGAATTGTAGGCATACCCTCATGACTGACAAAAGCAATTTCTGGACAGAAGTAGGTGCTAGGTGTTTCCACACGGGCAATGAGACTAGCTATACGGATTTGGGTAGCTTCTAGGTGCGATGCCATAATAATCGCTTGCGCGTTACCCTTAGAGCCAGCATGAGCCATTCCTTTCAGCTTGCCAAATACAATAATGTCGCCTTCAGAAATTAGTTCTGCACCCGCATTGACATCCCCAAACACGATGATACTGCCAGAATGTCTGACCTCCGTACCCGATCGCACGGTCATCTTAATATATAGAGGGTCGTCAATGGGAGCATTGGGAATTGGGTTAAAGCCCAGAAGTTCAGGAAATGTGTTGCCCTGCTCGACACAGAACCCCATACTCGCGGCATTGATGGCGGTTTGGCGGCGGTTGGTGACGACACAATGAAGTAACAATTGATGGTTTTGCAAAGACTCAAATACTTCTTGCAATTGGCGGGTATCGAGTAAGCGATCGCCTGCCTGTAGATAGACCTGTGTGCGCGGCTTCCAGTCATAGCCACTCGCGCTCAATCTTTGCTCCAACTGTGACATAATTTCTGGCCATGTTAGAGACATCAACGAAGTTTGAGGTGGTGCGGAGCTTTCTGCTTCGGCATTGCCAAACATTTGTAGGAGCTTAGTTGTGCCGCTAGGTTCGCTATATTGGGCTGCGTCTGTCGGAATTTTGCGATCGCTTGGTAATAAAAGATTAAGCTTGCCGCTTAGGGTTTTAAAACGAACCTGAGTAACTTCTGGGTCAACTTCAATGGATTGGGACGGCTTAACCGCTTTGACAGGGATGGGTTTAAGCTCACCGCCTTCCACATCAGCAATGGTTAATGGGGCAGGAGTATTTAGGATCTCTCCATCATCGCTTGGCGCAATGATCACCTCTGGCATTTCCGCAGATGACAAATCCTCTGTCTTTGATAGCTTGGCGATCGGCGACAGAGGATTTAATTTAACAGCACTATTCCGTTCGTTTACGTTCATGAAACCCGTATTGAGAAACTAACCTTGCTGGGTATGATTTTTTAATTCGTAGAAGTGTAATCACACTTCTACGAACTGGTACAACTAGGCAGATGGAAGTAGTTGCAGATTATTTTCGGAGCCGTCCAAAGCTGGCTGCTCAATTACCTTAACTTTACCATCATCATCAACATCTACTGTTACTGACGCACCTTCTCGCACTTTGCCTGTGAGAATCTCTTCGGCAAGGGAATCTTCAAGCAAGCGCATAATGGCACGGCGCAAGGGTCTGGCTCCGTAGCTAGGGTTATAGCCTTCTTGAACAAGCAGATCCTTAAAGCGTTCGGTGACGGTCAAGACAATATCCTTAGCTAACATCCGCTTGAAGAATTCGTTAAGCATGAGGTCAGCAATTTCTTTGACTTCGGGCTTAGTCAATTGACGGAAGACAATAATTTCATCGAGACGATTGAGAAATTCTGGACGGAAGTATTGCTTGAGTTCTTCATTGACTAGGGATCTAATCCGAGAATAGAGTCCGTCTTCTTGATTGGATGCAAAGTCAAACCCGAGACCACCGCCACCTTTTTCGATGACCTTAGATCCAACGTTGGAGGTCATGATCAAGAGAGTGTTCTTGAAGTCTACGGTACGTCCCTTAGAGTCAGTCAAGCGACCATCTTCAAGGACTTGTAGGAGCAAGTTAAAGACATCGGGGTGTGCCTTTTCAATTTCGTCAAATAGGACGACTGTATAAGGACGGCGACGTACTGCTTCCGTAAGCTGACCGCCTTCGTTGTAGCCGACATAGCCGGGAGGTGAGCCGATTAATTTGGAGACGGTGTGACGTTCCATATATTCGGACATGTCTAGGCGAATCATGGCATCTTCGGAGCCGAAGAAGTAGGAGGCAAGGGCTTTGGTTAGCTCTGTTTTACCAACACCTGTGGGGCCTGAGAAGATGAAGCTGGCGATCGGGCGATCGGGGCTTTTTAGTCCGACACGAGCGCGACGGATAGCACGGGAAATAGCTTTGACCGCTTCGTCTTGTCCAATCACGCGACCATGGAGGGTTTCTTCCATTTGCATGAGCTTGGCGGACTCAGATTCAGTGATCTTCAGAACTGGTACACCTGTCCAAGAGCTAACGATGTAGGCGATGTCCTCTTCGGTAACTCGGATCTCTGGTATTTCTTCAGTGGCTGAAGTTTCGACTTTTTTGGTTTGACTGAGGGCGCGAATCTGTTGCTTGAGATCGATTTCTTTGTCACGCAGTTCGGCGGCTTTGTCAAAGTCTTGTTTGCGGACGGCATCGTCTTTATCCTTGAGAGTTTGCCGCAGTTCTTTGTCAAGTTCCTTCGCAGCAGGTGGTAACTGTGAGTTGATCAGACGTACCCGTGAGCCTGCTTCGTCGATGAGGTCGATCGCTTTGTCTGGCAAGAAGCGATCGCTGATGTAGCGATCGGATAACTTAGCCGCAGCCACAAGAGCTTCATCATCAATCTTGAGTTTGTGGTGTTCTTCGTAGCGTTGACGTAAACCAATTAGAATTTCAATGGTTTCTTCAACACTGGGTTCACCGACCATTACTGGTTGAAAGCGACGTTCAAGGGCGGCATCTCGCTCAATGTGTTTGCGATACTCATCAAGAGTAGTTGCACCAATACATTGCAGTTCTCCTCTGGCAAGGGCAGGCTTGAGAATATTGGCGGCATCGATCGCACCCTCCGCAGCTCCAGCACCGATTAAGGTATGCACCTCATCAATTACCAAGATGACATTACCTGCGGTACGAATTTCCTCCATGATCTTTTTGAGTCGTTCCTCAAATTCACCACGGTATTTAGTACCTGCAACTAGTAACCCAATATCAAGGGTGACAACTCGTTTTTCTTGGAGAATGTCAGGAACATCGCTGTTGGAGATGCGTTGAGCTAAACCTTCAGCGATCGCAGTTTTACCAACACCTGGTTCACCAATTAGTACAGGGTTGTTTTTGGTACGGCGGCCCAAAATTTGAATCACCCGTTCAATTTCCTTCTCGCGACCAACTACGGGATCGAGTTTGCCATCTTGGGCAAGTTGCGTCAGGTTAGAGCCAAACTCGTCTAGGGTTGGTGTCTTGGTGCGTCCCGAAGAACCTCCACCTGCGGACACTTCGGCAGTCTCACCGAGCATCCGAATTACTTGAGTGCGAACCTTAGATAGATCCACGCCAAGATTTTCTAAAACTCTAGCGGCAACTCCTTCGCCTTCACGAATTAAACCGAGCAATAAATGCTCAGTGCCGATATAGTTATGTCCTAACTGGCGAGCCTCCTCTAAGGACAACTCCAATACTCTTTTAGCACGAGGTGTGAAAGGAATTTCGACGGCGACAAAACCAGAGCCGCGTCCGATGATCTTCTCAACCTCAATCCGAGCATCTTTGAGGTTTACACCCATGGACTTAAGTACTTTGGCGGCAACGCCAGTTCCTTCTCCGATAAGACCCAATAGGATTTGCTCTGTGCCGACAAAGTTATGACCGAGGCGGCGAGCTTCCTCTTGAGCCAGCATGATGACTTTAATTGCTTTTTCTGTAAAGCGTTCAAACATGGCGTTTCCCCATACTTTGCTGCGTTCTGGT
>JANRII010000003.1:0-33078 GCA_033765135.1 Pseudanabaenaceae cyanobacterium bins.39
GGTTTTATTCCCTTCTGTTCTTTGGTTAAAACTTCTCAACTTCATCCGAGCTAATGCCGATATTGCTGCGCGTTATGGCTTTGAAATTATCCTCAAACCCATTCCTACTTAACTCTTTCAGGAATGGTGCAAGATCTGAGAATACCAAACTCGTCTCAAGAAGCGATCGCTGAAAACTGAATCTCAACCTTCTGATTGAGAGCGCCAGCAATTTTCTGTAACATATGGTTTACTATTTGCTAAACATTTCCTCAACAAGCTATATCTACAGTTTAAGCTAGATAACATTGACTATTAATATTATAAATTTCGCAAAAAACCAAGTATTTATGCAAACAATTCTAAACTCGCAAGTGACTAAAATAGTTGCTCAAAAAACACAACCATAGGTAAACCAGAAAAGAGCAACAGTGTAAGCGATCGCTAAATCTAATTCAGATGAAAGGAAATCACTATGACCACCACAACAGCAAGCAAACCTACTACCCCATCCTTAGTCTTCGATCAAGACCGTCCCCTTGCCGAACAGCGTGTAATCTTGCATAGCGTTAGTTGGCATACTTTTGAAAGCTTACTCACCGATTTAGGCGATCGCCGCAAAACTCTATTTCATTACCTCAATGGCACACTAGAAATTATGTCTCCCCTTTCACTCCATGAAGGTAGCAGTCGTTTTTTTGATAGATTACTAACAGTTTTTGTGGATGAACTAGAAATTGATATGCGCTGTCTAGGTTCTTTACTGATGAAAATACCCGAATTAAAAATAGGTGGTGAACCAGATTCTTGCTATTACCTCAAAAATGAGTTAAGGATTCGGTCTCAAGAGAATGTGATTGTCGGACAAGATCCACCTCCCGATCTAGTTTTAGAAGTAGATATTACTAATCCTAGCGATCGCCGTTTACCGATATATGCCCTGTTGAATGTGCCTGAAGTGTGGCGCTACGATGGTTATAACTTACAATTTCTGGTCTTAGAGAATGGAGAGTATCAACCAATAGACAAGAGTTTATCTTTTCCTAATTTGCCAGCCGAGATTATTGTCGAATATGTGCAGAAGCGCTTAACATTAGGAGAAAGTGCAACTTTAAGAGAATTTCGGAAATGGGTGCGGGCTAATACCAATTTAAAAAAAGTGTGATGACACTTTTTTAAATTAAAAACCAAACCCAGTAAGGTTTCTGCAATTAAGAAATGGCTACGCCATTTCTTAATTTGGTATTAGGGAGGATCGTCCACTATTTTTAGCCTATGCTCACACTTCTCAAACGGCTCTCAAACTTGTGTAGAGAAGAATTTCCGTCAGATCATGCAACAAACCCGATTTGGTGATTAGAAGGGTAGTCCGGGAATATTAGGAATTGGAATACTTGGAGTGGGCAGACCTGGTAAGGAAATGGGAAAATCTATATTTGGGAATAATCCGCTAAAAGCATCTCTTACTTTATTGATACCAGGAATTTGATTTGTAAATCCTTGAAAGAGAGAACCAGTCAATAGTCCCACAAATTCGTTTTCTGTAAGTTGTTGCACAATTCCTAAAGATCCCTGTTGATCAATTTCCACCTTCTCACCTGATTTTAAAATTACTTCATCTTGAGGTGGTTCAGGGGGCTTCTCCATACCTTGTTCCACTCTTAGAATAGGTTGATCATTCACAGGTTTAGCATTTAATGGCTCAAGGGGTTTGGCATTAAGCGGATCATTGCTAGGTAAATTGAGCGGTTGAGTATTGCTGGTTGAAGGTGGTGCATTAACTTGAGCGATGGTGGTAAAGTATGTACCTTTAATTTTGGAGTTAGGAGCTTTGGGGCTAGTGGGGGGCGCGATCGCATCTGTAATGTCGCTATCATCGTTGATCGGTTGAGCGTTGCGTTTAACGATGACCTCTCCTTCTAACACCTTAACTTGCTGATTGCCAGACTCATCAACTTCCAATAGATAGGTCGTACCGCGTACCCCTGTTGTAATGGAGGCAGAACAGGCATTAACTGCGCCATTAATTAAAATTGTACCTCTGCGTAATCGCGCACATTGCCCAATATTTAAAACAGAGTTGCTCGAGAGTCTGGCTACTGCCCCAGTATTAAATTGCAAGGATGCGCGAGATGCTCCAGTGCGAACCTGTTGTCTTTGGGTCGCCACATCATTAATGTTGGCGCGTTTATTTTGGATAAAGACTTGATTGCCATCAAGAATTTCTTGGACTTTGGCTTGGGTGCTCTGAGCGGAGGCAGGGGCGATCGCTAGAGCCGATATCCACAAGCTCGTAAAGACGATGCCAAATTGTTGATGTCGGGGAGATCGAAAACTATTGTGCAGAAACATAGGAATTCTTTTCTCAAGTTGGGTAAGATAGTTAGCCTAGTTGCTACTATCGCTAGTTAATGACGCTAACAGAGACAGCCAAATTATGCAAAAGGTTTCAGCCAAATCTAGTATTGTCTCCGATCGCCATGCGATTTCAACCCATCGGGTGAGCTATTATACAAAATTTCGTTCACTTTTACAGAATATTTCACTGACGATCGCTCAAGGTAGTAAGACGGGGCTAATCGGCGCAACTGGTTCTGGTAAGACCACATTTTTGAGGCTTTTAAATCGCTTAATTGATCCTAATGATGGTCAAATCTCTCTCTGTATTCAAGGTAAATGTTCGTTAATAGGAGAGATCCCCATTCAGACTTTGCGGCGACAGGTGATGCTCGTACCACAGGAACCTTCTCTTTTAGGCATGGCTGTGAAGGATGCGATCGCCTATCCATTGCAGTTACAAAATTTGACACCTGCGGCAATTCAGGAACGACTCGAAGTATGGATTGATCGATTACAGATTGATCGTCAATGGTTAAATCGGAAGGAGTTAGAATTATCTCTGGGGCAACGTCAATGGATTGCGATCGCGAGGGCGTTAGTATTGCAACCTGAGATTTTGCTGTTAGATGAGCCAACCTCAGCCTTAGATCGAGGTTTATCGCATTTATTGCTAGAGGTTTTGGCGGATTTAGCTCAAGGTACAAACCCAACCACAATTGTGATGATTAATCATCAACTGGAGCTAGTACAAGGATGGTGTGATCAGCTAGTTTGCTTTGCTGATGGTCTATTGGTAGGGGATATGACACCTGAACAGATTGATTGGAATGCGATCGAGCAAATGTTAAAACGCGATCGCACAACGATAGATAGCTTCTAAACCCACTATCACGGTTTTCATGGAAAGTATGCAAGCTCAAATTAACCTAAGCCTATGTTACAACGCCCTATTTACTTAGATAATCATGCCACTACACCCGTGGATCAAAGGGTGCTAGAGGCGATGCTGCCCTATTTTTGTGAAGTGTTTGGCAATCCTGCCAGCAATGGGCATCTGTTTGGTTGGGAGGCGGAGGAGGCGGTTAAATCTGCGAGGGAGACGATCGCGCATATCATCAATGCCACACCTGCCGAAATTATTTTTACCAGTGGAGCCACTGAAGCCAATAATTTGGCAATCAAGGGTATCGCCGAAGCCTATCAGCACCAAGGTCGCCACATCGTTACCGTTGTCACAGAACATAGTGCTGTTCTTGACCCTTGTGCCTATTTGCAGTCTGTGGGCTTTGATGTGACCTACTTGCCCGTACAGGCGGATGGACTCATTGACTTGTCGCTCCTGATATCGAGCTTGCGTGACGATACGATTTTAGTATCAGTGATGGCGGCAAATAATGAGATTGGGGTGCTACAACCGATCGCCAAGATTGGTGAGATTTGCCACGATCGCCAAATTCTTTTCCATACCGATGCTGCCCAAGCGATCGGCAAAATTCCCCTAGATGTGCAAGCAATGTCCATAGATTTGATGTCCTTTACCGCCCATAAGATCTATGGGGCTAAGGGCATTGGTGCTTTGTATGTGCGCCGTCGCCAACCAAGGGTAAATCTCGCGCCGCAACTGCATGGCGGTGGGCAAGAACGGGGTCGGCGATCGGGAACCCTATATGTCCCGCAAATAGTGGGCATGGCGAAGGCTCTCGAAATTGCGATCGCCAATCAAGCCACCGAGCAGCAACAAATCCTGCAACTTCGGCAACACCTGTGGCAACGGCTGCAAATATTAGACAATATTTGCCTGAATGGACATCCCACCCAACGGCTGGCGGGCAATCTCAATGTCAGCTTCCGCCATATTAAGGGTATCGATTTACTGCTGGCACTGCAACCGATCGCGGCTGTGTCCTCTGGCTCTGCCTGTGCCTCTGCCAAAGTCCAGCCTTCCCATGTGCTGACTGCCCTTGGTCATGCGCCTGAGCTTGCCTATGCTTCCCTCCGCTTTGGCATCGGCAGATTTAACACCCTCGCCGAAATTGACCGAGTTGCGGATCAATTAATTGCTGTGGTTGGGGCACTTGCGATACCAATTTAAAAAAGCGTGGTAACACTTTTTTATAGCTGTGGACACTTGTATGAGGACAAATCAAAACCCAAGAAGCGAGTTGCGGCGCGGAGCGCCGCAACTCGTATTCTGGTTTTGTGTCCTAACAAGCATGACAGCAGCTATAAATTGGTCTAATTATTGATGCGATCGCCCGATCGCCTGTTGAATATTGGTCAAACTATGGGCTTCGAGCTTGGCAACCAATCCCTGTAAAATTTGCTTTACTAAGGTTGGCCCCTCATAGACTAAGCCCGTATAGACCTGCACCAGTGATGCTCCTGCCGTGATCTTTTGCCAAGCATCCTCCGCCGAAGCAATACCGCCCACACCAATAATTGGTAACTTGCCATTGGTACTTGTCCAGATCAGCCGAATTACCTCTAGGGAGCGATCACGGACGGGCTGACCACTAATCCCCCCAGCCTCCTCCGTTACAGGTTTGCCAGTCATGGCGATATGCGTAGTTTGCAGATTTTGGCGCGAGATGGTGGTATTGGTGGCGATGATCCCTGCAATGCCATACCTTTGACTAGCATTAACCACAGCGATAATGTCAGCATCATTGAGATCGGGCGCAATTTTAACAAAAATAGGCTTATGGTCGCTATTAATAGGTTGCAGGGTTTCGAGAATGCCGCATAGCTGATCGGTGGCCTGTAAATCTCTCAGATTAGGTGTATTTGGAGAACTCACATTCACCACGAAATAATCGCCAAATGGGTATAGCGATCGCAAGCTCTCAGCATAATCAAACTTAGCATCGGCCAGTTCTGTAATCTTAGACTTACCCAAATTAATCCCCAAAGGAATCTGGATTTGATGGGACTGGAAATAGTTTTGTAAATGTGCAGCAACGGCGGCGGCTCCATAATTATTAAAACCCATCCGATTCAGAACAGCGCGATCGCTAGGCAAGCGAAACAACCTTGGCTGTGGGTTGCCCGATTGAGCATGAGCCGTAATCGTTCCCACCTCCGCGAAGCCAAAACCCAAGCATTCCCAAGCCCCGATCGCCTCTGCATTTTTATCAAACCCTGCGGCCAAGCCAACGGGATTAGCAAAGGGCAAATTCCAGAGGGTCTGGGCAAGACGCGGATCGCTATAGCCAAACAGAGATTTGGCAATCCTTTGCAAAGGGGGAGAGGTACTGATCTGACGGCAAGTTGCGATCGAGATATGGTGAGCAGTCTCAGGATTTAGCGCAAATAATACAGGTTTTGCCCCATATCGGTAAGCAAGGTTGAGCATAGAGTTAGAGTAGAGTTAGAGTAGATTTGCAGCTATAGGGGTACTATGGCGAAATTCTTATACAAATTTATACACAAAGCTAATATATTCTGATTATGGTATGGCAACTACTCACCGCACCCCTTGATGGACTGCTTTGGATCGCCGAGCAGATTGAAGAAAGGGCTACAACGGAACTAGAGAAACAAGAAAACTTGCAAAAAAGGCTCACATCTTTGCAACTAAGATTTGATCTTGGTGACATTAGCGAAGCAGATTTTATGGTGCAAGAGCAGGAAATATTAGCGGCAATGGAGGCTGAACTTGATGCTCAGTCAATGGCTGACAATGAGGACTAGGGATCATTAGGTGCAGATGTCTCGTCTGTTTTTTCGTTGTCACAGACTGCATTCTGGGATAATTTGGCCGTTGGCCCCAAGGTAGCATCTTGATAAAGCCTGTCGTATTCTCTCTGAAAATGTGCCGCCACAGTTTTATTTTGAATTAGTACTAAGGCTTCATCATTAAGATGGTTCGCGGCATTTGTCCAGTTATGGGAACCAGTGATGATCAAGTTGCGATCGAGAATAGCAAATTTATGATGCAGCAGATCCCCACGATTCATACTTGGTACACCCACGGTTTGCAGAGGTTTTTTCCATGCATTATCTTTTCCTTCGCGACAGTCTTGAGCCGATCGCAATCCCCACATATTCAAGGTTGCAGAATAATTACGATAGGCAAACTGAGGATCGATTAAGGCTCTAATCTGCACATTTTTGAGCATTCTCTCCCTTAAAATATTGACAATACCTTGATCAGAAAAGACAAATAAGGCTAAATCAATAGTTTGTTCCCCTCCTGCAAGAGCCGTACCAATCAATCCATTACTAGTTTGCTCATTAGCCACCTTTTCTGAATCAGGAGAAAATTTAATCCGAATCTGCGCTCCCTCAATGACCATATAGGCAATTTTTCGAGTTGGTTTATCCAGTCCAAACCGACTATCGAGTTTGCCCTCTGGCCCATCTCCCCACATAATTGCGAATTCCTCGGTAAATTTTTCTGCCACCTCCTTACTATCAATTCTCAATAGATTATTGGCATTTCCCCTTGTTTCAGGCTTAGTAAAATCTCCATGAATATCACTCATTGTAAAATTGGGCGAGCCAAGCAAGACCACCTTTTGATCCACAACCACAAACTTATGATGCATTAAGCCACTTCCCTTGGAGCCATCAGCAGTGTCATCAAGCCAAGGAATATTTGCGGTCTTAATCATTTGGATGGCATCCCGTTGATTTAGCTCATCGTTGCTGATTACCCCATCATTGTTAAGATCGGCAAATCTCAAAAACTCAGTATAGCGATCGCGATCGCGTTGATTAAACTTATTGACTTGCTCCTTCGTTAATTCTGCAAAACTTTGACTATACTTGTTTTCCAAAATCAATCTCACCCTAACACCCCGTTCCTTTGCCTTGATCATTGCCTTAGCAATATTGGGTAAGCGCAACTCCTGCACAGCCATATCAATACTTACCTTGGCATTATCGATATTTTCGATGATGATATTTTCTAAATTGTCTCCGAATCGTTCAATTTGACGATAGGGATCGCGATACTTTTCGGCTTGATTATAGTTAAAGAAAACTTGAATGCGGGAATGTTGGGGTAGCGCTGCAAGCTGATCAGAATTAGAACTAGCTTGAAAATATTGACAGCCAGCACTCATCAATATTACCAAACCAATACCACTCAGAAAACGTAACCTGAATCGTCTCTCACTCTTCCACAGGCAATGCCATCTCAAGAGCATCATCAGTCTCCACAGCCACCGTATACCCTCCTCTAAGCAACTGATTCTCATGATAGATATCATTCCTACATAGCTTTATTCTTTTTATCAAATAAAACCAAAACTGTTTGCACAATTAATTTCAGATCGTACCAAATACTCCAATTTTTACGGTATTCGATATCATAGTTGACTACCTCTGAAAAAGTTCGCACATTTGAGCGTCCATTGACTTGCCATACTCCCGTAATTCCTGGTTTAACATCAAGGCGATTCCATTCTGTATAACGTTCATCATGGTATTCAATCTGTAACTCGTAGGAGTTGATTTCGTTATAGGTCGGTGGACGTGTTCCCACTAAACTCATATCGCCCATCAAAACATTCCAAAATTGGGGAAACTCATCTAAGCTAGTCTTTCTTAAAAACTTACCCACCTTGGTCACTCGCGGATCGTTGGCATTCTTAAAGAATTTGTCACTAGCGCTATCGCCGCCTGTGGTATCCTCCGAAGAAGTTGCCTCTACATGATTGACTACCTTGGATTTAAGCTGTTCAGCATTCTGCACCATAGAACGAAATTTCCAAATCCGAAAGGGCTTGCTCAACAATCCACACCGAGTTTGCCCAAATAGTACGCCACCTTTACTCTCTAACACAATTGCCAAAGCGATCGGCGGAAATAGTAAGCCAGTAAAGGCTAAACCAATGAGAGCGCCAACAATATCAATGAGGCGTTTAATGGGATTACGCACCGATGCATGGACTGGTACGCTTGGATCAATATCAATCCAAGGGAAAAAGAATTTCACAATAGGATAAAACGCGCGCAATACGGGAGTGCTATTTAGTAGTCTTTGGGTGCGGTACAAAAACATTCCAAACTTGGTAATATTCGCGACCTTAGTCCTCTGGATTGGATTGGAAAATCGAAAGGTATGCGTACCATGTTCGATGATAAATAGGTTGCTCAAGGATGAAAGTCCCAATAAGGCGCGTACAGCTTCACTGGCACTCCACAGCGATAGTTCTGTTCCATTGGCTTTAGCTATGCGTAAGCAATTGGTTAGGGTTCCTAACCCTGCACTGTCCATTACGGTCGTATGACTCATATCAATGACAATTCTTTGATAGGATTCATCTGGATTACAAATGGATTGAAAATCTGTGAGAAATTGTCTTGCCGTAGAGAACTCTAATCGTTCGGGGCTAAAGATAAAGGCTACTTCGTCAAACGTGACTATGGAGGCTTGTTTGTAGTCTCTAACCAGACTGCCGCTATCATCTTGGCTATTAGTCTGAATGATTTCATTGCCGATGGGAATATATACGCTATGGGGGTATAGCTGCGAAATTTCTTTGCTCCTCACCACCAGCAAATCCAAGACCTTTAGCTTATTGAGTAACCATGCAGGAAAGCTTAGATTCTGATATCGAGATTTTGATTCTAAATAGATGATCTTGCTACGGAGTAACCACTTGGCAATGAGTAGATAGAAGATGGTAAAGCCTGAGCCTGTGCAGACTATGAGATCTGGCTTTTGGCGCGGTATGACTTTAAAGGCAAGGATAAGGTTTTTGATTACCTTCAACAGACTGTTATTTACAGGCGCGTAGCCCCAGTAACGCACATCTTCGATTTCCTGCTCTGTAAATTCTGTTTTGATGGAGATCCAGACGCGATCGCGATATTTTTCCCAAAAGCCTGAAAGGCTCTGCATATAGCGATAGTATCCCCCTGCGGCACAGACTAGCATTAGCTTGGAAAAGCGATCGCTAGGAAATTTCTGCAGCAGGTATTGACATAGATTTGATTCATCAATTTTGGGAATAATATTGGAGGTTTGTTGCAGTTTGATAAACTTGACGAGATCCCCCGGAGAACGCGCGATCGCGATACCTCGATGTTCAAATTCGTCAGCAACTTCCATTTGATGGTTATCGATATACTCGCGAAATCTCTGTAGTCTGGGTACAAGTACATAGGGAGTATCCCGATCTTCGAGATATTGAGCTATGGATTCATCGCAATGGCTGATGATCAGACTGGCGCGATCAACTAGTTTTTGAAAGTCTTGATCATTGAGATAACGATAAGCCCTCGCTCCATCAGGGATATAGGTGGAAGTACCGTACTGCACCACAATATCTTCATCAATAAGTTGATATTTGATTAAAATATCAATCCACTGCATTAATGCATTGAACTGGTATTGTTCTCTACCAACTGTAACTAGGAGCATAGTTTAGGCCTTTATAGATTGCTAAGAAGTTAATTGGGCGCGATCAGTCATAGCAACCAACTAAACACTGTCATAAGTGCAACGTTAAATTAAAGTTTTAGTAAAATAATATAGACTAAGCTCAAGCAGAAACTAGGCACAAAAGTAAACCAAAAACGATACTAGCTAGATAGCTCGTATATGGTTACTAAATAATTGTCGTAATATATTAATAATTGAGATTTTAGAATGTTGATGTCGTAAATTTGACATTAAAATTATTGATCTCTCCAATCTTGGTGTTATTCTGGATTTATGGTTTGTCTTTGGGGTCTTTAGTTGACCTTATTAACAAATTCGATATTACACTAATTTTTTAACATTGAATAATATTAAATCTTCAACATTGTTGTCCTATGCCTAAAGCTGTTTGGAATGGTGCTGTACTAGCGGAAAGCGATCGCTGTGAGGTCGTTGAGGGAAATCAATATTTTCCTGCTGATTCTTTAAATATGGAATATTTTCAACCTAGCAACACCCATACGACCTGTGGATGGAAAGGGGTGGCCAGCTATTACAGCGTGGTGGTCAATGGGGAAACTAACAAAGATGCCGCTTGGTACTATCCAGAACCTAAAGATGCTGCCAAAAATATCAAGGGATATGTGGCTTTCTGGCGTGGTGTGAAGGTGACAGTATAAACACCATAAAGCGCCTCAGATGCGCCTAGATCGCTTTGATGTGAGGAGGTCGAAATATATTGGTACTAGACCTTAACAAAGCGCTTCTGGGCAATACTCTCAAAATTTCATCGCTGGTGGTGATGCCTAAGTTAAGCTTGGCGATCGCTGCTTGTCTAAAGGAATTAAAGTCAATTTCGTTAAGATACCGATTAATTTGGGTAATTGTTCCTTCATAAATGAGTTGACGGAAATTATCATCAATATCAATTAGTTCCACTACGGCTTCACGTCCGATGTAACCTGTAAAAAAGCATTTATCACATCCTTGGCTTCGTTTCCATTGATGGGGGGTGATGTCTTCGCGTTCAATGCGTAGGGCTTGCAGTTCGGAGGCTGTGGGGACGTGGGGAGCAAGGCAGTGGGGGCAGTTTTTGCGAACTAGCCTTTGGGCAACGACCCCAAGGAGAGCATCACTGATGAGTCCGGGATCAGGACCAAGATCCTTAAGTCGAGGGATCGCACTGGCGGCATCATTGGTATGCATAGTGGACAGAACCAGATGTCCTGTGAGGGCTGCCCTGACAACGGTTTCAGCAGTTTCGGGATCACGGACTTCTCCCACCATGACGATATCGGGATCTTGGCGAAGTATGGCTCGCAACCCTGCGGCAAAGGTCATGCCTGCGGGTTCACAAACTTGAGTTTGGGTGATGTTTGGGAGAATGTATTCAACGGGATCTTCAACGGTGATCACATTGACATGGGACTGAGCGATCGCTTGAAGACTGGTATAAAGAGTACTGGTTTTGCCTGAACCTGTGGGGCCTGTCATGATGATCAGTCCTTGGGGCTGGCGGAGCCAACTGGCATAGATATCGAGGGCGCGATCGCTAAATCCTAGACAGTCGAGGCGATTGGAAAAGGGATTATCACGGGGTAAGAGGCGCACCACCGCCTTTTCGCCGCAGACACAGGGCAGAGTGCTTACCCGCATATCGAGGTTTAGCTGGAGGTTTTCATCGCTGGTATATTCTTTACCGATGCGTCCATCCTGAGGACGGCGGCTGTCGGCAATGTCCATGTTGGACATGACCTTGAGGGCAACGATGATTTTGCGGCTGATGTCAAGGGGTAAGGTTTTGATGTCGCGCAAAATGCCGTCAATTCGATAACGTACCCTCAAGCCTTGGGGCGTTGGTTCTAGGTGAATGTCACTGGCGCGATGTTGGAGGGCAACGGAAATGAGGGCATTGATCCTTCTGGTTTGATCAACGGCTTGGGATAAATATAGATCCGTGGCTTCGGCAATATCGACCTGTTCGGTTTCGCCTGTGAGGGGGTTGATGGGTTGGAGGGAATGGATCTGGTTGGGGTTAGGAATATTTTGGCGGCGAAACCATGCTCTATAGCTATTGCTATTGATTTCAACGGCTTTGATATCGGTGAGGGTGCGATCGCTAATGAGTTTGAGATGCTCGTCAGTGAGGGGCTGAGGACTGGCGACATAAAAGCAGTTGCGCCATAGCAACAGGGGGATCACAGGGGGTAACAGTTGCCGATCTTCAAATTCACGAAAAAAGCGATCGCTTAACTCCGCATCCAGTTCATGCAGTTGTAAATTACCATCGCCATCGACCAACATTTGCAAGGCATCTTCACAGGAAGCAATTTTGCCTTGCCTAAGCCTTTTCCAAACTGATTCGATGGCAGAGTTCATGGTTTTATGGGGGCGGTGAAATTGGGGAGAAAGGTCATGGCGAGGGATCGCAGTATGGTTTAGGCTACGAAATTTTTAGTTGTACTTTTTGTTAAATTGACGCTTTGCCTCCTCATATACTTCGAGGGTGATGACCGCATGATTGTTGTCCTCAGCATATTTTTCAATTTTTTTGAGGGCAAAGGGACGCACAAAAAAAGGAATATCTTTTAGCTTTACTTCAGCTTCGGCAGACCATGAAATCTTGGCACTCATAGGGAAATATTAGAAATTAGAAAATAGTGGGCTATGTTGATGACAATGTGTATGTTACAACAATTGTCAGGATGAATTGTCAGGTTAGCATCTATGCGGATTTTGTTTGTGGATGATGAGGAGGAGTTGTCTCAGCCTCTGCAACAGATTTTGAGTAGTCAGGGTTATGTGGTGGACATGGCTGACGATGGCGATCGCGGGTGGGAGCTACTGCAAGCCAGTAATTATGATTTGTTGATTTTAGATTGGATGATGCCCCATCGCTCAGGGGTGGAGATTTGCCGCCAGTTGCGTCAGAGGGGAGATAGTACGCCTGTTTTGCTGTTGACTGCGAAGGATACCCTTGATGATCGGGTGGAGGGTTTAGATAGTGGTGCTGATGATTATTTGGTGAAGCCCTTTGAGTTGCGAGAACTGTTGGCGCGGGTAAGAGCCTTGTTGCGGCGATCGCCTGTGCCTATGTCGCCAGAGGATGACTCTGCGGAAGCCATAACGAAGCTTGACAAGCTCAGTTATGCCGATCTGCAACTCGATCGCCAAAATCAAGTGGTGTATCGGCAGCAGGTGGCGATCGCCTTAACAGAGCGAGAATATCAGCTATTGGAATATTTCATGCTGCATCCCAATCAGTTGCTCAGTCATGAGCAGATCTGGCAGCATCTGTGGCAAGATGGCGAAGACTTGCCCACTAGTAATGCATTGGCGGCTCAGATCAAGTTGTTGCGGCGCAAGATCGATCGCGATCGCGCTGTATCTCTAATCAATACGGTCTATGGCAAGGGCTATCGGTTTGGTTAATTATTTTGGGCAGGTAAGGAAATGACAAAACTGCTGCCTTCTCCCACCTTGCTCTGGACTTCGATTTTTCCTTGATGGCGATCGGCAATGGCCTTGGCGATCGCTAGTCCCAAACCTGAACCACTGCTGCTAGATTTGGTGGCGGATTTGTTGCCTTTGTAGGGTTGATAGCGGTAAAACCTTTCAAAAATTTGAGCCAGTTCATTTTCAGGAATGCCAATACCCGTATCCTTGATCTGGATCTGGATCTGTTGCGGTAAGGGCAAATATTGGGCAATCACTTCTACCTTTCCTGTGGTTGGCGTATAGGCGATCGCATTGCTAATGATATTGGTAAACAAGCGTCCTAGATGATCGCGATCTCCTTGAACCAATAGATTAGTTTCAGGTAATTTGAGATTAAGGGCAATTTGCTTGTGAAGAGCGATCGCTTCCTGCTCTTGCACCACCTCTTTGAGAATCAGCGCTAGATTACAAGTCTCGCGAACCTGATTGGATATACCGCCATCATGCCTTGCCAGAAATAGTAAATCCTCAATCAATCGTCCTAGACGGCGCGTAATTCTTTCAATGGTTTCCAGTTGCGATCGCTGCAAGAGGGGATCGGGCATTGCCAACGCCACCTGCACATTGGTTTGAATTACAGCTAAAGGATTACGCAACTCATGGGAAGCATCGGCAGTGAATTGTTTGAGCCGTTGATAGGACTCCCGCACAGGCTCCATCGCGATCCCTGCCAACCACCACCCACACAACAACACCACAAATACCATCAGAGTCGTGCCGATCGCCAAATCTAGAAACAACTGCTTCACAGGCTTAGTAACTTCAAACCAAGGGTGACTAATCCGCAAATATCCCAACAGCTTGCCATTAATCACAATCGGTTCCGTCATCTGCCGCAATGGTTCTACTTCACCTAAATGCACAGTTCGATAGACTGGTTGCAAAATACCTTTTTCTCTTGGTTGCAACGATTCCACTTGGTTATTAGTAGTCCAGAGAATCTCTCCACTCGGCGCAAACCAATCAATATCAATGTGGTCAGCATCGATCGCTTTAGCATTGTCAGAAAAGTTACGGCTAAAGTCTGACTCCAAATCAATCAAATTAGAACGAATTAGCGATCGCTCGATTACTTCCGCCACATGGTCTATGGTGTCATCAATGCGATCGATCAGTGTCGTCTGCACATACAAATAGAAACCAGTCGCAAATACTAATAGCAAAATCGCCGTTACAATGGCATACCAAAGAGCCAAACGGCGGCGCATTGCTTGAAATACCGAATTAGGGGATTGACCTTTAGTATTCAAAATTTTCTAAAATATCCACCAAGCGTTTTTGACAACTATCAGGAATTAAATCAATTAAAGGGATCTCGCGTTTGCCACCTCCGACAGTTAGCATGGTTGTCTGCAATACCTGCTTCACTTCACTCGCCCCAACGCCACTAGGCAACATTGCATAAAACTTTTCCGCTAGAGGACGATGTAAATGGGCATCATTGAGATATAAATGCCACTTGGCTATGTCCAGATACACATCCTCGGCGATCGCTGCCGCCAGTTGTTCAATTTGCTCTGATGTATTCATAAATTCAACTACCTTCGCAATTTTCCCTTCTCCATTATACCTTGGAGTCTTGACAAAGTGAAAAACCTAGCTCTAGAACCATTACTCATGATTTAGGACTAGTACATCAACTAAAAACTGATAAAATCAATTCAGAATTCATATTCAATTAATATCAATACTGCCGCAATTATGGACGCGATCGCTCTTAGTTCCCTTACCCTCAATATTTTGTTAGGTTTGCTAATCTTGCTATATATTTTTCGGATTGTCATGACATGGTATCCGCAAATTCCTCTCAAGCAGTTTCCCTATAGCCTGATTACCTTCCCCACTGAGCCATTACTATTCGTGTTACGCAAAATTATTCCTCCCATCGGCGGAATTGATATTTCTCCTGTAATTGGTGTGGGTATTTTTAGCCTTTTGCGAGAAATGTTACTAGGTCAACAGGGGATCTTAACGATGATGCAATAATTGCTGTATTTCAAGACCAGATGATGATTGGGTGAACTAGTTAATCGGGGACTTGGTTGAGTTTGATGTATTCGTTTGATCTAACTCCTAAGCGCCAGTTTTCGACAATGGCTCTAACGGTTGTTCTGGTTCTATCGATCACCCATGCCTATACATTTGTGGCGTTGAATGACTATGCTTTTCCAGAATTTTTTGAATGTATAGACAGTAATTTTCTAGTTTATCCATGTGATATATTCTTACAATTTATTAGATAGTTGTAGCATTTTCAAAAGTTTTGTGTGATTTTGCCAAATTGCAACTCTGCTATTTTGATAAACTTTGGCGATGAAAGGGGGGGGATTTCCCTTAATGAATCTCTCGATACTGTCTAGAGCCTGAACAAAAGTTTGTGCCATTTCTTCACCACTGGCATCGCCGATCGCTAAGACAAAAACTCTGGCATTAGAACTGGCGATCGCCATTTGCTCAGAGGGTGTACGTCCCAGATTGGCATCTTTAGTCAAGACAATCCATCCTCTGCGGCTGACTTCGGGCAACCATTCGACATCTGGAGAATTGGGGGCAAAATGATCGATATGCGCTTCAGCATTTGCGCCTGCGTTGCGTAGGATTTTGACTAGATTTTTGCCTAAGGCTCTATCTACAAAAAAGATAGGCTTATCGGTATTTTTCTTATTCACGCGATTTGAGGAGGGAGTTCGTAGCGGATTGCTTCTTCGATTTGGAGTCTTGTACAGCCGTAGTCTTCAGCAAGTAAATCGATAGAATCTCCTGCTCGATAGCGTTCGGCAACGATGGATGTGGGAATGCCTGTATCAGCGATCGCTAAACGACCAAAGGATACTGCGGGATCGAAGACGAGAATTTTGGGGCTATCGGATTTATTTGGGCGCAGGTTGGGGAATAGGCGAATGGCAACTTGGCGATCGTATTCGATGCGTTTAAGGAGTTGGTTGAGGGTTTGACGCATGGCTAACTGTCCATTTTCGGAGGCGTTAATCAGTCTTCCAACGGATTCAACAAAGAGGTTTACGCCATCGGTCTGGAAGTCAATGCTTGCGAGGGGATGGGGGGTTGCAAATTCACGTTCGATGTAGTCGAGGGCGATGCGAACTTTGTCTAGGCGGATATTGTGGTCTTGGCGAATCACCCGTAATACATGGGCTTCTACGAGGTTGATAAATGAGAGTTGTGAAAATTCGGTGCTAGGGCGTTGGATGAGAGGAGCGGAAAATTGTTGTCCGTCTTTGGTGTTGTAGGAACGGCCATGTAGCCAAGCTTGTAATGTACCCGATGGAATCTGTAGGTAACGAGCTGCATCGGCTACTGTATAGGCTGGAAGGTTTTGAAGTTTGGCTGCATTTGTCATGTTTAATTTAATCTTGCTTTGATAAGTGGATGTACTAGCTCATCGGGGACGTGGTTGCGTTCGATGTATTCGTTGATTTCTGCTTGGTTGTCTAGATAAAAGCTAAGGGCATCAAAGATTTGAGCGAGATTGAGATGTGGTAAGTGTAATGGAATCTCTTCTGGTCTAACTCCTAAGCGCCAGTTTTCAACGATCGCTCTAACGGGTGTTCTGGTTCCATCGATGATTGGTTCACCTGAGAGAATTTCAGGGTTGCGGGTGACATGGCGGGAGATGGTTGCTGTTTTCATGATGATTTACTATTTGATTTGAACTGTCATGAATATTCTTGAAAGTCTTCTAGGGGTTCATCAAAGTCATCAGGTAATGGCAAAACGAATGTACCTTTTAATATACCTATTCGACGTTTTTTAATGGGAGATGGGGCTTGATGATCGGCATAAAGTAGTTCGTCAACTCGTTCGGATAGGTTGGTCATGCCACTGTCCCCCATGCCTATACATTCGGGGCGTTGTTTGTTGCTAGTCGGTTGATTATCCATGATTTAAGCTACTCCATAGCCTGTATAGGGTCTTTTGTAGGGAGGGTGTAAACCAAGCACGATGTCTTCTTTGGGAATACCGAACTCTAGTAATTCTTGTCCTACGTCAATATCAGTTGTGTTTTGCTGTAGCCAGATCTTGCCATCTTTGATGTCAAAATGCAGCACGATATGATAAACCCGCTTTAACCCTTTCCAGCCAATAAGCATCAGTTGATAGCGATCGCGCACGGTATCAAAAAGTAATTCACTTTTTACATCGTCTTTGGTTTTGAAATGGCTATGTTTTTCCAGAAGAGTTTGAATGTATTGGCGATAATTTTCTAGTTTATCCATTTGACTATCTCCTCAGCGGTGGGTTCATAAATGATTAGCTTCAATTGATAGCGGTCAATCGATGTTTGGGCAAAACTGCTTTGAAAAAATGTTTCATAGGCATCTAAAGGAATTGCTAAATAAAGTTGGCGATCAGGTTCATTAACTTCTAGCATAATTCGATAGTTTAGAAATTGCCCCAGTGCTGTGTGAAAGTCGCTGATGGCGGATGTGCTGATGAAGCTTTTAATTTCAACGGCAATTTTTTGTTGATCTCGTTCGGCAGCAATCAGGCGCTCCGCAGCTAGGTCAATTTTAACTTTTACTTCTTCCCATGTAAGCTCTAGGGGATCGTCTGTTATTTGCCAATGGTCTTTTTCTAACCCTCGTCTAACTGCATCGTGAAACAGATCTTTTGCTGACATTTGGCTTTAAGGATATAAATATTTCATGAGTTGTCTTGCATCGCAATGTTATCACCTCCAACGGTTTGATTTTCTATTACCTGTCCTACTTTGTCATAGAAGTTATAGGTGTTGCCTGTGGTGGGATTGGGGTTATCTTCGGGGGGTAAGGGGGGTTGGGCTATGTCGTAGTTGTAGTATTTGCATCGGGATTGGATGGCGGTGATGACTGAGAGGGCTTCTTGGCTGGATTCTGTGGGGATGAGGGTGAGGAGATGGGGGAGTTGTGATCGTTTTAGAAATATTGCCATGTTTCATTTGTTGAAAAAGCTTTCATGTACTTTATCGAAACTACCCATAAATTAATTCTAATGACTTCATACAGGAAGTATTACTCTTTACATCTAGTAATTAAGCAGATAATTGCTATTACTTTGATAGCTTACAGGATTGACAATTGCCCATCTTTAGATTCAACCTTGATATAATCCCAATACATAATAGATTTGAATTTTTTCCTATATCTGAGACTCATTGCTGCAACAACATAATCAATCAATTCTTGAGTAATATTCTTTGCCGTATCAACATGTGCGCTTTCAAAATCACTAAAATTATTTGGTATTCCGATAGATGTAGCAGAATCGATATTAATGCCAAACTCAAAACCATCTTCGTATATTATTGGTTTCCTCATTGACTTTGTAAAATTAGCATGGATAAAATCATTTCTAAGATTAACTAATGAGAGATAATCCTTAAAAGCTTTAGTTTCTGGATTAAGAGTATTCCCCTTAAAACATATGCAGTATAATGGAGCTAGTCTCAATTTAATGTCAATCTGCTCTCTACAAATACTCTTATAAAGCCTCTCTTCTCTAAGCTCTGTTCTCAAATACAATTCATAAATCAGATTTACGAAACCTTCTACAGAAGATAGATATAGAATAAAAGCAGCTCTACAGAGATCGAAATGATTTAGATAGTCCTCATAGCCATGAAACAGATCGAATTGACCTTCTATTGAGGGCTTTGGAGATTTAGCTTTGATAATCATATTGTGAATAGAGTCAGCCGTTTCTCTGTATGTAAAGAAAGGATTTTCAATAACCTCGACATCTGGATTTTTTATTTTCTCTTTGAAGACAGAATTTAGTTTTGAAGCTTGCTGTTCAAAGGCAGATAAAAAATCATTTGCTATATCCTCAACATTTCGGCTTGAAGCAGATTTGAGATAAATCACTATGCTCAAACCAAATAATTTCCAGTCATAAATCTCAAAGTAAGCTTCATCAGTTTGAAGAGCATACTCCCATTGACTTTTCATATCGTCGAACCTTTGACCATTTGGAGAACCAAAATGAGCTTTTAATGTTCTATATGCTTGATATGGAGTTAATTTATCAGGTTTTAGAATATGATCGCTCTCTTTTGAACAACCTTCAATGTATTGCTCTATGAAATTTTTATCAGCTAGAGACACTTGATTCCACTTCATAAAAAATCTCTATATCTTAATGTCAAACTAATTTTACTTGATTAAATGTTGGCAAGATTGTAGTCATTTTTGAATCAACCCTAATTTTAGAAGCATCTAGTCTTTGTAAACGTATACCTCTCGCTGTGCAGAAGTGACGTGTGATCGCCACCTGTAATTCCGTTAGATTTTCGCCGCAGGTCATCTTAAAAGCTAGATACTGCAACAACCGCCCCCACCATGCCCGCGAATCCTTCGATAGCGTCACATCCTGCTTAATTCTGTCGCCATAGCCCACCGTAAACGCCCGAAACACCATACCCAAATTCGGTGGAATCTGCTCAGAATGCTGAAACAACGAACAAAGCATCCATAACAACAAAGGCGTTTGCCCAAACTCCCGCAATCGTCCCGACAACTGCCGCAACAACCTCTCCCCCTGCGTCGGCAAATACGCCATCACAAACTGCTGCATCTGCGGTTCCGTCAAAGGCTGCATCTCTAGCCGCTTCGCAATCCCCAAATCCCCGCCCGCACTCAACTCCCGCGTCGTAAAGACCATCGGACAAGTTTTTTGATAAAGCTCTCGAAATTGATTTACCATGACGCGACCGCGATCCGATGGCAACTCATTCACCCCATCCACCAACAGCAACAACCGCCCCTGACGCAATAGCTGCTTAATCCCCGCCTCATCAATATCCAAGGCAGGATCGTGTTTGTGCATAAATGCAAGAATGCGATCGCATACAGACGACTCATTCGCCTCCGAGGGCAAATACCGCAACTCCACCAATACAGGAATTTTCGCGGTGCGATCGCTTAACGCATTTTCCGCCTCCTGCAACAACAAACGAGCCAAAGCCGTAGACTTCCCCGATCCTGGTCTACCCACCAGTAACACATGCTCCCCCGCATACTTACAAATCTCCTCTAGTACTGGCAATCGTTCGATTTTTTCTTTCGTTTCCTCTTCCTCTTTTTCCTTTTTACTTTCTACTTTTTCCTTTCTACTTTTTCCTTTTTACTTTCTACTTTTTCCTTGTCCACCGTCTGCACCATCAAGCCGAAGTCAAAAAAAGCAGGTGAAATGCGATCGCTTTCTACCCGTTGCGATTCCCGTCCCGTCGCATCCGTCAGCGTATACAAACGACACCATTGCTGATAAGCGCTTACCACCGATCGCAAATAATCATCAAAACAAATCCCAGCACCCATGCCGTAAATCAACACCGTAGGACGTAGCGGCGAAATATTACTTAAATATATCAGGACAATTTAGAAAACCGCTATAATTCAAGGCGATCGCTAGAGTTATCGAATCTGCGATTAAGCAAATTGGGCGGTGCATTAAGATTTCTGGCGCTCAGGGGAATCAAAAAAGAGTGAAACGACAGGACTCAAGACTATTTAGTAATTGGAACTGCACAAGCGATCGCCAGAGGTTATGTTCTGGATATTGAGCCTGAAAATAGGGATTACCTAACAAATAATCAGTAAAAAATCTGAGACCTAGCTCAAAGGTAATTACCCGAATGGAATCATAGATATATTGGCGATCGCTATCTGTTAGAAAAGGTTCCATTTCAGCGTTATAACCGCGTAAGACCGCTTGGCATAAATCATCATTAAATTCCACAGCTTCCCAATCCTGTGTTTCTTCTCCTGAGAGGTTGCAAGCTGATCGCAAACAGTCGCCAATATCGTAATGGATCAAGCCGGGTTTGACCGTATCTAAATCAACCAAACTAATCGCTAACTGAGTAGTTTGATCAAACAAAATATTATTAATTTTGGGATCACCATGCATGGTTTGAGTTGTTAACTTTCCAGATTGCTTGGCATCTTCGAGAATCGATATGAGGGGCTTGTGTTTATCGATAAAATTGAGGCAGTGCCTAATTTCAAGTGTTGGATTTAAGGGAGGGAATTGCGCGATCGCTTTCTGATATTGCTGCCAATAGAGGGGCGTAATGTGGAAGCCTATGAGGGTATCAGCTAGAAGATGTGGATTGAGATCACGGGTTAGGGCATGAAATCGCCCAAGGGCATAGCCCACTTCCGCAGCTTGATCGGTGCTGGTCAGTACATTATGGGATTGCGAATTGAGAATATAACTGAGCGATCGCCAAAACTGATAACCAGAGTGATCATCGGCATCGATTTGCAAGTAATCTGCACCACTATGAGTAGTAATAATTTGGGGAGTTTCCCATCTTCGCTGGGAATGGAGAGAGCTTTTTTGGTGAAGGTGATCACTATAGATACGCAGATTTTGCATGATTAAGGATGGATCAGCAAATACATGGGTATTAATGCGTTGCAGAATCAATTGTTGATGCTCAGTGGCATGGTGGGCATTTCGCCAAGGAGCATTTAATTCAATTAAGAAGGTATGGTTGACATTGCCACTACCGAAGGGCTGAATACTTTTAATCAAGGATGCAGAAACAAAGTTAGTGGCGATCGCGAGTAATTGCTGATCAATGAGCGAGTCTGGTGAGATTTCTACAGGGTGGGAGTAATCAGGATTCATAGAATGATGTGAGAATAGTTGTTATTGATTTGGTAAGTGAATTGGGGAGTGTAGGGTGGCACAATATCAAAAGGTGCTAGTTACGGGTGGAGCTGGTTTTATTGGTTCTAACTTCTTGCGCTATGCGATCGCCCATCATCCTACATGGGATCTTGTCGTCATCGATAAGCTAACCTATGCAGGCAATCTCACCAACTGGCAAGGCATAGGCGATCGCCTCACTTTTATCGAAGGGGATATTACCAACCCTGAGCATGTCCACACCGCCGTTATGGGCGTGGATGCGATTATTAATTTCGCCGCCGAAAGTCATGTCGATCGCAGTTTACATAATCCCTATCCCTTTATTCGCACCAATATCGAAGGTACTCTAGTTTTGTTAGAGGCAGCGCGTCAACATCGCGTCAAACGTTTTTTGCAGATATCAACCGATGAAGTTTACGGAGATCTAGTCAATAGCGATCGGCAATCCCAAGAATCTGATCCTCTCTGTCCCCGCAGTCCCTATGCCGCATCCAAAGCCAGCGCTGAACATTTAGTATTTGCCTACGGCAATAGCTACGGGCTAGATATTGTGATCACGCGAGGAACTAATACCTATGGAGCCTATCAATATCCTGAAAAAATTATTCCTCTCTTTATTACTAATGCCCTCAGTCAACGCCCCTTGCCGATCTATGGTCAAGGTTTAGCCGTGCGCGACTATCTCCATGTGGAAGATCATTGTGCAGGTATCGATCTAGTCTTGCATCATGGCGTTTCAGGACAAGCTTACAATCTAGGCGCAAGGCTAGAAATTAATGGCTTACAGGTTGCCACCAAGATTTTGCAACTGTTAGATCTGCCCTCCCATGAACAGAGTCCCCTCATTGCCTATGTGCCAGATCGCCTTGGACATGATTATCGTTATGCGGTCGATCCTTCCTTAGCGGAGTCCTTGGGTTGGCAACGGCGTTGGACTTGGGAGGAAGGCATCGCTCAAACCGTAAAATGGTATCAACAGAATCCGCAATGGTGGCAAAACATTAGAGCCAAACCCAGCTTTCAAGAGCATTATCAAAATTGCGATCATCGAACTATTACCAACTAAAACCATGCCTACAGTCAAAGCCTTGATACTATCGGGAGGCAAGGGAACAAGGTTACGTCCTCTCACCTATACAGGAGCCAAGCAGCTTGTACCTGTGGCAAATAAGCCTGTCCTATGGTATGGCATCGAAAGTATTGTGGCGGCAGGCATTACGGACATTGCGATTATTATCAATCCCGAAACGGGGTCAGAGGTGAGAGAACTTACAGGGAATGGCGATCGCTTTGGTGCAGAAATTCAGTATATTCTGCAACCTCAGCCCCTTGGTTTAGCCCATGCCGTTGCCACTGCCCAGCCCTTTTTGCAAGACTCGCCTTTTTTAATGTTTTTGGGAGATACCCTTTTGGGTGATCCGCTCCAACCCCTACTCACCAGATTTGAGCAAGAACAACTAGATGCTTTGCTGCTGCTTTGTGAAGTTAATGATCCCCGTGCCTTTGGTGTTGCCAAGCTCAATGAGCAGGGCAAGCTGATCCAAATGCTTGAAAAGCCCCAACAGCCCCCCTCTAACCTCGCCTTAGTGGGGGTTTATTTCTTTAGCTCCATAATCCACAGGGCGATCGACCATATCCAACCATCGGCAAGGGGAGAGTTAGAAATTACCGATGCGATCCAATACCTGATCGATCGCGATTACCGAGTCGATATTGCGTACTTACAAGATTGGTGGCTCGATACAGGCAGAAAAGATGACATTCTCACCGCTAATCAAATTATGCTAGATACCCATTTGCGATCGCAAAACTCTGGCGAAACCGATGAGAAGACACAAATTAGCGGCAGGGTGCAGGTTGGGCAAGATACCAAGTTAATTAATTGCAAAATTCGTGGCCCCGCCATCATCGGCGCAAATTGCCACCTAGAGAATGCCTATATTGGCCCCTACACTAGCATCAGCGATCGCGTTACGATCATTGATACAGACATAGAGCATAGTGTCATTCTCAGTGATGCCCAAATCCTTGGCATAGATCAACGGATCGTTGATAGCTTAATCGGCAGGCGTGTCAAAATTCAAACCTCCCCCAAACGCCACCAAGCCCTCCGCTTTATGGTTGGCGATGACTGTCAATTGGAAATTAGTTAATCCTAAATAATGCACTATGCGATCGGGCTAACACGCCGTATAGAGTGATTAGACAGAATCTTGACATTTTGGCTATATCGCCTATAGTGACATTAGACGGAAAAACTCCGTCTAAATACATAGTTAGCCTGCTTCAACTCTGAGTTAGAACTGTAAAGCGAGGTTCGTCTATGAGGCAATACTTTTAATAACTCTGAAAGATGCCCTAATCCTCGATTTTTAATGCTAGAAAAGTATGGCTAGTAGAGAATTGACTAGTTTATGTTTGTTTGAGGATGAGAACTTGTTATGGGAGACAATGATAAATCCAATGGCAGCGATGCTAAGGGAGGATTTTGGACTACTCTACCCGGTATTTTAACTGGGCTATCGGGCTTGGTTGTAGCGATTACAGGGTTGATTGCTGCCCTTAGCGAAGTGGGGCTAATCAAAATATTGTCAAATCCATCATCTCCTAGTCCAACAGTAATTTCTTCTCCAACATCCTCTCCTCAGCCAAGCACTTCTGAAACACCTTTCAGTCTTCCCTATGATCCAACTAAACCTTTTCTGATTCAGCTAGGTAGTGATACAACTCCAGTTAGTGCAGGAGATGAGGTGGATCGGATTAAACAGTTGGCAGCCCAAAAGAATCTAAGAGTTGATCAGTTTAAGAAGGGAAATTGGTATGTAACTACCGTTGGTTTTTTCTCATCTAGGCAAGAAGCTGAAAGTTTTCGGAATCTTGTTATTCAGAAAATCCCATTCTTTCAATCTACAGATCCTCAAATACAAAATCTTCGAGAATGGTGCCCTAATTATGTTGCAGTTGGTACACATTTAGAATGCCGAAACTAGCGGCAATGCATTTATATGAAGTTGGTCACAAAGTCTAACACGGCATTGAAGCGGACTGACCAAGATGTTTTCTGCTGCGTTCCCAGCCCTTTGCAGCCGCTCACTTTAGCCGTTAGACTGAAATTCTGCTTTTATAGCATAGTCAATTAAAAATGAAGGGCGATCGCCGATCTGATAGGGTGCGTTAATGAAATGTAACGCGCCTTTTTTTGTCATCAGTCAGAATGATAGAGTTGAGGCGTACCACTAGTCATAGTTATCTAGTTCCAAATGCCATTACCTCAAGTCGTTATTGATACCAATGTTATTGTTTCTGGATTGAGGTCTAGACGTGGTAGTGCATTTAAATTGCTGACGCTTATTGATACAGGACATTTTGATATACATTTGTCAGTACCTCTGGTACTCGAATATACAGAAGTTTTACTGCGGGAATTACCAAACCTTTACCTGAGTCGAGAAGAACTAGATGATCTAATTGATTTCTACTGTGCAGTAGGCGTACAGCATGAAATTTTCTTTCTTTGGCGACCATTCCTGCGCGATCCCAAAGATGAAATGGTATTAGAGCTTGCAGTCAAAGCAGGATGTCAGAGTATAATCACATATAACACTCGTGACTTTGTAGGCGTAGAGCAGTTTGGGTTAAATTCGCTGGAGCCTTCAGAGTTTTTACACTTGATAGGAAAGTTGGCATGAGTATCGTTCAAATTCAAATTCCTGACTCATTACAAAAAAGTTTATATGATCTTGCAAGTCGTGATGGGATTTCCATTGATCAATTTATATCGACTGCAATAGCAGAAAAGCTCTCTGCTTTAATGACTGAGAATTACCTCAAAGAAAGAGCTAAAAGAGGTAGTCGGTTAAAATATGAAGCAATTTTAGCAAAAGTTCCCGATGTGGAGCCAGAACCATATGACAGGATACCAACCGTCTAACACTGCATTGGAGCCGACCGTTCAAAAGTGATATCTGTAAAAGCTGAAGATTGATATCGGTGGCTCAACTAGACGGTTAGTCTGAAATTCTACTTTCATAGCATAGTCAATTAAAAATGAAGGGCGATCGCCGATCTGGTAGAGTGCGTTAATGAAATGTAGCGCTCCTTATTTTTGTTGACGTAAAAGCGAATAGAGTTGGAGATGATAAGATAGGAAGGGAGCAACAACCATTTTTGTCGTCAGCAAGCCACACCAGCCATGATGATTCAAGCCTTACCCAAAGTTACAACCTTTGACGAATTTGTGGAATTTCTTCCTGAAAATTCTGGCGTGCGTTACGAACTACATAACGGAAATATTATTGAAATGGCTCAACCAGTTGGAGACCACGAAGAACTTAAAAGCTTTTTGGGTGTAGAAATTCCCATTGAAATCAAACGATTGGGACTACCATACGGTATTCCTAATCAAGTTATAGTTAGACCCGAAGGCAAAGACTCTGGATATTTTCCAGATATATTGGTGGTAAATCGTGCCAACCTGCCTAATGAGACGCGATGGAAAAAAGAATCGGTTCTTAGTCAGGGTGAGTCTATACCTTTAGCGATCGAAATTGTATCTACTAATTGGCGCGATGATTATTATTTGAAATTTGCCGATTATGAAGAGATGGGCATCGCTGAATATTGGATTATTGACTATGCAGCATTGGGCGGACGGAGCTTTATTGGTAATCCTAAACAGCCAACTATTTCAGTTTGTAATTTGGTGGATGGAGAATATCAAATTAATAAATTCCAAAATAGCGATCGCATCATTTCGCAAATTTTCCCTGAGCTAAACCTCACTGCTGATCAAATTTTTGCATCAGGTCTTCCCAATTAAAAATCACTTTTAAATTGGTATGAGATTGTCTGTTTCTATTCAAGATTTGATAAGCGATCGCTATCTCATGTTAATCAACTATTGCGCCCCAGATTAATACCAAATAGATTGTTGAGCCGATCGCGTACCCATGTAAGAGCAGCGTATTGAGCCTTTTGCAACTCCTCCTCATTGAGCAGTCCCAAATTGACCAACACCTGTTGGCGTTCTGACAGCTTTAAAGCAATCTGCTCACCCAATTCCTTATGCTCACTCAAAAGTTTTTGCAATTGCCGCCTTTCCACTACAAACAGAGACGTATCCGCCGTCAGCGAACGCACACTAGCCGTACGCGGTGTCCCCGTTAATAGCGAAATCTCTCCAAAAAATTCTCCCTCAGTGAGGGTGGCGATCGCTTGATTATTTTTCTCCGAAAAAACCTCCACCACACCAGACAAAATAATAAAGAACTCCTCACTGGGTTCACCTTCCCGACAGATCAATTGATCAAGTCCGTAGTGCTGACGATATCCCCGCGCAATCAAGGCAAATAGCTCAATCTCAGTACATCTCTCAAAATAAGAAATGCGCCGCAGCAAATCATGCAAAGTTCTAATTTCCTTAGTTCTTTTGAGTGGAGTGATCGCTCGGTTAGCTACTTCAGGCTTACTACCCACATCAGTAATGTCTGCATCTTGAGTGACTGTCTTGCTGGCAAGCTGTTGGATCACTTCAGGATTTTGGAAGATTAGCTCACGGATCGGATAGGGGACAACTATATTTCTCTGGCGCAATTCGTAAGCAATCCGAAAATTTAAAGCACTGCGAATTGGCTCATTAGCATCGGGTTCATCAATCCAGACCAATAATTCAAAATCAAGGGAATGATCACCAAATTTGTTAAACCAAACCTCTGGACTCGGATCGGCGAGTACCCTCGGCTCATGACGAGCCGCAGTGAGCAAAGCCTCCGTCAGTACTAACAGATCCGTATCATAGGCCACGCTCACAGGAATATGAATACGGCATGTATGACCTTCATAACTCCAATTGACCGTATCATTTTCTAAAAAGCGCTGATTAGGCACAATCACATATAGCGCATCATCGGTACGGAGAATCGTGGAACGAATCGAGATTTTTTCGATTGTGCCTTTTAGTTGTCCAATTTCGATATAGTCGCCAACCTTAATCGTTTGCTCAAAAAGCAAAACCAAGCCACTAATAAAATTGCTGGCAATATTTTGTAAACCAAAGCCAATGCCAATACCAATCACTCCCGCCAATACTGCTAAGGAACTGAGATTGATGCCTGCCGTTTGTAAAATAATGACACTGCTTAAGGTGATCAGAAAATATCTGATAAATACCGTGACCGCAGCTTGCAAACCACGATTAATCTTTAACTTCTCAAGCAGAACCCTCTGGATAATTTCGCTAACTAACTTAGAAATAAAGAACGCTAAAAACAGAGTTGCGGTTAACGTTAAAATCGTTGCGAGCGAAAATTTAGTACCACCGATATCTAAAACTTGCGTATTAAATATTTCCGATAGCTGTCTGAGTAGGGGTTCCATTAGTTAGGCTATGGGGAATTTGAGCATCAGTTGGGTTTGCTGTAAATTACAGTTGCCATAGCATTGGGAAGGTTAGGCTTTTTGAGAGGGGCAATAATTTTGCCAAGTCCTGCTTCTGTACCTATCCATACTTGGCGATCGCGAATCAATAGATTAACTACGGCACTGCTCGGCAAGTTAAATATATTGGCTGTAATTGCTCCATTATAGGTGTTTGCCAACACAAGTCCATCACGCATACCCACCCAAAGTTCACCATTTTTATCGGAGGCAAGCGCCAAAATATCGCGCCCAGTCACCGCATTGATTCTAGCGGTGGCCTTATTGGTCTTGGGATCAATCTCAATCACATTGCGCGGAGTGCCAGCCCAAATTTTGCCCGATGGATCGATCGCGATCGCTTGCACGATTTGCCCTGATACAAAGGGAATCCTCGCCAGAATTTGAGCAGTACCAGGATTGATCTTCAAGAGTCCATTTAAAGTACCCACCCAGAGATTGCCTGCATGATCTAGCTGCAAAACGTTAGCGGCAGTACCTTCTAAGTTCGGCATCCTTGCATAGGTTTCCGCATTAAAGGGGCTAAGACGGGTCAAACCTTGATCTGTCCCCACCCAAATAAAGCCTGCCCGATCCATCGCGAGGCTCAGAATACGACTTGAGGATAGTTGCAGAGGCATATTGGCGATTTTGCCTGAGCTAGAGTCAATTTGATACAGACCAGAGGTTGTGCCAATCCAAAAGTAACCGCGTTGATCTTCAAGTAATGCTGTGACAATGGGGCTAGGCAGAGCAATACTAGCGATCGCTTGGTTAGTTTTGGGATCAATCTGTAATAATCCTTGCCATGTGCCAATCCATAGCCTTCCCCGTCTGTCTATCAAAGTGGCACTAATCCGACTATCACTACTGTTTGTAAGTGCTATGGGTTGATCCTGATGAAGCTGACTATTGGACTGCATACCTGAGCGCATCTTGCTTTCTGCTTGAGCGCAGTTAGTGCCATTACCAACTATTATTCCTGTCAATAGGAGCGTGGAAAGGGTCGATGACCAAAACTGAGCGATTACTGGCTTAACTTGCTGAACTTGAGACATTTTTTTGGAACCATTTTGAGCAACTATTTTTAGCAATTTCTTTTCGCAATTTTTTGGCTCAGACTTTACCACATCCTATGATTTTTTGCGATCAAAAATGGCAATAAATACCAATTAAAGGCAATTAAAGGCAGTTAGTCTAAGGTTCCACAGTTAAGGGTGGCTTTGGTGGAAATCCCTATGGCAGGCACATTCCCAGAGGCGAGAGAACAAAGATATTTGCGGGTATTGGTTGCTAAATTCAGGACATCACTAAAATCAGCAGACTCGATACTGCCAATATTTTCAATTTTGGCTTGGCGGAAATTTGCGCCGCTAAAATTTGTACCTGTAAATTCATTAAAGGCTAATCTGGTGTTGATGAGGTTGCCGCGAGAAAGGTTAGCGTTAGTTAAATTCGTAAGCTCTAGATTAGCTGATCGCAAATCGGCGGCTGTTAAGTCGGCTTCATCGAGCAGGGCTTCTTTGAGGTTAGCTGCCGCCAGAATCGCAACACTTAGGTTTGCCCTAGTCAAATTGGCTTTATAAAGATTAGCGAGGGTGAGGTTTGCACCTGTGAGATTGGTATTACTGAGATCCGCTTCGGCAAGGTTAGAGCGCGTTAGTTCTGTGCGTTGCAAATTTGCACCATCAAGCTTAGTTTGACTGAGATTAATTCTGAGGAGATTTGCCTCTGTCAGATTCGATTGGGCAAGGCTAGAGGCGGTCAGGTTGGCATCTATCAAGTTTGCTTTGCTCAAATCTGCTCCGCGTAGGTCGGCGCGTAGGATTTTGATCCCAGTGAGGTTGGCATTTTTAAGCACGATTTGTCGCAAATCTAGTTTTTCGATCGCTGCACCACTGAGGTTGATATTACTGAGATCTTTCCCTTGCAAGCTCTCCCCCTCAGTCCCCGTAATCTGCACATTACGAAAATCTCTCTGTCCATTGTTATAACGAGCAAGCAGATCGGTAACGCTTAGGGTCGTTAGGGTTGCTCTAGGAGCAGTAGTAATAGTGGGGCTAGGCGGAGTTGGTGGTTGCGTGAGTTGAGGGGGAGGGGGAGTTTTGGCAACTTGCGGTGGGGTGATGAAGCGATCGCGACTGACGATCGCAAACCCCAAGATAACAATGGCGATCGCCACAAGCGGCTTGGAATAATTGGGCAACTTGGCTAACTGAGGTATAGTTGGCTGTTTTGCAGATGGCGAAGTGGTAATTTCGGGCGGTTGACATTGCCGCATAAGCTGACCGCACAGTTCGCGGGTCTGGTCATCAGGAATATTGGCGATCGATTGAAATACAGGGGATGACTCTGGCTCTTGGAAGTCATTTTGCCGAAAAATCAAGTTTTTGTTATCTTCATGGAAGCTTTGCCAAAGATCGGGTTGATTGGCGAGGGCGCGGAGAGATAGGGAAATTACGGTAAATGAAAAGTCATCAAGGTGATCGCCAAAGTCATCAAGCGATCGATGCGGGGGCTGATAGTTGGGATGTCCCACTTCTAAGGGGGGGGAGCCATGCAGGGCAGGTACATACATACCGTCATAGTCGACTAGTTTTAGTTCCCCTTCGTCATCAACCATAATGTTGCCATGTTGCAAATCCCCGTGAGCAATGCCTGCCCTTTGCAAATCGGTCTTTAGTTGTTGCAATTGTCGCTCAAGGCGGAGTAATACCTGTGAATCGTCAATATATTCGCCAATATAGCGATCGAGTTCTGTCCCATTTACCCAGTCCATCTTGAGGATGGGATACCATTCTCCCTTGACCAAAATTCCCTGTGCTAAAAATTCAAAATCGACTAGGTAGGGAATCGGGTGCTGGCTTAAATAGTCGCTGATGAGTTGATAGCGCTTCTGCACATCAGCTTGAGGAATACGTGTAAAGCAACGTACCGCCCATGCCCGATCGCCTTGGATCAGTTTATAGACGGTGGCAAAGTTGCCTGACCACAATAAAACCCGTCCGCGTGAATTTTTGCTTGTCTGGGATGCCTTCAAATCGGGATCAGCGAAGCAAAGCTGCGGATTTTGCACCGCGATCGTAAAGTCAATATTGAGGGGCCATGTCTGAATGTTTGTCATCACTTACCAGCAACAGATGCACCTTGCATCTCAATACAAAGTAGAGTCGTATCGTCATTCACAATTGCACCGCGATCGCGCAGATCTGTAATCCAATCAGCAAATTGGATCTGTGAATTAAGCTGCTCTAAGTGTACCCAAGGATCTTGCTGATCTTCGATCTGTCGCCAAATCCAGCAGGAAATCGCATCGGTTGCTAAGTAAAAGCGATCGCCAACTTGAGCCTTGCCCTGTACCTTGAGAAAATAGTCTGGATTGGTATTTCGATGGGTTCCGAGTAGTGCGGGGGTGTTGTTAAAACCGAGGCTCGATGTTTTTGGAAAAGCTAAATTGAGTTGGCGATCGCGCACCACAAACAAACAGGCATCTCCCACGGCGATCGCTCTCCAGCCGATTGCCTGATCTTCCTGTTGGCTAAATCGCAACCCCAAAAATGTGGCAAAGGCTCCTGCCGCCGCCTTGCGCTTGGCAAACCATGCCAACTCCTGATGAGATAACCACCGCAACCAATCCACCTGCAAAGCTTGAATCCAAGCTGTCACCTGCTCCCCGTTGGGCAAATCTTGCACAAAACGGCTGACCAATAGCTGCGCCCATTCCTTGGCAAAGGAAGATTCGGTGGCTCCATCGGCGATGGCAATTCCTCCAAGGCGATCGCCATAGGCCCAAGCATCTTCACATTCAGTAAGTTGATTGCCCGCTTTCTGAATCGACCAACTCTGAATGAGGACAGGCTGTATGGTCTGAGTTCCTAACCATATTGAGACTTCAAGCTGTTGGGGTGGTTGATACAGGTGGCGATCGCGATAGTAGGCTTGAGGTCTATGCAAATTGCGAACCATCGCCCGAAAGCCCAAGCCGTGATCTCCTCCCAGCCCTAACCGAATCGGACAATTACTAGCTAAGTCACGCGATCCAAATATTTTGAACACAGTTTTGTTAAATAAACGTAGGATAGCCGATCAAAAAACAAATCTAGATATTGCTTTTGTAATCGCCAAATCCGTCCTAAGCGATCGCCAAAGAAGCCAAAGGATCAGGCAGAGCCGCACTTGTTTGAAACTCTCCAGTCACGACAAACTCAAGACGCAACTTCAACCAACGCATCGTATTCACATCCGTAGTCACGATCGCCGCCGCAGGTTGCGGAATCTGTCGCTTTACTGCCGCCAATTCTGGCAACTCCAAAAAAGCAGGTTGCTCAATTAACCAGAAATTAATTTCCTTGCCCCTTGCCTCAAAGTTGCGGCGACGTTCTGAAAGGGTCTCACCCAATGGCTTTCCCTCATCTTCACAAAGATATTTACGACTAGCGGCGACAAAATAGTATTTCTGAGAATCTGACATAGTTTTGTGCTTAACATCAATAAGGCTTTCAAACCATTAACTATATTAACCCTATCGATAACCATAGTCTCAAAATCACGTTATCTTTAAATTTGTTGCCAGTAAAGATAATCTTCCCAAGCACGTTCTGAGAATAGTATTTTCACTCGATTAGCTACCGCATAGTGCTAACCCTAAATTATGATTTAGAATAAGTGGCGATCGGCGATCGCTAAACGATCCAATTTTCCAAAACTAGACCAGAAATATTAATAAAATCCTTTGTGTTATTCGTAACTACTCGATCATGACGCGATCGTGCTATAGCAGCAATCATGGTATCTAGTTCGCCTGTGGGTTTACCGATTTG